>JAEYPP010000049.1 GCA_023410575.1 Bacillota bacterium | reverse complement strand
AGCCCTTTAGGGCTAGCCTGAGAAAGAAGTGCGGTTGGCAAATCCTTCAGGCGCCTTTCGGGCGCAAGCAGGTAAAAGCCCCTTATAGGGGCAGAGCAAACCACCGGCTAAGCCGGTGGTATTGATTTTATCTATTGGCCTCAAATACCGAAAGGCGATTCGTTGTACCTACATAAATTAGCAGTGAAACGTCAATTTGCTGGGAAAGGATACTCAAAAAGTCTGGTTGACTTTGCAAAACAAAAGGCAAGTGAGCGTAAGATCAAGGCACTTCGACTTGATTGTAACATAAATAGCACAAAACTAAGAGCTATTTATGAAGAGCAAGGATTTGAATTAATAGAAAATGAAACAATCGCTAATGAAAAAGGTATGGCATTATATGTTAACAAATTGTTATAAAGTCACAATTTATGTTAGGAAAATGTAAATAAATTGTCATCGGAAATCAATGGTAAAAAGTAACGGCTAAGAGTATACTCCAATTATGAAAACTTTATTTTGATTGATTATTATGATGAATTATTATGTTGAATCATTATGTTGATTTATTATGATGAATTATCATGTTGAATTATCATAATGAAATTATAATTCGGAGGGGGATTAGAATGAGGAGAGTTTCTATAATAATATTATGTATACTAATAATGGTTACAAGTGGATGCAAGAAAAAAGAGGTAAAAGTGAAAGTAGATTCAACACTGACGACGAATCCTACACAAAGCATACCAACGAAAGAACCTGAATCAGCAATTTTAACAGTGACTCCAATCCCTACTCCTGTGATTGTAGGCAAGCAGAATTATACCTTTCAAGTTCAACCAGTCACAATTCCTCAAAATATGCAGATTCCATATATGAGTAAAGAGGATTTTCCTAGACTAGATGGTTCCACAGCCAATATACCACTAGGAGAAGCAATTTATAGCTTTTTAACAGGAGCAAGTGAAGAAGAAGCGAAACAAAATCTTATTTTTTATAAGACTTCCGAATCATATCGTAGGTTAATGAACCATGAGGTAGACCTTTTATTTGTCTATGAACCATCTCAAACAATATTAGAAGAGATGGAACAACAACATGCGGAATTGGTATTTAAACCTCTTGGAAGAGATGCACTCGTATTTATTGAGAATGAATCGAATCCAGTAAATTCATTAACGAAGAAACAAATTCACGATATCTATACAGGTGTTACAACGAATTGGTCCCAAGTTGGTGGCAAAGATATAGCGATTCTTCCATTTCAGCGCCCAGCTACATCTGGAAGCCAGACATTGATGGAAAAATTAGCAGTTAGTGTAGAGGACATTATGAATGGTCCCAATGTACAACGCCCATCAGAGATGGGAGACTTGATTGATACTTTAGCAGCATATAATAACGAAAGTAACGCATTAGGTTATTCTGTTTTCTTTTATGCGAATTATATGTATTCGAAACCTGGATTGAAATTTGTTGCAATCGATGGTGTGATGCCAAACAATGAAACAATACAAAAAGGTGAGTATCCTTATGTTAATGATTTTTATGTCGTAATTCGTAAAGACGAAGATAAGAATTCCAATACAAGAAAGATATATGACTGGATGACAAGTGTAGAAGCCCAAGAAATTCTAGTAAAAACAGGATATGTTCCTGTGGTTGATGTTTTAACTAATACAGAAACAACTTCCCCAAAGTATGGTTTAGAAATTAATGGTGCCATGAATATTGGGGAAGATCAATATATGGTATTGCATAACATTGGTTCGGAAGGTACTTACCTTGGAGATTCTTTACTTGATCGTAATTTTAATATCGTTATGACTTTCCCAGGAAAATATATAACGAAAGATAAGAATTTGTTATGTGATTCCGATGATATCTTGCAATTGGAAAGCTACAAAAAAAATCAAGATGGAATGGATATGTGTTATGAATTATATTCCCTAGAAAAACGAGATTATATTTCAGATGATACTTACAATTATATTGAAAGAACTGATGGGGGCTATTACGTTTGTCATAGTTTTGATTTTGATAACCAGACAGAATCATTAACAATCTTTGATACGAATGGTAATTTTATAAAGAAAATTGATAATTGTAGTTCTATCAATAATATGGAGGTTGTACAAAATCATGTAGTTCATTTAAATGATAAAACACTTACTTTTTATGACCAACATGGAAAGGAGCTTTGTAAGAAAGATCTTTCCTATGATAAGGTGTATCTTAGCGAGTCTAGTAATTGGATGAATTATGATACGAATTATTTATGGGTAAATGTAAACGATAACTATAAGATTATCTTTGATAAAGATGGAAATGAGATAACTAGTGAAGTTTTCTTATCAAAATACTTTTCACAAGATGAGATTCCAGAATTATGGATTACTAGTAGTATTGTTGCCACAGATGGTCATCTTTACGCAGCAGGTAACATTAATGGATGTTTCGTTGTAGCAAGAGATGATGGAGTAGTATTACAAGATCTAGAAAATGAGTTCAATAGTTACACTTGTTCTTTCTACTGTAATTTGTACGGAATCTATGATATGGATACTCATACAGAACAAATATTCACTTACGATGGGAAAGCACTTAATGAACGTGGTGAGATAATGCCAAAGAACAATGATGCTTTTATTGATTGTAAGAAAGGTGAGTTTACGGTATATTGTAAAGATATCGACTTGACTTATGATGTAAAATCGAAAGATTATTTACAGGAATTCTTTTGTACAGAAGGCTTTACAATTCCAGAGCTTACGCAATATCAAATACAAAAGGAAGGTACAACCGAACAGAGAATTCATTCGAATTTCCGGGGAATTCGATCGTTTGACAAATACGTTCATATGATAAAGTCAGGGGATTATTATATTGGATTTTACAGTGATGAAGAAGGAACAAATTATCAATTCGTAATGGATTCTAATGGAAAGGATCTCTATCAAGGAGAATCAAATGAAATTATTAATGAGCTAATCATCGGAAACGAGCTGTATGTTTATGTGGTGAATGGTAATTATTCTGGCGTCAAGGATTTACAAGGTAACTACCTCTACCGCCAATATGCAAATCATCTGGAAGATGATTAATGAAACAAATAAGGAGCCATATTATATAACTTTGTATTAGAAAAGCAGGATGGTATATTTTTCGAGTGCCTTACAAGTCCACATACACTTTGTGTGCTTGTGTCAATTTTGCACCCCAGAAAATATACCATCCTTCATATTTTTTCATACACCTTCCTAAATTCAAAGACTAATTTAACAGCACAACCATGACTTTCGCTACATTTGTGCTAACTTATTTTATTTAGCGATATATACTTTTCGTTTTTTTCCTTTGATTGTTCTAGAATGTATCTCCTGAAACACAAGACTACCTTTATAATTTAGAATCTCAACGGTGGTAACCAACGGCTGAATCTGTATAATACCAATATCTTCAGCTACAATTCCTTCAATTCCACAGATGGTCGCAACAATCTCACAGGTACGAATCTTATCCTTCTTCCCAGCTCGAATACATAGTTTGGTTATGGACTGATTCAACTCTTTACCTTTCTCTTTTTTACGCTCTGGTACAGTTGTAATTAATTGTTTAAATTCCTGTTCCATAGAACTTGTTATTTGAAGGTTCTCAATTGATTGAATTTGAATATTAGCTTTTGTATATTCCATAATATCTTGAAATGCACGTTGCTCGCGTGAAGTAAAGAACGTAATTGCTCTACCAGACTTACCAGCACGACCGCTTCGACCAATTCGATGAACATAATTTTTTGCACCACGAGAAATGTCAAAATTAATGATTAAATCGATCGAATCGATATCAATCCCTCGAGCAGCAACATCCGTTGCAATCAGATAACGAAACTCTCCACGTTTGAAGCGTTCCATTACTTTGATACGATCTTTTTGATTTAAACCACCATGTAATTCCTGACAAGGATATCCATAAGCTTTTAATTTATGTGCAATCGTATCAACTTTTGTTTGAGTATTAGCAAAAATAATGCAACTTTTTGGATTTTCGTATTTTGTTACTTGAATGAGTAAATTAACTTTATCGGATTCTTCTACTTCATATGCAAATTGCTCAATTTCCATCGCTGTTTGAGTTTCTTGTTCAATCGTTATATCTTTTGGATGCTTCATAAACTTCTTCGTTATGTTCTCAATTTCTTCACTTAACGTAGCAGAAAATAGCATCGTTTGACGATTCGATGGCAGCAGTGTCAGAATATCCTCAACTTGTTGTCTTAATCCAATAAAGAACATCTCATCTGCTTCATCAATTACAACACTTTGCAGTTCCTCCAATTTAAGACTTCCACGTTGTATCAAGTCACGTACTCGACCTGGAGTACCAACTACGATATGTGTTTTTTGTTTTAATAAAAGTTCTTGATTCTCAATGGATACACGGCCAAAAATCGGGACTACATTCAACCGCTTGAATCGACCAATGTATTTTACCTCTTGGGCAACCTGAAGGGCAAGTTCTCTTGTAGGCACTAAAATTAGAGCTTGTGGATATCGTTTGTCCCACTTAATCTGCTCACAAAGAACTGCACCAAAGGCAGCAGTCTTACCACTCCCTGTCTGTGACTTAACCCATAAATCATTTCCTTGTAAGCCTTCTGGTACTACTCGCTCTTGAACTAAAGTTGCGGTCTGATACCCGAGCAATTCCACTGCCTTTACTATATTATTATCAATTCCAAATTCACGAAATGTCATCTTTTTCCCCTTAAATGCAATATAAGACTATCGCTGACACGATAGTCTTATTCTACAACAAATTATTACTTATGAACAGTTTATTCGGATTTTAATTTAAAAGATTCGCAATCGGTACATTCTACTTTTGTTGGATTGGATTCATGAGTACCTACTTGAATCTTGTCAAGAGTACAATAATCTACTTCCTGTGCGTGGTATGAGCAATTATTTACAGTACAAGCAATCGATTTATTTTCCTTGTTCATAGAATTCTCCTTTACCTTTATGACTTTTATAAGTGAATCAATAATTATGCTACATAACATATTATCTCACCATAACGATAGAATATGTTTGGAAAATAAATATGGAACGTATGTTCTTAGTGTGATATAATGATGAATAGAAATATATTCCATAAAAAAAGAAAGGAGTTTGCTCAATTAAATCGTAAATTTTTGAGCAATTGGTTTAATTATGCTTGAGATTCCGGAGAGTAATACCTTATCGAAGCAATTGAATGAAACGATTCAAGGAAAAACAATTCGTTATGTAAAAACGAATCAATCACCACACAAATTTACATGGTATGCAGGGAATCCTGACGATTATTCTAGTTTATTAGAAGGGAAAGTAATTGGTAAATCATTGGCAAGAGGTGGAATTGTGGAGATTACGATTGAAGATTGTAAACTTGCTTTAAGTGATGGAACGAATATCCGCTATCTAAAAGATTATCATGAGGCTACGAATAAAAATCAACTTTATATGGAATTCGAGGATGATAGCGCATTGACTGTTTCTGTTCAGATGTATGGAGGGATTTCAGCATTTATCGATGGAACGTATGATAATGAATATTATCTTGGTGCATGTAGAAAAGTGAATCCATTAAGTGATGACTTTACATATGAGTATTTTCGTTCCCTTTACAGTGATAAGCTTACAAAATTTTCAGTAAAAGCTTTTTTGGCGACAGAGCAGAGAATTCCAGGTTTAGGCAACGGAGTATTACAAGATATTTTATATCAAGCTGGAATGCATCCAAAAAAGAAGATGAATACCTTGACAGAAGAGGATTTTCATAGACTCTATGATCAAGTGCGCCGTGTTCTTAAAGAAATGACAGAACATGGTGGACGTGATACGGAAAAAGATTTATTTGGTAACTTTGGGCAATACATGACTTATTTGAGTAAAAAAACTTATGAATTGCCATGTCCAAAGTGTGGATACCCAATTCATAAGGAAGCATACATGGGTGGAACTGTTTATTTTTGTGAACATTGCCAAAGTTTATAAATCATTCTATCGATGTAGTACATGAAATTATAATCTTAAGTTTATGGAATTATTTGGGGTATTCCATAGGAAGTCTTAGTCTGATATAATAGGAGCACTTGCCATTTGGCAAAAGCTTATATTAAGGAGATTTTCACCGTGAGATTATTTAAGAAAAAAAATTTAAGTTATATTTTAATTGCTGCTATGTCGATGACTGTATTAACTGCATGTGGCAAAGATGATGATAAAAAAGTGGAAGACACAATCGTTGAAGATACAACAGTTGAAGACACAACAGTTGAAGACACAACAGTTGAAGGTTTAACACAATACACAGCGAAAGAACAAGGCTTTGGTGGTGAAGTTTCTGTAACAGTTGCATTAAACAAAGATGGTTCCATTGCTAGCATTGCCGTTGATGTTGATTCTGAAACACCTGAATTAGGTGGCGTTGCAGGTCCTCAAGTGGCAGGAGCAATTCTTGAAAGTCAAAGCTTAGACGTTGATACCGTTTCTGGTGCAACCATTACAAGTACAGCTATTAAGAATGCTGTAAAGGCAGCTTTAACTGAAGCGGGTTCTGATTTAGTGAAGTAATTATATAAGATTTGATATGGGACTGTCGCACTTAGGGCAGTATGAATAAAAAATGAAGGGTGATGGTATTTTTCTTCGGCGCGCTACGCTCACAAGCCCCACAAAGTGCGTGTGGGGACTTGTAAGGCACTCCGAAAAATACCATCGCCCTTCATTCTTTCATACAATATCCAGCTAGTGCGACAGCCCAAACTTCTCACGAAGTTATGTACATGGCATAAAGTATGTAAGTGAAAGACTTGTTACCCTAGTATGAGTAACAAGTCTTTTTTATATTGTGTAAAGTATTACTCGTAAGAGTGTGCGAAACACACTTTTGTTCTGTAACAAGCGAGGTCAAGAGAGGGAATAAATCAGTTAAAAGTTGAAGATAGCATGTTGTGGTATTGACAAAACCTTATTTATGTGAAAATATAATCAAGGGAATGCAAAGGAAGAAAAGGTATGAGATTTGCAAAAAACTTTAAAAAATAACAGCCAGTTTCATAAAAGTGTGATACAATATGTTCGTGAAATATAAATTACATAAAAAAGGTTAAAGTGATATTAATTTACAAATTAGTTATGGGTTATAAATTACTAGAAAGGAGATTAACCTAAAAAAATCGAAAAGATACCAAGAAATGCAAATTAGTAATGATGGAGGTCAAAAGGTCATGGACTTTGGAATGCCGTTTTTATTAGAGAATGCTTCACAAGAAGATTGTGTTGAACTATGCAATAAACTTGGCTTACAGTTCATTGAATGGAATATGAACTTTCCACAATGCCAACTAGAACAGTTAGATGCTAATAGATTAAAGCAGATACATAAAGAAACAGGAATTTATTATACAATACATCTTGATGAAAATCTAAATATTAGTGAGTTCAATCCAAAGGTGAAACAAGCTTATCTAGATATAGTAAGAGCAACGATAGAATTAGCAAGACAGATTGATGCTCCAATTATCAATATGCATCTTGCAAAAGGAATTTACATAACGCTGCCAACTGAGCGAGTTTTTTTATACAAGAAGTATCACGAGTTTTATATGCAGAATATGATTAACTTTCGAGCTATGTGTGAGAGTATGATTGGTGATTCAAAGATTATGATAGCCATTGAGAATACAGATGGTTTTGAAGAATATGAAAAGCAAGCAATTGAAGTATTACTTCAAAGTAAATGCTTTGGTTTGACGCTTGATATCGGTCATAGCCATGTAGTCAAGGATATGGATATACCTTTCTATGAAAAGCATATCAGTCGCCTGATTCATATGCATGCGCATGATGCAAACTCTTCTCATAACCATTTAGCCTTTGGAGATGGAGAAGTCAATTTAAGACAACGCCTTGATATGGCGAATAAAGCGAATGCGAGAGTAGTATTAGAAACAAAAACAATAGAAGCATTAACAAATACCGTAAGTTATATTCATAAAAATTTCAACATATAAGGTAAGACGGGTAAGACGAAGAAAGTAGTTAAGTAGTGATGACTCGATTATTCGTTCATAATCAATTATTTTGTCATCTAAGCTTAGCATTATCTTAGCACAAAATAAAAAAATAATATGATAGTATAAAATATGTAACGTAGTTTATCTAAATCAAAATTTGAAAGGAAACAACTATGGATATTTTTTCAGTATTTACATTATTAGGAGGACTTGCATTCTTTCTATATGGTATGAGTGTAATGTCCTCAAGTCTTGAAAAGATAACAGGTGGAAAATTAGAACAGGGATTGAAGAAGGTAACATCAAATCGCTTTAAGAGTTTACTTTTTGGTGCTGGTGTAACAATTGCAATTCAATCCTCATCGGCAATGACAGTAATGCTTGTTGGTTTTGTTAATTCAGGAATTATGGAATTACAGCAAACAATCGGAATCATCATGGGTTCCAATATAGGTACTACATTAACTGCATGGGTATTAAGTTTAGCTGGTATCAAAGGTGATAATTTCTTTCTTACTCTTTTAAAACCTGAGAGTTTTTCACCACTGATTGCAATAATTGGTATTTTATTTATAATGGTATCAAAGAAAAGAAAGAAAAAAGATATCGGAACAATCATGATTGGTTTTTCAATCCTTATGTTCGGAATGACAATCATGGGTGAAGCAGTTAGCCCGTTGGCAGATATGCCTGAGTTTGCTGATATATTAGTTGCTTTAAAAAATCCTATCTTAGGTGTAATAGTTGGTGCTGTATTTACTGGTATCATTCAAAGCTCTGCAGCTTCGGTTGGTATCCTACAAGCTCTTTCTCTAACTGGAAATATTACATTCGAGATGGCAATCGCAATCATAATGGGTCAGAACATTGGCACTTGTGTAACCGCTTTATTATCTAGTATTGGTGTAAATCGAAATGCAAAACGCGTTGCGATTGTACATATTTCATTTAATGTGGTCGGAACAATCTTTTGCTTATCAGCTTTTTATATACTCAATGCATTCTTACACTTTGACTTCATGAGTAGCCCTATTAGTCCACTTGGAATTGCGGTTTGTCATACCGTATTTAATCTTATCACAACTACATTATTATTACCGTTTACAAAACAACTAGAAAAAATTGCGAATATTGCAATCAAAGATAAAGAAGACAAGAAAAATATCTTTTTGGATGATCGTATTTTAGCAACTCCTTCTGTTGCAGTAGCAGAGTGTAAAAACCGTATGTTACAGATGGTTGAACTTGTAAAGTCTTCCGTATCTATTTCAATTAATTTATTGCAAAAATATGACAGTGATAAGATGCAAGAGATTTGGGAGATTGAAGAAAAGATTGATACCTATGAGGATAATCTTGGTTCTTACCTGGTAAAGCTGGGTGGCATTAGTATGTCAGAAACAGATAGTCAAGAAGTATCAAAGATGTTGCATATGATTGGCGATTTGGAACGAATTGGAGACCATTCACTAGTAATTGCAAAAACTTCTGCCGAATTAAATAGTAAAAATTTATGCTTTTCGAAAGAGGCAAAATTAGAAGTACAAAATCTGACGGCAGCTTTAAGTGAGATTGTGCAATATACGTTTTTAGCTTACACCGATAATGATATTAAAGCAGCAAGTAAAGTTGAGCCATTGGAACAAGTAATCGACATATTGTGTGATAAGTTAAAAGAAGCACATGTCACACGTCTTAGAAAAGGCGAGTGCACAATCGAAGTTGGATTTGTATTTAATGATTTAATTACGAATGTTGAACGGTTATCCGATCATTGTTCCAATGTAGCAGTATGTATACTTCGTGTAAATGAATCTACATTTAATACACACGAATATTTACATGAAGTAAAGTCTACGATATCTGGTCCGTTTGTGGATGATTTTAATCAGTTTAAAAATATTTATATAAAATAAAGAAAAGAGGAACTTCTCATGAGAAAGACAAAAATTATCTGTACCTTAGGTCCGGCGACTGACAAAGAAGGTGTGTTAGAAGCATTAGTAAGGGAGGGAATGAATGTCGCACGATGCAATTTTTCACATTCCACTTATGAAGATCACAAACGAAGAATGGATCATATAAAATTACTTCGTAGCAAATATGAGAAACCAATAGCAATATTATTAGATACAAAAGGCCCTGAAATAAGAATTAAGACGTTTGAAAATGGAAAAGTAGAATTAAAAAAAGATTCCTATTTTCGTCTTACCTTACGTGATATCACGGGTAATGAGAATGAGGTACAAATAACGAATCAAGAACTATACAAAGATGTAAGCATTGGAAACCATATATTAATAGATGACGGTCTTATTGAATTGCGTGTCGAAGCGATTGAAGACTGTGATATTGTTTGTAAAGTTTTGAACAATGGTATTATATCCAATTATAAGGGGGTTAATGTCCCAGAAGTTCATCTATCACTCCCTTATCTAAGCACTCGTGACAAGAACGACATTCTTTTTGGAATTGAGCAGAAAGTTGATTTTATAGCAGCTTCTTTTGTACGTTGTGCAGAAGATGTCATACAGCTTAGGAATTTTCTACGAGATAATGGTGGGGAATCAATCGAGATTATTGCTAAGATTGAAAATGCCGAGGGCGTTAAGAATATTGACGATATTATTGAGTTAGTCGATGGTGTCATGATTGCCCGTGGTGATATGGGTGTTGAAATTCCATATGAAGAGGTTCCAGTTCTTCAAAAGATGATTATTAAAAAAGTATATCGTGCAGGAAAAAAAGTTATTACTGCAACTCAAATGCTTGATTCTATGATGAAAAATCCAAGACCAACAAGAGCGGAAGCAACAGATGTAGCGAATGCAATTTATGACGGAACAAGCGCTATTATGCTATCTGGCGAGACAGCAGCAGGAACATATCCAATTGAATCCTTACAAACAATGGTAAAGATAGCGGAAAGAACAGAAGACGATATCGACTATCGTAAGAGGTTTTTTGCTACGGAACGTAATGCGAATCCGAATGTAACAGATGCTATCTCACATGCGACTTGTACAACCGCTTTGGATTTAAATACAAAGGCAATTATCACTGTAACGAAATCAGGTAATTCTGCTCGAATGATTTCAAGGTATCGTCCTGCTTGTGATATTATAGCTTGTACAACGGATGAAACATATTATCAACAATTATGTCTATCATGGGGCGTAATTCCAGTCTTAATTGATGAGAAAACCGATGTAATGGAATTATTTCAACATGCTTTAGATAAAGCAGCTGAGACAGGTTTGGTACAAAAAGGAGATCTAGTTGTACTTACCTCTGGTATTCCATTAGGCATCTCCGGAACAACCAATATGTTACGTGTTAGTACGGTATAAATGTGATGTCATTTTGCACAAGGAAATGTTAAGAATATGGGATGACCAACATAATTTATACGCAACACGCATGTTGGTCATCCCACTTTTACCAATTTTATTTATGTGCAAAATGACAAATAAAGGTATAGAAAACTACTTTTGATACCTGGATATCGATAAAAGAAGACGAACAATTAAACTTGTTCGTCTTCTTTTAATCTGTATCCAACTCCAACTTCCGTGAATATATATTTAGGATCGGCTGGATTTATTTCTAATTTACGTCGAATATTAACCATATTGACACGTAATATCTTATTGTTATCCGTATCAGAGTATGGTCCCCAAATATGTGTCATCAGCGCAGTATGAGTAACAACTTTCCCTGAATATTTCGCCAAATAGGATAATATCTTATATTCAATCGGGGTTAAGTGAATTTCTTTGTCATTCATAAGTACAATTCTACGACTAAAATCAATTAAGAGTCCATCACAACGATAAGGTCTTGAATATAGTTGAGAATCCGTGTTTAATTTATTACTATGTCGTAAGGACGTACGGATTCTTGCAAGTAGTTCAGCTGTTCCAAATGGCTTTGTTATGTAATCATCCGCTCCTAGGTCAAGAGCACGGACCTTTTCTGTCTCATTGGTTCGAGCAGAAACTACGATAATTGGATTACTAGACCATCTTCTTACCTCTGAAATAATAGTAAGACCATCAATATCAGGTAAACCAAGATCAAGAAGAATCACATCAGGGCATTGAGAGGAGATAAGGGAGATTCCTTCTTTTCCTGTCCTTGCTTGGTTAGTTTTATAGTCATGAGAATTAAGTATATTGCACATAAAGTCTAATATGTGTTGTTCATCTTCAATAACTAATATATTATATTTACTCATATTATTTCTCCTTTGGTAATGAAAATATAAACTCAGCACCCTCATCATGATTTTTACCAATAATTGTACCATTGTGTGCTTCGATAATTGTCTTACATATAGAAAGACCAATGCCCATACCACGATGTGCATCTGACACATTCACATCACGTGCACTCGTACCATCAAAAATAGTAGTAAGTAGCTCTGGTGCAATTCCTTTTCCATAATCACGAACATGAAAAGATACGGTTGACAATTCCTTAGTAATTAATAAATCGATTTCACGTTTACTCTCGGAATGAACAAAGGCGTTATCTAATAGATTGACAATCACTTGTTCAATAAGTAAAGGATCCATTGGTAACATAATATAATCTTGAGGTATCGACACATTGACGACTGCCTCTGGTTGACGTTTTTTAAACCGATATACGGCCTCAGATACAATTTCTTCTACAACTTCCATTGATTTATTAACTTTTGCAGTACCATGATCTTGAATTCTAGTAACTAGAAGTAGATTTTCCACCATATGAAGTAACCAATTGGCATCATCATTTACTTTATGAACAAGAGTATCCTTTTCCGCAGAAGATATGTCTTTTACGAAGTAAGCATCGGTTTCACCAATAATACTAGTAAGTGGAGTTCTTAAGTCATGCGAAATTGCACGTAACAAATTGGCACGCATTTTTTCTTTTTCAGCTCTATTTAGGATATCTTCACGTTCGGCTATTAACTTTGCTTGATTTTTTAGGTGAGTAGTTGTAGTACTCGTTATTACTGCAATCGTTAACATGACAATAAAAGTAATTGGATAGCCAGTCAGTGTAAAGTTAAGTTTAAAAAAAGGATAGGTAAAAAAGTAGTTCACACAGATTACACTATATACGGAAAATATGATTCCATACCAATAACCGTTAGTATATCGAGCAGTCAAAAAGAGAGCAAGTATGTATATCAAAGTAATATTTGCAGAATTATTCGGTACAACCCGAAAAAATAGAAATGCAGAAAATGTTGAAATAGCCATATATGAGAACATAATGATTGGATCACGAAATTTAGTCATTAACTTGTTCTTCATTTATGAATCCTCCAAATTTTTTTTATTCATCCTTATTTCATTATACTAATTTTCGACAATTTGTCTATAGGATTAAAGGTATACAATCAATTATGATATGGCAGAACATGTAAATAAATGCTAAGATATCATATAGTTAATCAATTGTAATGAAAGACAGAATCTATGTAAACGCAAAAATGAACCGTCACAAAACGTAATATGTAATTTTGTGACGGTTCAATTTTACCGATATTTCCAATATATAATTAGCAGTATTCCATCGTTTTAAAGTTGGGAACCATTCCATCATCATAGTTCTAGCATTATCTGGAGTCGTGTTAGGATTCGCATCAACCATCGGTTGAATACACATTTCTACCATTTCCTCCATAGTACAATCCATTAAAAACTCACCTTTGTCATAACAATACTTACAATAATCTTTACTCTTAGTTCCATCTTTCTCCGTACCATATAACTCGTCGGTTTCTCCCATAGGCATACCACAACACTGACAATATCTTTCTTCCATACTAATTTTTCCTTCCTTTCATTGGTTATGGCTCTATTATACCAGTGTAAATATGACACCCTATGTCAACTTATAAAATAATATGTTCTATTGTTAAATAATATACAGATTTATGTATGAATGAGGCAATAATAGTAGGAGAGTACTTTAAAAAATTTATATCTCTTGGGATAAATTTCGAAAATATTATCATGGATATATGAAATAACGTTTGATGAAATCCAACCATCTGATCGGTAAAATGATAAAGAACAGTATAGCATCAAGATCATCGAGATAAGCTTTCAATAGTGATTAGGATGTATGACGACAATGAAATATAATCAGGATGATAAATTTTACAGAAAATAAAAGACACGAAAAAAGGCATAAAAAACATGAAATATATGTTAATTAATTAACAATATTGTGGTATGTAAATTTATGTTTGACTTACTAAAGTAGAATTTTAATATATTGAAGCTCAATATATTAAAAAGAAGATTCATAGTTCAATCAATTATATAACACCACAGACTGCACATGATGGGGCCTGCTTCGTTGAAAAACGAATCAGAGTAATAAGTTGATATAGGTCTAGTAAATTATATTAAAGCAGCTAATCTAAAAGAAATTTTATTATCTGTATAAAGTAAGTTTCATGGGTCGATAATTTAAATAGCAATTCATCGATTTTAGATTGATAACAATGATTGATAGAATCGTTTATTTTTCGTTCAAAACTAGAATCTTACATTGAGTATGAAAATAATCGATTTTAGAGTAGATAATGATTGAGCGTGATTTAGGTAAACATTTATATACAATTGAATACCGTTAAAATTGATAGGAACTATGTATTGGAAATATCATGTTATGCAATAAGTAAATGTATCAATGATTGAATCTGAAGTAAATCAAAACAAAGAAATAGTTGATTGAATTAAGGAATGATAAATGTTATTTTAGATATATGGAATTACCTAAGTGAAATGAATCATGGATGAACTGATTTTTAAAAAAATTATTGTACATAAAATTATGATAAAGGCTTAGAAAAGCCAATATTAAAGAAAATGTCATTAAATGATGATATAATGAGAATGTGGATTTTGGCACTACCATTTTTTCGTTAAACCTGAGTTTAGCGCAATTATGGTAGTGCTTTATAATCATAATAATTTTACTAGGAACACAACTTTTCATAAAAATTCTATTTTATACAACTTATGTCTTACATGCGTAGCTCGCCTTAAATGATGGGACAATTTTTGATAAGAATAAATATATACATACTCTTCTATCTTTTGTTATTTATCCTATTTTAGAGTTATAATTTTGCCAATTTCAATCCCCTTGAATTCTTACTGATACACATAATATATATCGAATTCAAGGGGATTATTTTTTCGTTCAAATAAACTAATTCATACTTAATAAAATAATCATAATTATTAATATCACCATATACAGTAACAGAACAATCCAATTATGATATGTTCCATTTAGTCCCTGGCAAAAACAACATCGTTTAAGACCTGACCTTGTACCAAAAAATTTCATTTTTATTTTTCTTCCACACCATGCACATCTACGTTTAATTTTTGTCACCTCCCATTATATGGTGCGTACTTATCATTTGCATAACCATATTCTGCATATTCAAGAACATTAGGATAGTAACCATCATTTACTGTTACTGTTATAATACTCTGTCTTATACTTCTAGGCCCATCTGAACCTCTATGAAGACAAATACGTAATTTAAAATCCCCAACATACGAATCTGCTGATACAAAATCTACAATGGTCAGAACCGTACCAACGCCTAGTCACATCCATTTATTATCAACTAAAAGAGATGCTAACCATTCAGGATCCGTTCCAGATAATTCATTATCAACTCCAGCTCCTACTAACGTCATTAGTGTTGCTAATGCTACTAACTCAAGCACCTTAGTAAATGCAAGTAATGTACCGATCCCATCTAATATCGCTCCAGAATAGATACCAGCATCTAATAGGTTATATGTAGATATATCAATAAACACTTTAGCATAGTCTGGAATCTTATTTATTTCACCTATGCATACACCATTTACATCGGAAAATTCATATTTCCCTTTATATTCGGGTGCTGTTCTCATTTCATTTAGATAATTTTCAATTAATAATTCATTTACTGAGGGCTCACTATCATTTCCATATTTTTCAATACGATTTTTATAGTAGTGAGTATACACAGTTTATAAAGAAATCATTATTTTCTTATCAGTTTCATTTAAGACTTTCATGTCCTGTTTCTGTGGAAATATGTATTTTTTATTACTTTTTTATTAACATAATACTCACCATCTATGCTAAATGACTCCATTTTATCGTTTTTATTCTGTGGCTTTATGTCCTCATCATCCCATAATCCATCTCCATCTGTATCAGGAACAGTTGGATCACTTTTAATATCGAAGTACTCTGCATAAACTGTTGAATCAAATCCTTTTAGATCTAGTTCAATTTGCTTTAATTTAGGCTGTTCTCCATATTTACAAATAACCCCCATCTCTTCTGCATCATTTAAATTATCACCGTCTGAATCTGGTAATTGAGGATTGGTATAGTATACATGTCCATTAGGTCCAATCATACCAGCTGTTTCGTAGATATCAGGTAATGTATCTCCATCAGAGTTTTTCATATCGACATCCCCAATTACTTCGTCTTGTACACCAAAAATTGATTTTCGCAATACTTCAGCAGTTTTTGAAGTATAGACACAGTCTCATTATCTTCTGAAAGCAAACGATAAAATTTCTGTTTTGGCTGAGTCGTTTCCTCTTGCATGTATACTTTTGGTTCATTCTGTGGTATGTAAATCTCTTTTTCTTCCGATGTAGTTTCATTCATCATCTTATCTTTAGCAACTGCAATTGTTTGTTCCTGTGAATTGTCTTCATTCGAATTTGCATAGACTGATAAATTTGATGTCACCCTACACACATACAAAGGTTAATATTAAACTCAGTTATTTTTTAAACATAATCTACCTATTAATAATATTTATTAAAAACATGCAGGTAACGTTAAATAAATTTATACACTCCTTCCTCTGTTTTTCCTATTGCATGTTTTTAATACAGATTTACCTACTCGATTATGTAAACTGTTTGCCCCTCAATTATGTCATTGCTCTTTTTAATAACTGTATTTTTATTCATACAAAAGGCAGGTCGTACACCACTTTGGATATCTGCTGCCCCACTGCCACACCCATGATTTCCTACGGTAAGAACGGTAAATGTCTCCCATAGATCCGGAGTTCGTGTCCAGTATGCACACTCTGACCCATCTGGCAGATAAGCAGCTTTTTTATCATAACCTCCCTTAAAATACTTCAAAGGGGTCCCTTCCGCTACCGCTGTATATTCTATATCTAAATCTAATTCCTCGGCGGATAATAAAAACACATCTCTGAAAATGGTATGGGTCTTACGAACTCCATCAAAGTAACTTTCTTTATCCGTTACTTCAATTGTGCTATTTACAATCTGTTTCCTGACATCTTCCCCTAATGAGTCTAAAAACTGAGTATTTAAAAACTGATCGATGCTGCTATCTTCATAATAAGATGCAAACTCATCTGTGCTCCAGCCTACATTATCATTCTCTTTATATGGCATCGTATTGGTTAGTAAATCCTTTCTTACAAGCAGAACATTCCCCTGATAATCCGAAGTCAGGATAAGATAAGGTACCATTGCATCCTCTTCCTTAAGGTAGATCACAGAATTCTTGTTTTGTTTGTCATAAGCAATCTGAGCAATTGTTTTGCTCTTTTTTTCACATCCAGCTGCTAAAAAAACGCAAAATAGAACTGTAGACAAAATCCACATACAGTTTTTCTTCCTATATTCATTTTTTCTCATGGTTGTTCTCTCCTAACGTTTTTATTCATTCCTATCAGGCAAAGTTTTACAGTAATGTATTGCCATAATATCGAAAATAATACTTATAATCAATTCAACTCCATAGCTTTTTATAGTCTTTCGAACTCTTTAAACCTTGATTTTTTATTTCATATGAAAAATTATACTCCTTTAATTTTTCTACATCAATAATTATGGAATGAAATGCATAAATATGGCATGAATTGAAATTTCCTTAATAAAGCGAAAATTGTCATTTAATAAAAGAAACGATATTCCTTAGCTTTCTATTTATTATTTATGACATCCCCTAATATTCACATTAATTTTCAATATACCCGAACTTTCTTTCAAATATTTTTGAAGCAAAAGTTCGGGTATAAAATGTGTATAAAAAAAGAAAGCCAGTAAATATGTGGCTTTCAAACAATTTAGGGTAACTATAAACAAATACATACTCTTCTATTTTTCGTTTCTCCTCTAGTTTAGGTGTGATTATACTGCCAAAACACATATCATCCCACTGAAAACCCTTGCGATCTTACAATCCTTTATAGTAAATATATAAGTTTTTCTTTAAAAAAGAAAACACATAATTTTTTACTTATCCAAGAGGATTACGAACTATACCTACCAAAAATGGCACTTTATCTTTATATAAAATATATATAAATGGCCGATTCAAATTTATTTCTATTTCATCCTTTGAAGCCCCTGCGCCAGTTGAGTCTAACTCCGTATAAGAGGATGCAGTGCATCCTTTTTCGTCAATTTCTATTTTCGATGCTTGTAAAATATCGGATACATATATGTTTGCATCTGTAAATATAGAAAACGCGTTTGAGTTTTGTTTAAATATTTTCTTAATTCCCATTCTTTCTACTGTTGGTATCAAATTGATTTCATTCTCATAGGCAAACTTAGGAACACTTAATTTGACCTTACCCATTGAAACCTGATTATTCGTCCAGTCATCGATGATGTCAGATAAATTACCTCTTTTCTCTATGAAATCATCCACTAACAAGCCTTCCTTTGGAAGTATAAAAAGCATTGATTCAGATTCTTTTAAGTAACACGCTGTTGATATGTAATCTTCTCCAACCATAAATGAAGAAAATGAATACTCCTTCTTCATAAAATCACAATTAATCTCCTTATGATCACCCAAGAAAAAGGTCTCTGTTTTTGTATCTTCTTCTTCAAATGGTGTCCACCACTCATTATAAAAATCCAAAGTATTTAAGGAGATAAATGAAAGTGGATCTCTTGTATCAAGAGATTTCGTATAGTCAGGTTGAAATGCAAAATTAGTATTCTCATACACCCATTTTGTCATTAATTCTTGAAAATCACGATTCTTTAGATCGCCTTTATATATTTCAGTCCCATAGTAGCTTTGGAGCGTATTTAATAAATCATCTTGATAGTTAAATTCGTCACTTAACCACAAAGAAGTATTTATATTAAGTCTACCAATGAGTTGGGGTGGGGGTAATCGTCTCTTCCCTAGAATGGAGATTGCAGTATTCAACTCCAATGCATTATCTTTAGCATCGGAGATATTTAACGCCTCTTGTATCTCAGCCTTTGCTTCTCCCTCAGATAACTCATTAAGCATAGATAAGGACAGGTACAAGTTGAGTGGGGCATAGATTAGATTTTCGCCTTCATGATCTTTAGTCACATGCACTAAGGTCTCCTCTGTAAAATCATAAAAATTACGCAAAAAATCATTACTAATATCCTCTTTTTGGTCGGAAATATTAATAGACGAGTCAGCCTCTTCAGTGTCAGCTATCATATCAGTAGTGCTTTCTGAGTTAGTATCTAAATCCTTCTCTACCTGTTGTTTTACTGGTTCTTGACTTGCCTCCAACTTAATGTTTTGAGGCTCTAGTAAATTGTAAGCCTTTTTGCCAGAGCACGAAGTGCAAAATATACAAGCAATTATTATAATACATGAATAGAGCTTAATCGGCTGATTCATAGATTTGATACTCCTTTCTATAAAAATACAGGGCTGATTCAATGAATAAATAATTAATATTTAATATAATGTAAACCATGCAAACGCACCTAACGCGTATTCTGAATAGGCTACAAAAATATCACCTTCTTGTTCTGTAGTATGTACAATTATATACTCCCCAGCTGAACCCACATAATAACCCGTTCCGCAGACTGAATGATTTAGGAATCCATTAGGATAAGCAGGTGATGTTCCATAGGATCCAAGCATTGAAACCATTACAGGAATGTCCGAATTAATATAAATTTGGTATGTATACAATGAATTGTAAGCTACTCCATAATCAGGATTCCCCCACAGACTCTCAGACATCCATCCACAAAAAAGAGGAATAATATTTTTAGAATATAAATAATCATTTACCCCACTTTTAACTTTAGTATGATGTGTACCTCCACCAGTCGTTTCACACTTATCAGCTAATTTATCTATTAAAGTAGTTTGGCTATCAACTGAATTACCATATCTATATTTTATCATCATTCCTAAACTTGTAGGTACACATCCTCTTTGAAATGGATAATCTGGTACTCCTGTTAAATTGTTATACCCACTGATCGAATTGTAAGAAGAACGAGATTTTTCATTGTTAAAAGTTATCATACTAATCTCATTCTTATCAATTTTATCTCCAGTTGTTAAATCCTGTAACATATCATTGGTATCTTCAGTATAATACTTTGTTAAACCATTATAATAAGCTTTTTTATCATTAATATTCATATATGGAGAGCTAGCATTAGGATGAAATTCAAGTATCTGAGGTGTATCTGTTATAGTAAGTATTATCATGTATGCATAGTTTCCAGTATCTTTGTTAACAATATCAACACAATAAGCATATAAGGAATTATTCATATCATATAGTGGAACTAAATCAATAATTTTGTTATTTACCCAATTTGACGTGGTTGGAAAATCTTTTGGTGAGTCTAAAGCCAACTGATTAACTTGTATAACATAATTATTTGATTCGTTTGCATACACTAATGTTAAATTAGAACTTAAAAAACATACTGCTAAAATAATAGCTGTTAAAATTTTTGCTCTTTTCATATTTATTCTCCTTTAGATATTATAAATAACGAATAAGTGACTCAAACATTCAGCCCTTCTAAAATCATTCTTTAGGCTACATACTATTCATAAAATATTTGATAACACAATTCACCTCCATAGCTTTTTATAGTCTTTCGAATTCTCTGAACCTTAATTTTTATTTCATATGAAAAATTATACTCCTTTAATTTTTTATATCAATAATTATGGAATGAAATGCATATATATGGCATGAATTGTAATTTCCTTTATAAAGTGAAAATTGTCATTTAATAAAAGAAACGATATTCCTTAGCTTTCTATTCATTATTTATGACATCCCCTAATATTCACATTAATTATAAATATACCCGAACTTTCTTTTCAAATATTTTTGAAGCAAAAGTTCGGGATTAAAATGTGTATAAAAAAAAAGCCAGTAAATATGTGGCTTTCAAGAACTTTCATACTGAACTCTTCTCAAAGTGCATGTGAAATTACAATTAACCAGTTTTCAAATCTATCTACTCTTCTATTTGAATTCATTTAATGGATATACGAATAAAATATGAAAATTACATTCAAATAGGTGACAAAGCAATGAAGAGAAAAATTGCAATACTAAAGGCATTCTATAATCATGTATATCGTAAAAGATTAATTCATGATAATATTAGTTTTTTTCTTGAGATACCCAAGCACACATGTCAATGAGAGTCAATTGTAAACGATAGACCTATCTTTCATCTTCTCCTTTTTCTTAAATAATAGGAAATTTAAAAGCAATCAACTGATGAGTTGCAGTTGATCGCTTGTGACTTGAATATAATTTAATATATTTCTGGAAGAGAACAAACTTCTGTAATTTTTCTCCACTGTACATCATGAATGTCTAATAATCCTATGTTGTTCCAAAGAATTTGTTCGTATTTCAAAAATGGAACTGTTGATGTAGCACCCGCTATTCTTCCTGGATTAGATTTAATGAAACCTCGAGCAGCATAATTAGCTTCCAACGCATTAAGAACGGCAGCTATTGTTGCGCCAGGCATTCCTCTCTTTGTTTCATCATAATCAAGAAGAAGATCAAGATGATGACCTGTTGTCAACAACTCCTTTATAAAATAATTATAAAACACTTTACTGCTAGGACCGTTCACCAATCCCAAGTGATACAACGCAAGTCCTCGTTCTGTTAATTCACCCGTAGAATCAATCATTTGCATCTGCTTAATGAATGATAGATAGTTTTTTCTAGTAGCACTATAATTAGTATCACCGCTGGTGGCAGGATTAATAGTTAAACGCATCTTAGACAGTTCTGCTGGTTGACTTGCTGTTGGCATGTGAAGATAGTTTTTGATACGCTTTTCAAAATGTTTAATTTCTTTACGCCCTGATAATGTCATTATATTACAACCAGCTACATCCTGAACGGGAACGGCAGCAAATGTGGTAAGCACTGATGGTGGTACCAACTTTGTAGTATAGAGTACTTCAAACGGGTCTCCGGTGATATAGTTCACTTTTTTTAAATAATAGTAGTGCAGAATTAAGTGAAATAGTGGAATTGGAAGATCTTGGTGCTTGGCCCAAAATCGTTCTACAGTAACTGTTCGTGGGGATGCAGCTGCTCCAGTTAATGTTGTGACATTATGAACCAATGACACATTGGATGGTGCTGCATTATCATATAATATTAAACCTATTGGAATTGTTGATAATTGGTTTTGGTACAAATTAGTCAGATAATTCTCCAGATTATATCCAGCTAATCTTTTTGGCGCAATTAAATAAGATAGATTACATTTTTCTAGATAAGCAATGCTCTGCCCTACACCAGTAAGTATTCCTCGTTTGGTTTCTGTATCAGGTTTAAACTCAAAGTATGCTAATTCTCTATTAACACCATCGTAAAATGCAGCATCAGGAGATGGAAAGTCGGCAGGTGTACCTGTTCTCAAAAAATTAGCACCATGTGCTGCAGAACCATATGTCCAAACTCCCATTTTAAAATTATTTAAAATTGCATCTGTTGTGGCTTTCGCCAGCAGATGATGTGCCATTGATGCCATAATATTAGCCCTCCAACATAGACTTTTTCGCCAAGTAGGTAGTTGTATCACTCCCCCACTCTTTGTTAACAACAGTTCGTAATCGTTCTCCGAAAGTTTGTCCCACAATACATGGAAATGCATTTCCAACTTGCAAACATTGATTAATAATTGGACCAACAAATTCAAAATCGTCTGGAAATGTTTGAATTCTTGCTGCTTCTCTAACAGTCAAAGTTCTATTTAAGGTTGGATGAACTGGCAATGCATTATGTCCAGGAACAATTGTTGGAGCTGGCCTCTTTCGATCAAGGCGATAGAACACATGACTAAAGTTCGAAATGGGCTTTCCTGTCTTAGAACCCAATCTCAAGTGTTCTGGAAGTGCTTCAATATCCATCTTTCTACCTTCTTCAATATATGAGAATCGTTCAGTAACAACATTATTATGTTTTGGTGGTTGATGATTCATATATTTATTCTGAGTTTCAGTTGGAATTAAATCCGTCAAAACTTCTTCAACAGTTCTATATGGTAACTGCCATGACTCAGGCTTGTCATAATACTTTGGTTTTGGCCAAGGAAAAGCCAAATCCGTTTTAGTTCCAATCAAAATAAAACGATGGCGCAACTGTGGTGCACCATAATCAGCAGAATTAATCACCCGATATTCTGTTTTATAACCATTTTCATTAAAATATTCCTCTACAGCTTTTACATATTCTCCATTTCTTGTAGAAAGAATAGCTGGAACATTTTCCATAATGAACCATGGCGCTTCAGAATTTATAACAATATAGGCAAATGCAAAAACAAGATTGTTTCTATCATCCTGAGATACATCCCAGTCTTTTGTATTAATAAATCTACGTTTACCAAAAATAGAGAATCCTTGACAAGGTGGGCCTCCTACGACAAGATCAACCCCTGCTTCTTTTAATTTATTAGCAACAATTTTTTGATTCTCCTCTGTAGACAAATCGATTTGAAGACATTCATGATTAAAGTTTTTCCTATAAGCTTCAACAGCATAATCATTAAATTCAGCTCCCAAAACACATTCTAAGCCTGCTTGTTCAAGTCCACGGGTAAATCCACCTGCCCCAGAAAACAAATCTGCAAACTTGAGAGTTGCTCTGGATACCTTTTTATTTTCCAACTCAGCTAGATTATTCTTCGAATCTATATAAAACGATTTTTCTGGTATCATTCCTTCGTATTCTTCCCCCTCCAAAAATTTTCTGACAGCATCTGCAAGTTTGGCGGCCATTAAAGGAGGAACTGCATTTCCAACCTGAATGCATTGAGATCTACGATTCCCCATAAAGACATACGAATCCGGGAATGTCTGAATTCTTGCTGCCTCTCTCGGTGTCAAGCTACGGTCTAAAACAGGATGAACTGGAAACGCATTGTTCCCTGGTACAATTGTGGATGAAAATGTCTTTCTATCCAAACGAGTATATGTGTTTCCAAAGTTCTTTCTGCGAATATCTTCTGGTAATTCTTCAGGCTTCGGAAGTTTTCCTCCTTCTTGAATCAACTGATATCGTCGAATAACCTTTTCTGAATGACTCAATGCAATCTGGTTAGGGAATTCTGCCCCCTTATCCATTAAATCATTTATTGCTTCACCGACATTTTTATATGCCTTAATAACTCCATACGAAGAGTCACTGTACGCAGGGAACAAAAACTGACGTTTAATTTTTGAACCAAATATAATGATTCGTTCTCTCCTTTGTGGTACACCATAGTTTGATGTATCGATCAATGAGTAGTGTAAGTTATACCCAATTTCTAAAAAGGCATCTATAACTTTTTTAAAGTAACGACCTTCAAACATCGTTCTCAGTCCCTTAACATTTTCAAACAGGAAACAATCTGGTTGAATTGCATCCACAATTTTCACATAGCTTTCAAAGAGTAAATTTCTTGGATCAGCTGAATTTTTATTCCCCATATTGGAAAATCCTTGGCAAGGGGGACCTCCAATAATCACTGAAACCTTTTGTTCTCCTATATATGATTTAATTTTTTCTATTGAAAGCTTTCTTATATCCTCAATCAAATATGGCTCATCAGGATAGTTCAACGTAAACGACTGTTGAGCTTGCGGCATAATATCAGACGCAAGTAATCCTTTAAAGCCAGCTTCTTTGAAGCCAATATCTAAGCCACCAGCTCCAGTGAACAAGGATATATAGTAATAATCTCTATTCTCCATTGTATTCACACTGTTTTACCTTTCTGTTTTACCTTTCTTTTTTATTGCATCTATAGCTAAATAGCACTATTTCCACTCTTAACCCATGAGTCCAGCTCGGAATACTTAAATCTCAATTGCTACCAATTTTACGAGTGGAATTTCTTTTTTCTTTTTATTCCAATCTCGAGTTGTTGCTGGTTTTACTCCAAGATATTTAGCTGTCTCATCGATTATCCATTTCTCGGATAATTTTCTATTACCTCTTAAATGTAAAGTACTCTACTCTATTATATTATAGCATATCTCAACAATATATCTATTATTTTTTATGGTTTTCTATTGATGGTATATATTTTATGTAAATATATACCATATAAAATAAAGCATATTCATGTAAACAATCTATTCACAATACAGTAAAATCAACATCCTTTTGTTACCTATTATTTGCATCAATTTATATTAGACAATGTAATTAACAACATTCCCTAACAACCATTAGTAGCCACTTGAACTTCTAACTCCATTTGACTATTAAGAATACTCATAATATCTGATGATTGAGGTATATCACTAATCCCATTTGCAATGTCAATTTCCCATTATTGCTATAATATGAAGATATTATACCATATTTTGTAATTGAGTTATATTTAATTTCAATTTTTTACATAAAATAAGGAATAGAGATTAATCTCTACTCCTCATTAATCAGAATAATTATACATTTATTTTCTAATAACAGTAATTACTAAATCATCGTCAACATACTGCTTCGTATCCTTATATCTAGCATTAGTTGTATACAGACTCGCAAAAAGCAGCAGTATAATCAACAACAGACTTATAATAATCAAACGTTTCCCTGAAAATAATCCCCTCTAATTCAAAACTAGTATAAGATTTCTCATAACTTGTGTATTCACGATATTCGCAAATCCGAGTTATTTATTTATCAGTATCATTTTATCATATATTAAGAAAATTACAAATGATATTTGTCGTTATTTACCAAGTAGTAAAAAACAGTTTTTATACTCAAAACACTCTCATCATACATTTTACCACCTCATCATAATCATATATTCACTTTTTTCTACTTTCTAATCATATTACGATTAAAACCAAATTCCTATCCTATATTTATTACAATTACCAATTACCAATTACCAACTACGAACATACCTAAACATATTGCTATCCTTAACATTCTCATAATCCGATGTATTCATTCTACAACCTATGATATTAATATCTTCCAACGTTAGGGCTTCATTTCTACTAATCCCTTTCTTAATTTTTAAGATTTCCTTGCCGCTGATTGTGTTCGTATTATCCGTATACTCATTTAATGTCTCAACCCATCGTTGCGCTTCTTTGGTTATATCTGAAAAAACACAGTTCATACCATACGCTGAGTTTTCACTTCCGATATGTGGCATACATGGGCCAAGTGGCTTCGCTCCTACTTGGTAGGTATCCACCCAAAACCAATCTGCCTTTTCCAATATGTGATTTTGCTGTATTTCTTTTATTGTGTAACGGCGATCAAATGATATTGACACTTGTGTTTCTAGAGGTGGTGTGCTATTCTCACCACGGACTCCAGGATAATACAGGCTCATATTTGTCACACCACCTTCCCAAAGCTCCGTAGGAATTTCAACATAAGAGTGACCTGGAGAAAGTTCTATAAAATCTCTTGGGCTCCAGCTGTATAATGGACCTACGATGTATTTAGCTTCCAGATGGCTATGAATCGTATATACTTCATGTAAAAAACGAAACTCATGCGACCAAGTTATTTCATCAAGAAAAGGATCAAACGATATGAATACATTTGTATCATTAAGTTCATTCTCCAGTTTTTTACATTTTATCTTAACAATAACAACATCAGCAATAAACAAAAGTGCTATTACAATTAATATAGTGACTGCGGTCTTTCTCTTTTTTTTCATTCTTTTCACCCATAAACCTTGTTATTTGTGGACAGTTTTATTGTACCAAGATACAAAAAGGGTAATGAGAAAATAACGTTATCACCCTCTTTCTTTACCCTCTTCAAAAATTATTGCTAACTCTATGTCATATATTTAGAATGTTTACGATGAAAACACTATTCAACTTTTTTCAAAGGGATATTTTGTTTTTCAGAGTTATTAAGAATTATATCAATTTTAATTGAATTAATAGTCACTATATCTTCATTATAATTAGTTCCAGAATTACTTATTTTTTTCTCACCCTTAACCATTCCATTACTCAATTCCATAGAGTCAGTACAAGTCCAACTAGTGTTATCACTCACTATTATATCAAGATGTTCGAGCTCTGGTTGGTCTACTTTACTTATTACAGTAACGCTTCTTTTAATAAGTTTCTTATCCTGATAAATAGTATCGATTATCTTGACTTCCCAGTAATCGTTCTGACCGTTAAAGCAAAAGGTAGTAGTATTATCTTCTTTTAATCTAATAATAAGTAGTATTAAGAAAAACATTACAATACATGAGGCTAAAGTAATTGATATTTTCTTCTTTATATTAATCATCTCCTTTAGTTGTTAAATATTTGATCGTTTCCTTATTTACTTCGTATCGTTTAATCTTAACCACAGCTCCATAGAGATTCCTTAACGAGTTTAACCTATCTATGTACCTAATGTTATTCTATCTTAATCGCTATTTTTTACTAACAGGTATAAAATTGTAAGTTGGATCAGATTCCTTAATCACATACTTACTTCGTTCACTTTCGCTCTTGGACAAAAAGGGAAATTCCTTACCATTTACTGTTACATTCGCAGTACATTGTTCTATGCTAATACCATCGTCATATCCAAACATTGAACCAGCATAGGAACCAATCACACTCCCACTAACACTACAATTCTTAAAAAATCCACCTTCCACATCTCCTACAAGGATACCCGATTTATGGATACCTGATATTTTAGCATCTTCAATCATAAGGTCAGAGATCGTACAATCCTCTGTCAACCCAACGAAACCATTACAATAACTAAAAGAATGAATTTTCAATCCTATTATCTTATGATGATTACCAATAATCTCACCTTTAAATGGATGAAGGTAGCCGAAATAACCTGAAGCCCATCCCATTGCTGCCCATTCATAAGAGGAGAGATCGATATCATCGGTTAACTCAATAACAGTTCTTTCATTTTGTGTATTGACATAATAAACAGCTGTTGCTAACTCAGAGGCATTGGATACTTTAAAATAACCATCACTCGAATGTAAATAATCCATATCCACCAGTTTTAAAATATCACCTGTTTCTTGACTTTGAACCCAAGCGTTACCAGTTAGATTTTCTTGTGAGCGATCATGAGTTCCACCAGTTATGAGAACACGGTCAATCAGCTGATAGTATCCTTCTCCACAATATTTTGCAGTTACCGTATGATTTTTTGAATCTACGGTAGATTTTAGGATCGTTGGTGTTCCATAAAATTCCTTACTATATGCAATTGCTAAATCATCTTCACTTTTATATTTTAAGTACTCAGGACGATAAACCAATGTGATTTTTCCATTCTTAATATCGAGATTGGATTTTATACGATATGCATCTCCATATGTTCCAATTGTATATAACGAATATGTGCAGGACGACTCCCCATATATATAATCGCTTAATACAATATTGTTTTGATACTTAAAAGATAACTTAAGATACTTAACAGCATTCTGATTAAACGAAGTAAAGGTATAAGCTCGAGATTCTACGTTACCATTCTTCGTCTGTATCTTTTTATTCCTTTTATATTCTTTCACATAGTTCCAATCTTCTGGGACTAAAATTAGTTTTTGGTCACCTGAAACAAGCGTCCGCTGTTGCCCACAAAGATATATTTTATATGCCGCATCTCCAAGTTTCATTGTCATTTCATGACCATCCCAAGAGAATATACATTCCATCGCTAGTTTGTTAGGATCATTAAAATCAACTGGTTCCTTGGTATCATCAACAAAACTGACTTCTATTAGTTCATTCGTATATAAGCTGTCTTTTACTACGTATTTGTCTGCAAATATGTTATCACCATTTAGAAAACCTTTTAATTTATCACTATTCATGCGTAATAGATGGATTTCTTCTGAATTACGATATAAAGTCAATTCGTCTTTGCTAGATCGGATGTAATATAGCTCCATATCGTCAGCAAAACAAATTTGAAAATCATGAATATAATATGCATCTTCCAACTTTTCTAATCTTCCATCATTACTTGGCACGGTATAACTATGAAAAGCCGTGTCGTTTGTAAATTCCCACCTCTCATCATGTAGGTAGCTTGATAGATCACAATCAAACCAATTTCCAAGGAAGGCCTTTTGAAGCTTTGATTGACAATCATCTGCTTTTTTGCTCCCGGCACGATATGCTTTGACTCCATTGATCTGAATGCAGTCTGCATTGATGACTTTAATTGAAAGCTTGCAAACATAGGTGCCCGCCTGTCTTAATTTAATGGTATTGTTCACAATCTGATAATTATAGGTCTCTAGATATGTACTTGTTTCCTTTGGAAATCCTATGAAATCACCAGAATGGAATTCACATACGAAACCATCCTGATTCCCCCATATTCCCTCAAAATAGTCTTCTGTAAGTGTTAACTTGTCGGTTGATGAAGTATTCTGTTTATTAGAACTTGCTTCAACTTTTTCTGAATGTGTAAATAGAACTGTAAGGAACATAACTACAAATAACCATTTACGCATATAATCTTCTCCCCTCTTATTTTATCAGGTTAGTGTAAAGTCTAACTTTCTACCAAAAAAA
>JAEYPP010000047.1 GCA_023410575.1 Bacillota bacterium | reverse complement strand
GAATGATTTATATCGAACTGCTAACTGGGGTATGATTAACAATCGTCCTGTCATTATTGATTACGGTTTTACTCAGGCAGTCAGGAGAAAATATTATTCACCTTTTAACCTAATGTAGTTCAGCATTATGATTATCGCATAAAGAGTAAGCTAAAAGGAATTGGACTTAGCCCTGTGCAATACAAAACTAAGTCTAAAGTAGCTTAAATTGAATTTGTAATCATCTTATTATAAACTCTTTCCAATCTTAATGCCACAATAAAAGACAGGAGCCATATAAATTTATAGCTCCTGCCCCTGAATAACTTTATTGAGGCTCAACAGGAATCCAGATTTCACCTCTCGAATTATCTGCTTTGCCGTAATACATTTCGAAATTGATATCTCCCACCAGATTATAACCTGATGTCGGAAGCCATTCTGCATAGATTCGTCGCCACATATTTTGCATCTCACAGTCGTCCACTGAAAATATGGCCCATGTCATAGCCGGAACATGTAGTATGGTAAATCGTTTCGGAATATCCATAGCTTCTGGTACATGCTGACATATCATATACTTAAAGGTGGTCTCCGTGTGGTCATACAGTGCTGCATGAAGCATTGTATCAGGTTCTTCTCCCAATAAGTTATTCATTTCGTCAACCGAACCATCATCGTCACACTGCTTACAGAACATTTGTACTTCATCAAATGCTTTCTCCATATCGGAACTTATTTCGCCATAAACACCGAACATTTCAAATGCACTTTTTGTTTCAATCTTACATGTCATTTTTTGCACTCCTTTAATCTGAATTTGAAAAGACAAAGGAGGATATATCTGAAACTTCACACCATCCTGCCGAACAATTGTTGGAGTGAAACCATGTTGCCTTTCAAATGCTCTTGTGAAGCTATCTGCGCTGTTATATCCGTATTTTGCAGCAACATCAATTACCCTATCTCCTCTTTGCAGGTCCACCACCGCTACTGACATTTTGCGTTTCCGTATATACTCTGAAAGTGGCATATCTGTAAGGTAATTAAATATTCGTTGAAAATGATATGACGAATACGATGTTACATTCGCTACAGATGACAACGCTTCTGCATCAGTCAGGTTCAACTCAATATACTCAATTGCACGGTTAAGTTGTTCAATGAGATTCATCTTATGTTCCCCCTTTGATTTAATGATATCAGAAATGAAATGCAATTATCCGACTTTTCAAATAATCATTTATCGTATTTTTTAACTTAAATTCTTTTATAACAACGACTTTTGTTTGACTAAATATTTAACGAAAAATTGTAAATTTATCTTATCATACTTTTGCCGAAATAGTAAGTCAATAAATACTCCTAAAGTGTACCCTCTACACCTTCTAAATTATTAAGCACGAGACGGGACTTCGAAAGCGAACTTTGAAACTACCAAAGTTCGCATCCAGAATGAGAATGGCCAAGAGGTGGCTCATTCTCATTCTGGAAAGTTTTCCATACGCATTTAAGTGAAAAAATAAAGAACCATGCATACTGCATGATTCTTTATTTTTTAAGCACGAGACGGGATTCGAACCCGCGACCCTCGCCTTGGCAAGGCGATACTCCACCACTGAGCCACTCGTGCATGTTTATTAAATGTTATTTCTCAACCGAACAAGATGTATTATACCGAATAAAAACTTGTTTGTCAACACTATAATTATATTTTCAATCTTCCTTTTTATGCCACTAATTTCCCATATAACTCATGACAAAAAATGAAGAGAGTGCTTACGGCAGTATAAGCAATCTCTTCATGTATATAGAAATCTTTGTTTACTTTTAAGATTAAGGACTTATGACCTCTATTGCCCATTAATAAATAACACACCTAAGGTATTCGGACCACAATGACTAGAAATCACTCCACCAGCATTTGTAATCAAAATTTCTTTAAAATAGTTCAATTCTTTTAGATAAGTATAAACTTTAGTCTCAATGGCTTTATCGATCGAAGAATGTGTGATAAAAACACGCTGTGGATCTGCTTTTAACAAATCATCGTGTAAATCCTTCACATAATTCATAATAACAGCTTCTAACTTTCCACGATATTTCTTGTCAACTCCCATTTTGCCATCTTTCACAACAATCATTGGCTTTAACTTAAGTGTATTACCTAATAGCGTAGTTACCATATTACATCGGCCACCTCGATGAAGATAAGTTAGTGTATCAACTACAAAGGATGCTCGAATCTTACTTCGAAGATTTTCAATCGATTCTACAATTTCTTTTGCACTTTTACCTGACTTGGCTAACTCTGCTGCCTTTAAAACCTGTAATCCGATTCCTGTAGATAAATTCTGTGAGTTAATGACATAGACATCCTGATATTCCAATTCCTCGGCTGCAGTTCGAATAACCTGACAGGTTACTGACATATCCTCTGAAATACCTATAAAGATTACTTCTTGCTTCTCCTCTTGACATGCTTTTAATAAATTCATGACATAGCCCAATTCTGGAGATGCAGTTTTCGGAGTTTTCTGGACCTTATCCGACCATTCATATATTTCTTTTGGTGTTATCTCAACACCATCCATATAACTTTTAGAATCAAGGACAATATTTAATGGAATTACTGTAATGCTATATTGTTCTATTAGCTGCTGTGTTAAATCACAAGTACTATCTGCTACAATTCTTACAATTCCCATTGACTTTTCACCATTCCTCTGCATATTCAATATCTACTAAAAATGATAGTCTTTATGCTAAAATTTGTCAACCTATAGTTATTGTTGACCATTTATGATATACTTCATACAATATAATAAAATATTACAAAAAATTATGATTATTTTTTAGGAGGTACTTTCATGGGGCTTCGAACTTTATTTTCGAATCACTTTTCTTTAAAGAACCCACTGCCTGAATATCCCCGTCCGACAATGGTGCGTAATAGTTATCATAATTTAAATGGTGATTGGGATTATGCAATTACGTCTTCAAAACAAATTCCAGCTCACTTTGATGGTAAAATTATAGTTCCATACTCACCAGAGTGTGAACTCTCCGGTGTACAAAGGCAATTACAGCCACATGAATATTTATGGTATCATCGTATCATAAAAGATCCACGTGTAGATAAAACAGAACATGTCCTACTACAATTTGGCGCTATTGATCAGTTTGCACGCGTTTATATAAATGGAAAATTCGTCTGTAAACATAATGGTGGATATTTACCATTTACCGCAGATATCACGAAATATTTAAATATAAAGAATAATTCACTTATCGTTCTTGTTCGAGATGTTAGTGATACCTCCTATCATACTCGTGGCAAGCAAAAGTTAAAGCGAGGTGGAATGTTTTATACCGCTCAAAGCGGAATCTGGCAAACCGTCTTTATGGAGTGTGTCCCAGCAACCTATATCAAGGCGATTAAGATGATTCCACATTTTGATGAAAAAAAGATTGAAATCCGTTTACTTATTAATAAATCAAAACTACTTGCTTATCCAAAAACACACGTCACCATTCATCTTCAGAATCGTGAAATCACTACATTTTTTGATAGGAATGATCGCGTTGTCGTATCCATACCTGATATGATTGCTTGGTCTCCTGAAAATCCATATCTATACGAAGCAACCATTACATGTGGCAACGACCAAGTTTCCACATATTTTGCAATGCGTAAAATTTCGACGAAACATGATGAAACGGGTGTCTTACGTATTTACCTTAATAATAAACCTTACTTTCAAAATGGTTTGTTAGACCAAGGCTATTGGCCAGAAAGCCTGCATACCCCACCTTCGGAAGAGGCTATGATTTACGACATTACAACTGCTAAGTCTCTAGGTTTCAATTTGTTACGAAAACATGCAAAAATTGAACCTGAACGCTGGTATTACCTTTGTGACAAGCTTGGAATGCTTGTTTGGCAAGATATGGTGAATGGTGGTTCCACATATCACTCTTGGTTTGTCACCTATTTTCCTACAATTTTCCCAAAACTTGCAACCCTAGTAAATGACAACAACTATTACCTTTCTTCTCGTATGCACAAAAAAGGTCGAGATGAATTCATGAATGAATTGCATGATACGATACAGCATCTCTATAATCATCCTTGCATCGTAATGTGGGTACCATTTAATGAAGGCTGGGGGCAATTTCATACGAAAACTGTTACAAAGAAAATCAAGCGCTATGATTCCACTCGACTTGTTGACTCTTCCTCAGGATGGTTTGACCAAAAATGTGGTGATGTTCGAAGTCTTCACATTTACTTCACCCCTTTTCGATTTAAGCCTCAAAATCGAGCACTTACTCTTTCTGAGTTTGGTGGTTATGCTCTTAGAATATCCAATCATTCGTATAGCAATTCCACTTATGGATACCGTCACTACAATACGATAGAGAAGTTAACAACTGCCATAACTTCCACCTATGATAAAAAGATTATTCCAGGAATTAAGAATGGATTATGTGCCGCTGTTTACACACAGGTCTCTGATATTGAAGATGAGATTAATGGTATATTAACGTACGACCGTAAAGTGATTAAGGTTAACGAAAAACATATTCAGTCCATGAATCAAAGATTACAGAATGTTTTCCATCAAACTGTTAAGAGTTAATGCATAATGATTAAAAGCAAGAAGGGATTGTAAGATACAGTTTCAAACTAAACTATATCATGCAATCCCTTCTTACTTATTGTCTTATATTGGACATTCCACTTTTCTTACAGCTTTAATAACTTCAATGTAGTCTTGTATCTCTCCTCGTTTTGTATCCATCATCTCTAGATATTCATCGGTTAATGCTTTTCGTAACTTTTGTGCTGTCTCGATTTGCAGTGGATTACCGTTGCCCACCCCAATCAGCTTCATCTTTTTTTCTACCTCGCCTTATCTTTACTCTTTCGTTTTTATTATTCCTCTGTCGGACTAAATCGAATACGAAGCTCTGGCATTTTAACTATTTCTGTATAACAGTTAATATTCCAATCTTCATTCTCATTGATTTCATTCTCACCAGAAGCTGGTGGTGCAAATATCTTAAGTTCGACTGTAGCTGCACTAGTTAATGGTTTGTTCCAAAAGGCAGGCATAAAATCAATAACTTTTGATCCAGGTGCTTTATAGAACCACATTCCATGAATACACATCATAAGATTTAAATCGATAATATCTTTATCGAAAATCGCCTCGAAAAATACTGGATTACCTTCCATATCAATTGGAATACACAAACCTTGCGCATCCTCACTACCACCCCAACGAAGTTTAGCAGGAAAACTGGCTTCCTCTTGTCGCGTCATGACAGGTGAAAAGAATTCTTCATTAATAATATCTTTATACTCCTTAAGTAATGGCTGTTCGATACCAACATCTTGATTGTTTGGATCAGTTAATTCAAGGCCTAGTCTACCATTATCTCTAAATTGATATAAGGTAAATGCGGATAACCATTGCTCTTTATCATTCTTTATGAATTCACAAAACTCACGAACTATTTTTGCTTGGTCAATCTGTCCATTAACATCACCATCGGCATTTAACTCAGACATCACCATTGGTTTCGCGATTCCACCATTCAATTCTTTAAATCTATCATAACTTAACTTAGCTAAATGATATATATCTTCTGGTTTTCGGTTATAATGGGATTTTCCTCCCCGCTCTGCCACATCATATGGCCAACCATAATGCAACGATATATACTTGTCTACCGACCAGATATCGGTTTCCTTAACAGCCTCTTTAAATTCCTTTTCCTTTACCATCTCTGTTGCATTTTCATCTTCAATACCACCGATGCAAAGAACGGTTGATACATTAGGTGTATATTCCTTAATAATTCTATGGAATCTTACATAAAAGTCTGCAACTTCCTGATACGTACAGCGCTTATTGAAAGAAAACCAAGAGCCTGTAGCTTCATGGTTAATTCTTAACTGTACTCGTCCAAAGGTAGTTAAATCTTTAGCGATTGCTATTAAATGTTCATCTGTAACATGCGGATCAATCGTTAACGTCAATACAACATCCTGTCCATGACGTCGAACATCCCGCATATAAGTAAAAGGCTCATCCAAAAGATTTCCATTAAGACCACCCTTATAAGTAAAATAATCATCATATGGATAGTCCCATTGAAAACTAATGTTATCACTAGCATGTGCTTCACTTGCTCGTTTTGGCCATCCTTCATCCAATGGATAATAACAATACATCAAACTAATTGCTCTATGTGGCCTACCAAGTTTTTGTAGAATATAATCTTGATTTACATATGCACCTCTCTCACTGCCATCTCCCAAATCCACAGCACACTTTGCAGGTCCCATATGCAAATGATACGCTTTAAGTTCCATTGTAAATCCTCCGTATATTAAAATTCTCTATTTAGACTTCTTTTATCATATCGTTACTCATAACATTGAGCAATGTAGTATCTTATAGTTTAGATACAGTCTAATATTTTTTTCATACAATATTCGACATTAATCTGCCATAACCAATACGATCGTTTCTTACTTCAACAATTATAATAGTAATCTTTTTGCTCATCCAATATATATCAACTTGCCAATCATACGTGATTACAACTTGAGTTTTGCTAATGCTTCGGCAAAAGCGTTATTGATTGGCTCGTCTTGGTTTTGCATCTTTTTCATATATCGATTGATATCCTTTTTACTCACACCAGCACCTTCTTTTGCTCGACGTTCCTGAAATGCATCCAATTTCTCTTTATAACCACAACTACAAAAAAAGGTCTGGGCATCTCCTTTGCCTTTTAGCTCCATCTTCTTATGACATTTTGGACAACGTGCATTCGAAGTACGTGAAACCGTCTCACGATAACCACACTCACGGTCCTGGCACACATGCATCGTACTATTCTTTCCCTTTACTAGTAACAAATTCTTACCACAGTTTGGGCATTTATGTTTTGTTAAATTATCATGCCTAAAGTTGCCTTCACCCGTTTTAATTTCATCAATGAGTTCTTTTGTATAAGCTTTGATCTCATTCATAAAATGATCACGGTTTAAGGAACCATCTGCAATTTTTGATAACTTTCTTTCCCATGCAGCCGTAAGCTCTGGTTTTCTTAAATCCTCTGGAACAAGACCAAGTAACTGTTTTGCTTTGGAGGTAACAAAAATATCTTTGCCTCTTTTTTCAAGTAAAAAGGAAGAGAATAATTTTTCTATAATATCTGCTCTTGTTGCAACAGTTCCTAAACCACCTGTCTCTCCAAGTATTTTAATATCTTCTTCATTACGTGTTTCTAGATACTTGGTTGGATTTTCCATCGCAGATAATAGCGTAGCCTCGTTAAATGGAGCTGGTGGTGTTGTCTTGCCTTGCGTTAAACTCACATTTAGAACGGTAATTTGCTGATTGGCATGAACCTCTGGCATGCTACTAGAATCTATGGAATCCTCTTCTTCTGATTTTGTAGAAGACATCGAATCATTCTCATACACAGATTTCCATCCAAGCGAAATCACTCGATCCCCCTTTGCCGTAAAGGTATGTCCATTAATGGAAACTTTCACTGTTGTTTGCTCATATTCATATGGTGGATACATTACACTTAAGAAACGGCGTACTACTAAATCGTAGATTTTTCGTTCCTCAACTGTCATATTATCCATTATCACATATTGCTCGGTAGGAATAATCGCATGATGATCTGAAACCTTACTATCATCGACAAAAGGCTGCTTTCCAGTAAACTTCTTATTCAACAAGGAACCAGTTAATTTCTTATAAGGTCCAATCGATACCGCTTCCAATCGTTCCTTTAGCGTTCCAACCATATCCGAAGTCAAATAACGTGAATCTGTTCTTGGGTAGGTTAAAACTTTGTGATTTTCATACAGACGTTGCATGATATTGAGTGTTTCTTTTGCTGAGAAGTTAAATCTCTGATTTGCATCACGCTGTAACTCAGTTAAATCATAAAGTAACGGAGCATATGTCTTTTTCGCATTCTTTGTTACATCTATTATTTTACCTTGTTGATTCGCACAATTACTTACTACTTGAGTAGCTTTTTCCTGATCAAAGGTACGTGCTGACTTTGACTTATCATCTTGCCAAGTCAGACTAAGAAAACTACCATTTACTCTTGCATTTACTTTTACTCCATAATAAGGTACTGGTTGAAATGATCTAATTTCTTCTTCTCTTTTAGCAATCATCGCTAATGTTGGTGTCTGTACACGTCCACAAGATAACTGCGCATTGTACTTACATGTTAATGCTCTTGTTGCATTAATTCCTACAAGCCAGTCAGCTTCTGCTCTCGATTGCGCTGCACGATACAGATTATCATAACATCTACCATCTTTAAGATTCGCAAAGCCTTCGCGAATAGCTTTATCAGTAACAGAAGAAATCCATAAACGCTTTATCGGTTTTTGATTACCAGCCTTCATCAAAATCCAACGGGCTACTAGTTCTCCTTCACGTCCAGCATCGGTCGCAATAATCACTTGATTGACGTCTTGTCGATGAAGCTGATTCTTCACTGTGTTATACTGCTTTTGGGTCTGCTTGATTACTTCTAATTTAATTGGAGATGGAATCATTGGAAGCGTACTTAACTTCCATTCCTTATAATCATCACTATACCTTTCTGGATCACATAGTGTAACAAGATGACCAAGACCCCAGGTAACGATATAATCCTTCCCTTCGATTGCACCATTGATATTCTGGTTACATTTTAAAACTCTTGCTATATCACGTCCAACGGACGGTTTTTCTGCTAAAACTAAGACTTTGCTCATATTTACTCCTATACTAATCAATTTGCGTCAAAATGTCGCTTCTTTATATTTTGCATTTCACAATAAACTCATTCTAGCATAGAAAGTATAAAAAATATAGCTATTGTGTCCTCAACTGGAATCTTAACATCCAATCGAAATTGCAATAGCTACTACTTCTGCTCACTTTTCTCATCCTTCATTTTGATTCGTCAATAATTTCTTACTCTCTTTTAAACGTATATGAAACTGTTCATAAAAGTCTTTGGATGTATCATAAGGTTTTACAAAGAAGGCATTAAGAACTAATAGATTTAGCTGCTTTATGAAAGATTCATCTTTTGTATTCAGGATAAGTTCTTGTAACTCCTTTATAAAATAATGCCACTCAGCTATAAATTCTTCATTCTGCTTTAAATCTGGTGTATCAATCCATTTACTAACCTTAACCTTAGTTTTATTACTTTTTTTACATTCATGAACTTGTAAAATATACTGAAATGAGTTATTCTCATAAATTCTTCCTAACGGGAAGATACGGCAAATTCCAGGTCGAGAAGGGTGAATACTACATCTTTCTTCGTCATTTAAATATGCACAATGCTCAGATTCACCTATCATCTTCAGGTTCGGCAAGATAATCCCCTTTACTACATTTAATTCAATTTTATCTGTTAACAATTGTTCAAAGCTTTGATTCTCTATCGCACATAATCGATAAACATCCAATGGATCGAGAACAATCGAACTTCCCATTCCATGACAGCAGGCGGAGCAACCTTTACAATCGTTACAATCTGCTTTTACCATATCATTTAGGCTATAAAACTTTCCATCCGATATTTCATCTAAACTACGGTTTCTTTCCATGTTGTTATCCTCGCATATTCTAATCACTGTAAAAACTTATGCTTAAATATAGCATATTGGATTACATAAGTTCAATAACTTTACAGTTTTCATTATTTACGTTCTGAAGCGTATGTTTTATCAATTTTCGTTGCAGTACACTTAACAAAATCATTCGTATTCCATGTATGATTTTTCTTCATCTGCTTATCGTTAATTAGAAAATAGTCTGTGTATACTTTATAATTGTCGTCTCTTCCATTTACAATAGGATCATCATAAGTTACATCGATATGATACCATTGATTGTTAATCTTTACCAAGTTCCATGCATGTCCCACTCCACCAGAATAACCAGTTATTACTTTACATGGGATGTTAAAAGAATTCATAATCATCTTAAATGCATAAGAGTAGCCATCACATACAGCAACACCATTAAGTAAAGCTCCTTTCGCTGTATGACTCACTTCAGGGACCGTTCCTTTTAGGTAATTAGCATTATCATATTTAACATTTTTAATTAACCATGCATGTGCTAACTCTATGATTTCATAATCTGACATTGAAGAAGTAGTATAGTTTTTCTTAAACTGATAGATACGCTCGTTCATACTTTTATTACGAACAGTTATCTTACATTTTAGTGTAGTTCCATCAATTTTTGCATAAACAGTCGCAGTACCAGAACTTATACCATGGATAGTGCCATCCTTATCTACTCGTACCACCTTAGAATTGCTCGTAGAATAAGTAACCTTATTGTCTCCACTATTGTATACCTTTGTACTATAAGTATCTCCCTTTAATATAACTAAGGAATTTTTTTCAAATGTAGGTTTTGACGTATATGTAACCGCACAATTTAAGTTATTCCTTGCATATTTCTCTGCCTGACTACCTTTCGTAGTTATAATATTTTCAAGAGAAGTACATCCATCGAAACATTGCTCTCCAAATTCAGTAACATTCCCCAATATTTTTACATTAACTAGTGAGGTACATCCATAAAAGGCCAAATCACCAATTTCTTTTAGATTTTTTGATAGCCTGATTGATGTTAAGTTTTCGCACTTTGCAAAAGCACCATAACCAATTGTTACTACACTATCTGGCATAGTAACTCTCTCCAACATTATATTACCTTGAAAGGCATTCGTATCGATTGTATGAATCTCATCTGGAATCGTTGCCTCAGTCATCATCGGATCTGCACAATATAACACACCATCCTCAATCGCATAATAAAACACATCCTCGCCAAGAGAATCTAAGTACTGATTAATTCCAGCATAATCCAAGTTTGATTCCATTTTATCAATTTTACTAAGCTGACGCTCCGTAAGGTAGTAATGTTTATCTTTATAAGATAATCGTGTGATTGATTGAGCTTTTACCTTAATTGATGGCAGAAAAGCAATGCTCATTATGGCTATGAAGATACAAATCAACTTTTTATTGCATGTTACGTTGAATTTCGAGACTTTATCCATATGATTTTCCCCTTTCTATATCAATCTTCATTCTTTGTAAAGTTACAATCAATGTGTCAACTTCTCTATAAAGTCAAATATGAATTCTTCTGCCTGTTTTGAAGCTAAGGAATCAAAAGATTTTGAATCAGGATCCATAAAACCATGATTGGCTTCAAAACGATAGATAATTAAATTTAACTTATCCTCCATCTGAATTATGAATTTATCAACATCAAAAGAGGGTTCCTTTGCTTGGAGTAATATAGTTGGGCATTCGGGATTTAGATTAACGTAATCTCGAATACGCGAACCATAACAACATACAATCCCATCACACAGTAAATTTTCACAACATCTCCATGCAAGAGTTGCTCCCACACTAAATCCAATTAAAAATACTTTTCTATATTTATTTTTTAGTTGCTTAACTTGATCATTAATTGTTTTATATGTATCGAAACCAACCTGTTGAACAAAATGTTTATATGCCTCTTCTGTCTTTTCATAGGAAAATGGTTCTCTTCCAATGATATTGGGACAAAAGACATCAAATCCGACTTTTGTCAACTTTCGGCAAATACTCTTAATAAAAGGATTGATTCCATAGATTTCAGAAAGGACAATAATTGCTTCTTCATGAATCATTATTCTATACTTTATCTCCCGTTCTTCTGTCGTTATATGTAATTTATCATAACTTCAGCTTTAATTCAATAATATCCCACGGTTATTCTTGTTTTTATTCAAAATCAATCACTCCATAGCACAACTTCCAATCAATTCCAACGCTATTCTTAACCCTTAGTATATTCTAGCAAGGAAAACATCTGAAGTTAATCCAAAGGAATTAGGTGATTACTTCGTCGTCTTTCGGCTGAACAAAGATGGAGATACGTTGGTATTTCCTGACCAACATATCTCCATCAATCTAAACGAACTTCAATAAGATTAAGAAAGACTTTCCTTCATTTGTTTCACATAATCACCGACATATTCAGCAGAATCTCTACCATGCTCACCAATCAGTTTTACAATTGCAGAACCTACAATCACACCATCCGCCAGTGCTGACATCTCCCTTGCTTGCTCAGGTGTTGATATACCAAAACCGACTGCGCATGGTAGATTCGTATTCTCACGAACTACCTTTATGATAGCTGAAAGGTCCGTTGTAATTTCGCCTCTTGTTCCAGTAACTCCAAGACTTGAAACAATATACAAAAATCCCTCTGCCTCTTTTACAATCTGAGCAATTCTCTGCTTTGATGTTGGAGCAATCATAGAGATTAAATCAACTCCGTACTGCTTACTTAAAGGCTGAAACTCATTCTTCTCCTCGAAAGGTAAATCCGGAAGGATAATCCCATCAATTCCAACTTCTTTGCAGTTAGCGAAAAATTTCTCAGAGCCATACGAAAATACTACATTCGCATATGTCATAAAAACGAGTGGGATTTTGACATCATTACGAAGTTCCTTGACAAAGTCAAAAATATGATCTGTCGTAATTCCCTTCTCAAGAGCACGCATATTCGCGCTCTGTATGATAGGGCCTTCTGCAGTCGGATCAGAAAAAGGAATTCCAAGTTCAATAAGATTGGCACCGTTTTCTGCTGCTGCACGTACAATCTTTCCTGTCGTTTCAAGGTCAGGATCCCCACATGTTATGAATGGAATAAATGCCTTTCCCTTCGTAAAGGCTGATTTAATATTACTCATAAATATCCTCCCCTCTGTATCTTGCAACTGATGCGCAATCCTTATCTCCTCTACCAGAGATTGTAATCACAATAATTTGATTTCTTCCCATTTTAGGTGCAATCTTCATTGCATGAGCAACCGCATGCGCTGATTCAATCGCAGGAATGATTCCTTCAGTTATCGACAAGAATTCGAACGCTTCTACTGCTTCTTCATCTGTGATTGGAACGTATTCTGCCCTTTTCATATCATGAAGATATGCGTGTTCTGGACCAATTCCAGGATAGTCAAGTCCTGCAGAGATGGAATAAACCGGAGCAATCTGTCCATATTGATCTTGACAAAAATAAGATTTCATTCCGTGAAAGATGCCCTGTCTTCCTGTATTAATTGTTGCAGCTGTCTCAAACGTATCAATTCCTCTGCCTGCTGCTTCACAGCCAATTAATCGTACTTCCTTATCTTCAATGAAATGATAAAAACTTCCCATTGCGTTGGAACCTCCGCCAACGCAAGCTATGACTGCATCTGGCAAACGATGTTCTTTTTCTAACATCTGTTCCTTGATTTCTTTTGATATGACTGCCTGAAAATCACGAACAATCGTTGGAAATGGATGTGGTCCCATGACGGATCCTAAACAGTAATGCGTATCATCAATTCTTGATGTCCACTCTCTCATCGCCTCTGATACTGCATCCTTTAACGTAGCAGTTCCTGCTGTAACAGGAATTACCGTAGCGCCAAGAAGTTTCATACGATAAACATTTAATGCCTGACGCTTCGTATCCTCTTCCCCCATAAATACAACACATTCCATATTCATGAGTGCTGCTGCAGTCGCTGTAGCAACCCCATGTTGACCTGCACCAGTTTCGGCAATCAATCTTGTCTTTCCCATTTTCTTTGCAAGCAATGCCTGCCCTAATACGTTATTAATTTTGTGGGAACCCGTGTGGTTTAAATCTTCACGTTTTAGATATATTTTTGCTCCACCTAACGCTTTTGTTAGTTTCTCTGCATAATATAATCTGGATGGTCGATTCGCATATTCATTGAAAAGATCTGTCAGTTCTTTGTTAAATGCAGGATCGATTTTATAATGTTCATAAGCTTGCTCTAACTCAATGACTGCATTCATCAATGTCTCTGGAATATACTGTCCACCATGAGTACCAAATCTTCCTTTTCTATTAGTCATATAACACCAGTCCTTTCTTTGCCTGACAGCATTCACAAACGCTGTCATCTTATCTTTATCCTTAACTCCTTCACTTTCTAAAGATGAGCTCGCATCTACTGCAAAAGGATGAAACTTTACGATTGCCTCACTTACATTTTCACTTGTAAGTCCTCCTGCAAGGAAAAACGGTCGCTTCATCTCGCTAATCAAAGACCAGTTAAAGGTCTCTCCCAATCCACCTCCAGAATCAAGAAGTACATAATCTGCTGTTGATTGATTCGCTTTGCTTATATCCTCTTGATTTTTTATGCAGAATGCTTTGATGATTGTACAGCTTGCTCGTTTTCTTAAAACCTTAATGTAGTTCTCATCCTCATTACCATGAAGTTGTACTGCTCCAATGATATTTCGATCAAGCATTTCTAATATCTGGTCGATTTTCTCATCCACAAAAACGCCTACAGGGATGATTTCTTTATGTAACTGTTTTCTCATTTCTTCTGCTTGTTTTATGGAGACATATCGTTTACTTTCTTTTACGAAGATAAACCCAATGTATTCTGGCATAAGCTCATTTACAGCATCAATATCACAAAGTCTGCTTAATCCACATAGCTTAATTTTCGTCATGTACCACCTCGTAGCTCATGAAGTTTTTCTTTTTTGTCTGCCGCCTTCATAAGTGTCTCTCCAATTAATACAGCATCTACACCAATTTTTCGTAGCATTTGTATATCTTGTTGAGTTTTTACTCCACTTTCTGCTACAAACAAAACATTCGAAGGTACCTGATCTCTTAAGCTACAACTAAGATTTGTATCGACAGTAAAATCCTTTAAGTTACGATTATTTACACCGATTATTCTAGCACCAGCCCCAATCGCTGATTTTACTTCCTCCACACTGTGAACTTCAACAAGTGCAGAAATACCAAGAGTGTCACAAATCTCAATATATTCTCGGATTTTCTTAGTCTTTAATATAGAACAAATCAGCAATACTGCCTGAGCTCCTAATAATTTGGCCTCGTATATCATATACTCGTCAACTGTAAAATCCTTTCGCAGACAAGGAATGGACACTGTATTCGCAATTTCCTCCAAATATGCATCACTACCTAAAAACCATTTTGGCTCTGTTAAAACAGAAATACAATCAGCTCCAGCAGCTTCATATTCTTTCGCTATTTGTAAATATGGAAAGTCGGAAGCAATTAGGCCCTTAGATGGTGATGCCTTTTTACACTCACAGATAAACGATAGTTCTGGCCCCTTTAGCGCTTTCTCAAACTCAAACGTACCTTTTGCCAAAGACAAAGCCTGTTGCTTAATACTATGAGTTGGGACTGTTTTCTTTGCTTGCTCGGTACGCCAATTCGCATACTGTGCAAGCTGATCAAGTATAGTCATGATTTCCTCCTTAACGATTGCTAACCTCTATAAATTTATTTAGCGTCTCTAATGCCTTACCAGAATCGATTAAGTTAGCTGCTAAAGAAACTCCTTCCTTCATTGTTTCTGCTTTACCACCAATATAGAGTGCTGCACCTGCATTTAATAAGATTGCATTTCGCTTATGGCTCTTTTCACCTTTTAGTATATCTAACGTGATTTTCGCATTCTCCTCTGGCGATCCACCAACTAGGTATGACTTTCTACAACGTCCAAAGCCAAAGTCTTCTGGCGTAATTACATAAGTTTTAAACCATCCATCCTTGAATTCGCAAACGGTAGTTGGAGCGCTCATAGAAATCTCATCCAACTTATCCTGTCCATAGACAACCATGCCACGTTTTACACCTAGATTGATAAGAACTTGTGCTAAAGGTTCAACCAAATATTCATCATAAACTCCTAGCAATTGCATCTTAGGACTTGCTGGATTTGTGAGTGGTCCTAAGATATTAAACACCGTTCGAAATCCAAGTTCTTTTCGTATTGCTCCTACATATTTCATTGAACTATGATACATCTGTGCAAAAAAGAAACACATTCCTACCTCATGTAAAAGTTCGATACACTTTTCGGGGCTTTGCATAATATTGACACCCAATGCTTCCAAACAATCAGCAGTTCCACATTTTGAGGAAGCTGCACGATTTCCATGCTTTGCTACTTTAATACCACCAGCTGCTGCCACTAAAGCAGACGTAGTAGATATGTTAAAGCTATGAGAATTATCTCCCCCTGTCCCAACAATTTCAAGTAAATCCATATCAGTTTCAACTTTCAATGAATGGTCTCTCATTGCGGATGCACAGCCAGCAATCTCCTCGGTAGTTTCTGCTCTTGCGCTCTTCGTGGAGAGTGCTGCAAGAAAGGCTGCGTTTTGCGTTGGTGATGTCACTCCACTCATTATTTCATTCATTACGGTATATGCTTCATCATAGGTAAGATCTTCTTTATTGACAATTTTCACAATTGCTTCTTTAATCATGATGATATCTCCCCTCATATTAATTTGATAAAATTTTCAAGTATCTTCTTACCATCTGGTGTCATAATAGACTCTGGATGAAATTGTACTCCATAGACTGGGTATTCCTTATGTTGTACTGCCATTACCTCGCCGTCTGTCGTATATGCAGCAACTTTTAGACTATCTGGAATGGTATCTTTATCAGCTGCTAAAGAATGATACCGAGCAACAAGTGCATGATTCGGACATCCTTGAAACAGTAGACATTCTTGATCCAATACTACCTCTGACTGTTTTCCATGCATCAACTCTTTTGCGTATGTAACAGTTGCACCAAAGGCAGCGCAGACTGCCTGATGACCAAGACAAACACCAAGAATCGGAATATCCTTACCAAGTTCTTTAATCACTTTCATAATAACACCAGCATTCTCTGGCCTTCCAGGACCAGGGGAAAGAATCACATGACTCGGCTGTAAATTTTGAATCTCTTCCACAGTTACTTCATCGTTACGAACTACCTTGATATTCGGATCAATTTCTCCAATGAACTGATACAGATTATAAGAAAAGCTGTCATAATTATCGATAAGTAAAATCATGTGTCTACCTCCTCTGAGAGTTTTAATGCCTTCACAACAGCCTTAGCCTTATTCATGCATTCTTCATATTCCTTTTCTGGAACGGAATCTGCTACAATTCCAGCACCACTTCGAACAAATACCTTACCATTCTTTTTATATGCGATACGTATTGCAATACACGTATCCATATTACCGGTAAAATCAATGTATCCAATCGCTCCTCCGTAGATACCCCTTTTATTATTTTCAAGTTCACCTATTAACTGACATGCCCTGATTTTTGGAGCACCTGAAAGTGTGCCTGCAGGAAGGACCGCTTCAATTGCATCCAAGGCATCGCATTCCTCTCGGATTTCTCCACTTACCGTAGATCCTATGTGCATCACATGAGAGTAACGCTCTATGGAATGTAATTTTTCAATATGAACTGTTCCAAACTTACTGATCTTCCCAAGATCATTTCTCCCTAAATCGATAAGCATGTTATGCTCTGCCAATTCTTTTGGGTCTGCAAGTAATTCTTCTTCTAGAGCCTTATCTTCCTCTTCTGACTTCCCTCTCGGCCTTGTTCCTGCGAGTGGAAAGGTATTAAGGATACCATTTTCCAACTTTACGAGAGTTTCTGGAGAAGCACCAGCAACCTCAACATCCGTTCCTGAAAAGTAGAACATATAAGGAGACGGATTAATTGTTCGTAGAATACGATAGGTATCTAAAAGGCTTCCTTCAAACGGTGCACTAAGACGGTTTGAAAGTACAATCTGAAAGATATCACCTTCTCGAATATAGTGCTTTGCCTTTTCTACCATTTCACAATATGTTTCTTTATCAAATAGTGGCGTAACCTCTCCTAATAGATACCCCTTCGTCTTCTCATCCTTCGTGCCATTGTAAAGTAACTCTTTTAACTTTTCTAATTCCATCACTGCTGTGTTATAGCCAATTTCAGGATCTGAAAGTGACATATTTACAATAAGAATTATTTTCTGTCGAAAATGATCAAAGGCGATTACTTTATCGAACAGCATTAAATCAATATCCTTAAATGCTTCTGTATCTTGTACATTCATTTTCACAGAAGGTTCGTAATATCCCAAATAATCGTAGGAGAAATAGCCAACCAATCCTCCCGTAAACGATGGAAGATAATCAAAACGAGGACTTTTATATTCTGCTAATATCTCTCGAAGATAGTCGGATGGATTATCCGTTTTCACCTTGACATCTCCTAGTTTCATTACTCCTTCCATCGCAGTAATCTCAAGCTTTGGATCATAACCTAAGAAGGTATAACGTCCCCACTTCTCGATCTCAGTAACTGATTCTAACATATAACAATGTGTTGACTGGTTCTTTAGTATTTTAATTGCTTCCATTGGTGTACATATGTCTGACAGAATTTCACAACTGACAGGCAGTATATTGTATCTTTTGCTTGCTGCAATCTCTTGTACGGTTTCATAACTAGGTAAATAATTCATATAACGCACCTCCTAATATCTTTAAAAACTCATGTACATCCTGCCTGGAGACCTAAAAAAAGGCTCCTTTGACATCTGTCATAGGAGCTTTTTTCAAAAAAAACGTCCTTGACAGAAATACTTCATCTGTCAAGGACGAATAAATAATCTTTATCCGCGGTACCACCTTGATTTACAGCCATATGTGCTGTACTCTTATTAGGATACTAACATATCCCTGGCAACTGACGTATGCCGATACGTCGCAGAATACTCTGAATTATCGTATAATTCATTTGACTGCGCCCTCAACGGTCCATTTGATAATTTGTTTTTCACCCAACTCTCAGCAACATGGGCTCTCTGTAGAAACATAATTACCGTTATCTCCGCTTCAACGGTTTAATTAATTAAATTTGTACTAATTAAATCATAGTTTCTTTTATTTGTCAACACAAATTTTGGTTATTAATTCCTATACATAATATATTCTTTTCTTTCACTTATGTTACCATTTAACCTAGTGATAATATATCATGTACATTTTTGTTGCTTTTTCATTGCTAATATGTTAGCATAATAAAAAATAAATATAACTACTGCCACCGGGCAGGAATGCAAGAAGCATTCGTTTATACACCGTTAGGTCTTTGAAGGTGTATATGCGTATGCTTATTTTTTTAGGAGGTTTTTATGAATAAAATAAAATCATTCGTAAAATATTTTTCAAAAGGCGAAATAATGTTGTGGTGTTGTTCGGTTATTTTGATTACGGTATCATTTAGCATTTTTGACAGAGAGAATTATATGACTCTTACTGCCTCACTCATTGGAGTTACATCCCTTATCTTTAATGCAAAAGGCAATCCATTTGGGCAACTTTTAATGATTATCTTCAGTTTACTTTATGGAATCATATCCTTAAGCTTTGCATACTACGGTGAAATGATTACATATCTAGGAATGACGATGCCTATGGCTGTATTTGCATTGATTTCTTGGCTTAAGAACCCATATAATGGCAATCTAGCACAGGTTAAGGTAAATCGCATCTGTAAAAGAGAGGTTATTTTCATGTGGATTCTTACGGCTGTTATAACATTAATATTCTACTTCATACTGGAGATATTTCATACCGCTAATATTATCCCTAGTACAATATCTGTCACGACCAGTTTTCTTGCGGTGTATCTCACATTTCGAAGAAGTCCTTACTATGCGATTGCTTATGCTGCCAATGATATTGTCTTGATTGTTTTATGGATTTTAGCAACCCTCAATGATATTACATACCTTTCCGTCGTTGTTTGTTTTGTTGCCTTTTTCGTAAATGATATCTATGGTTTTATTAACTGGCGTAAAATGGAGAAATTTCAAGCAGTTGAAATAATAGAAAAAAGCGTTTTGCTAACAAAACGCTCTGCCTAAGGCATCAATTATCTAAATATCTAACAAAAGTTCTGCTATATCAGGTGCTACGATATGATAGCTCATAGACTCACTGCCTTTTTCATATACTACAATTACATTCGTTTTCGAGCCATAGCTTGTAAAGGTGAGGACATCCCCATCTTTCATTGTAACTTTTAAAACATTACCTGCTATCATCTGCACATACATATTGGTATCAATCGTTGCTTCATTAAAAGTTTTCATAATATACTTTTTCTCTAATTTCGTCAAATCACGTATCTTTTCATCATTTAAATTAAATAATTCCATCTTAGACACTGTTGTATGATCCATCGTAACCCAGTTATCTTTACTTGGAGCCTTCGTTAACTGCTTAATCTCTCCCACCACAGTTTTAATCATGTCTGACTTGATGCGAATCAGTTTTGATGGATATGTGATGATCATGATGGCATTTTCACTCGGTGCCGTAACGCTTGCAGTAACTGATACTGTATTACCTGTGAGTGTCACTAACTGATCGATGTTTACAATATAGCCACCTGTCGTCTTTTCACCAGCAGCAATTAGTACATAGATATACTTACCATCTCGGATGTAACTAATCCCTTCTTTCTCATGATTTTCATTGTACCACTTTATCAATTTATTATTACTCTTGATAAGATCAGAAGAGATTTCTTCATAAGAAATCGGATTGTTCCATTTTGTTGTAATCGTTAACACTTTATTTTTCGAGTCATATTCTACACTCATTCCTAAACTTTCTAAGAATGCTTTTGCAGGAACTACCACTTTGTTGTTAACATACTTAGGTAATATTTTCGAATCTACTTCTTCTGGAATACCTGTAAAATCAGCATCATGATGGATATAGAAAACTTTCTTTCCAATTGTTATTTCGACATGTGTCATATTGTAATCTACCCAAGCGGTCTTTGTTTTCTTATCCCATCTTACAGTGGCACCAACAGCCTCAGCGATTGACCTAAGTGGTATCATAACTTCATCATCTTTAACATAAGGTTTTGGATTGCATTGAATCTTCTTGTCATTTACAACCACGTTAATATCTTTTGTAGGTTTTGCATAAACTGGTACACTAGATACCAATGTTAACATGATAACTAACATAATGAATGAACTCAATTTTTTCATAGGGTTCCTCCTTATATGAATAAATAATGGTTTCACACATTAGACGACGCTATCTGGTATATAGTTCCAATTCCATTACTCATTTCTACACTCCTTTTGATCTGGCTTCTTGACCAATAAGCGAATTCCAAAATAAATAATAAAAATTCCTACAGATACATTTAAGATTTTGATAATTGTTGATGTTAGTAACCCAGTGATTAAAGTACCTAAAATAGCTATGATTGATAGAAAACTAAGTGTAGATAAAACACATCCTAATCCAAAATAGAACATTTGCGATTTCTTATAATTATTTTCAATTACTTTCGTAGAAAATACGCCGCTCCAAAAAATAATGGTTAATGGATTGGAAGCTGTTAACAATAGGCCTTGAATAAAAATATTTTTACCTGATACATTAGAAAATAAAGTAATATCAGGCAAAAGGGAGATATTAAAAGCTCCCAAAATCGTATTTGCACCAAAGATAGTTAACACGATACTACCAAATACTTTTATTGCAAATTTTACTTTACTTCGATTAATAATTGCAGCAACCCCAAAGCCTGATAAAGCGATATAAGCCAAATCGACGATTGTAATCGCTAGAACAAGGGATAATCCCATAAAAAGCCCATAAGTTGCTGAAGTATTAAATACCATTAAGCACATCGGACCAATTGCTAGTTGCAAAAGCATTCCAAATTTTAATCCCTTAAATATCATAAGTACCTCCTCGTTTCCACATAATGTTATCATCACCATTAATCATCGGTGAATTCTATACATATTAGCATGAAGTAATAGAGAATACAATACGATATCAGGAAAATATTGGTTTGTTTTGTTAGCATGAGAAAAGATAAAGATACGATTCAAAAATCTCTTGATTTTTATATCGTATCTTTACCTTAATATTTATATACTAAACAATTTTCAACCATATCTCCATGCATTTCGTTTCTGGGGAATGGCTTGCATATCGCTCCGCACAAAATGCATCTGTTATTATGTTATGTCGTGGCAGCCATGTAGTGAAAATATATTGTTGCGCTTTGTAAAGTGCGTCCATAACAAGAGCCTCAAAATTTTCGGCTTCAAAGGAACATACAATATACTCCCCTTCTGGTAATTCCCAATTCATAAAGCCATCACAAGCTACTCCCTGCCGAGACTTTGCACCTGCAAAATAGCTAAAATATCCTTCTTTTTCACAAGGGTATGAGATACCAATCTCTTCACGATCAACCAACGTACTCAGTACTGTTTCCTTTTGCTCATGGAGGCTATTCCAAAGGGCTTCCAATGAATCAACACCTGATTCCGTTCCAAGTCCCTCAATGAATTGAACCGGCATGTCCTTATTTAATCCGATAAAATTAATAGGTTCTGCAATTTGCTGACGATTAATCTCCAGAACAATTCCATCTGTAATTAATGGTACCCCTTCATCAATTAATGTATAATGAAGTAGAAGTTCAGGTTTTGTCATACGGTTTAATGCTACCGGATTTTTGCGATATTCATCTGGTGTCATCCCAAATGCATCCTTAAATGCGCGTGTGAAGTGTTCATGTGAGGAGAAACCAAGATCTAGTGCGACATCTAGAATACGCTTTTCCTTATCTAGCAGTTTCTCTGTTGCCTTAGCCAAACGACGTAATTTTATATACTCAGCAACTGGTTTTTTCACCAAACGACGAAACAAACGTTGATAATAAAAAGGTGATAATGAAGCTGTAATTGCAAGCTCATCAATATTAATTTCTTCGTTAAGATGATTCTCTATAAATTCGATTGTCTTTTGTACTTGTTCCCATGCGTGCATATATAAGCACCTCCTTTTCCAATATGTTACCATATTGAAATTCGTTACGCTTGACTACGAATGCCCTTTAAAGCATTATCTAGTGTCATTACCAAAATACTACCAACTTCTATTTCATGTAGCATTATCTATTCTCTGATTCTTTGTTCCGATTGTAACTTTTTAATTTTTTTCCTAGTGGGATAGACTAAACCAAAGAAAAAAAGAATACTAATTGCTAAGCTTAACACTCCGCTAAATAAATTAATGGAATTCGGATATTTACTGTTTGTTGTAATAAAACAAGTTGCAAATAACAGGTTAAATAAACCTATAAGTAGATTTGCTATCACAATACTTGACCAAAGGAAACAAATCCTTTTGTAATGTGCAAGTTTGGACACAATATCACTATAGATATCAAAAGCACCTTCCATCGCCTTTTTTCTAAAATAAATCCAGTTCATACTCGATGCTATGCATTCTACATTGTTTTCTTCCATAAAACTGAGGTACCTTTGGCTTTCCACATGATTCAGAGGATTCTTTAAAAGTTCAATTCTATAGATATATTCACCAGGGGTACAATCAGCAAAAACATAACGTCCCTTTGAGTAATCGATTAACGCTAACCCTTTGGCAGCCATCTCATTTAACCATTTTTCTTCTTTCTCATAATTCCAAAATGCTTTCCTAACTGTTCTCTTCACTATCATCACTCGTCACCCCCAAGAATATTCTTACCATTAACAAGTAACTCCTCAAGCCTCTTGAGTTCAGATTTTACGATTCCTTTCCCTTCCTCTGTGATAATATACTCTTTTTTTCTGGAGTCTTTATCGGTAGAAACACTAGTAATCCAACGTTTCTCAATCAAAGTGTTAATAGCTCCATACAAGGTACCTGCACCTAATTGGACACGACCATTGCTGAGCTTTTCAATATTTTGCATAACTGCATAACCATGCATCGGAGAAAACAAAGATAGTAATATGTAGAATACGGCTTCTGTTAAAGCTCCTCTTTCTGTGCTTTCTGGCATATCAATCCCTCCTTTAATTACGGTTGTCGATATATCGGCTAACGTAATATTATTATATCGGCTTCCGTAATAAATGTCAATGCAAATTTGTAATATCTGTAAACTCAACTTGAATTTTGTTGCGTAAACGAATTGTCCTTGTTGCAATATTTCACAGCAAGTAATTGAAGAATTTGTGATATTCATAAGAATAAAGAAATCGAAAAGGAGACTTTATATGAGTATAAGAAATGCTGAATTTAGCGATTTATCAAGAATTGCAGAGATATATGTTTTTAATAATCGTGTGAATTTTCTACCAATTTATGAAGATATAAACTTAACATTTGGTGAACTACAAGTAGTGTCCTTAGTAAATGAGTATTTTAGCAAGGTAGAAATACTTCATGTGGACCATTTATGGGCACTTGAAAAAAATCCAAGAGCTATTATTTTTATCAAAGACATGGATTTCATATGACAAATGAGAAAAAACTAAAAGAAGGTACAACAGCGTATTTAGTGAAATTGAATAAGAATTAAGGGCTCAAGCTCCCTAATTACTGTGTGTTTCCATATGTTTTCTTTACATAGTCAGTTAAAGGTAGGATAAAACTTCGATCTGAAATATTATGTGATTTTCTAATTGCTGTAGCTGTACCATTCTCTACATCCGACTTTTCTTTTTTGCTTGATAACATTTTAGATAACATCTTCATAATCGTTTTATCAGCAAATCCCATTTTTTCATAACATAAACCAGATTGCATATAAAAATGAGGAATTGGGTTGTCACCAAAATTATTCTTCATTGTATTTTCAATTGTTTCAGCTGCTGCGTTTGGTGTCGCTCCTGTTGCAAAAACGATTAAATCGCAATTTTTACTATCTAGAAGTCTTTTTACTTTTTCTAAACTATCAATTTTTCCTGCATGAACTCTGCTACCATAGATTACAAGTTGAAAATCATTGAAATTCAACTTACTTATCTCTTCATAATCTGTAATTTCACACTGAAGTTCATCTTGAATCCATTCGGCGTATTGTTTTGTAAAACCTGTTCTCGTTTTGTAAATTACGATTGCTTTCATTTGTCCTCCTTAAAATATAAAAACTCTCTAAGTGTTCTCATTTATTCGGCTGATTTTCCTTTTGATTTAATTTCATCACTAATCCTATCAAAGAAAACATTGTCTGGTAGTTTCTTGTTAAGTAAGTGGCAGTATTACCAACCCCAAAGTACTTCCAATAAGATAGCATGTTTCATCAATGATATACCAAAATTTTCATATATTAAATATTACTGTACTAATTTTGTTTAGTCAATTAGAATTTCACTTTATTCGAAAAGAACTCGATAAGTTTTTAACTAACTATGATTCATGTTATATTAAGTAAGTAATATGTTTTGTAAATTTTTAGAATTCCGATTGACAAATCAGTTTATTCATAATAAACTAAAATTAGTTTATTGGTAATAAACTATAACTAGTTCATTGGGAATAAACAAGCGAGGTGATGATATGATAGACATAAAGATTGGGGTTGTGGAATCCCATTTTGCTGATATTATCTGGAAGAATGAACCAATCCATTCAAGAGAGTTAGCAAAACTTTGTTTACAAGAATTAAACTGGAAACGCCCTACAACTTATAATGTATTACGTAAACTATGTGAAAAAGGAATTTTTCAGAATCAAGAAGGAATCGTCTCTTCTGTGATTAGCCGTCAAGAATTTTATGGAATGCAAGGAGAGAATTTTGTAGAAGAAACTTTTCAAGGTTCCTTACCTGCTTTTCTTACCGCATTTACAGCAAGGAAAAAACTTTCTGATAAAGAAATTGAAGAACTAATTGCAATTATCAAAGATGGCGGAGGAAGTAAGACATGAACGGATTGAATGAAATACTTTTAAATATCATTAATATGAGCGTTACGGCAGGAATCATCATTATGACAATTTTGCCGATTCGCTATGTTCTTTCAAAGGCCCCAAAAGTTTTCTCTTATATGTTATGGGGAGTTGTACTATTTCGGTTACTTTGTCCGCTTTCTTTTTCTTCCGAATTTTCTTTACTGAATGTGGTTAATGTACCAATAACAAATCTGGGCAAGCTAATGAATATCCCTACAGATATTGACTCTACTGATGTAGTTCCTACAGGTGTAGTTTCTACAAATTTTGATTCTACAGATATCGCTTCTACAGATATCACTTCTATAGATTATCTGTCGATTAATTTGCTAAAACCAAAAGCAGACAATCCGTTCATTCATGAAGGACTGTCTCAAAGTAATGAGGAGTTAACAGCAAAACCTTTGGTACCAGCAATACATCTTTTAACTTATATTTGGTTTATTGGTATTGGGCTTTTCGTTGTATATAGTATCCTTTCCCTTATGAAAATTCGCAAACAGATAAGCTGTTCCATGCCTTTAAAAGATAACGTTTATATAGCAGATAACATACCGACACCTTTTGTGTTTGGGTTATTTCGACCAAGAATTTATCTACCGTCTTATCTAGCTATGGAAGAACGAGAGTACATAGTATTGCATGAGAAATTTCACATTCACAGATTTGACCATGTGGTAAAGCTACTTGCCTTTGCTACATTGTGTCTGCATTGGTTTAATCCGCTCGTTTGGTTTGCATTTCATCTAGCAATGAAAGATATGGAGATGAGTTGTGATGAAGCGGTGCTAAGAAAGTTAGGCGATGGGATTAAGGCGGATTATTCCATGTCGTTGCTACATCTAGCAACTGGTAAAAAGTTTGTTACCGAATTACCACTGGCATTTGGTGAAGGAGATACCAAAGGACGTATCAAGAATGTGATGAAATATAAAGCACAAGCATTATGGATTATTGTAACGACTATGATCGTTTGTATCCTTGTAGCAGTATGGCTTTTAGCGAATCCGATAATACAAAAAGAAAACAATGATGCCCCAGGAAAACCTTCAGATAACAATATAATTACCAAGATAGTAACCGAAGAGCCAAGACAAAAAGTTGGTAAATTCAAACTTGAATTGCTAGCATACAGAAATATGACCTATAAAGATTTCCTAGCATCTGGTGGAAGTGAAGCTGAGTTTTACCACGCCGGAAGATATATTACCTATGCTCCTAATCTAAACGCTAAAATTATTTTTTTAGGACAATTTGATGAAAATACTGCCGATTTTTCTCTTTCCGATACCGATGTTCCCCTTCGTTTACAAGGAAGTATTCAAGATTTTTTCGATGGAGTAATAGAAAATCTTTCTCAAGAACAATTTCTAGAGTATTTATCCGAACAATATACAATTACACATACGAAAGAAGAAGGAGCAGGTACTGCTTATTATATCGCTGATCACTATCTTCGTGTTAACTGTGATATTACTAGTGATGGTAATATTGATATCATTCTTGACATATCGCTTGAAAATTCAGAAATAATTAATGCCGACACCTATTGTTGGGTAACATGGTATGAACAACGTGATAAATAAAAATAAATAGAATGTTCTAACTATGACATAGAGGTGTCGTAGTTAGAATGATAGGATAATGTAGAAAGAACAAAAGTCGGAGGTAAATAATATGAAAGATGTATATCAAGAGTGTCCAATCCTTGAGGATGAAAGATTTTTACTAAAATTAGTAGAAGAAAATGATGCTAAAGATTTATTAAAAGTATATTCCGATCAGAGGGCATTGCCATTCTTTAATAGTGATAACTGCAATGGAGATAACTTCTATTATACAACAGAAAAAAGAATGCTAGAAGGAATTCAGTTTTGGTTATGGTCGTACTCCAATAAAGCATTTGTACGCTTTACCATTTTTGACAAGGAGCAAGATATGGCGATTGGTACGATCGAATTATTTCATCGTATATCACAAGACTATTTTAATCATTGTGCATTACTTCGATTAGACCTAAGACCAGATTATGAAAGTTGTGAACATATTAGGACAATTTTAACGTTAATACTTGAATCTACATACGAACTATTTGGTGGTACAATGATAGCGACAAAAGCTCCTATTTATGCAGTTGAGAGAATTTCTGCTTTAGAAAAGCTAGGATTTACACTATCCAAGGAATATTTAATCGGTGTACATGATGGAAAAGCTTACGACTCGTACTGGGTGAAAGAGAAAGCGAATATAACATAATAAAATCAACTATAAGTTTGTATTTATTCTTTGAGAAGTATTGACTCCAACGTCACGTGATACTGTATTCTCTTAAGTAGCTAGTAAGAAAGGAGTTGACTAATATGAAATCTGTAAGTCAGGTTAGAAAGCTAACAGGAGTAAGTGCTCGTACATTGCAATACTATGATGAAATCGGTTTGCTAAAACCAAGCGAGCTGACCTTGGCTGGTTACCGCTTATATAACGATGAAGCTTTGCAAAAACTTCAACAAATTCTTTTTTTTAAAGAATTAGGGTTTAAGCTAAAAGAAATTCACGAATTTATAAGTGAGCCACAGTTCGACAAAATCGCAGCCTACAAGAAGCAAAAAGAACTACTTCTGTTAAAACGTAACCGTACTGATCGACTCATACAACTTCTTGGTCGCTTAGAGAAAGGAGAACAATGTATGAGTTTTAAAGAGTTTGATTTATCAGATTATATCAATGAATTGGAGAGTTTTAAGAAAAGCAACATGGATACAGTTGCGAAATACTGGGGAAGCACTGAAAACTTTGATATGTTTATAAAAAAAATCAAAGAGGATGAATCAGAGGTGGCAAAACTGGCAATTAAGCAATTCGGCAGCGTTGAAAAATATACGGAAGCTATGAAGTATAATCTGGAACACTTTTCTGAAATCATAGAACAGAATATGTCTGGCGCAAAAGAAATCTTTCAGGAAAGCGATAATCTATATAAAAGCTTAACAGAAGATATGTCCAGAGATGCATGTTCTGATGAAATACAGAATATCGTAAAGGAAATTGATACATTCACGCGTAAACACGCATCTGCTACACTAGAAGGTTATGGTTATTGGAATGCGATTATTGACTCCTATTCCAGCGATTATGTAGGAGCAATAACTGACACAAAGTATGGTACTGGTGCATCCGATTATATTGTAAAGTCATTTCGGTACTATGTGGAGAATAAATGTAGCGATTAACATGCGCCAAACTCCAACTTTTGGGGCTACTATATACGATGGGGCTGTCGACTAGCTGATTATTGTATAAAAGAATGAAGGGCGATGGTATTATTCGGAGTGCCTTACAAGTCCCTACACGCACTTTGTGGGGCTTGTTTCCATCGCTCGCCGAAGAAAAATACCATCACCTTTTATTCTTTATTCATACTGCCCTTAGTGAGACAGCCCTTTTATAGGGTTACTTTCCTCTTGCTTAAATACATTTTTCTCTCAGTAAGTAAATGCTTTCATATCGTTTATTCCCAATCACATCATTGTAATAATAAGCAACATCAACGAAACCATTTTTTCTATGGAAATGTAAGGAGCAATTATTTTTATATGGTTGAACAACTACAGAGGACATAAAATGATAATCAGGATGCTTCTCATATAGGTAATCAAAAAGCTTACCACCTAAGCCTTTACCAACATGAGGAGCATCAATAACAATATGTTCTATATAGATTGCTTTTTCTTCCATGATTTTATTCTTAATCTCTTGGTTATAAAATGATAGTTCACCAAATTCTGGAGGTGTCCCAAAACTTATACGAACGTGTCCAGCATATAAATTATCTTCTTTAATAACATAAAATGAATTCAGATTGTTATAAAGCTTCTCTTTTGTCGTATAACCTAATAAAAATCCATAAGAGCAATCAAAGCTTTTATAGTAATACTTTGTTGTATTTACAATCTGTTCAATATCCTCTTCCGTAGCCATCTCGATCCTATAGCTCATATATTGCCTACCTTTTGTAATTATGTATTGATTTCTATATATAATATGAATTAACTTCTATTATTTTACTAATTTCATTTACTCAAATTCAACTTGATTATTGTATTTTCCAAAACCCCTTCTTCACACTCATTCATCTTATTGTATAGAATAAATGTTACTTTCAGTAATAGAATCCTTATCTTGCTTGTAAAAAAATTCAACTTGAATTTCAAAAATATTTTTTTCTTCTACCAACAGACATATTTCTTCATGATACTCGGAGTTTGGTTCAATTTCATAATTATTGTATCCTATTTTAGGTCGATAGTACTTTTTCAAAATATCCTCTTGGTAAATTATTTTGCTAGTATCAGCTTTAATTTCAGAAAATACTTCCTCAGTATTTGTTATAATTGGTATTACCTTCACGACACATCCACTTGGACCCGGAACTATTTTAACATTACCAATATTTCTAAGATGAACATTAATGACTAATAATTTTCTCCCATCTTCTACTTCAATAGTTTCTGGAGCCACCTGGATATTTAGATTCCATACACCAGCTCTACTTCGAATAAAATTATTGAATGCCCATATACCACCAATTAGTAATGCAACTGAATTAACAATTGATGTGACTATCGTAATAACATTTAGCGTAGTTTCCATGAGTTATTTTATCCACCCGCTTTCTTTGGTTTTCATTTATTTACTACCAAAATCTCACTGTATTGGATTATTATAGCACTATAGTTCCAGTATTTCTACAGTTTCATAATGATATTCCTCTAAGGTTTGTTCCAAAAGCTGACTCCCTTTTAATCTCACGTTACTCAACAAAATACTCTTTTTAATACAAAAGATTCTTCTTATAAAAGTTTCTTCTTAAATCTTTCATAAAGTAGCCAAATCATAAAGCTACAAAGGAATACTGCAGTAAAAAAATTCAGATAGTGATTGGTGATGCATAATTCAGCCATCCAAAAACTTGGTAGAATCCCAAAGAGATATCGAACAGGACTTGCGATAAAATAGGCAACCGGAATCCCAATAATTAAGAGTCCGCTTAACTTGACTAGAGCCATCCCCTCAATCTTATTCTTAGCAAAGGATACTACAAACAAAGCAATCACGACTGCAAGGAGCGTACCGCTGATTGACAATAAAAACAATCATTAAGAAACCGATGTCCGACAATCGAAATACGCTGAGCAACAATACATCATAAAGCAAGGCAAGGAGAGATGGAATACCAATTCTAGAAAGTAAATATCCGCCCTTCCCAACAGGGGTTACGCTATAATACTTTGCCACACCGCAATCAAACTCTTCAAGAATTACTAGTACTCCTGCAAAGCAAAAAAGAATTGGTGTCATAATCGCTACAAGTAAATCAGTAAGTACATAATAAGGAGAAAGAAACTCGCTTACTTTTAATTGTGTACAAAGGAGTTTTTCCAACATAGGCAATGCAAACCGAAAAAGAGCCCCCATGAAGATTGGTCCTAAAATACAAGCTAAAAGCATAAAGTCATGAGCAATTTCTGAGGCGAATGGCTTAAATGCAGATAGTATTTTTTTCATATCTTTGCACCTCCCATACAAGAAAAGGATTTTACTACTGCTTTTTTACAAGCAAGATAGATAGGTACAATCCATAACGCAAGAAAGAAAACCGATAGATACCACAGTTGCAGATCCCCACTAATTAACCGAATGGCAGCTACACCAGGGTGAATCGTCCATAAATCCGATGTTATCACGCCAAATAAATACAAAAGGGCAGGTAAGAAAAGAATTATTTCAAATGGTACCGTTGCTATCATAAAGCCGTTCAATGTCTTTATATTAGAGCCTACGAACAGTCCACACAAGGAAAATATAATCGAAGACAAGATTACACCAAGTAAGACAAGTAGAATGTTGTGCGAGCTTCCAAAAAGACAGATAACCAAACTTACAAATGTACCAATCACCATAATTGGTACCACCTTTGCAATGATATATTCCGATATTTTAATTGGAGAAACGCCAAGAGAGGATTCGACTCGCTGACTTTTTTCAAAAAGCACCATTGCCCCCATAAAAAATAATCCCATTGCTGCTGGGTCGGTAAATAATAGCACACTCACTGTAGCTTCTCTTGCAGTGCTTGGTATTGCTGCGAGTAAGCACAGATACATTGCAGTGAAAATCCCATACAGATACACAATGCCATATTTGTATAGTAATCGAAATTCACTAAAAATTAGATTTTTCAATCTCATGACAATCGCCTCCCTGTGATCTCCATAAATATATCACCAAGATTAGGTTCTAAAGAATGAATGGTGAGTAAACGATTTTGAAGTATTAGATTTTGTAATCGTTCCTCCTTTTGTGTAGCTTCTATGAGACATTCTGCTTTTTTCTCCTCATTATCTTCTAGGTATGTATAAACAAGCTTTTTAGCACCTTTTTGCATAATTAAGCGATGTGGTGCATCCATCGCTCTGATTTGACCGTCCACAATGAAAGCTACTCGATCACAAAGTTCTGCTGCATCTTCCATGTTATGAGTAGTTAATATAATCGTCTTACCAAGTGCCTTTTGCTGTAAAATCAAGTCCTTCATCTGTCTTGCATTGGAAGGGTCAAGTCCACTTGTCGGCTCGTCAAGAAATAGTATGTTAGGTTTATGAATCAATGCTTTGATAAAGTTTAGACGACTCTTCATTCCTTTGGAAAACTCAGACACCTTCTTATCGGCATCACGTAATAATCCAACCGCAGATAGCATCTCCTCTGAGTCGTATTTATCCTTCGAATATAGAGATGCGAAAAAGTCGAGATTTTGTCTTGCAGTAAGTTTTTCATAAAGGCTTGGATATTCAAAATCAACACCGATATCCTCATAAAAACGGTTATCGTGCTGCTTTACTTCTACATGATTTACTTTAACGCTACCATTATAGTTCGGAAGCATTCCAATTAAAACCTTTTGTATCGTACTCTTGCCTGCACCTGACGGACCTAAAAAGCCAAAAATCTCTCCACTTTTTACAGAGAAGTTAATGTCACGAACAAAGGGCTCTTTTGTATAACTAAAAGACAAATTCTTAATCTCAATCATTGATTTTCCTCCCATATCTGTAGCACAATGCCTTGAATTAGTAACTTAAGTACACTTTCATAATCATCACCAATTTCTCTTTTGTAGGCGGCAGTAAAGAAAATTGCTCGAAATGCCGCAGAATATAATTGTAATTTTTCTCGATCCATGTGAGGAAATAGTTTCAAAAATATCACAATAAAATCATCATCCCTTGAGATGCTATCAGCCACGATATCATCAGGTAGCTTACGAATTAGAATGTCAAGCTCACCATTTAACATTAGTGGAAGTATTCCTAATTCAAAGCCCATTTGGTAAAAATCAAACAAAAGATTTGTTAGGGAATCCACTGAAAGATTTTCTACAATACTTAAAAACTTTTGCCCCATTTTTTCATGTAGCTCTTCTTCCTTTTGCATGATTGCATCAAATAAAAGTAATTCCTTCGATTTATAAAATAGATAAAAAGTACCTTTTGGAATCCGTATCTTCTCCACTAGTTCATCAATGGTTGTTTTCTTGATCCCTTTTTGAATCATTGATTCCATTGCGGCACGTCTAAGCTCAGATATAATGACCTGACGCTCTTTCTCACTATATGTTCTTGGCATAACAACCTCCTGCAAAACTATTTGACTATATTAATAATTTTAGTCAGTATAGCACAAAAGAAATACTCCCGTCAAGAGGGAGGGAAATACTGAAAAGAAAGTGGCTTAATTCACAGCTTATTTATACAGCCTAAAATCCTCCATAAATAGATTTTGGTTATTTGCCATATCTACTTATGGAGGATCATATCAGGATGCGTGCTTTTTTATTGATGTAGTGTTATTGCTTTAACTTTTTGTCGTAAATTCAATTCTTATTTCGCTATTTATATTCCCCACCTCATCACTATACACACCTTCTTCTATTGTAAATACATACTTTTGGCCAGGTTCAATTACTTCATTAAACATTTTCATTGCATCATAAGCAGGTAAGAATATTAACTTAGTGCCTTTTATTTCTACCGTCATTTCTGCAAATCCATCATCTGAATCGTTTGAAACATTAGCCTTTGTTATATATTCCGAAGGATTTACATTTGGAGATATCGTTCGGCCAAAATCTATTTCTATACCTTTTCCTAAATCAACATCTGTGGCATCATTACTTGGACTAATATAAACTGGTGCAAACTCACTAACTTTATAATTAAAAATTGTTTCTCCTATGCTTAAAATTGGAAAAGTACTTTTCTCGATATTAACTATAATGCTTTTATTTACAAATTCTATTGTACCACTTATTATATATTCACCATCGTTATCAACAAACTTTGCAATATTATTCTCTAATTTAACATTTATACCATCATAATAATATGTGCGACTAAAATATAAATGAAAACTTACTGATGTATTGGACATTTCTTTTATTTCAATGGTTGTACTATTACCTCCTGTAAACGGAATTTCAGTGTACCAATGTCCTAAATATCCGTCACTGTTTTCGCGTACTTTAAAATATGTTCCATCAGCTTTGTTTATATCGTTGGTAGGTACTATTTTATCCCAATGTGTTTTTATACCTGTTTCTGTTTTAGTAAATCGAAGTAAGTTATCTCCTAATTTAAAGGGTTTATTCGTGTTTTGTTCGTCTAGTAAATAATCACTAAATATAAAATTAATTTGTTTATCATCTCCCTTGATTTCTGCCTGTAAAGAACTATAAGTACCTTCTCCAGTATCATCTATCTTGATTTTTGCTGTATATTCATTATTTTCTTTTGATATAAAGACCTCATAAAACTTGGTATAATCCCCCGAATCAATATATTCTGTGAATATATAATCCCCAAGCCATGAATCTAAGAGTTGGTCATCACTTTGTGATTCTTCGATAGGTTTCGGGGTTTCATTATTATTATTAATTATAGGAATTGGTGTTAATTGAAGTGTTTGCTCATTTATACTTACTATCGAATTCATGTTATCAGTAGCGGACTGTACGACCTGTTTACCACCACAACTTGTTATAAAGACACTCGAAGTAATTAATGTGATGAAGAATAGTATTTTTTTCATTATTCCTCCATGTAAATATTTTCCTTATTATAGCATTCTGGGGTAATGTAAGTCAAATATTTAATTCTGAATACATTTTAATACTCCTTCTACGCAATTTTGTGTAGTGAAATCGGAATATGTAATCTATTTCTTATAAGCACCATAATGTGATTTATCGCATCTACTTAACCAATAAGCATCAATCCCACTATCCTTAATTGTCCTATTTCCATTTAGCCACTGTTTGTATACTTCATCTTCAAAAATTTCAGATACTTTATTGCATGGGAATTCCCCACATTCACCACAAAAGTCAATGCCATGATCTTTCGTACAATCTAGAATAAAGCACCCCTTGATACTGCATCCATGATGCTCTCTATTACGGCAGCCCGAGCAAATTCCTGAACTACATCTTTCTAATTCTTCCTCGAATATACGATATCGTTCTACAAAGCTTGGATTATGCTTTTCATGAAATTCTTTTGCACCATCCATATATTTTAATAACCTTCTTGCAGACTCACAAATTACGCCTTTCTCATATGCTTCACACGTATGACACATCAAAGAACACGGGGCCACTCTTTGCAATATTTCTTTTTTATCCATCTCTGTTCTCCTTTTCAGACTCTTATATTCTTTTTGTAATTCGTTTTCACCTTATAACGACGCAATCAAGAGCTTTTAATACTTTTGCAAATTTATCCTCCAATTCGTCTTCTCCATCTAAATATAGAATTTTACACGAAATTAACTTCTGCCATTCATCATGCTTCGCTTTACTTCTAATATCCATCCCACCATTGTCATAAGATTTTGCCCATTCAACAAAATCAATATGCTGTTGGTGCATATCTCCACCAGGTTCCATACGTGAACCATATCGTTCCACTTCTCTTTTCTCTAATCTTTCAATACGTATACCCTGATCCATTTCAATTCTTATGGCCAATGTAAAATATGGAATTAATGCATCTCCCCAATCGGTAAGGGAACCAGATATTACAACATTCTCTGATTTATCAATATCTTTTTTCATTCGTTCTATTCGTTCTTTAGGAGGGCGTTTCAGTGTGAATTTTGGTTCTGTAGGCATCCAAAAATAATCATCTGTATCCATTAATTCATATCCTAATTCTTCACAAATTTTCTTCCCCAACGTTGTTGTACCAGAACCTGAAGCACCAAAAATATGAATTACATTTTTCATGATAAAGACCTCCCTAAGTTCTAATTTGTAGTATGCTTAAGCTATAATATCATATTTTAATCAATATAAAAACATAATTACAGCTATTATTTTACACTTTTTATGAAAGTGTACTTTCTACACTATTTAATAGTATAGACTTTCTTTCAATGTAAATTTAATAATGATAACCGTGTGTGTTGGAACTAATTATAAAATTAAATGAACCAGTAAAATCAATTACAGATAATCTCTGAAACCCATAATTTTACTGGTTCTTGTAAGTACGAGGCGGAATTTAAAATCCATTCCCTCGAAATATACTGAAAGAAAGGGATTAATGTGGTCCATTGTCTATTTTGGTAAAACCCTAATCCACGTTTCGCAATAACACTTTCCGTCTTCTGTTCTATAATAAATCTCTAATTCATAACCATCTACTTTTTCAATATGAATCTGATCGTAGCACTCTCTTGATTTCTTTTCCAGTAACAAATACTCACAATTACCATAAATCTTATTTGTTGTAGAAAAATGGAGGTGACACTAATCGCTTAGTGCGCCACCCCCTATAAAAAGCACGCGACGGGATTCGAACATTCCACCCTCACTAGAAACCACATGAAAGGAGGGCTTCCAGCACATCGAATTCATGAGGACTCAAATGAAATGACTTTTAATTCATTATAATTCAGTCGCCTGTAATAAATTTTCCTTGTCAAATATACTAGATCTTAAATTTGCATAATCATCCCCTTTATCGCTCTGCTCTTTAATTGCTGAAAGAACATCAATTTTCTTTATTATTAGATTATAGCTATCATCATCTTGTACATTATGTAATTGTAAAATTTCTTTATAAAATTTGAGGAATAGTAGTTGCCATAACACCTTTTGAACATCATTATTCCATTCATTATAATGCATATCATATCTTCCCGGTTCACAGGCACAGAATAGACTTTTACTATCGATATTAAGCTCTACAAAAATTTTTTCAACATTGTTATCCCAATAAATCAAGCTAGCATAAGCAGCATTATAAGTTACATTATAATCAGAATTTTCATTAAACTGTTTACTAATCTTCCATTTATCTTTAAGTAGTGTAATCATTCTAAGTAAAAATTTTTTTTCTACATCGTCCTTTTTCATTAATTGAACCATTTGTAAATAATTTTTACAATTGAGTGCTTCATTAGGTCCATCCAATAAATGAAATATTTCGTCATACTCGAAGTCAGTTGTATTCTCAAGCATTTCTACCTCATTTACAATACAGTTATTCAGTGCTTCCTTTAATACAGATATGGTAGTTTGGTTACCTCTATTGCTTTCTTCTATACAATGAACTTCAAATGCAATTTCTTCGATACAGCAAGCATACTGATAAATTCCAATGTTTTTATTTTCGTATACATACTCCTCGATATATTCTTCTATCTTTTCTCCTTTTACATATTTTCTTATAACATACCATGCTAAGTAGTAATATGACCACTGTCTAATCCATGTAATCTCCGAATTATTCATCTCAGTATACATTTCATATTCAAAATTTCTTTCAGATGACATCTTCTCTATTACAAATTCTAATGCTTTCGGTGAATGATTTTTCTGCATAACAGAAATAATTTCTTTTTTATTTAGCTCATAGATTAATTCGTATACTGAACCAAGATATCCATTAATCCCATAAAAGAAGTGAACGAACTGATTCATAAGATGCTGTGGATAGATTTGTACTTGATTTTGACTTTCATTAGATAATGCTATTCTGAACATCTTACTCTCTGAGCTATGGTTGTTTATATCAGTTTCTTCATATAGTTCTTCTTCTTTTTCTAGCTCAGTAGCAGCCTCATCACAGATTCTAATGACATAACTTCGTGATATATTATTATTGACAATCCATTCTGCGCATTCTGAGGCAGTATAATTACTGGTATTATATAAATACCAGCATAATTTTAAGATACTCTCTTTTGCTGATTCTATCGACTTATCCCAACCTTCGCAAAAAAATATACCTATTTCTATTATTTCTTGTTTCTCATAGGAGTTCTTCATTCTACTTTCCCATTTCTTTACTGGAACAAGAGTGTGATTTGGCTTTTCATATTTTTTTTCATAAGTATCCCATAAAATTTCTATATCGAGACGTTCTGTTTTACTTTTCTGTCTTTGTAGATCATCATCTTTTATCTCGTTAATATACTCTAAAACCTGATATGTGACTTCTTTATCCATTGGAGCTATCACAAAACTATAATTTTGGCCTGCTGAATTCAACGAATTACTTAACAAATATCCATCAATCGTTTCATCATCTAATAATCTTACTAAATATCTATCATGAATAGCTGTCTTTGCATTTCTAGTAATATTAATTATCCTCATATACTGATGAATTACTTGACTATTATTCTCTAGGAACTTTCTCACCTTGTTAAGATAATCTTTATCCATCGCTTCATTTTCATCCTTATCTGGATTAATATTACTTAAACTTGTTAACACCTCTACTTTTACATCCAAATTTGTTATACGGGGAAGGAATTTCTGAATTGCCATAACCGAAAAATAGGGATCTACAATTATAACCTTTTTCACCCTGGATTCATTAATAAGTTGTATTATCTTTTGAAAACTATCAATTTCACATTCTCCCTCACCTACTTTTTTACAAAACGCCCCTTTGGGACTTTCAATACAATATTGCTTTATCAACCTCCTTGCAAACTTACCTGCTTCATTCCATGGATCATCTTTGAAATCTCCTATATTAGATATCTTTGGCTTATTCTCACGGTTTATATTTTTAACCTTCTTAAGTTTTTGCTCTTTTTCATTACTTCCTCCAAAAGTCTTCTTAAGTTTCGTAGTCCACTCATCATTTATTAAATATTGTGTATTATTCATTAACTTCATAGATAGTTTTAACTGCCTACATAAGGAGCTATGTTCTCTATAGACAAGTTTTCCTGTTTTTTCATTCCATATACTAACCTCGATTTCTGAAATAACCTCTTCAGCTATAAAATCAATTTTCCTATCGGTGCTTTTCATTTTCTTCACTTCATTTATTAGACATCTTTTTGCATTATATAAACAACAATTAATTAATAGATCATAATCAATTTCATTTTTCTTTAGTACCTCTATCCCCCTAGCTTTCACCTCTTTTGATTTACTATCAAAAATCCTGTTCACATTACACTCAAAATTCTCTTGAAGTTTACTTGGTATAAATATCTCGATATTTCCAATTCTATCAGCTGAACTATTCAAGAAGTTAATAGTAGTTTCTTCAGATATTTTTTGCATTACTTTATTTATTTTTTCTCGTTGTTTCTTTGGTTCGCTCATGGCATAAAACTCTTGTAATTGGCGAAATAAATAGGACTTATCTAAATTCCAATATTCTTTTACTATTGATATTTTTGTTAAAAAACTTTCACTTTCATTTGCTTCATCACCTCTTTGATAAAAGATGGTATTGGGCCTCTCCACATACTTTCCTTTGATATGAAACTCTGTTTTTATTAGTACTTCGTCTTTATTTACAAACTGACTCTGCTATTCCTGTGATTGTTTTTCATTCATAACACAGGTTAGTTTATATAAGCTTAAACCCTTATCAATTACTCCGCTACTCCATCCACGTTCATTATTACTATCTGGTAACGCATATCCATATAGTAAAATACTTCTGTTGGCATCCATCTTTATCATAAATAATTTATAGAATGTATTCATACAAAAAACTCCTTAAGTAGACTATTATTTTTGAGTATTGCTCTTAATTTAAAACTCAGCAAATTTAAGATTTATGTTACATAAGTAAACACAACTAGTTACATAATTTATGTATTCCTTTTACTTAAAATACCATTTTAATACATGCATGTAAATACTCACTTAGTAATAAAACTGTTTACTCGTGTCATTTTAGAGGGAATAAGGAGGCTTTTTCTTTTTCATAATACATAATTGGGATTCGCCCAGTACCCTTATTTACTTTACTATTAAATAACCAGTTGAGTACGTAAAAGGATGTTGCACACATCTGCACACATAGTTATGGGCAAGAAAAAAAGAGAAAAGCTAGATAATATCTAGGTTTTCTCTTCTAAATCAAAAAGCACGAGACGGGATTCGAACCCGCGACCCTCGCCTTGGCAAGGCGATACTCCACCACTGAGCCACTCGTGCATGTTATTAAGTTGATTTGTTGCTGTCGCCTTAAGACTTGTTTAGTATACAATAGAAAAAATCATTTGTCAATATAATTTTTAAAGTTTTTTATATTTTTTATATTGTATATTGAATTAAGGGTATTGTCGCACAATAATCACACTGTTATGTATGATTTTGCGACAATGCTCTTAACTAAACTCTTAAAACACTTTATCTTTTAACATAAACGTAGTAATATACTCTGTCTTTTTCAATTCTTTATTTTGAAACGCCTCAGATTTTATCATGCTAATGTCCATCCAAAACTCATCCGCTGCCTGCACAATGCTAGCAATCACAACACCCATATCAATCAGCTTGCTGTCGGTAAGTACACTAGTAAGGAAACGTGCCTTCTTACAAAATAAATGAATACGATTATGGTACACAACAAATCTCCACGGTTGATTATTCATAGAAGATGGGGATAGAACTGCTGCATGCAATATGTTTTTTATGTTCTCGTCCACTTCTTCTTTATACACAATCAAGCTATTCGGATCTAACCGTTTCGCCTTATTGGATGGTCGATAGATTGATTTGTATGATTTACCAAAAGCTAAGGCTATGACATAATCATAACTTAATTCATCCTTTAACTCATGAGTTGGATGGATTGCACCTTGATAGCAGCATCCAATATCTCGAGCGGTCAGATACAAGGATAATTGATGCAGAATATATCCTGCATTAATTAAATAGTCCGCTTTTAGCTCTGATGCAAATACAATATAGTAAGGAGCTTTTACATGAAACATCCCCTTTAGTTTATCCCCATCTTTGCGTGCATCTACAATTTTAATCTCATACTCAATATTCGTCTTGTACGGCTTTAGTTGTGTAAGATAACTGGTAATATGCTCTATCGTCCTATCGTCTAACGCTTCCATATTATAATCTCGAACTGATTTTCTTACAAACATAGCTTCATACAAATTCATGGTACATACCTAGCCTTTCATTCAAGCATTTATTTTTAAACCAAATTTCTTACGATAATGTTGAGGTGAAATACCATAGTACTTCTTAAATAACTTACTAAAATGGTAGACATCATCATAACCAATTTCATTTGCAATACTTTTAATACTACCATCAGAGCGTTCTTCTAAGATTTCCTTTGCCTTTTCCAAACGAATCTTAATTAGATAGTTAATTGGAGATTCCCCTGTCTCCTCCTTAAATATCTTAGAAATGTACACAGGACTCAGATACATATTATGAGCAATCTGATCGAGAGATATTTTATGACAATAATTTTCTGACAGATAATTAATGATCTTGTTAACTGCGTAACTTTTACTATAACTTTCAAAAATGCAACCTTTTTGTGTAATTGTTGGTGAGTCAACAATTTCACGCATTAAGAGCATCAGCATCTGCATGAGTTGAGCTTTGAGCATAAAGCACTTACCAATTTGATTATCCTCATTTTCAGCTAACATATCATAACACAAACGGGAGATTTCACGCTTCGTAGCTACACTTAATCGTAGCACATGTCCATGCCTTCCAAGATCTATCGTATTCTCTGGCATATTTCGAAATTGGAAATCACGAAATCCAGTACAGAATTCTACTGCAGGTTCTTCCCCCTGAATCAACACGTTTTGATGATATACTCCAGGGTTACAAACAATGATATCACCTGCTTTTACTTCATAATATATGCCATCAATATGATATTTACTCTTACCAGAAAGGATAAAAGTCAATTCTGTGAAATCACTATGTGAATGATAGGAGTGTTGCTTAATCATGCGCATCTTACTTGCAAAAAAAACTGTCGGATTAAAATCAGTATAGGTTAATTCGTATTGCATATCGGCCAAAGCTATCACCTCATTTCAACTGTAGTATAGTCACCATATAATTTAGCACAATTTATTACTTTAAGCTAATGTTTTTGTTCGTTATCTTTTGGTAAATGTTCCAATGTTTTCACTTTTTTTTGTTCTTCACTCATTTTTTTATTCTTCTGCCCAGAGGACTTAGTTGAATTATGTTGTTTTGACTGTTTTCTTTTTGACTGTTCTTCTTGATTTTCCATCTGTTCTTCTTGATATCTTTTTTCACGATTATGTCCAATCTGTTCGAGCTCTCTTCTCTGTTGTTCAAAATCAATCGTAAATTCATTCTCATATTTTTCGCTAGATATCCGTTTAACAATAAGACGCACCCGAACGTTTTCCCGAAGTAAAATATAAAAAACAGAGAATAAAGGGATAAAAATCAACATGCCAGCAACACCCATTAAGCTACCGCCAACAGTAACGGCAAATAGTACCCAAATTGATGGAAGTCCAATAGAACCACCAACAATATATGGATAAATTAAATTACTCTCAACTTGCTGGATCACAAGGAATATTACGATGAACCATAAAGCTTGAATCGGATTTACCATAAAGAGAAGTAAAAACCCAATTCCAAATGCAATAAATGCACCAAAGATAGGAATAAGCGCGGTAAATGCTGCAATAACACCAATTAGTAATGCATAATTAAATCCAAATATGCTTAACGCAATAAAGAATAGACATCCCTCAATCACTGCTTCTACGCATTGTCCTGATAAAAAGTTGGAAAATGAAGTATGAGTTAACTTTAAGATTGAGATAATTCGATCTGCTCTCTTAACAGGAAGGTACCCATATAAAATCTTTTTTCCTTGCTTTGAAATTTTTTCTTTATTTGACAATAAATAAATGGAGAATACCAATCCGATTAAGAAATTAGTGATTGTACTCACAATCGCACCAAGGATGGAAAAAGTTGAACTAAATACGCCATTTGCTAAATCCTGAGTTATATTTAGGATATTTCCACTAATTTTATCCCAATCAAATTCATACTCATTAACATATTTACTTATCGCAGGGTATTTCTCTGTTAACTCCACTGCCCACTTTTCTACATTGGTAAAGAAATCAGGTATTGTTTCATTTACGAGTTTAGTAACCGTTGATGTCAATTCTGGGGCTATTAAAAGAATCACGATCAGCACAATTCCTATGATTGTAAGTAAGCTGAGTAAAATACTCAAAGGTCGCCTTATCTTTTCTAATATCTTATTGTTCGATTTACCCTTACGGAATATTTTCTCTTCAAACAATTTCATTGGCACGCCAATAATGAAAGCAATACAACCACCAATAATAAACGGCATCAAGATTCCGAGGAGCCACCCTATCGTATCCATAACAACATCAATATTCATTAGTCCTACCAACAATAGAACCGTAAATGTTATCAGTTGCATAATCTTTTTCATCGTTTTTTTGTTAAACTCCATACCCACTCTCCTCTTTTAAACCAACAATAGCAAAATTTTTACTACATCATTAATCTTTTTACAAGTACTACTGCATCCTGTGCATCTTTGGAATACCCATCTGCCATAATTTCATCACAGTAGCTTTGTGTAATGACTGCTCCCCCAATAATAATCTTAGCGCGTAAGCCAGCTTCATCACGTAGCTTCACGACCTGTTTCATTTCACGCATTGTAGTAGTCATCAACGCCGATAATGCAATGATATCAGCATCATACTTCTTTGCTTTGTCAATAATGATCTCTGATTTAACATCCTTTCCAAGATCAATTACTTCAAAGCCATAGTTTTTTAACATTAAAGCAACCAGATTCTTACCGATATCATGAATGTCTCCAGCAACAGTCGCAATCACAATGGTACCTGCTTTCTTACCTTGATTATTCTCTTTTAGGAAAGGTTCTAAACGGTCAATTGCAGTTTTCATTGTCTCTGCGGAAGCGATTAACTGTGGTAAAAAATATTTACCAGCATCGAATCGACTACCAACCTCATTGATTGCTGGAATCAGCATCTGATCTAGTATCTCTGAAGCACTAGTACCCTTCTTTAGTTCCTCTTCTACAAGCTCTAAGATGATTCGTTTATTTCCTTTTATCACCGTATCATAAATCGAAATAACCTTCTTTTGTTCTTCTTGCTTAGCTTCTTGATTTGATACATCGATTACGGTACTTCCACTTGTAATTGTCATTGTTCTTGTTGTTACTCGATTGATATATCGAAGATCTGCCTCTTCTTTATTACGAAGTAAGTCAGCAGCAAATGCAGTATTCATTAACAGATCCTGGGATGGATTTGCAATTGCCATTGTTAACCCACTTTGAATCGCAAACGCTAAGAAGGTACTATTTATAAATTGGCGTTCAGGTAATCCAAAAGAAATATTAGATAATCCAACAATTGTTGCAACCCCAAGCTCTTCTTTGCAATAACGAATCGTTTCGATTGCTTGATATGCTGCTTGTTTCATTGCTCCAATTGTGTTAACTAAACCATCGATAATAATATCTTCCTTTTCCAAACCAAGAGAAAGTGCACGCTCTAAAATCTTATGAATGATTTGTTTCTTCTCCTTAATATCCTTAGGTAGCCCTGCGTCAGATAAAGGAAGCAGAATAAACATTGCGCCATACTTTTTTGCAATCGGCAATAGCTTCTCAAACTTTTCTCGTTCCAGTGAGATAGAGTTAATTAAGGCACGGCCTGGATATTCACGAAGTGCACATTCTATCACATGAGTATCGCTAGAATCAATGCTTAACGGTACGTCCACCTTCTGATTTACTTCCTTCATTACCGATAACATCGTCGAAACTTGATCAATTCCGTTCATTCCTATATTAAGATCAAGAATATCTGCTCCTGCCTCCACCTGTTCGGTTGCCATCTCGGTAATCAGGTTTAACTTTCCTTCTTTTAACTCTGCTTGAAGTGCTTTCTTGCCAGTTGGATTAATTCGTTCTCCAACAACGACAAATCGACCCTCTAGATCAATCTCTAATGTGGTACGCTCCGTTGTTACTGCACGAACGACTGGATGATTTACCTTTGGAACAGAATATTTTTTTGCAAGTTCTGCTATTTTTTCAATGTGTTCGACTGTTGTACCACAACAGCCACCAATCATATTGACACCTAGCTCTAAAAAGTGCTCTGATTCCTTGGCAAACTCCTCTGGACCCATGGAAAATACAGTCTTTCCATCAATTAATTGTGGTAATCCTGCATTTGGTTTCGCAATCAAAGGAATCTTTGCATATGGCTTCATCTGTGCGATAACTTCACACATTTTTTGGGGACCTACCGAGCAATTGACACCAACCGCATCTGCTCCTAAACTCTGCAAAACGATAATTGCTGTCTTTGGATCCGTTCCATACAAGGTTCGACCATCCTCGCTAAACGTCAAGCTAACCATAATTGGCAAATCACACGTCTCCTTAGCGGCAATTATAGCTGCTCTACACTCTTGAAGGCTTAGCATCGTCTCTACCACCAATAAATCAACACCTGCTGTTACTAGATGACCAATTTGCTCTTTATATACGTTAATCAGTTCCTCAAATTCCATCTTACCATATGGAGTAAGCTGTTCTCCTGTCATCGTGAAATCGCCTGCCACCAAAACATTACGAGAATCCGTTTGATGAAACCTTCTGACTGCCTCTTTTGATAATCCAACCAAGGAATGATTGATTTCTTTAATGCGTTCCCCAAGCCCATATTCGTTGAGTTTTACTCGATTACTCGTTAATGTTGGAGCGTATAAAATATCCGTTCCAGCCATCAGATAATTCAGCTGTAAATCGATAAGTACATCTGGATGCTCTAATATCCATGTTTCTGGACAGACACCGGAAGGCATACCTGCTTTTTGAAGAAAACTTCCAGTAGCACCATCAAGAATAATAATTTTATTTTCTACGAGTTGTCGAAATTCTTGTTTTGTCATGATAAATCCTCCCAATTATTAGTATATGTCATCCTCAGAAATATCAGGGTCCGATACATATTCAAGCATTCCATAATACCATCCACATATACCATTCTTCTTCACAATGTAGCCTCGATTGGTTGTTTCTGCGACTGATACAATATCTCTATAAGTTAGCGGTAGTTGATAATTGGTTATATCTTTCACATGCCAGCCATCCTTTTCATATTTTAAATAACTATTTGGAATCCACATCTTATTTCCACTACTACAATGCTCACAATAGGTAAATTCTTTTTCTTGACGCAATGCCTCCACTTTACTATCTAACCAAGAAATATAAAAAGAACTATCCCCTGCTTCTTGTGTATTTAAAATACGAGCTTTTGGAAGCAAATCAACATAGGTATAGGAAAATTCCTCTTTCGTTGTATCTGGTATAATTAGTGCATTCAACTGTCCATCCTTCATTAAAACATTCGCACCATCGATACTAACAATTTTATGTTCACGGTCAATTCTTGGGTTACAATCAGGAATGTATTCACAATATAACACCGTTGGCCAATGTCCAACAATATGAAATTTATCAAAAGAATATCCTTGATTCATAAATGCATCCATTTTCATCACTTGAGAGGGTTTCATCTCCATTCGATGTTCTGGATGAACTGAGGCATGTGCAAATACATATTGATTCATCTCTAAGATGTGAGGCATCGCCTTAATAAACTCCAGCTCCTTTTCAAAAACCTTTCGAAGAACCTTTTTTGCTTCCAACATATCGAGTTCTCTAGAAATTGGGATATTAACTGTTCGACACATATCACCAACTAATGTATTCTTTTTTGCCATAATATATCCTAATAATTCTTTATTTCTTTCATCACGAAGAACTTCTAGCGAAATGGCATCACAATTTCCACAAACCGTAAATACTTTATGAGTTTTTGTTAGTTCCATCACATATTGCAATGTTAATAAGCTACTTTCCCCTTTTTCTACGATATCTCCGAGCAAAACAAGCACATCATCTTTTGTGAATTTTACCTTATTCAGTAGTTTTTTAAATGCAACAAGATCGGCGTGAAGATCACTGATTACAATAACTCTTTTTCCTGCCTCCACAACTGTTGACTCAACTCTAAGTGCCATAATCGACATCCCTTCTTATCGTATTATCGTAATTTTCTCCATCATACTGACACGATTAAATGGTAACATAAAGTAATATCCATCACTCATCTGGCTTACTTTTTTTACAAGTTCACAAGCAAGTGCTACTCCAACTAGCTCAGCCTCGTATCTCGACATATCTTTGTGATAACGAGCAACTATGTCATCTGGAACGTCAATACCTGCAAACTCATTTTTAACAAAGTTTGCATTATTATAGCTTACGAATGGCATGATTCCTGCAAGAATCTTTGCTCCAGTCCGTTCTCGTAACAATGCAATTCGTTCCATATCTTTCTCACTGTAAACTGGTTGTGTTAAAAAATAACTGGCACCAGCATTTAGTTTTCGTTCCATACGCTCGATAATCTTATCCACGTTAACTCCGCTATAGTTTAGCGCTCCCCCATAGATAAATGGATCATTTGGAAAGTGTTCCTCATTCATTTCTTTTACAAATTCCATTAAACGGACGGAATTATAGTCAAATACATTCGATACTTTTAAGCGACTCTCTCCCGGTACAGGGTCTCCTGTTACAATTAATAAATTGCGAATATCATGAACATAAGCACCTAGCAACGAAGAACGCATCGCTATCATATTACGATCTCTGCAACAGACATGTGGCATAACGTCCATACGACATACGCGATTTAGCTTAATACTCATCATAATAGAATCAATTCGACTACGACCACAAGGGGAATCCGCCAATGTCAAAATATCAACCTTTTGGTTCGATAATGCTTTTCCGCAAGCTAAGAATTTACGGTCATCTGCATCATATGGCGGATCTAATTCAACTGCAATTACCTTTTCTCCTGACATTAGTTTTGCTAATAGTGAGTTACTATTTGGATTCTTGTTTGATTGATTTTCTATTCTATGTACATCTTCTTGATTACACTCATAAATCTGAATTTCTTTATGAGTATCAAAAGATTTCTTTATCTTGACTGGTTCGTAATCACTTGCAAAACTTGCAATTTTTCGTATGAACTCAGGTGTTGATCCACAACAGGCTCCAATAATTGCGACACCTAAATCAAATAATTTCTTTGCATTATCTGCAAAGAATTGTGCATTCTTCATGAATACCATACGGTTGTGCAGTTGTTCTGGATATCCAGCATTCGGAGCAATCATAACATACTTATTGTGTGGTAACTCCAGTTCTTTCATTACTTGATACATGTGTCCTGAACCAATTCCACAATTAAAACCACATACATCAATACTATCCATTTGGGCAACTTTTGATAACAATTTTTTTGCACTTACTCCAGTAAATGTATAACCATTCTTATTAATGCAAAAGGAAGTGATTACTAAGACCTTGGGATTATGGGACTTTATATAGGTAGCTAGCTGTTGAAGGTACTGTAGCTCAGAAAATGTTTCAAATAAAATAGCATCCACTTTTTCTTCAAGGAATACATCAATTATCTCTTTATACTGAGCTAACATTTCCTCATCATTACTCTCAACATCAGCCATGACTGGGCCAATATCGCCTGCAAGAAATACTTCTTTCCCTGATTCTTCAATTGCTTCTCTTGCAATCCGACAAGCCCTTTTTATCATCATTGTTAAGTCATTCGTTGATAAGGGCATTGCATTCTTATTCAGCATGAATGTATTCGTTTTGATTAAATTAGCCCCAGCTTCTATGTATTCTCGGTGAATTTCTTTGATTTTTTCTGCTTCAGTTAACAAAGCATATTCGCTTACTGCATTTTCTTTTCCTTCTTTTTGAGCAAAGTATGTTCCCATTGCCCCATCGAGTATTAATCTATGTTTATTTAAGTAATCAAATATTCCCATATCGACCTCGCAAAAAGTTTCTCTTCCTATTATCATAGCAATTTTGCTACAAAAAGGAAAGCTCTTTTTCGTACAACTTTAGATTCCTTTTTCTTAATTTTTTAGAAAAAAGCACTAGACTAATTTAATGTTTTATGAGAGAATATGGGGAAAGCAAAAGTTCCCTTTTTTGGGATTCCCTATTTAAAGTATATAATTTACGAAAGATGCAGTACCTTTTTAGGATTTGTATGATAAACATAGTTAATGAATAACTTTCTACATACTGCTCTCGTTTGAATAAATATGGGAATTACATTTTGCATTCACTACAATTGGTGTCAGCAATTGATTGCTCTAAGCATGAGATTGTATGATTTATAATGAAAGCTTGAAAGGAGTTTCAACATGATTTATTCACATGAAGTAGAATTGATGTGTCCAGTTAAACAAGGCGTTAATCATGGAGCAGCACCTATCCCAGAAGAAGCAAAATGGGTTAAAAGTAAGCAAGTTAGTGATATTTCTGGTTTAACACACGGTATTGGCTGGTGTGCTCC
>JAEYPP010000017.1 GCA_023410575.1 Bacillota bacterium | reverse complement strand
AATGAGGGCATCAAAAAAGCCCTCACCCAACGACTCATATGTTCGTCAAACGAAGACTTAAGAATGCGTCTTCAGGGGCTCGAACCCTGGACACCCTGATTAAGAGTCAGGTGCTCTACCAACTGAGCTAAAGACGCATATTTACTAATCACATTTACAATTTCATAAAAATTATATTTCTAATTTTATTAAAGTCCTAACCCAATGACTCTTGCGTTCATCAAACTAGGACCTTAGTGCGTCTTCAGGGGCTCGAACCCTGGACACCCTGATTAAGAGTCAGGTGCTCTACCAACTGAGCTAAAGACGCATTGTTTAAACGCAAGGATTATTATATATGATAGAATATGAAAAATCAAGTATTTTTTTGTTTTTTTTCTGTGGAATAATAAGTAAGAGCTTCTTAAAAATAGATTTCAAATGAATCCCCTTATTTTATTGAAATTATTAATAAAATGAGTAAGTAATGCTTAAAGATAAAGAAAATATTGAATATATAGTTTGAAACGGATATAATTTAGTATGAGTAAAAATAAATAAAGTATTCCTTGCAGAGAAATGGTAAAAGCGTAAACATTATTAATCTGAAATAAGTAGATAATATCATGTATACAATATATTGTAAAACATATTTAATAGGGAGGCTTATGCTTAAAAAATTAAGATTACGTAGTAATTTAAATAAAAGAGATAAAGAAAAAGAGAAGGAACCAGTAGGTCCAATCGTGGTGCAAGAAATTAGTGAAACAAAACAAGAGGGGGAACCAACCAAAGAAGTAAAACCATCTCATTATCACTTTGAACCTAATAATCGGTATTTTACAATCAGCGTATATGTACTTGCGGTATTAACAATCGGTATAATTATTATTCAGACAATAATTAGTTTACCATTCATTGCAAATGCACTGAAACGTTTTATGTTAATAATTCAACCATTTGTGATTGCTTTTTTCATCGCATTTATTATCAATCCAATTGTAAAGTGGTTGGCAGATCGTTTTTATGGCAAATTACTGAGGATTAAGAATGTTAAGGCTTGCTTGGCTCTTGGAATTTTAACGGCTTATGTTATTGTAGTAGGGGCAATCATCGCATTTTGCTTTTATGTAGTTCCACAAATCTCAGAGAGCATATCAACATTGACCAATCAAGTGTCCGATTTAAATAAACCAGTTTTTGAGTTTATTAATTCGTTAGAGGTACGATTCCCAGCACTTGAACTTGGATGGATTGAAGATAAGCTTAATGAGTCTTTACCACAGATTATTTCTGCAGGAACGGATTTGGTAAAAAATTTACTTCCTAAGTTATTAGATTTATCAATATCAATCGCAAAATTAGCAATTAATATATTGTTATCAATCGCAATCTCAATTTATATGCTTTATGATAAGAGAACATTGTCAAAGAATGCAAAAAGAGTAATTTATGCATTTATTCCTAAGAAAAAGGCGGAATCAATACTAAAACTTACAAAGGAATGTGGTGATATTTTTACAAGTTTTATCGTAGGAAAAACGATTGATTCAACTATTATTGGAATCATGTGTTTTGTAATTATGTCAATGCTTGGACTGGACTATGCAGTACTTTTAAGTGTTATAGTTGGTGTTACCAATATGATTCCATACTTTGGACCATTCATTGGAGCAATTCCAGGTATCCTATTATACTTATGTATTAAGCCAGTTGATGCTCTTGTATTCGCAATTATGATATTTGCATTGCAACAGTTTGATGGATGGATTTTAGGTCCTAAGATTCTTGGTGATTCTACGGGTCTAACGCCATTATGGGTCATCTTTGGTATTACGGTTGGTGGTGCATATGGTGGAGTATTTGGAATGTTTTTAGGAGTTCCAATTGTTGCTGTTGTAGCGTATCTTTCTAATTTATTTATATCCTATCGACTGAAGAAGAAAAATTTGCTGATTAAATAAGATCATAAGTATCATTCTTTACTAAATTTTATAATAAAGAATGAGCCTGATTGTATATTATAGGAGTGTTATACAAGGCCTACACTTGTGGGCATGTTTTTTGACACATTAGAAAATATACAATCAAGCTCATTCTTTTATTATATTCTGCCTAAAATCGCAAATAATTGGTTCACTTATATGATACTTAATAAGTTAGTCTCTTTTATTCATCAACTATCTAATATTTGTTCTTACTGAAATAATTCTTCTAATTTTTGCTTTGTCACAACACCTACGAGTGTTTGTGTTGGCTCTCCATCTTTAAAATATATCATTGTTGGAATTGACATAACGCGATATTTTGCAGCAATCTCTTGTGCATTATCGACATTTAATTTACCAATTTTAATTTTACCTTCATATTCAGTTGCAAGTTCATCAACAATTGGTCCCATCATCTTACATGGTCCACACCAATCTGCATAAAAATCAACTAATACGGGAAGTTCTGATTGAATTACTTCCTTTTCAAAATTATGTTCATCAAATATCATTGCCATACATTTGTACCTCCATTTATATTCTTTCGTAGTGTACCCTATTTTTTATAGGTTAATCGGTTATTTTGTAGTCTTCTTCTTTGGAAGTGTTGCATGCTTAAGCATGGAATCTATTTTGTCCCAAGAAGATTTCATATCAAGGACTTTTTTATTTAATTGTTGATTGGAACCTAATGAATTTGCTATTTTATTCTTGGATGTTGGCTTCATAATTTCACACGATATATTTTTACATTATCATATGCAATTAAGAGATTTCTTGCTCATTAGAGGATAACAATTACCCTTATGCTCCTTAACGATACGCAACAAGTCGGTGAATTGGATTTCCCATGGAAGAAAAACGCTGTTCGTACTCGGTCATTACATTACCTTTAGCGTATTCACTGTGATGCAAATCATAAGTAACATCTTTTAGCTTCCATCCAGCAGTCACCACTTCTTCTAGGGAAAAATCAAAGAGAGGGCGATTATCGGTTTTAAATGCTACATAACCATCTTTACATAAAAATTCATTATAACGAGTAAGAAACTCCCTGGATGTAAGTCTACGTTTAGCATGACGATCTTTTGGCCAAGGATCTGAAAAATTAAGATATATACGCTCTACTTCATCTTTTTCAAAGAGAGTTGCGATTGCTTCTGCATCGAATCTCAAAAAGAATAGGTTTGTACATGGTAGCTCTTGGCGTTTTTCAATTGCACGTAGAAGTACGCTAGAGTACTTTTCAATACCAATGTAATTTATATTTGGATTTTGGAGTGCCAAAGTTGTAATAAAGTTACCTTTTCCCATACCAATCTCAATGTGGATCGGATTATCATTTTGGAATACTTCCTTCCATTTTCCTTTGTATTGTTCAGGATTTTGAATAACGAACTCATTTGCCGCGATAGTCTCACGGGAACCTGGAATATTTCTTAATCTCATGGTTTAATACCTTTCTGAATCAGTATCTTGGTTATTCACCCATTATAAAGGCTTGCTTTCATTTCGTCAACCGTCGAAACCCTTGTCAATTATAGTGGTGTAAGCTATAATTAATCTATTAGCTAAAAGTTAAGGAGCAAGGGAACGTGAATCTATATGAAAACTTAATAAGGTATGCAAGTACGGATTACTATCCATTTCATATGCCCGGACATAAGAGAAGAATGTTTTTGGAAGAGAAAAGCCCTTATTCTTATGACATAACTGAAATTGATGGTTTTGATAATTTGCATGATGCGCAAGGGATATTAGCGGTCAAGATGGAAGAAGCAGCAAAGCTTTATCATACAAAGAACACGTACTTTTTAATCAATGGCAGTACATGTGGTATATTGTCTGCAATTAGTGCAGCAACAAATCCAAGGGACACAATTTTAGTTGCAAGGAATTGTCATAAAGCTGTATTTAACTCGATCTTGTTAAGAGAGCTAAATCCAATCTATTTGTATCCTACAATGATATCGGAATATAATATTGCAGGCGTGATAAGCGTGACAGATGTAAAAAAAGCTTTTCAAGAAAATAAGAACATTGCAGCAGTTGTAATTACATCTCCAACCTATGATGGTATCGTTTCAGATATTGAAGCAATTGCAAAAGTGGTCCATGAGTACAACAGTATCCTTATTGTAGATGAAGCACATGGGGCACATTTTCCTTTTTATGAGCAATTTCCCAAAAGCGCAATTGAATGTAATGCTGATTTAGTTATTCAAAGTATTCATAAAACATTACCATCACTTACACAAACTGCGCTGTTACACCGCGTTACAAATCGGGTAGAGGAGAAAAGGGTACACAAGTATTTAACCATCTATCAGTCGAGCAGTCCGTCCTATGTTCTAATGGGAAGCATTACTCGCTGTATGGAATATTTAAAAACATCGAGTAATGAATTTAATCTTTATTATAGAAGATTAAATCAGTTTTATGAAGAGGTTAAACTTCTTAAGAATATTGTCATTTTGAAGGACTTAAACATTCCGCAAATCTACAAAAAAGATGATTCCAAGGTTATAATTTCTGCAAAAAGTGGCGAAATATCGGGTGTGAATATATATAATAGACTTTTGAAGGAGTATCACATTCAACCAGAGATGGCTACGAAAGATTATGTTCTTTGCTTGAGTAGTGTATGTGATACGCAAGAGGGATTCGATCGATTAAGGGATGCTCTTTATGATATGGACCATCAGCTTGCTTCTTGTTTAGAAAAAAAAGTTTCTCATCAAAGGAAGAACCTTGAAACAAATGAATTTTTGCATAATCAAATAGTTTATTTACCGTGTAATATAGATCAATTGAACACAAAATCAATGCCATTATGCGATTGTGATGGTTATGTTGCAGCAGAATATATCTATTTATACCCACCAGGCATACCAATTGTTGTTCCAGGAGAACGGATTTCAAAAGAATTATTACAATGTTTAGAGGAATATCAAAAGATAGGTCTATCAATTAAAGGAATGAATGACCTAACGGGAAAGGTGCTAGAAGTGGTTGATAAAAAACCAGCTAAATAGGAGCTTATATGGGAAAAATATTTATGGTGACCGGGAAAAGTGCAACCGGCAAAGATACAATTTTTAAGTGCTTACTAGATAAAATAGACTTAATTACAATTGTAAGTTATACGACAAGACCAATTCGTAACCAAGAAATTGATGGCGTGGAATATCACTTTGTTACAGAAGAACAACTAAAGGAGTTAGAAGAACAAGGGAAAATAATTGAACAGCGTTCTTATAGTACAGTTTGTGGCGTATGGCATTATTTTACTGTTAATGATGGTCAGTTTGACAAAGAGGAATGTAACTATATTTTAATTGGTACGTTAGTTCAATATGAGAAGATGAGGAGTTTTTTTGGCCAAGATCGAGTGGTCCCAATCTATATTGAAGTAGATGGAGCGGAAAGATTAATTCGTTCAGTGACAAGAGAAAGAGAACAACGGGAACCAAAATATGCAGAAGTATGTAGAAGATTCTTAGCAGATGAAGCAGACTTTTCAGAGGAAAACATCCAACGATTAGGAATTACGAAACGTTATAAAAATGATGATTTAGATACATGTGTTGCTGAGATTACTAGGGATATCAAGGCAATTCTCTAAATAATACTATAAATTAAATTTTGTTCATGGTATAATATTAGCAGTTATGAGAAGTGGTGTTTAAAACCCGTATGGAGGAAAGTTCATGGAGATTAAGGTAAATCAGACTCAACCATTAAATCAAGTGGAGCAAAAAGCGCCAATTAAGAATACAGATGGTTCGTTTAAATTTACATTAATCAGTAATATTGAAGAGCAGGAACTACAGGCTCGTTTAAATGTTCTTATGGAGAATATAGAGAGTCAAGGAAAACGTATTACGAAACATATGGATGTAGTTGATATGAGAAAATATAGGGAAATGATTAAGGAATTTATGAACGAAATCGTTAACCATTCTCATAAGTTTTCCAGGCAGAATTTTCTTGATAAACGTGGTCGACATCGAGTGTACGGAATGATAAAGCTAATTGATAAAAATTTAGATGAATTAGCCGCTGAGCTAATGAAAGAAGAATCAGATGCCATTTTGATTCTTAGTAAAATAGATGAAATAAGAGGACTCTTATTAGATTTACTGGCATAGAGAAAGATTAGAAAGGCAGGACGAGCGTGAATACTTTTGTTAATGTAATTGGTCATGAAGAAATTACAAACCATCTACAGAGCGCAATCAGGATGGGTAAGATTTCTCATGCATATATATTTGCAGGCGAGGATGGTATTGGGAAAAATTTTATGGCTGATATTTTTGCGGCAACCATACAGTGTGAAGCAAATCAAGAAAATCCATGCGGAACTTGTAAGTCATGTCATCAAGCTATTTCAGGAAATCAACCAGATATTAAGAGGGTAACACACGAGAAAAGTGGAATTGGAGTTGATGATATTCGACTTCAAATTAATGCAGATATTGGTGTTAAACCATATGCAAGTCCATATAAAATATATATTGTGGATGAAGCAGAGAAGATGACAGAACAAGCACAGAATGCTTTGTTAAAAACAATCGAAGAGCCGCCAGAATATGCAGTAATTATCTTGCTAACCAATAATGTGAATGCATTTTTACCTACAATATTATCTCGATGTGTAATTCTTAACTTTAAATCAGTAGAAACAAAAGAGATTGAGTCATATTTGATGAATGAAGCTAAAATTCCGGATTATCAGGCAAAAATTAGTGCTGCTTTTGCTTGTGGGAACCTTGGCAAAGCGTTAAAATATGCTTCTTCTGAGTCTTTTATGCAACTGAAAAGTGACATTATACATTTGATGAAAAATATGAATGAGACCGACATTACCGTAATCGCTGATGCAGTGAAGTATTTTGCAGAGAATAAGTCGCAAATTAATGATTGTCTAGATCTTATGATGCTATGGTATCGGGATGTGCTTATGTTCAAAGCTACTAAGGATGCAAACCTTTTATTATATCAAGATGAACTTCAAGATATTAAAAGACAAGCTGAGGTTATAGATTTCGAACATTTAAATCATATTATGGAATCATTTTCTACAGTTAAATCAAGACTAAATGCTAATGTGAATTATGATATGGCAATGGAATTACTTCTTCTTAGTATGAGTGAGTAACAAGTAAAGTGATAAGTAATTTTATGAATAATGTAAGTGAATAAAACGAGAGAATAGAAAAAGAGAGGATAAAGGGATGACAACTGTAATTGGAGTACGTTTTCGCAGGGCAGGAAAGGTGTACTTTTTTGATCCAGCGGAGTTTGATATAAAGCAGGGAGATAACGTTATTGTCGAGACAGCAAGAGGTGTTGAATATGGCAATGTTGTACTTGGTAAGCGAGCGGTAGAGGATAGTCAAGTTGTTCAGCCTTTAAAGGCAGTAATGCGTATTGCCACTGCAGAAGATGATGAGATGGAGCATCACAATAAGGAGAAAGAGAAAGAAGCATTTAAAATCTGTCTTGAGAAAATAGCAAAGCATCAGTTAGAAATGAAATTGATCGATTGTGAGTATACGTTTGATAATAATAAAGTACTATTTTACTTTACTGCGGATGGAAGAATTGATTTCCGTGAATTAGTAAAAGATTTAGCATCGGTATTCAAAACTCGTATTGAACTTCGTCAGATTGGTGTTCGTGATGAAACTAAGATTATTGGAGGTATAGGTATCTGTGGAAGACCATTGTGTTGCCATACACATTTATCAGAGTTTGCACCTGTTTCGATTAAGATGGCGAAAGAGCAAAATTTATCTCTGAATCCAACAAAGATATCAGGTGTTTGTGGGCGCTTAATGTGCTGCCTAAAGAATGAAGAAGAGGCGTATGAGGAACTTAATAGCAGACTGCCAAACGTAGGTGATTATGTAACCACAAACGATAATCTACGTGGTGAAGTAACTAGTGTTAGTGTACTTAAGCAACTTGTAAAGGTAATTGTAGTATTAGAGAACGATGAAAAAGAAATCCGTGAATATAAAGTAGCTGATTTACGTTTTAAACCTAAAAAACGAAAAGAGAAAGTACAGTTAGATGAGGAATTACGCGCACTTGAATTGTTAGAGAAAAAAGAAGGAAATCATTTAGATGACTAATTTAGTGTTACCAAATGAACGAGTAGATGAACTGCATCGCAATCATTATAAAATTATACAGAATCCAGAAAAATTCTGTTTTGGAATGGACGCTGTATTATTATCTGGATTTGCTAAGGTGAAGGAAGGAGAATCTGTCCTTGACCTTGGCACAGGCACAGCAATTATCCCAATATTACTGGAAGCAAAAACAAAGGGAGAGAAATTTGTTGGGCTTGAAATTCAAGAAGAGAGTGCTGATATGGCACGGCGAAGTGTAATGTTAAATCATCTAGAGGACAAAATTTCAATTGTAACTGGAGATATTAAGGAAGCCAATCATTTATTCAAACCGGCTTCCTTTGATGTTATTACGAGTAATCCACCATATATGAATCATCATCATGGATTGGTAAATCCAGACATGCCTAAGGCAATTGCACGTCATGAGTTATTATGTAGCTTAGATGACGTTGTGGGTCAAGCATCAAAGCTATTAAAACCAAATGGACGTTTTTATATGGTTCATCGACCATTTCGCCTTACGGATATTATCCTAACAATGAAAAAGTACAATCTAGAACCAAAACGAATGAAATTAGTATATCCTTACATTGATAAAGAACCGAATATGGTCCTAATTGAGGGGTTGCGTGGTGGAAAGCCTATGATTAAGGTTGACCCTCCGTTGATTGTATATAAAGAACCAAATGTATATACGCAAGAAATTTTAGAGATTTATGGGTACTAGAAGGAGAACTTAAGTTATGTCAGGAAAATTATATTTATGTGCTACACCAATTGGTAACCTTGAAGACATGACATTTCGTGCAGTTCGTGTACTGAATGAAGTAGACTTGATTGCAGCAGAGGATACAAGAAACAGTATTAAACTCTTAAATCATTTTGAGATTAAGACTCCAATGACAAGTTATCATGAGTTTAATAAATTCGATAAAGGTCACTACTTAATTGAGCAATTATTACAAGGAAAGAATATTGCACTGATTACAGATGCAGGAACTCCTGGTATCTCAGATCCTGGGGAGGAACTAGTTGCTATGGCACATCAAGCAGGCATTGAAGTGACTTCTCTTCCTGGTGCATGCGCACTAATTGCAGCGTTAACAATCTCAGGTCGTAAAACTCGACGATTTTGTTTTGAGGCGTTTCTTCCAACAGACAAAAAAGAGCGCCAACTTATAGTGAATGAATTAGTTAATGAGACAAGAACGATTATTATTTATGAGGCACCACATCGTCTTATAAAAACATTAACTGTTTTGAAAGATACACTAGGAAATCGTAATATTACAGTATGTCGTGAACTTACGAAACGCTATGAAACTGCGTTTTTGACTACGTTTGAGCAAGCGATAGAGTATTATACAGAGAATGAACCGAAAGGAGAATGTGTTTTACTGATTGAAGGACGTACCCATGCAGATATACAACAAGAGTCTCAAGAACAATGGCTTTCGATGTCTTTGCAGGAGCACATGCAATATTATTTCGATAAGGGGTTTACAAAAAAGGACGCGATGAAGCAGGTTGCCTTGGATCGAGGCTTATCGAAACGTGATATATATGCTCAATTGTTAGAGAATGAAACCTAAATCATGATAGAAATAAAAAAAGTATAGAAAACTTGCTTAAGGGCAGTATAAGCAGTGATTTCTATACTTTTTATTAAGTACTGTTTTCTTTAAATTAATAAGTATTATTCAATAATGCCAGCAAGTTTTGCAAGTTCAATGATAGAACTCTTAGCGATTTTCTTACCATAGTAATCAACTAATTCGTCTTTACTACCATTAAAGATATCAGCTGGTTCATATTTTTGAAGAATGATTTTTCCTTCGTCAACAAAGATTTCTAATGGATCTCTTTCACTTACACCCAATGTTCTTCTCAATTCAATAGGAAGTGTAATACGTCCTAATTCATCTAATTTTCTAACGATACCTGTGCTTTTCAAAGTTCGCCCTCCTTTCATGTCGATTACCTTGATTTAATGTAAAATTCTGTAATTATTTTGAATTACTTACTATAAATTATCATACAATTACATATATTTCAATTCAAAAAAATGTTACATTCTAGCATTATTTTAAGATACGCATTCACGATTTGTAAATAAAACACGTTATTTTACCATTTTATACCCACTATTTACCCCAAAAACTTGTTGAAAAGTGAAATTGATAAAATTTGGAAGTTATTATTCTGATTATTGAGACAATTTCCAAAAAACGACAAACAGTTTTAATAGCGTGAAAGCAATTACTAGCTTACTCTCATCATAATCATACAAAATCAAAACAAGTCATAAGATTAATTAAAAAGGGTGAGTAAAGTATTATGATAAATTATTTATGGGGTTTCATGATTATTATTGGAATTGTTTATGGAATAATTGTGGGTAGAGTGAGTGAAATCAATTCACAGACAATCAACTCGGCAAAGGAAGCCGTAACACTATGTATTACTATGCTCGGAGTAATGTCTCTTTGGATGGGACTAATGGAAGTGGCTAGAGGGGTAGGAATTATGGAGCGCTTAACCAAGCGGATGCGTCCAATCATCTCACTCTTGTTTCCTGACATTCCAAAGGAGCATGTAGTGAATGAATATATTGCTTCCAATATTATTGCTAATATTTTAGGCCTTGGATGGGCAGCAACGCCGGTTGGATTAAAAGCTATGAAAGAACTTGCTACACTGAATAAAAACTCTAAGCTTGCTAGCTGTGATATGTGTACCTTTCTAATTATTAATATTTCGTCTCTTCAGCTGATTCCTGTTAACATAATTGCATATCGCTCACAGTATGGTTCGAAAAATCCTACAGAGATTTTGGGGGCTGCAATTATTGTGACTATATTCTCGACAATCGTTGGTGCTATTTTTTCAATTGTAGCTCGAAGATTAGCAAGAAAGGGGAAGGAATAATCTATGGGATTTATTGTATATGTATCAAATTACATCATACCGTTTCTTTTTTTCTGTATTATAGGAATGGGGTTACTCATGAAAAGAAATGTCTATGACGACTTTATAAAAGGGGCAAAAGAGGGTTTTCATGTCGTACTTGATATTTTGCCTACCTTAATCGGATTAATGGTCGCTATCGGTATATTAAGGGCTTCTGGAGTGCTAGAGGCTTTGTCTTTAAGTATTGAAGGTGTTATTCAAAAGATACATTTTCCATCAGAGGCAGTTCCATTAGTCATAATAAAAATGTTTTCTTCCTCGGCAGCAACTAGTTTATTACTAGATATATTTAAGGAGTATGGGCCAGATTCCTATATTGGGAGATTAACGAGTATTATTATGAGCTGTACAGAGACTATTTTTTATACAATGGCAGTATACTTTATGACAGCTAAAGTTAAAAAGACAAGATATACATTGGCAGGTGCACTTGTTGCAACATTAGCAGGTGTCATAGCAAGTACCGTGATTATGGGATGGGCTTTTTGAATTCAACATCATCATGTTAAGTAAAGAAGTTATATTACCTAGTACATGAGAAGTATAGTACTAGATAATATAACCATGAATAAATTATTGTGAAAGTAAGTAACTCTAATTATGATTAATATTCTTTATTCTTTATTACTTGAATAGAAATCATAACAGATAAAAAAACAATGAAAAGCCCAATAATTGGCAAGAGTTGAACTAGAAGTAGAAGTGTTTCTTCTTTTGGCTCTGATAATAGATTAAGTTTCTTTAATATGAGTATGATGGTTGTAGGCATAAAGCTGATAGTAATAATCATATAACGGGCTTTTTCTGTTCCAAAACGAAAACAGATAGGAAGATATATACTTAAGAAAATCATTCCTCCACTTAGGATAGCAAGCCCTACTTGTACTTGATCTAATGATAGATTGGAATTGATAAGTAAAGTTATGAGATAGAAAACAATAACACTTATAGAGATAGTTAGAAATCCAAGGATATATTTACTTGTAACAAGGTAGGATTTCTTCAATGGCATACATAATGCATATTTATTCCATTGGGAACGTTCATCATAACCGATTGCTGTCAAAGGTAAAAAGAACCCAAAAAGGACAGACATATATGCAAACATTGTTGCATCCTTTTCGTAGAATGCCCAGACAGCAGCAAAAAACAACATAACAGCAGCAATTTTAACCTGCTTTTTTACTATTGAAAAGTCTTTTATTAATAATCCAATCATAAAGATAACCCCCTAATATTAAAAAGCATAACATCTTCAATGGAAGCTGGATCTATAAGTAAGTTTTTGGCCACATGTTTTTTATTAACTAAAACTTCTACCCCAAATTTATTCTTGCGGTATCGTACGATGGCTTGTTTTGGTATTTGATATAGTTCCTGTTCAGAACATTTGGCGATGCCATAAGTTTCAAGTAATTTATCTTTTTCCACAGAGAAGATTAGGTTTCCTTTGTGGATTAAAGCAATATAATCACAGACTTTTTCTAAGTCACTTGTGATATGAGAGGACATAAGAATAGAGTGAGTCTCATCTTGCATAAATTCTAAAAAGATATCGAGAATTTCATCACGTATAATAGGGTCTAAACCTGTAGTAGCCTCATCAAGAATAAGCAAGGTTGGTTTATGACTAAGAGCACATGCTATATTAAGTTTTGTTTTCATTCCTTTTGAGTAATCTACAATCATTTTTTTCGGTGAGATATCAAATCGCTTTAAATACTCGGTATACTTAGCGTTATCCCATTGGGAGTAGATTCTAGAAGAGAACTTGCCGATATCAATTGCATTAAGTACTTCAGGAAAACAGCAAGTATCCATAACAAATCCAATCTTTTCTTTTTCAGAATTTGAGAGGTTAGTGGAGTCTTTACCAAAAACTTTGATGGTTCCACTATTTTGTTTAATTGTATTTAAGATTAATTTGATGGTGGTACTTTTACCAGCCCCATTTTCTCCAACTAAACCCAGAATACACCCTTGTGGTACCTTTAAACTCAGATTATTAAGTGTAAAATCGGAATAGTTCTTTGTAACATTGGATATATCAACTGCATAATCCATAATTATTCTCCTTTATAAATATAGGTCAATAAATCAATGAGTTCTTTTAGAGATACTCCAGCTAAGATAGAAGCATCCACTGCTTTTTGTAGATATTCTTCTGTTTGCTTTAAGTGTTCTTCTCGAATAAAATCTGTATTTTTGCTTGCTACGAAACTGCCTTTCCCTGTAATAGATACAATAAATCCATCTCGTTCTAGCTCCTCATATGCACGCTTTGTGGTTATTACACTAATTCTCAATTCTTTTGCAAGTAATCTCATACTTGGAAGTGCATCTCCTTCAACAAGTTCACCAGTGATAATGAGATTTTTAATCTGAGAAGAAATTTGATCATAAATTGGTTGACCACTTGAGTTACTAATATTTATATTCATTGCCCACCACCCTTCCTGTGATAAATTTAGTTAGCATCAATTCTCTTGATACAAGCCATGAGTCATATTGTATATATATACTATATACAATATGACTCATGGCTTGTCAAGTATTAATTATTATTTTTTTTCTTGAAAATATCCGTAAAAAATGGGTGAGCCATTAAGTAGGAAAATGGTTTAAATACAATAGGACTGGAGGAAATGAGTACAATTACTATACATACAACAAAAACGAAAAGGGAATAAATCCGTGGTAAGCTTAAAATATAAGTATTGAAACCTTCATAAACGAGTACATTTCGAATTAATACATGTACAACATACACACTAAGTGTTCGCTGACCGATGTAAGTGAACCAAGTATGACATCTTGGAATGATATACATAACAGCAAGTGATAATATAATAGCAACAACATACCAAATGGTACGGTATAGTGGACCAGTAAAATAATAATCTTTCTTTAGAATACCAGCATATGAAGTTGCGCCATAAGAAAATCTAGCGTATGGAGAAAAAAGATTTCCCTTCCAAAGAAGTAATCCTAAAGTAACTGCCAATAGTATAAAAGATGGGATACGCAATTTTTTCTTAAGTAAGCTAGATAGTAGTTCTGGTGTAAAATAATAACCAATGCAAAAGAAAGGAAAGAAAACAATTGTTCTTGATAAAGATAAGAACGTACCAACAGAGGAATCAAAACCAATCAGGATACCAATAACAAAGGTGATTGGTATCACATATTTGGCTTTATAATTACGAATTAATGGAATCATTAAGTACCATAGGCTAAGGGAGAGCAAGTACCAAGGAGCAGAGCTTTCATCAAATAGCTTAAAACTATGAAATCCTTTATAATATCCAGTAATTAAATACGTTATGCACCGAAAGAGAAGATACATCCAGAATATGGAGAATACTTTTTTTGATTGAAACACACCATTTTTAATAATACTTTTTGAAAAATATCCAGATACAAAAATAAATAAAGGCATATGAAATAGATAAATGAAATAGTTGAGATATTTATACGCTTCAATAGATGATATTTTACTAAAAAAATGTCCTAACACAACTAGAATAATTAAGAGACAACGTAGGTTATCCATATAAGGGTCTCGCTTCATAAATCCTCCATTAATATAATGTTATTATAATCATCATTAAATAAAACAATATTTTAGCTTTATACATTATAACACATGTGTTAGAAAGTAACTATCATAGATTAATTATTGACTTCATGAAAATATGATGATAAGGTGGAAGAAATTTGTAAGATATAAATTGGACCAAATTAGGGGGGGAGTATGTATTCTGGAGTAGGTATATCGAATGGGATTGCAAAGGCTGAGGTAAAGTTTTGTAAGGACTTATCTTGTGTATATGAAAAGCACTATATTACTAAAGTGCAGCAAGAACAAGAATATGTGAGAAAAGCATATAAAAATGTACAGAAAAACCTTACAACATTATATGAACTTGCGATTAAGAAAGTTGGAGTAGCAGTTGCAATGATTGTTCAAGGTCATCTTCATATGGTAGAGGATCAGGGATGTATTGATAAAGTGTTGAATATGATTGAAGAGCAAAAGATACAGGCAGAATGGGCATTACAGTATGTATTTAATGATTATGTAAAACTTTTTAACCAGTTTGGTGATTCCTATCAGAAGGCAAGAAAGATTGATTTAATGGAGATATTAAATCTACTAGAGCAAGAGGTTCAAAAGGAAAAAGGTGTGGACAAAGGAATTGTATATGAAAAAAGTACATTCAGTCCATTTATTGCATTGGGAAGACAGTTCAGTATAGAAGATGTACTGCATTTATATGAACGGGGAGCCATCGGTATTGTTGATTTATTAGGGGAAGTGGAGAGTCATATTTCTGTGGTTGTAAAAACATTAGGAATACCTATGATTATAAAAATGAACGAAGAGAGTATAAGCTTAGTTGGAAAACAATGCATCATGGATGGGGCACAGGGGACTGTAAATGCTGAATAAAAGTAGACTTTTCGTAAGAAACTCTTTATAATACAAGAAATAAGAGATTAGAAAGAAAAGGTATAATCATATGATATTTGAAACTCATGCGCATTATGATGATGAAGCATTTGATGAGGATAGAGATTCTGTGTTAACTTCCCTTAAGGACGAGAAAATAGATTATGTTGTGAATGTTGGGGCTAGTATGGTTAGTTCAAAACAGTCCTTAGAATTAGCGAAAAAATATGAGTTTGTTCATTGTGCAATTGGTGTTCATCCGAGTGATACTGCTGGATTAACGGAATCTGATCTTTATTGGATTAGGGAACATCTACAGGAAGAAAAAGTGGTAGCATTGGGTGAAATTGGACTAGATTATTATTGGGACACTCCAGAACGTGATCATCAGAAGGAGTGGTTTAAGAGACAATTACATCTTGCAATTGAGGAAGAAAAGCCTGTTATTATTCATAGTCGTGATGCAGCGGCAGATACATTAGAGATAGTAAAGGAAGCAAAAGAATATGCCAAGAGCAAAGGGAAACCTTTGACAGGAGTTATTCACTGTTTTTCTTATGGGATTGAAGTGGCAAGAGAATTTACGAATATGGGTTTCTATCTTGGTATTGGTGGTGTTGTTACTTTTAAAAATGCAAAAAAGATGAAAGAGGTAGTGGAACAAACTCCAATAGAGAGGATTGTTCTAGAGACAGATTGTCCTTATCTTTCACCAGAACCGAATCGTGGAAAACGTAATGACTCTACAAACTTAAAGTATGTTGCTAACATGATTGCGGAGATAAAAAATCTAACACTAAATGAGGTGATAGAACAGACAGAAATCAATGCGAAAACACTATATGGTTTCATACTTAGAAAGGAAAGTTCATGGCAACACTAGGAGATCCAAAAAATACAATTGAGATTTTAAATAAATATCATTTTATATTTCAAAAAAAGTTTGGGCAAAACTTTTTGATCGATACACACGTATTAGACAAGATTATAACCTCTGCACATATTACGAAGGAGGATATGGTTCTTGAGATTGGTCCAGGCATCGGTACCATGACTCAATACCTTTGTGAGAGTGCCAGAGAGGTTATTGCAGTTGAAATTGATAAGAACTTAATTCCTATCTTAGAAAATGATACATTATCATCTTATGATAATATTACGATTATCAATCAAGATATTTTAAAAGTTGATATCAACAAAATTGTTCAGGAAAGAAATAATGGGAAGCCAATCAAGGTTGTCGCAAATCTTCCTTACTATATTACGACACCAATTATAATGGGATTATTTGAAGCACATGTGCCAATTGAGAATATTACAGTTATGGTTCAAAAAGAAGTAGCAGAGCGTATGCAATCAGGACCTGGAAATAAGAATTATGGAGCACTTTCTCTAGCAGTACAATTTTACGCTGATCCATATATTGTTGCCAATGTTCCACCTAATTGTTTTATGCCGAGACCCAATGTAGGTTCAGCGGTAATTCGTTTGACTTTACATGAAGATGCTCCGGTGAAAGTTAAAGATGAACGCTTAATGTTTCGTCTAATTCGAGCATCATTTAATCAACGAAGAAAAACATTAGTTAATGGGCTTAATAATTCACCTGAGATTTCACTTCCTAAGGAGATTATTATGGAATCCATTAAGGAGTTAGGTGTGTCGGAAACAATTCGAGGGGAAGCACTTTCACTTCAACAGTTTGCAACTTTATCAGATATTATCGATACAAAACTGGCTTAAGTGCAGTAGTCATAAGGAGAATTTTTCATGGTACATGTATTCAATAGTTTAGACTGCAATCAAGTAATGCAAATAAAGCTTTTTTTAAGAGAACAATTTCATCAAACGGCTGATCTTGATGAATATATAAAAGAAGTAAATATGTACTATGAGGGGGAAATGGAACCCTATTATCTAGGAATGAGTCAGGATGGAATTACAGGCTTATTAATTCTCGATGCTATTAAAGAGAATTGTGCTTATGGAAGAGTATTTACAAAGGATAATAATTTTCTAAAAGAGCTGAAGAAAATATTTTCATCGAATGCGATAGAGAAGTTATATGTAGAGACGCAAGAATTTTTACCTGAAGTTGTAAATCTTCACTTTGATTACGCTGAATATATGATGACTCTCTTTCCTGAGGGGTTAGATGTCACGTTAACAAATCAAACCAATGAGTTAATTGGGCAAGATGCAAGTATATCTTTAATTCCAGTAACATATAAAGATAAAAAATTTTATGAGAATATACTGAAAGATCAACATAGAATGTCTCAAGAAGATGCCAAAGAGCGTTTTGAATCATTGCTAATAGATAAAGCAATGCATGGTTTTTTAGTGTGGCTTGATCGCTTAAAACCGATAGGAATTTGCGCTTACTATGAGGATTCTACATTTTTGACTTTGTTTGATTTGACAATTTTACCAAACTATCAAAACAAAGGATATGGGAAAGCTATGCTTTTGAAATTATTATCTCAAACTAGGTCAAAACAGGTTAAATATTTGTTGCAAGTTACAAGTACAAATACTTTTGCATTTCATATGTATCAACAGGCTGGGTTTCATATTACTCAACAGCAGTTATACTATGAATTTGAAGTTTAATAGATAAGGATACGAACAAGAGATGATATAACTCTTACTCGTATCCTTTTATTCATGTGTCACAGTAATTATCTACAGCTTCATCCTTTATACTTATTGATTATTGATTCGATCATTTAAGTCATTAAGATATACCCAGCGTTCCATCTTTACTTCGTATTCTTGCTCAACTTTTTCTTTTTGTGCAAGAAGATCATTAAGTTTACCATACTCTGAGGCAGATGCTGCAATTTGAGCATCAAGCTCTTCCATCTTTGCTTCTAAATCAGAAATCACAGAGTCAATCATGTCAAATTCACGTTGCTCATTATAGCTAAATTTAAGTTTTTTTTCGGATTGTCTTTGCGTTGACTTTTTATCCACTTCTGGAGTATTGTTTTGAGTTGAATTGTTGATAGAGTAATTATTTTTAGCACCTTGCGGTGGATAACTATCAATCGCAGCTTTATAATCTGAGAAATCTCCTTCATACTGACGAATCACCCCATTTCCCTCAAAAGCAAACATACGTGTTGCTATCTTATCTAAGAAATAACGATCATGGGATACTGTGATTACAATACCTTGAAATGTACTTAGATAATCCTCGAGAATCGTAAGTGTTTGAATGTCCAAATCATTGGTAGGCTCATCTAAAACAAGTACATTAGGTGCATCCATCAATATTTTAAGTAAATACAATCTCCTCTTTTCCCCACCACTTAAATTCGATATGAGCATATATTGCATGGAACCTGTAAATAGAAAACGTTCACACATTTGAGATGCTGTAATCGTGCCGTCTATAGTCTGTATATATTCAGCGGTATCACGAATATAGTCAATTACCTTCTTTGATTCATCCATAAATTCGTTTTCTTGAGAAAAATATCCTAACTTTACGGTAGTACCTATATGAACGTCACCTGAATCTGGTGGAATTGTTTGAGTCAAGATTTTTAGTAATGTGGATTTTCCACATCCATTGCATCCAACAATACCGATATAATCTCCCGGTAAGAAGATATAGGAAAAATCGCTGATTAAACATCGGTTGTCATAGTATTTTGAGATATGGTCAAGTTCAATTGTTTTCTTTCCTAAGCGACTAGCAATAGACGACATTTCAACTTTACCATCTACTTGTATCTGAGGACGGTCTTTTAACTGTTCAAATCGTTGAATATGTGCCTTTTGTTTTGTGGATCGTGCCCTAGCACCCCGCATCATCCATTCTAACTCCATACGATATAAACTCTTATTTTTACGTTCAGTTGCAAGTTCCATTTCTTCTCGCTGGGCTTTTAATTCAATAAACTTAGAATAGTTTGCAACATAACTAAATAACTTGGATTTATCAAGTTCAATGATACGGTTGGTAACTCGGTCTAGGAAATAACGATCATGAGTGATCATGATAAATGCACCCTTAAACTTTTTTAGATATTCTTCTAGCCACTCCGTCATTGTACTGTCTAGGTGATTTGTAGGTTCATCCAATACTAAAATATCAGCAAAAGTAAGTAAGGTACGTACCAAAGCAACACGTTTTTTCTGACCACCAGATAATAGTTTACAACTAGCATCATAATCTTCAATCCCAAATCGTTGAAGCATTGATTTCGCCTCCCCAGCTAGGTTGCGATACTCTTCTTTGGCAGATTTACCAACAAGTACATTCTCTAGAATGGAAAGTGAATCATCGAAAACAGGTATCTGAGGTAGGTATTCAATTCTTACTTGTTTTCCCTTAGTTATAGTTCCACAATCAGCCTCCTCTAGTCCAGCTATTATCTTTAAGAGTGTGGATTTACCAGTACCATTAATACCAATCACACCAATTCGATCTGTATCATTAATACCTAAACTTATATTATCAAAGAGCATACGCTCGGTATAACTTTTGCTTACATTTTCAAGTGTCAATAAATTCATATTTAACTCCCGTTTATGTTCTATCTTTTTTATAGTTTCAAGTTTTCTTCATTCTACCTTAAAATATAGTATAGTGCAATGATTCCTTGTCATAACTTAATTGAATATATCATATATTTCTTTTAAGACATGCTTTGTCATTTAGTTTATTCAAAAAGGGGTGTAGTATGACCAATTATAAAAGATTTATATCTTATCTTTACTATTATGAGAATGGACAAAAGAGAGGAAATGTTGGATCTGCAAGAGTAGAAGCAAGTGATGAGATATGTAAACTTACGATTCACTGTGCCCTGAAATCAGTACCAAAAAAAATATGTAAGGTATATCTTTTGCGAAGAAAGACATCACACATTCTTAGTGAAGAGGTTGGGGTAGTAGAAGTAAAGAATGGATTATTGGATGCAAAGCTTTCCTTTAATCGAGGAATAATTGTGCCGAATGAGTTTGAATTTAAAGATTGCTTTGGCATTATTTTAATGTATTCGAAGGATAACTATATTGGTGCCAAATGGGATGAGTCAGTCATTACATATCATGAAGCAAGTCTGATTGAACAAGCAGCGAGTACCGAAAAGAAAAGAACAGATAATTTTGAACCAAGTCAAATCCCAGTTGATAAGACAAAGAAGCTAGAAGAGCATCCTCAAGAAGAGACAAAAAAAATAGATGAGTCGCCGCGGGAAGAGTTATTTAAAGAAGAGGAAGAGAAACTTGAGTATCTACCTCAGGAAGAGAATTCTACTTTAGGCAAAACTGCTACACCAAATTGTGAAATAGAGAAACCAACCGCTTCAATTCGAGAAATTATGAACCAAAAAGCTACGGTTCAGATTATTCCAGAGGATGAAATTAAAATAATCGATATTAACTTAAGACATGAGAAGTCTAAGGAGAATATGATTCAAAAAGAAGAACAAGAAGCAAGGGAACCAAAAAGTGAACGCAAGACGAATGAACAAAAGTTTGCGACACTAGAGGCGAGTAAAGATGTGGTTCCTGAGGACATGAGTGGGGATGAGAATAGGAAAACTGAAGATGACGAAGTAATGAATGAAGATGAGATAGTTTCTGCAACAGGTGGTTCCGCTGCAGCAGCACTGAATTTGGGTCAATGGGTTGATCATCCTGCAGCAAGAGCCATTTTAAATCGATTTGTTCGTATGTATCCATTTGATGATGGTGAAATTGCAGAGTGTGTGAGATTGGAACCAAAAGATATAGGATTGCTACCTATGACATCATGGCCACTCGGTAATAATAGTTTTGTACTACATTCTTATTGTAATTTTCGTCATTTACTTTTTGCTAAGAGACTTACAAGACAAGGGTGTGAATATTATCTAATGATTCCGGGAACACTCAATGCTCGTGAAAGGCAACTAGCAAAGATGTTTGGATTTGAGAACTTTAAGTGTTCCCGTCGACGTAGCATGAGAGATGGAGAATTTGGCTATTGGTATGTTGAAATTATCTTTAATTAATTGTTTTAAAGATTTGTTGGAGTTATACATTCGTTTTTTAAAAGAGAGTAACGACAATGGTTTTCATAACTTCCATTAATCTCACAGCATTCACGTGCGATTCCTTCATATGTAAAGTTAAGTCGCTTCATAAGTTCAATGGAACGTTGATTATTTGGCATAATCTCAGCTTCAATACGATGGAGATTATAACTACGAAAAATAATTGGAAGTAAGAAAGAGATTGCTTCAAATGCATATCCTTTATGCCATGCTGTAGCTGCTAGCTTGTACCCAAGTTTACAGCTACAGTTTGGTGAACGCAGTATATGATAGAAATTTATACTTCCAATAATTGAGTTTAAATTTTCTTTTTCAAAGACAAAGTAACGTATGGATTGGGAACGAGCTGCAAGGTTACGCTCTGCAATAAGTAGAGATTTTTGGTAGTTAAGTGTGTAGAATTGAGTAGCGTGTATTGGTTCCCATGGTTCAAAGAGCTTTTGATTTTCCTGGTAAAATGAAAGCACATTAGGTGCTGAGGTTTCATCTAGATGTTTGATTACTAGTCGTTTAGTTACATACAATTGTTCCATATGTCCTCCAATGGAATGATTTCTAAGTGCCGTTCTTGTTTATTTATTCTATGCCTCGGCCTTCAACATTAGGAATGATAACACGTACTTTTTCAATTAGTTCTTTCATTTCTTGTTTGGATAAACCAGACATATCCTTTTGAATGAGATCTCCGGAATCTACAAAGGCTTGTAGATAATAATGAGAGCAGCCAGCTATCATTGTAGAAATATCACGAAAATCCTCTAGTGTATGTAATTCCTTCACTACAGTTGTTCTAAATTCATGTGCGATACCAGAATCAATGATAATGCGGATTGATTGCGATACTAGTGAAATGTCAAAAGGTGAGATTCCAATTGTTTTTTCATACTTGTCTTTTGAATTCTTAATGTCCATGGCAATGTAGTCCACTAGCTTCTCCTGTATTAGCTCTTTTAGTAGTATAGGATTAGTTCCATTGGTATCTAGCTTAATTAAAAATCCTAACGCTTTTAACTTAACAAGAAACTCTTTTAAGTCAGGTTGCAAGGTAGGCTCTCCACCAGTAATACAAACACCTTCAAGAATTCCTACTCTTGTATTCAAATAAGCTAGAATATTGTTTTCTTGCAATAAGGTATCACTTGTAATATGTGTGACTAATGAGGCATTATGGCAAAAGGGGCATCGGAAGTTACATCCTCCTGTGAAGATACTGCAGGCTATATGTTCTGGGTAATCTAATAGTGTTAGCTTATAAAAACCATGAATATTCATTCCTTTGCCTCCTGTGATGAAACTTTTTGTGATTTTTTCTTTTTTCTTAAATTAATAAAAAAGTCTTGCATCATTTTCTTACATTCTTCTTCAAGAACACCAGTTGTTAAGTCAACTTGATGGTTAAATTCTTGTACCTGTAATAGATTAAAGATAGAACCAGCACAACCCGCCTTGGGATTCATTGCGCCAACAACAACTCGATCCATTCTAGATTGTACAATTGCACCTGCACACATTTGGCAGGGTTCGAGTGTAACATACATCGTACAGCCTTCTAATCGCCAGTCACCTAATTTTTTGCTTGCTTTACCGATTGCGAGAACTTCAGCATGTGCCAATGTAGTTTTACTAGTATTTCTTTTATTATATGCTCTGGCAATAATTTTTCCATCATTTACGATAACACAGCCAATCGGCACTTCATCGATTTTTTCAGCTTTAAGAGCCTCACGAATTGCAGCCTTCATAAATTTTTCGTCCATTTTATATCCCTTCAAGCATTTTACTTAAATTAATTAACTATATCATTATATGGAATGACCGTTATGTCAAGATTAATTTTGCATAAGTAAGTCCTTGACATTATACCTGGAATTAAGTATACTTAGTATTGCCTTTCATTTCATAAGGCATTAAATTGTTATAAAGTTTCCGTGCAGCCGGGGAGATAGCGGTGCCCTGTACCTGCAATCCGCTATAGCAGGGGTGATGTCTTGCCTAGGGTATTATTATTGCATAGCTGCCCTTTACAAGTGGCGTTGACGTTTGGGTCTTGCGCAATGGGAATTTGTGAACCGTGTCAGGGCAGGAATGCAGCAGCACTAAGCAAAACCTCTCGTGTGCCGCGAGGTAGCCTGGACCGAGTTAACTATAAAGGTAACGTTTGTGGTAAGTATTCGAAGCAAGACGCACGGATTATAAATAAATATTATCTCAATATATGTTAATGAGAAACTTGAATGTCTTCACAATTGTGAATGACATTTTTTTTATATATTAGGAAATTTCTCTGAATTTCCTAATATATAAAATGCTCCGTAGGATACACAAGCGCTATATGAAGATGTCGCTTACGTGACAGCGCTTGGCGCCAATGTTTCGCAAGCAAAACACTTAGTTCTCTATAATTCGTCATATAGTGAATAAGTATTACATTTTTTCTATAAAATTGTCTTTCCCAACTCATCTATTTCGATTATAATAAACATAGGGTATTTTAATATCTATTACATAGGGAGGCGTCAATTTGCTACTAAAATCAAATGAAGTAAATCAATTAGTGAAGGATACTGTTATCTTTCAAGAAAAAGAAATGGTGACGCACATTTGCATTATATTAAAAGGTCATATCTTGGCTAAAAATAAAGGAAGTAAAATAACGCTTTTTCAAGGAAATATCATAGGGATACCAGACTTATATATAGGAAAATATTTAAGTGAGTATGTTGTACAGGAAGATGTAGTAGTTTATCCATTCCCTGTAAGTAAACCTGCAGATTTGGAAGGCATATTTTCAATAAATAAAGAGTATCATGGTTTAATGATATATTCGCTTTGTAATTACATAAAAAAGATGAATGTTGTAGTAGATGAATTAAAGGAACGCTCGGATTTTCTATATAATTTTGTACAAGAGACTTATAAAAAATACAGTACCTACTGTATGAGTTATAAACATCGATTCCTTGCAAATCCACTTATTGAACGAATGGAACCTTATGCGAACGATATTCCGATAGATTCTGTTTTGATAGAGTACTATTTGGAGTGCTCAAAAGTACCTATTGCTACAATGAAGGATTACTTTAGTATCAGTACGTTTATGACAATGCGACATATAGAAGAGTCAGCAGGTATCATTGCAGCTATGATCATGGAAAGCTTGGAACTGACAGCTTATATTAGTGATGTTTTTAAATTAATTATGAATGGAAATGAGCCATCATTATTCCGTAATATGTCGGAACTTTTCTTGATGAATAAAAATAATGGTATCTATTCAAGTGAAATCATGGAGTCTATTGATTCTATGGTTGATGAAATTAATCGAACAGATTTATTATTTGAGAGAAGTACAAACTATACACTACCTATTAATCGAAAGAATTTTGAAGAAATGTATTGTAGTTTAATATCTGGTGATATGAATTCAATCAATCAAGATAAGAAGGAGAAGTTGACACAGGAAGAGATACTTAGAAGCTGTCAGGATACATTGAGGCAAATTTTAAATTATTCTACACTTGAAAAAGAGAAGGAAATAAAGTTAGTAAGTGCAATGAATGAATTTGTAAATTTGCCAGATCAATTTGCCGCTTCGGATGAAGTACGAATATGTCGTAGGGAGTTGACAACTTTATTTTATGAATTGTATGAGGATGTATTCTATGTTGCGTATAAATCAGACACAATTCCAAAGACGATAGAACTATTTTTAAACTTTGGCTTACTAGATGAACGATTATTAAGTGAAGAGCAAATCATATCTCTATATCGACTTTCCTTGGATCAAAACGACTATGATGTTAAGATATATACAGTATACGAATGGTTAAAGCTTGTGTATGAGGGGAAAAAGGATCCGTCAAAAAACGAATTTGACCAAGAATACTCTGATTATCTTCGCCACCTAAGGAAGTCAGAACCGATGACAGAGGAAGAAGAAAAAGCAAGACTTAATAATCCAAAGGAACGACTTCAATTTGAAATTTCTAATATGTTTAAGGTAAATAATAAAATAGTACATGGTCAGATTTCGACATTTGTTCCATTCTTATACAAGGAAATCTTTCTAAATTATCCAGAAAAGGAATTCTTAACAAGGGAGCGTATACATCAAGCTTTTGAACGTATTTTAGCGATTGATTACTCTGTGTTTTACCGAGAAAGTATGTATGCAAACCAAGAGGCCAAAATTGAAAAAGAATATATTATGACACAGGTATTTCCAGATATTATCTTAATGCCAATTGCAGGTAGTTCATCTTCGATGTGGCAAGAGATTAGTGGGAAAAGAAGAACCAATCCAGGAAGATTTGTATTACCAATCTTTTTGGATTCCAATTTGGACGATGTTATGATAAGATTATTTGGCCGTTTCCGTTGGGAACTATGCCGTTGTATTCAAGGAGCTGCTTGGAATAATCTGAAGCATAAATCACTAACAAGTGAGTACATGGATTACCTTCAATTTTATCGGAAGAATCATGAGCTTACAGAGGAACGTAAAGAAAAATTAAAACTTCAGATTCAAAAAGCAAGAAATAATAGCCGGGAAGTATTTGTTCTTGATTATGAAGCTTGGATAAAGGCAGAGGCAAATGGAGCAATACGATTAAGTAGAGTAGTTCGAGAGATTATGGCGACTTACTGCCCATTCTCAAAGGAGATTCGACTAAAGAGTATGACGCAACCAATGTTTGCAGATGCGTATGCCCGCTATCAGCGAGAGACCGCAAAAAAAATTCATGAATACGAACTACGAATGCATGCTATGCAAAAAGATAATGCAACCATAACCAAGGAAATAACAGATACATTAGATTACTATCGGCGATAAGGGCTGTTTATAGTGAGTATGAGGCTGTCCCCACTTGGGGACAGTTTCTTTTCGGAGGAAGAATGAGAAACAATTATATATTACGTAGTGATATAATAAATAACCATAGTGATCGTATGAATTATCTTAAGAAGTATAGTCCATTTTTTCGTCTGCAAGAAACGAGTCTTTCACAATTTCGAGATGGAAAGTATGAAGTCGTAGATATGGGATACATAACGATGGCAGTACTTCGTTATTTTATTGAAGAAAATCATTTTAATGATCGAGCTTTATCTTATCAGGAAGTTACGGATTTTATCGGAGGTATACTTGCATCCGATTTTGATTTAAAATTGACGATAGAAGAGTCAAAAGAAATATCGGATTATATCTTTGATAAGATAAAAAATGATGGGAAACCATTTACAATGGATTACTTTGACCCAGCAATAAAGAAGGTAAAAACTGCCCGTATGCGTTTAATTGAATCAAAACTGGTAGGTAACTTAATTGTTTATTCGATAACCTCTGATGCGATTGAATTCTATCTAGAAACAAAAGAGGTAAAAGAAGAGAGTAAAATCAGCATACAGCAATTACTACTAGAAAAGATGATAGCTACGAAGAACTTTAAAGGTGGTACCGATGTTGTTAAGCGTATTAATACCGAAGTAGTTAAGCTACGTTTGAAAAAGCAGGAGGTATTATTACTTCTTGGAATGAATGTTTTTGAAGGAGTGAAAGCACTCGAGGATTTCCAAAAAACAGGTATGCAATGGTTTGACGAGGAACAAAAGGCTTTTATTCGAAATAAGGACCTTATCGAGCAGGCATTAAATAAAGCAGAAGGTTTGGCGAAAGAGCATGGGAATGGAGTTGAATATACTAAGACATTAGAAGATATCTATGAACTTGAGATTCAACTACAAAGAGCCATGAATCACCATTCGGCTTTGTTATCAGACTGTATGGAGTTGCAAGTAAAATCGGATGAGATTATAAGCAAATATAAATATAGCCGTTTACGGAATGCATTTGATTTTAACCGTTATGTAGAAAATTCAAAGAGCTCTAACGATGTCTCGATTTTATCTTCTCTTGTGAAACCGATGTGCAATCCATTCCTTAAAAAGAGTTTTTCTCTAGGTAATATCGATGAGATATTGACTAATGCAGCGAATAAAGAAGAGGCTAAGGAGGAAATCAAGGAAAGCAAGGAGGAAGTATATCGTTTTGATGATGAGCTCGAAGAGGAGAGAATATCAGAAAACTATTTTGCAATGTTAAAGGTCTTACTTCAAACCCTGTTGGTAAGAGATACTTTCACACTTAAGGAATTTAATGAGGAACTAGAACTTACTTTCTTTGATGAAATATTTAAAAATAGCGATTACTATTCTTTCTTAGTTCATCTATGTCAAAAGAAAGAGTATCATTTAGGAGAGATAATAAAAAATCAAGATACCTTTTTTGATGCAATATTAGCCAAGTTTTTAGAAATTGAGGCGAATGCAAAATATAAAAAGTTAGACTTTTCTTTACAATTATCTTCAACCTTTGAGAATATAAGTATAGAGTCAGATTCGATTGAGCATACAATCACAATGATTGATGGTGAGCGACAATTTATCACTTCTAATATTGTGTTTGTTCGTTTGCGACAGTAGATAGGAGTTAGAATTATGATGAATGATAAAAACTTTAATCTTGCAATGGAAGTGTTTCAAGCGCTTTTAATTGGGGAAGAAATCAGCATGGACAGTGGAAAGAATGCAGATTTGTATGAAGCATATACTGGAAATGCACAAGTAAATGATATGGTAGATCATATGCTTAACACTCTGAATTTAAAGTTATACGATTATAATTATTCTCTTTTTGTGTCTGCTGGTACAAACAATCGTGTTTTTGGTTATTCGAATGAAGAACTTAAGAGGAGCATGGGGTTGAGGTTAAATAGAGAGCTATATTTAACCTATTATATTATTTTTAGTATCATGACTTGCTTTTATAGTGATTCTGCCACGTATACATTTACTGAATATATAAAGATCAATGATGTTATTGAAGCAGTCGAAAGAAGTTTAAGGAGTTCGATTCAAAACATCAACTTATTAGTTCGTAACGAATTAGAGGAGACAAGCTTTGAAACATTGGCAATTACTTGGGATGAGTTACCAGTTATGTCGAATGAAGATGCACAAGGGATACGAGCAGGACGTGGTTCTAAGGCAGGATATGTTAAGTTGGTATTTAACTTCTTAATATCGCAAAATCTTTTTGTTGAAGCGCAGGAACGTTATTATCCAACGATTCGTTTTCACGCAATAATAAAAAATTATTTTGAGCAGGAGCAAGGTCGTCTATTTGAGATGCAAAGAGATCTTGCGAAAAAGGAGGAAGACGAACGTGCCACATATTAATCGTATCCGTGTTAATAATGTTAAATATAATTTTGGAACGCAAGCCTATGATGATTTTATTATGAAACCTTTTTGTCACAACACTCTTTATGACTTGGCAAATGGTGGTGGTAAAAGTGTATTAATGCTTCTTATGCTCCAAAACGTTCTTCCAAATTGCACACTTGATGAAAAACAACCGGTGGAAAAACTATTTCGTACTGGGGATGGAAGTCAGACAATTCATTCTTTAATTGAGTGGCGTTTGGATGATGTGGATGTTGCTAACGGATATCAGTATATGACGACTGGGTTCTGTGCAAAGAGAGCATCACAAAAGGAGTCAGACGAGGAGAAAGTAAAAGAAGCAGCATCGATAGAATACTTTAATTATTGTATCTTTTACCGAGAATATAACGAAAATGATATTCGTAATCTTCCTTTAGTAAAGGATAAGGAACGAATTACTTATTCTGGTTTAAAAAAATATTTGAAAGACCTAGAGCGTGATAATTCATTAATTGTACGTATTTTTGATGTTAAAAGGGATTATCAGGCTTTTATTAGTAAGTATGGGTTATATGAGAGTGAATGGGAAATCATTCGTGGAATTAATAAAACAGAAGGTCATGTACGTACTTACTTTGAGACCAACTATAAAACAACACGAAAAGTAGTTGAAGATTTATTAATTGAGGAGATTATTCAAAAATCAATTCAATTAAAATCAACAGTTGGAGAAGAGGAGTCGATGTCAAAGACGCTTTTAGATATTCGCGAAAAGTTAATGGAACTTACACAGAGAAAGCGAGAAATAAATAACTATGACAAACAGATGGAGCTATTAAATAGCTTTTCTTCTCGACTAGAAACGCTTTTACATGTCTATCAAGAAATCGAAACATGTGAGCGTGATTTAGTTCATGCTTATACACTTGCAAAGCAATCAGAACGAATTACAAATGCTCAATATGAGAAGCAGAGTGCAGAAATAGAAGAGTTAAGAGCCAGTGGATTTATCTATAAAAAGAAGCTAGAGCAAAGTAAAGTTTATCAAAATGAATGCAGCAAAAAACTAGTACAAGAAGAAATTGACGACTTATCGAAAGCACATCAAAGCGTTAATAAGGCTAAAGAAGAATTAAGAGTTTCTCTTTATCAAAAGGAATGTATGAATGAGTACATGCAATATTTACAGGAAAAACAAAAGAGAAATGAAGCGACAGAAGCTTTACGTGTAATTCAAAGTAAGAATGCTGGATTAAATGAGGAAGTTGCAACTTATGTTTATTTTGTAAAGGAATACTTTGATTCGTTATCCAAGCAATTATCTTCTGAGCTTGAGGAACTCAAAAAATTACAACTTGACCTAACAAGTAAGCTAGAAGCTACTTGTGAACAAGAGCTTCGTAGGGAAAAGGAATTAGCAGTTATTGATAATCTATATCAAACAGCCAAAGCGAATAACAAAGAAGCTCAGAATGCTTTAGCTTCTAAAAAATTTGAGGCTGGAATACTGTTATCCGAAGAAATATCTCAAGCACTTCAAGAAAATGAAAAAAATCTAAAGAGATTACAGCATGAGTTAGAGACAGGAAATTCGAAAAATAAGGAAGTACTAGAAAAAGAAAAATCCATTCTAATTGCATATGAAAAGCTGAAGTATGAAATAAACCTGCTAGAAGATAAAAAGAGTCAGCAGCAAGCTTTTTTAAACCAATATGAAAAAGATAAGAAGAAAGCAGAGCAGCTATTAGTTGCGTATGGTAAGTCAAATTATAATGCTTTAGCAGAAGAAATCCATTCAAGGTTAAAAAAATCTATTCAACAGGTAATAGGCTTAAGACAAGAGCAAAATATTTACAAAGAGGAACTTAAGCGCTTAGAACGAGGAGATTTTGCATTGGATGATACCATCATAATGCAAGCAAAAGAGTATTTACTTACTCGCTACCAAACTCAAGTTATGACAGGGGGAGAGTATCTGAATCAATTCAATGTTAAAAAGCGTAGTGAATTGCTTTCCTTAGTTCCTTTTTTACCATACTCCTTAGTTATTTCTAATGGTTATGAACAGAGTTATGAGGATATTAAGCTATATGGTAAAGAATTTGATAATGTTGTAATTCCAATTATAAATGGATTGGTTTTAGAACATTCTAATCCTTTATTTAGGAAAGAAGAAATTTTGCTAGTTTCAAAGGATCATAGCCTATTATATGATGAGAAACGCTTATTAAATGAAAAAGAACATTTAAGACAGAAAATCTCTGAACTTACTGCGAAGATACACCGTCTAGAGGAACAAGAGACAACCTATTCGGAAGATGAAACATACATTCAGGTATTCGTAACAACAACGTTTAAGAGATATCAAGAGTTTGTAGAGCAAAGTCAACTTACGATGCAAGAGATAGTGCATTGTAAAGAACAAGGGCAGCAGTTCGAACTTCAATTAAATGACATTAGGCAGGAAGCTATCAAGTTAGAGACTTCTGTTACGCAGATGGAGGAAGAGCTTTCGAATCAGAAAACACTTCAACATACACTACATGATTTAATTGAGTTAGTGGATAAAGTCGATTGTCTAAATCGTGAAGAGAATGCTTATCAAGGAAAGGCAAAGCGAATTTCCATTGAGCTAGAGAAATTATCAGAAGAAAAAAAGAATATGGAATCAATGCTCGTAACAATGCGTTATCAAGAAACTTCAAAAAATTCGCGTTTAAATGAGATTACTACACTTTGGGATACAAAATATAAAATGTTCTATGTTGATGGCTCCTATCAGAAGCCAAACCTTACCATGGAGGAGATGTTAGAAAGATTAAACGGATATCTTCAGGCCATGCAATCAAAATATACGGATCTCGAGGATAAAAATCGATTAATTAATTCCTATGTTCAAGCGATGAATCGTTGTCTAAAAAGTATTGAAAGCAAGGGGATGTCAGTTGCAGAACTAGAAAGGATTCGCAAAGAGGATCGATTAATTGAAACAATGGAAGATGAATTAATTAAGTTGTCAAATCAACTAGAACAGACATCTAGAGAATGTAGTCGTTTAGAGAAAGAGTTATTAGAGAAAAAATCCATTTATAATCGTTATGAAGGCATGATCGAGCAGGCAATCTCTGTGTACGAGCAAAATTATGGAGCATACTCATCCGATTCTATGAAAGAGGTTGATTTATCACTCTTATTAAAAGAGGCAGAACAAAAAATAGCATTAGCTCAACAAAAGGAAAAACAGTTAAGCGCTGGCTTAAATGAATTGTTAAAAGTTGCCAATAGCTATCAAACCGTAGCTAAGGATATCGAGCGAATTCTACGTGATCGTGAAGTCCTACTAGATGTTTCTACCAATCAGGAACAAGTTAGTGTTTTAGAAAACTTACAAACCACTTATAAACAGCTGGAAAAGCAATGGTATAGTTATGAAAAAGGAAAGAGAACTAAACTAGAGGAGTTCACTCATAATAAGCAAAAAACGATTCAGGCATTGATTGCATTAAATGCAAGTGGTCTTGCTCAAGAAATTGATGCAAATGTTCACATTCCAATGAGCTTTAAGGAGGCAATGAGTCTGATTCAAAACTTTACTGAGGTATGCGAGTGTCTTGCACTAGAAAAAGATAGGATTACACAAAGTGTTCAGGATATGCAAAGTATTAAAGATAACTTTGAAAATCAATGTTTGCAACGTTGCATTCATATTAAGACAGAGTTAGAACGTTTGCCAAAGTTATCAAAAATCACCTTGCACAATGAGCAGATTCCGATGATTTCTCTCTCAATTCCGTATATAAAAGAGGAATTTTTCAAAGATAAAATGTCAGAGTATATTGATGAAATTGTAAATGCTACAGATACATTTTCAGATTATCTAGAAAGATTAAAGTATATTCGTAATGCATTATCGCTTAAAAAACTGTTTTCAGTCATAGTTACTGACATGAATGCAATTAAGCTGAGCTTATATAAAAGAGAGAGAGTTAAAGAACAAAGTAGACACCTTCGATATGAAGAAGCAGTTGGAAGTACTGGTCAATCACAGGGTATTTATACTCAGTTTTTAATTGCAATTATTACGTATATTTCTAATGTCAACTCTCGTCGTGTTGATAATGATAGCTTACGAAAAGTTATTTTTATTGATAATCCATTTGGAGCAGCGAAGGATGTTTATATTTGGGAACCTATTTTTGAGTTATTAAAGCAGAACAAGGTGCAGTTAATTGTACCTGCACGTGGTACAACACCAGCCATTACAAGTCGTTTCGATGTTAACTATGTTTTGGGTCAGAAGTTAATTAACAACCGCCAGCAAACAGTAGTTGTAGATTACCACAGTGCAGTTGAGGCACGAGAAACAGAATTTGCACCATTGAAGTATGAGCAGACTAGTTTTGACCTATTTAAGGAGGAGTAAACGTTTTACTTGTTAAATAAGTCTTGTAATGTTAAGATTAGAAATAAGCAATTAGATGTTTCAAGATAGAGAAATGTTATTGAGCAGGAAAGGGGAGCGTCATGCTTCAGTTAGTTCATGTACAGAAATCTTATAAACAACATAAAGTAGTGGATGACTTATCATTTTCAATTCATAGTGGAGAAATCGTTGGTTTTATTGGTCCTAACGGAGCTGGTAAATCAACGATCGTCTCCATGATTGCAACTTTAGTACGTCCAGATTCAGGTCAGATTCTTTTTCATGGAGAGAATATTGTGAAACATCCGAGCCGAATTCGAAAGAGTTTGGGATTTGTTCCACAAGATATTGCGCTATACGAATCGTTGACGGGATATGATAACTTGCGCTTCTGGGCAGATGCTTATCATGTTGATTCTAAATTAGTAAAGGAACGCATAGAAAAGATTTGTGATATGATTGATTTTGATGATGAACGATTAAAAAAGAAAGTGAAAGAATATTCAGGTGGTATGAAACGTCGTTTGAATATTGGAGTAGCTTTACTTCACCAACCAGAATTAGTTATTTTAGATGAACCAACGGTTGGTATCGATATTCAATCAAGAAAACAAATACTTAATGCAATTCGCTTATTGAGAAAAGAGGGTACAACAGTAATTTACATTGGGCATTACATGGAAGAGGTAGCAGCCTTATGTAATCGAGTTATCATGATGAATCAAGGAAAATGCCTTTTGGATGCAACACTGCCAGATGCACTTACGGTAGGTAAGAAATCATATACTTTAGAAGAGTTGTATGAAAGTCTAATTTGTAACTGATTGTGAGGGTAAATAAATGGAGAAGTACAAAACAATCATTCTAATTGAGAAAATAAAAAAATGTCTGGAAGATGGAAAGTGTGAAGAAGCACTTTCAATTGCTGAAGCTATCGATAAGAAAAAAATTAAAAATTTGTCTGATTTAAGTATTGTTGCTGAATGTTATTTTCAAAATCTAAAGTATGAAGAAGCAAAGAAACTATTCTTACGTATGTATGATAAAAATCGTTCAAGAAGAATTGTAGCTCAACTTGTTCATTTATCAATTAAGCTTAAGGATGTAGAGGAAGCAAATAGCTATCTTTCTGAATTTATCGAGATTGCACCGAAAGATTTTTATCGCTACATATTTCAGTACAGTATTGATAAGATGACGAAAGCACCAATCGTAAAATTAATTGAGGATTTGGAAGCACTTAAAAAGACAGAATATATTGAGAGTTGGGCATATGAACTTGCAAAACTATATCACAAGGCAAGTTTAAAAGATAAATGCTTAGCAGAATGTAATGATATTATTCTTTGGTTTGGCGATGGTGATTATGTTGAACGTGCGAAAGCCTTAAAAGCATATTACCTTGGAGAGTTAGATGTTAGTGTATATAATACTTCCGAAGATTCGGTTACGAAGCCGATGGAAACTGATAAAAATGAGGAAGTTAGAGATAGCGTAACAACCCAGTATGAAGAAAGTGCAGCAAGTGAAGTTGCGCAAGAAGAGGAATTCAGAGATAGCGTAACAACCCAATATGAAGAAAGTGCAGCAAGTGAAGCATTGCGTGATGAGGAAATCACAGATGACGTAACAGCACAATATGAAGAAAATGTGGCAAGTGAAGTTGCGCAAGATGAGGAAATCGCAGATAGCGAAACAGAGCAAAATGAAGAAAATGTGGGAAGTGAAGCGATAGAAAATGAGGAGATTATATACAGAGAAGCTGTAGATAGTGAAACAGCGACCACAATGATAGAACGAAATAATGAGCCGGATACATGTTCATATAATACAGTTATTGATGAGATAGATATTAGTGCAAAATTAGCTCGTGAAATAGATGTAATCTTCAATCAGGATAAATGTTTGGATAACGATTCCCACTTAGATAAAGAGGAAGATGTTGTGCAACAGGTTAATCAAGAGAACGAGGAAATCCAATCACAAGAGAAGGATAATTCCAAATACTTAGATGTTGAGCAAGAAGTAGAAGAAGAATTATATCGTCTCTTAAGAGAAGAAGGAATAGAAAGCAATCCTGGAGCAAAAACTGTTAGTAATCCAGACACAAACTCTGCAAGTGATTATGACACAAATACTGTTAATGATTCTGATGCAATTACTTCTAGTAATTCAGATGAAAAAACGATTAGTAGCTCAGGCACAATAGCCGTTAACAAAGTAGAGGAACAAACCACTGAGACAACTACGAAAAAGCAAATTCAAAAGATACATCTCAAACAAATATCTAATGATCATATTGTTGAAGAAGAGGGATTATTGCACTATTTTGAACATTATGATATTAGTTTATCTGATCTATTTGGGAACTTTATACGAATGGATGCAACACAAAAACAGTTGATTCGTAGTTTAGACCAAGCACTTACTCAAAAAAATAATATTAATCTCATTATTACAGGTGAGAAAAAAAGTGGTAAGACTAGATTAGCAAGGTGCATTGCAAAAACACTAAATCGAATGAACCTAATTCAATCAAAAAAGATAGCATTAATTGACGGAGTAAAATTAAATAGTGTTGATTGGTCAAGTATAAAGGAGCAACTTTCTGGTTGTGTTCTTATCATCGAACGTGCAGGAATGATGTCAAAAGATACTGTAAAATTACTTCAAAAACTTATTCAAGATCTACCAAATCATATCATTATAATGCTTGAGGATACAAGAGAGAATATAAATCGTTTATTACGTGCAAATTCGGCTCTCAATGGTATCTTTAATAATCGAGTTCATTTGCATAAGTACTCACTAGAGGATTATATGGGATTTGCTTACGACTATTTAACTGAGAAAGAGTATGAGATTGAGATGGAGGCATTTATAGCACTTCAGAATGAGTTTTCTGCTTTAATAAAAAAAGATAGGGAAAACGCTTTGCCAGCAATTTTCTCTACCTTAGATACGATTATTCAGAAGTCCGAGAAACGTAATGCTGTCTTGCTGAAAGAAATGAGTCAATCAGGACGTTTTGAAGAATCTGACTTTATGGTTTTAAAAAGGAATGATATTTTATAGCTAAATCTTAAAGCGCAATCGGATATCCTTTTTCAACTTTTGACCTCCTTTTGATTCAACATTCTTGGAGATATTTAGTATGTAGGACTCATGCTGGGCATATGCCTCTAATGGTTCAATTTCTATATAGTTATTAATTGCATCATAACGAATCGCTGTTTTTAATGGTGATTCGTTTGTTGATGTTACGTACAAATTCATATTATTGACGGTGGCTGGATTAAGAGGCGCAGAAAATTTGATGCGCCAAATGAAATTACCGGTTTTGAACTTCATATCTTGTTTTATTAAGTTTTCAACGCCACCAGTAACGCCTTCTATTTCAATATAGTTTGATGCCATAAGATCACCTCGAACAATAACATTATATAAAAAATATTATACTATATTTTTGTCGAATGTAAAATTAAATTTAAAACAAAGAAAGGACATTTATGGAGAAAGTAACATTTAAGGCAGGGAATATGTTGTATCCATTACCAGTAGTTATGGTGAGCTGTTGTGACGATAAAGGGAATAATAATATTATAACAGTAGCATGGGCAGGAACAATTTGCACAAATCCACCAATGGTTTCAGTGTCCATTCGTCCAGAGCGATATTCTTATGATATTATTAAAAATAGTAAAGAGTTTGTAATTAATCTTACATCAGAAGCAATTGTTAAAGCAACTGACTATTGTGGTGTTCGTTCAGGAAAGGACACGGATAAGTTTAAAGAGATGAATTTAACACCAGAAAGAGGAACTCAAGTGTCAGCTCCAATGATTAAAGAATCACCAGTTAATATTGAGTGTCGATTGAGAGATATTATTCCATTAGGTTCTCATGATATGTTTTTAGCTGATGTAGTGGCAGTGAATGTAAGTAAAGAATATTTCCTAGAAAACGGTAAGTTCGAGCTAAATCAGACAAAACCCGTGGTGTATTCACATGGTGAGTATTATGGAATTGGGAATTTATTAGGAACCTTTGGATACTCTGTCAGAAAAAGAAAGAAAAAGAGATGATCTAGTTACAACAATATACAATAAATGGGGGATTAGATGAAAAATAATATCGTACTGATTGGCATGCCTGGCGCCGGAAAAAGTACTTTAGGTGTTGTCTTGGCAAAAGTATTAGGGTATCAATTTATTGATACCGACTTGTTAATTCAAGAGAGAGAGAGACGACTTTTAAAGGATATCATTAGTCAAGACGGTCTTGAATCATTTATAGAAATAGAGAATCAAATAAATGCGTCTATTCATACGATGAATTCTGTAATTGCCACGGGTGGAAGTGTAATATATGGGAAAGAAGCTATGAAGCATCTAAGAGAGATTGGAACAGTAATATACCTTCAATTATCATATCAAACGATTACAAAGCGATTGGGAAATATACGTCAAAGAGGAGTTGTACTAAAGGAAGGCCAAGATTTAGCTGGAATCTATGAAGAACGATGTCCGCTTTATGAGAAGTATGCTGATATCGTGATAAATTGCGAAAATATGGAAATGGAAGACACGATGGAGACAATAGTAGAAAGGATTCTAACAATAGTAGAATAATCTTCATATTTTTAGCCATAAATTGCTCATAAATATAGTAGTTATCAGCGTTAACACTAAAAAAAAGATTTACAAATTAAAACTTTGTGTTATAATCAAACATAGATATCAATTTACACAAATTAGGAACGCAGTTTATGTGCAAATTTTACTAAGACATGAGACTTAAGCGTATTCAATATAACTGCAATTAATAAATCGAGGTGTGCAATGGAGCAGTATATTATAAAGGGTGGGAAAGCTTTAGCTGGTGAAGTTACAATCGGTGGTGCAAAAAATGCAGCATTGGGAATTATAGCTGCAGCAGTTATGACAGATGAAACCGTAACAATAGAGAATTTACCAGATGTTAGTGATATATGTGTATTATTACAAGCAATCGAAGTTATTGGGGCAAAGGTAGATCGTGTTGATCGTCATACAGTAAAAATATGTGGAGGTTCTATATACTCCAATGAAATAGAAGAAGATTTTGTTCGAAGAATTCGTGGATCGTATTATTTGATAGGAGCTTTACTTGGAAAATATAATAGAGCTTCAGTAGCTCTTCCAGGTGGTTGCAATATTGGAAGTCGTCCAATTGATCAACATATTAAAGGTTTTGAAGCACTTGGTGCAGAGGTAAAGATTCAGCATGGTATTATTAATGCAAAATCTAATAAACTTATAGGTAGTCATATCTATCTGGATATCGCTAGTGTTGGAGCAACAATTAATATCATGCTTGCTGCGTCATTAGCAGAAGGTCAAACTATTATTGAGAATGCGGCTAAGGAGCCACATATCGTTGATGCTGCCAACTTCTTAAATAGTATGGGAGCTAATATTAAGGGTGCAGGTACGGATGTAATTCGAATTAAAGGAGTTCAGAAATTACATGGTAGTACTTATTCTATCATTCCAGATCAGATTGAAGCTGGAACATTTATGTGTGCAGCAGCTGCCACTAGAGGAGATGTAACAATAAAAAATGTTATTCCTAAACATCTAGAAGCTATTACTGCAAAGCTTGTTGAAATTGGTGCAGAAGTTGAAGAGTTTGATGATGCAGTGCGTGTTAATGCGACAAAACGCCTTGGTCATACTCAAGTTAAGACATTAACTTATCCTGGTTTTCCAACGGATATGCAACCACAGATTACAGCAGTACTAGCAATATCATCTGGGACAAGTATCGTTACAGAAACTTTGTTTGAAAATCGTTTTAAATACGTGGATGAGCTTGTTCGTATGGGAGCATCTATTAAGGTTGAAAGTAACACCGCAATTATTAATGGAGTAGAAGAACTTACTGGTGCAAGTGTTGGTGCCTCTGATTTACGTGCTGGAGCAGCGCTTGTAATCGCAGGTCTTGCAGCAGAGGGAGTTACGATTGTTGAACAAGTAGAATACGTAGAACGTGGCTATGAAGATTTTGAGTTGAAGATGCGTGAATTGGGCGCTACTATGGAAAAAGTAGACTCAGAAGATGAAAAAACAATTCGTAAAGCAAAATTGAAGATAAGCTAAGAATAGCTGTTGCTAATGCAACAGCTATTTTTATATACACAAGCGCGATAGAAAGATGAAGCTTACGCGACCGCGCTTGGCGCGAGTATTTTGCAAGTAAAACACTTTTTTATAAGATAGCTGAAATGTATAGGTTTTGATTTAACTCTAAATCAATAAAGTCATCACCTACACGAATAACAGGCCTACATAAGTTATTACGGTGCATAAGAATAATCTCACCAACTGTTCCATCATTTAATCGAACGAAAGTATGGAGGTACAGTTGCATGACATGATCAAAGAATGTCATAATAAACTTTGGCTCATATTTTGTCAAACCTTCGGTTTCAAAGACAGAGATAACTTCAAATGGGCAAAGAGGACCTCGATAGACTCTTGCACTAGTCATCGCATCATAAACATCCGCAATCATAACAACTTTTGCAAACTTATCAATTTGTTGACTATGGAGTCCCAATGGGTAACCAGATCCATCACAACGTTCATGATGCATCATAGCAGCCATCTTTATATGTATATTAATATCAAGAGTATTTAATATATTGTAGCCACGGACTGCATGTTCTTTAATTGTTGAGTACTCATCTGGAGTTAGCTTGTCAGGCTTTTTAATGATTTCATCTGGAATTGTGATTTTCCCAATATCATGTAACAGTCCACAGATGGTTACAGTTAGCAAATCCTTATCTGTGAATTTCAGCCAAGTACCAAGTACGTTACATATTAACGCAACATTTATGGAATGAATATAGGTAAGATCATCGTAATTACGCATGCAGTGTAGCATATCAAATACATGAAGTCCGTTACGACTTGATGCAATAATTGAGTTAACATCCTCATAGAGAGAATGAATATCAATATTTGTTGAACCATCTACGATTTCTTGCATCGTTGATTTTAATGTATCAACTTTTTCCAATAGCGTTTTATTGAACTGTATGTATTCACGGGTGCCTTTTAACTTCTCAAGATATAGTTCCTTAACAAGAGGAGCAATTGGAAGTGGTTCTGGAGTATTTTCTTCTACATTGATATGTATCAGATCAATAGAATAAAACTTTAGTCGGGTTATAATTTTATCAGTTAAACATGTTCCTGCTTGAATAATTAGTTGATTAGAGAAAGTGTACACACTATCAGCAACAATCATACCTGGGATCAATTGGTTTACTGGAATTTTAACAGTCTTCATATATTCTCCTTTGACGAACGAAACATAGTGGTAAAAACAAGAATCTTCCAAATAAGCACATATTGCTAGTCGAATTAGTGTGAAATAACCATATTCTTAGCACATTTTGTTGATTTAAATATATTTACATTATAAGAATTAATTACCATTAAGTCAATAATGATACTTGACAAATAATAAGATTATTGATATAGTTCATATACCCCCTATGGGTATATGAAAAGAGAGAAAGGAGACGTATAACTGTAGAAAACAGTGCAGTTAAGGTGGAGATATGAAAGAGATATATAATATTACCGGTATGTCTTGCGCTGCATGCAGTAGTGCAGTCGAGAGAGCGACACAAAAACTTCCTGGAGTATTAGTTAGTAATGTTAATTTAACGATGGGACGTTTAACAATAGAGTATGATGAAAAGCAAGTTACTTCACAACAAATCATGGAGAAGGTACAAAAGACTGGTTTTGGAATTGAACCTTTTGTAGCCGAAAAGGAACATTCACAAGAAGCGATAACCGAGAGGGAGAAGAAGGACAAGAAAAGCTATAAGAGCCAAAAGAATCGATTGATAATAGCAATCCTTTTTACAATACCCTTACTCTATGTTTCGATGGGACACATGGTACCTTGGCCGATGCCACTTCCAGATTTTTTGAGTATGCATTCTTCTGCATTTAATTATGCAATTCTACAATTCATTCTTACGATACCTATTCTAATTAGTGGTCGTAAATTTTACATTAATGGATTTACGACATTACTTAAAGGAAATCCTAATATGGACTCATTAGTGGCAGTTGGAACGAGTGCAGCATTTATCTATAGCTTAATTATGACGCTTCAGATACCGAAGGAACATTCTATGGTTGAAAATCTTTACTATGAGTCAGCAGCAGTTGTAGTAACACTTGTAATGCTCGGAAAGTTTTTGGAAAGTCGAAGCAAAGAAAAGACGACAAAAGCAATTAAAGGAATGATGGAATTAGCACCAGATAAAGCCATTCTTTTAAAAGATGAGAAAGAATATGAAGTCAAGGTTAGTGAACTTATAATTGGAGATACTGTTATCGTAAAAGCAGGCATGAGAATTCCAATCGATGGCATTGTTGTAAGAGGAAATAGTAGTGTTGATGAATCTATGTTGACAGGAGAAAGTCTGCCAATTGAAAAAGAGGTAAATGATAAGGTAATTGGGGGAAGCCAGAATCAAGATGGAATGCTTCTAATACAGGTGACGAGCGTTGGAGAAGATACAACACTGTCTAAAATAGTTCGTCTTATGGAAGAAGCGCAAGGAAAGAAAGCACCAATTTCAAAAGTGGCAGATAAAGTGGCAGGAGTATTTGTGCCAGTTGTAATGGGCATTGCAGTTATTACTGCAGTTATCTGGCTATTATTGGGGCAAACCTTTACTTTTGGATTAACGATTTTTGTCTCAGTTTTAGTTATTGCTTGTCCGTGTGCTCTTGGTTTAGCGACACCAACTGCTATCATGGTAGGTACAGGGCTTGGAGCAAGTCACGGTATTCTAATTAAAAGTGGCGAAGCATTAGAGATTACCCATACAGTGGATACCGTAGTACTAGATAAAACGGGTACAATTACAGAGGGAAAACCCGAAGTAGTTGAAGTGTTTAGTAGGAGTTATGACAAAGAACAGTTATTAGCAATTGTTGCCAGCGTTGAGCAAGGCAGTGAACATCCTCTTGCTAAGGCAATCGTTTCAGCATACAATAACAGCAAGCAAGCCTACCATTATTCTATAACAGACTTTGTTAATGAATCAGGGATGGGTGTTCAGGCAACGATAAAAGAGACCAATCAAAGTGTGTGGGTCGGAAATGCAAAGATGTGTCAGAAAATGCAGATTGACATAGGAGATCATCAAGAAATTGCAGATGGTATGGCAAGTAAAGGTCAAACACCAATATTCGTTTTAATAGATGGGAAGTTTTCTGGAATTATTGGCATTGCAGATACAATTAAGAAAACAAGTACCGCAGCAATTCATAAGCTTAAATCATTTGGATTAAAAGTATATATGTTAACTGGGGATAATCGCTTAGCTGCAAAATATATAGGTGAGCAAGCGGATGTGGATGAGGTGATTGCTGAAGTCTTGCCTCACGATAAGGCGAACATAGTCAAGCAATTACAAGCAGAGGGCAAAAAGGTTTGCATGGTTGGAGATGGAATCAATGATGCTCCATCCCTAATTCAAGCAGACGTTGGTATAGCAATTGGTAGTGGAAGCGATATAGCGATTGATTCTGCTGATCTAGTTCTAATGCGTTCTGATTTGATGGATGTTTATCGTTCTATTCGATTAAGTCACCTTACAATTCGTAATATAAAACAGAATTTGTTTTGGGCATTTATATATAACTTAATTGGAATACCGATTGCAGCAGGAGTATTATATCCGTTTTTGGGGATTCTGTTAAGCCCTATGATTGGGGGACTCACAATGTCACTTAGTTCGGTCTGCGTAGTGAGTAATGCATTACGCTTACGTTATCAACGTTTAGATTAAGGGGGTATTGACATGGAGGAGATGAGTTGTGAATGTGCGAAGCATAAGCATCGAAATGAAAAGGAGTATAAGGATTTAATGAATCGTCTAAACCGAATGGAAGGCCAAATTCGAGGAGTAAAGCGAATGGTTGAAGAAGAATATTACTGTGTAGATATTTTAACGCAGGTCATGGCAATCCAGTCAGCACTAAATAGTTTTAATAAGGTACTACTTTCGAATCATATTAAGACTTGTGTTGTTGACGATATTAGGAGTGGCAACGAAGAAGTAATTGATGAGTTATTAAAAACTCTACAAAAAATAATGAAATAGGAAAGGGGAATTATCATGACAGTATTAAATATCAAAGAGATGAGTTGTAATCATTGTGTACAGAGAATTAATACTTTATTAGAGAATTTATCTATAAAACATACAATCTCTTTGGACGATAAGACAGTTACAATCGATGGATCACAGAATGAGGTTAACCGTGTAATTGAAGAGCTAGACGATATAGGCTTTACAGCTACGATAGCATAGATTCAACAAGTTACTTATTTTGGAAGGAAAATTCACTTGACTTTTTATATATTCTTCGATATGATTTTAGAGAGTTAAACAACTAATTTTTGACAAAAAAGTACGATAAGTTCATAAATAATTTCTCTTATTTAGAGTGACGGAGAGTAAAGACTCAGTGAAGTCACGGCAACCCCCTTAAGTGGAAGGTGCTAAGTTGAGCGAGCAATCGAACAATAAGAGGATTTGGTTCTATAAATCAAGTCCGCTTATGCGGACTTTTTTGTTACCCGAAAGGAGACAATATGAATAACAAATTATTATTCACATCTGAATCTGTTACGGAAGGCCATCCAGATAAAATCTGTGACCAGATTTCAGATGCTGTTCTTGATGCTATGTTAGCACAAGATCCAATGAGTCGTGTTGCTTGTGAAACGGCAATTACAACAGGTCTAGTTTTAGTGATGGGTGAAATTACTACTGCAGGCTATGTTGATATCCAAAAGATTGTACGTGACACTATCCGTGAAATTGGATATGATCGCGCAAAGTACGGTTTTGATGCTGATACATGTGGTGTTATTGTAGCACTAGATGAGCAATCAAAAGATATTGCTATGGGTGTTGATAAGGCACTCGAGGCAAAAGAAAATAAAATGAGCGATGAAGATATTGATGCGATTGGCGCTGGCGATCAGGGAATGATGTTTGGTTACGCTACAAACGAAACAGAAGAGTATATGCCATATCCAATTTCTTTAGCTCACCGTTTAACTAGACAGTTATCAAAAGTTAGAAAAGATGGTACGTTAAATTATCTTCGTCCAGATGGAAAATCTCAAGTAACAGTTGAATATGATGAAAACGGCAAACCAGTTCATATTAATGCGGTTGTATTATCTACTCAGCATGACCCTGATGTAACACAGGAGCAAATTCATGAAGATATAAAAAAATATGTATTTGAGCCAGTTTTACCAAAGGATATGATCGACGAAAATACAAAGTACTTCATTAATCCAACTGGTCGATTTGTAATCGGCGGTCCAAATGGAGATAGCGGATTAACAGGAAGAAAAATTATTGTTGATACCTATGGTGGATATGCACGTCATGGTGGTGGTGCTTTCTCAGGTAAGGATTGTACTAAGGTTGATCGTTCTGCGGCTTATGCAGCAAGATATGTTGCCAAGAATATTGTGGCAGCTGGATTAGCTGATAAATGTGAAATTCAGTTGTCGTATGCTATTGGTGTTGCACACCCAACATCTATTATGGTTGATACTTTTGGAACAGGTAAGATTAGTAATGAAGAATTAACTGAAATTATTCGTAATAATTTTGATCTACGTCCAGCTGGTATTATCAAGATGTTAGATTTAAGAAGACCGATTTACAAACAGACAGCAGCATATGGACATTTTGGTCGCAACGATATCAATGTCCCTTGGGAATCACTTGATAAAGTGGAAACACTAAAAAAATATATATAAAAGAGAAAGGCAAGTACTACTAATTTTGTATGTACTTGCTTTTTTACATATACTAGGAAATTTTTTGAATTTCCTAGTATGCAAAAAAGCTCCGCAGGATGCGCACTACGCTACGGCGCAAAACAAGAACATGAGTAAGAAGTTTATAATTGTTTTACGAACTTCATACGGACTTTATGTGTAAGTGTTAAAACAATATGATATAATATTTAAATAAGTAAAGTGGATTTCTTTAGGTGAATTGGAAATGGAGAAGTAAAATGAGTATAAAAAATCGACTCAAGATGTCTTTTTTAATCATTATCGTGTTACCAATTATTTTAGTTGCAATGATTGGTAAAGTGATTGTTCAGTATCAATTGAACTCTATTCGTGAGACATATCAAGTTGAATTTAATACTGTTCAAGCAATTACGAATCCTCTTCTGATATTAAACAGAGTAACAAGAGATGTATTTAATCGCATTAAGTTTTATGCGATGACACGTCCTGAAGTGCTAGAGGATTTGGATTGTATTGATAGATTAAATGAGGAACTAAAGGATAAGTATTCTTTTCTCGTTGTAAAGAAAGGAGATACCTTTATTTACGAAGGAAACCATGTAGCATTCAATGAAATTAGAGAAAACATATCCTCAAATCGTTTTTATACAACAGAGGTTGATGGGGGAGTCTATATTGGAGGAGAAAATCCGATCCTTGTAAAACAACAGGATTTCATATGTAGAGATGGCTCCTTGGGAACAGTATATGTGCTTACAGACGTTGATACGATTGTTCCACAAATAAAAGCAGTGGCATTACAGGCAGTAGTTGCCTTTGTACTTATCATTATTACAACAGCAGTGATTCTTATCTTATGGCTCTATCGTGGAATTATTTATCCTTTAAATGTACTAAAAAGAGCAACGAGGGAGATGAAGGAAGGAAATCTTGACTATTCAATTCATATGAATACTTACGATGAAATTGGAGAACTATGTGATGATTTTGAGGAAATGAGAATTCATCTTAAGGAATTAATTGAGGTGAAGATGCAGTATGAAACGAATTCAAGAGAACTTCTTAGTAATATATCTCATGATTTAAAGACTCCATTAACTACAATTAAAGGATATGCAGAAGGGATAATTGATGGAGTTGCAGATAGTCCTGAAAAAATTGACCGGTATATTAAAACAATTTATAATAAAGCAAATGATATGACAGCATTAGTAGATGAACTGTCAATGTATGCGAGAATAGACAACAACTCGTTACCATATAATTTTAGAATAATTGAGGTAAATGAATATTTCGATGATTGCATTGATGAACTTACATTTGAGATGGAAGTTAAACATATTAAACTGACTTATGAGTGTCAGGTAAATACAAAGTGTAAAATGATTATTGATACAGAACAAATGAAGAAAGTAATTCATAATATTATTAATAATTCTGAAAAATATATGGACAAGGAAGAAGGAACTATTAAAGTTTGTGTAAAGGAACAAGGCGACTTCATTCAAATTGAAATTGAAGACAATGGGGCTGGAATTGCGGAAAGAGATTTACCAAATATTTTTGAAAGATTCTATCGAGCAGATATGTCACGTAACTCTCAAAAGGGAGGAAGTGGCTTAGGACTTGCGATTGTACGCAAGATTATCGAAGAGCATGGTGGAAGTATTTGGGCAGTTAGTGAAGTTGGAATTGGAACAACAATTAACTTTACAGTTATGAAGTGGACGAAAGAGGCAATGGAAGAAAAGAAATTTTCTAAGGTGAAAAAAGAACTTATTCTTGAAGTTAAGGATTAAAGGAGGGAAATGCATGGACAAGATATTGATTGTTGAAGATGAACAAGCAATTGCTGAGTTAGAAAAGGACTATTTAGAGCTATCAGGGTTTGATGTTACAATTGAGAATACAGGTGATAAAGGATTAGAACGAGCACTATCTGGTGAATTTAAATTAATTATTTTGGATTTAATGTTACCAAAGGTAGATGGTTTTGAGATTTGTAGGCAAGTACGAGAAGAAAAGAATATTCCAATCATCATGGTTTCTGCAAAAAAAGATGATATTGATAAAATTCGAGGTTTAGGCTTAGGTGCAGATGACTATATGACAAAACCATTCAGTCCTAGTGAATTAGTTGCGCGTGTGAAAGCACATTTGGCCCGTTATGATAGATTGCTTGGAAGTGGTATGAAAGAAAATGAGATTATTGAGATTCGTGGTATAAAAATTGATAAGACAGCTAGAAGAGTCTATATTAACGGAGAAGAAAAATCATTTACAACGAAAGAATTTGACTTATTAACTTTTTTGGCGCAGAATCCGAATCATGTATACACGAAAGAACAATTATTCCAAGAAATATGGGATATGGAGTCGATCGGAGATATTGCTACGGTTACAGTGCATATAAAGAAAATTCGTGAAAAAATTGAAGCGAACACTTCCAAACCTCAATATATTGAAACAATATGGGGTGTCGGATACCGTTTTAAGGTGTAAGAATAACGGTAAATATTATAAAAGGGATAGTTTATATGTGACTATCTCTTTTTTTCATTATATCCTTATGCAAAACATTATCTCGCTATGAGGAGTCACAAGTTCGAATTGTAGGAGATGAGATTGCAATTAACTATGTAAAGAAAAACATTGACCTAATTTGGAAACAGAACCCTGTATATATGCACGGGGATTATCATCCAGGAAATCTTATTTATACAAACGAGGGTTCAATTGGAGTGATTGATTTTAATCGTTGGGAAATCGGAGACCCTTATGAAGAATTCTATAAACTCGAAAGTTTTGGAATTGAATATAGCATTCCGTATTGTATTGGACAGATAGATGCTTACTTTGATGACCAGATTCCAGAGGATTTTTGGATTACACTAGCAGTTTATGTTGCTCACGCTTCTTTATATTCTATAAAGTGGGCAGAGAAATTCGGACAAGAAGAAATTGATGGAATGGTAGAGCGGTGTCGTGTGGCATTTAATGACTATGACGATTTTCAGATTTACATACCAAAGTGGTATACAGATAAGTATAACAATCGTAGTCGGAAAATTTGATGAGCATTCAGATACTGTTTATATTAAGCAGGCGAGTATTACCTAAAATGTTACGAAGACAAAGTAAAGTAATATTATTTTATTTTGACTTTAGAAATATAATGCTATATAATGGAATTGCTGATGTAGAAGGAAGAACCTGATAAAGAAGCGCTTCGAAATAATTTGATCTAACAATTTAAGAGTATTCTTAGTTGAAAGACAAACAAATAATAGAAAAGCGTATTGGACTTTTGAGGGTATTTTAACGATCAAAAGTCCTTTTTATATGCACACCAGCGATTATGGAACAAGATTACATATGGAAGGGAGAATTGTATGAAAAGAAAAATAAGTATGTTGGCATGTGCTCTTTTGATTGGAGTTGCAACGTTAGCTGGTTGTTCAAAGGCCAATGATAAAGTATCTAGTGAGGTTACAGTTACTCCAGTAGAAACAATTACTGAGACTATAACACCAACTGAGGAGGCTACGAAAGAACCTACAAAGGAAGAATCGCAAGAAGTAGACAAAGAAAAGTTATCCATATCAATTGCAGGTCTAAAGGGACCAACTTCTATGGGTTTGGTATCTATGATTGACTTAAGTGAACAAGGAAAGACAGCGAATAATTATGATTTGACAGTAGCTGGAGTAGCAGATGAGATTACTGCTGGCATTATTAAAGGAGATTATGCTGTTGCATCGATACCTTGCAATTTAGCAGCTGTTTTATATGCTAAGAGCAATGGAGCAATTAAAGTTGCAGGTATTAATACGTTAGGTGTTTTATGTATTGTAGAAACAGGAGACACGATACATAGTGTTGCAGACTTAAAGGGAAAGACAATCTACTCCACAGGAAAAGGGACGACACCAGAGTATACTTTGAACTATCTATTAAGATCATATGGAATTGATCCAGAAAAGGACGTTACAATAGAGTATAAGTCAGAATCAACCGAAATAGCAGCTATGTTAAGTGAATCTGATAATGCAATTGCAATGTTACCACAACCTTATGTTACAACCGTAATGATGAATAATGAAAAAGTCCGAATTGCTCTTGATATTGCAAAAGAATGGGAAGCAGTAAGTGACAATGGAAGTTCCCTAATAACGGCGGTTACGGTTGTTAATACGGATTTTTTGAATGAGAACAAAGATGCTGTTCATGCTTTATTGGCTGAGTATGTAGATTCTGTAAATTATGCAAATACAGAAGTAGATGCGACCGCTGAATTAATTGAAAAGTATGGAATTATGAAAAAACCAGTTGCAATGAAGGCTTTACCAGAATGTAATATTGTAATGATTCAGGGTGAAGAGATGAAGGCGAAAGTGAATGGTTATCTTCAAGTATTGTTTGATCAGGATTCAAATTCGGTTGGTGGAAGTATGCCAGATGATAATTTTTACTATATTCCTTAGTCAATTAAGGGAAACAAATAATAATAGCGTCCCCCTTCAATTTGAAGTGGGACGCTATTGTTATTTGTTTAATTCAGCAACAACTTTTTTAAGAGCTTCAAGAGCATCCTCTGGTAACTTATCATAGCCACCTTTATAAGTATAATTAGATGGTTTTCTGCTTCTCGCTTTATTTAAATTCAGATACTAAGTTCTCTCTGATTAATTCAAAGGGAGCTGGCCCGAAGTCAAGAAGAAATTTATGAAATTTTTTCAATGTAAAACTATTTCCTTGAATTTCTTTTGCTAAGTTTCTTAATTCTATAATTTCAAGGTAACCTATGGAATAAGGGAGATAAACTCCAGGTTCTGCTAAAATAGAGTAATAAATTGATTCGGCTTCCTGATCAGTAGAGACATAATTACGCCAAAATTGCACCGTTTTTTCTTTACTCCAGCCATTATAGTGGATGCCGATATCAGTTAATGAATAGAGGCAGTGAACCGCAATCATATTGGACTGTAAAAAGCGAGCTAAATTATCATTCATATTAGCTAGTTCATAGGAGTAGCATTCAACATAAGTGGCCCAACCCTCATCATAACCTTTTACGTTTAGTACACTTCGGATTGGATGTTTATTCAACTTGCTAAAATATACATTCTGATAAAGGTGTCCAGGATAGCCTTCATGAGCAATTGTAGGAAAAATTTTTGTCATATCATAAGACGGAAGATTATTAATATAGATATTATTTTCAGTACAGTCATCGATAGGAGGAACAATGTACATAGCTGGGCTTAGATGTTGTTGTAAGGATTCGTGTACATACTTAACATTATAATTAACAGAATCTATAGTAGGAAAGTCATCCGCGATTGAGGTAGAAAGATATTCCATGATTTCTGTAGGATCTTCATACGGAAAGGTCATTGCTTGATATTGATCATATAGTGTTGGGTCTTGAATGCTAAGAGAGGTTAATATAGCAAAGCTACTGTTCAAAGCATTTTTAAGTGCTTTTTCCATTTCCTTTACGGATTTTGAGGAACCAGTTGTAGACTGTACAATCAGTTCATAGTATTCTTTACCACCCTCGTAACCACATAAGCCTTTTTCATTGGTAGCAGTGCCTTTTAATGAATTTAATGTTATTATTAATTTTTCATAAGCAGGGATAACACTGTTTAAGATAGCTTCTCTATTTTGCTCTTCATAGATTAGTTTGTCACTTTTGCTTAGATCTTCGAAATCATTTAGTTTTTCATTAAAGTATGTAATAAGAAAGTTATGTTCTGGATCTTTTATAAAGTCACTGCATTGAGAAATGATGGAATCTGCTACTTCGTCAATCATGAAATAACCATGCTCAGACTTCTCAATCTCATAATTACATATTTGTTGAAAATAGTCATCTACACAAAGTAGGAGCTCAAGATAGTTATCTATATCAGCTTTTGATGAAAAAGTATATTCGGCCAATAGGATTGGCAACTGAGCCTGTAGTCCAGTCGTTGGACCTAGTTGATCGGCAAGATACAAGTAACCTCCGCGACTAAGACTATTTTTTAGTGAATTAGTAAGGATGCTATATGTAATCTTGCTTTCACTATCAAGCTGGGTTGAATCTAGTTTTTCAAGCTTTGCTAAGATATTTTCTGTATCAATTAAATCTTTTTTCATCTGTTTTGTTGAATAATTACCAAGAGTTGTTTTTGTAGTTTTAATACCATAATTCTCAGGATGGGCTAGAAGATAGTGAAGCGACAGAGAATCTTGTGTTGCTTCTTCTTCAAATATATTATTGATGATTTCGTTAAATTGTTCTTGTTCTGTCTTCTTAGCACAACTGGAAAGCAAAGTAATGGTAAAGCTTAGAATGAGTAAGAAGCTTACTATTTTCTTTGTGAAGCGTCTCATTGTATATCCTCCTAGAGCTGCAAAAGCAGTATATATACTAAGTGTATTCAATTTTTCGGTAAGATATTAAGCTTTTTACAAAACAATCCGAAATATTGGGTAGTTAGAAGGAATTAAAAGTAATTATAAATAAAATATAAAGTGAGAGTGAAATCTATGAATATGAATGGGGTTCATGCATATGAAGCCAAAACTGTGAAGGATCATCAGTTTGTGGCTCAAAGCAGTTCTGACACGACCTATGAAGTAGGTCAAGAGTTAGAAGGTATTATCTCCAATGTTTCAGATAAGATTTCCATCAACTTTAGTGGGAAGGAAGTTAAGGTTCCTTCATCAGCCGTGAAAGACGCCAAGGAAGGCGAAACAAGAACGTTTCAGATAATGGATATATCTAAGAGTGGTATTGTACTAAAGGAAGTTGGGAGTGCAAAGAAACAAGGAGAAACAACAACAAAGCAGGGTTTTTTATGTACTCAAGTTGACGTAGATGTAAGTACATTAATTAATAATGAAAAAGAGTCTGAAGAGGAAGAGAATGCTGATTTAGATAAGATTAGCAATAAGATGAGTGCTTCTGATTATGAAAGGTTAAGCCAAGAAGGAATCTCCTTGGAAACATATGGATTAGAGCAACTCGAACGAGCGTTAGAACGAATAAAAACACAAAGAAATGACAAAATTGGACAACTAGAACAACAAGTGGAAAAGTTGAATCAGGATGTTGAAACAACAAGAAAGATTGGAAAATCAGACATATTAAACGATCCAGTATTAAGAAAAATTGTAGAGAAATTAATGAGCTCCGATATGCCAGTAACACAAGATAATGTACTGCAGATGGCGAAAGCGATGAGTATGCTAGAAGCAGTATCCCGTATGAGCGATTCGGCATCCAGTTATCTAATAAAAAATGAATTATCCCCAACGATTGAAAATATATATAAAGCCGTTTATTCCAGTGATTCCAGTCCAGTCCTCAATAGGGAAGAAACTTATATTCAGTTAAAAGACTCAATTGAGTCGATTATTAAAGCAGAGAATATGCAAAATGAAGAGGAAGCAAGGCTAATTGCGAAATGGCTTTTGAATTCTAATCTACCGATTACAGCTGATAACATAATATATAAAAGTAGCTTAAACCAATTAGATAAAAAGATTAATACTGAAGTTATAATACAAAATGCAATCGAAGAATTAAGGCATGGAAATCGTCCAGAAAGTGCAAATATCTTATACGATAAAAAGGCAGAATATGAAGAGATTGTGAAGTCAATTGATTTAATTCAAGATGCAACAATTGATAAAGCAGTAGCTAAACAGCAAAAGGAGCAATCAAGTATAAGTATTCATTCCCTGTTGCAGATTCAAACACGTTCAGAACAGAGTGAATTAGCTACTTTAACAAATATGCAGTCTGAATTAGCATCATTAACCGTAAAGCGTCAGTTAGAGGAAATACGACTAAAATTAACGTATGAGGCTTCATGGAGCCTTTCTAGTAAGGGAATTAAGGTAGAAACAGAGAAATTATCAAGAATAGTCGAAGAGCTAAGGAAGTTAGAAAGCGAGTACTACCAAAATCTAATGAAGGAAGTATCGGAAGGGACACCATCTGAGGTATCCTTACTTCAAGCTACACAGGAAGCTGTACAGAGTGCGAAACAATCCTGTGCATACATTCTTGCAGAAACCTTCTCTCTTAGACATTCCATATCATTAGCTGAATTTAATGAAGTAGCTACAACGAGTCTTACTCGATCTCAACAGGCAGAAACTTCGTATGAAGCTCTTATGACAGCACCAAGGCGTGATATGGGTGACTCGATTCAAAAAGCATTTGCCAGTGTTGATTCACATTTAAATCAACTTGGACTAGATATAACACAAAGCAATCAAAGAGCAATACGTATTTTAGGATATAACAATATGGAACTTACGATTGAGAATGTAGTTGCTATGAAGGCATACGATGCGAAGGTAAATGAGCTTCTTAATAATCTCTCCCCGAGTATTACTGCTACTATGATAAAAGATGGCGTAAATCCTCTTCATATGCCTATGGATGAATTAAATGAGGTGATACTTTCATATCGTAAGGAATTAGGTAATCAAGAGGAAGTAAGATATAGTGAGTTTTTGGTAGAATTAGAGGACAATAATAAGATTACACCGAAAGAAAGAGAAGCATACATAGGTATCTATCGTTTACTACATCAAATTGAGGCAAGTGACGGGGCTGCGATTGGAGCTTTAGCAAAGTCAGGAAAAGAACTTACACTTAGCAATCTATTAACAGAGGTACGAATACGTAGACACGGAGAGGTTGATGTCGCAATTAACGATGAAACAGAGATAAAAACATCTACTGGCTACAAGAATTCAATTACAGAGTCCATTAATACTTATTATGATGAGTTGACGAATTATAATAAATCGATTGTTCGTAGTGTAAATGAAAAGATGAGTCCAACAATATTATCTGAAATAGCACAACAACAAGGTACGGATATCAATGATATCCCATTGGAACAAATGAAAGAGGTCTTGCAAGAGAAGTCGTCTTCACAATATAAACAGCAAATTGCAGAACGTATCCAAGACATTCAAGAATTAGCTAAGGTTAGCAAAGAGTATATTTCTTTTCTAAATTCTTATGAGGAAATTGACCATATCAGAAACCTTGAAGCTGTAAAATATAGTATTGAGAATAATGCTGGTTTATATGAACAGGTTAACAAAAAATTGGAGACAGAGCATAAAGATAAGATAAAAAAGGCATCAGATAAGTTTATAAAAATTCTTGATTCCAAAGAGACACTGAAAGAGGAGTTTCAAGCCTTTTCCGATGAGTTAACAGATTCATTAAAGTCTCTCGTATGGACGGATAGCATGTCAAGCGAAGAGGTTAAGGATATCAATAGAATGTGTGATATGTTAAAACTGAATGCAAATTTATCGCAGAAGGAATATTACAATATTCCAATTCCTATGAATGAATCAATTGTAAATATGAATTTAACAGTTATTCATAATTCCGAATCAAAAGGTCGGATCAGAATTCAATTACCAATGGATGGAATCGGCAATGTTACAGTACAAGCATCCATTGATAATCATGAATTTAAGGGATACATAACTTCCAATCTCGCGAATGGAGTCCATATCCTAAGTCAGAGACGTGATATAATGATAGAGAGGCTAGAAGAGAGTGGTTTTAAAGTGACACAATTGAATTTTGGAAATGAGAATATCAGTACGGAGCGATTTATTTTTTCAACAGGTAATATTTATAAACAAGTAAAAAATGAAACTAACAACATTGAAACTACTAACAATGCCAAGGTATCTACGAATGAGCTTTATGTTGCATCGAAGGTTATAGTAGAGGAATTAACAAAACTTGCTTAAGAAAGGATTATGGTGAAGTAAAGTGAGAATAAATCATAATATATCAGCATTAAGAGGAAATAATCAGTTAAAAATTACGAATAGTGCGCTGGACAATAGTTTGGAGAGATTGTCTTCTGGATACCGTATCAATCGAGCAGCAGATGATGCAGCAGGAATGGCGATTTCGAAAAAGATGAGGACCCAGATTAATGGGCTAGATCAAGCATCACGTAATGCATCTGACGGAATTTCAGTCATTCAGACTGCAGAAGGTGCGTTGAATGAAGTTGGAGCGATGCTACAAAGAATGAGGGAACTAGCAGTCCAAGCAGCGAATGGAACGAATACAGCAGAAGATCGAGCTGCAATTCAAGCGGAGATCAATGAATTAAACAGTGAGATTAATCGTATTTCAACAGATACCGAGTTTAATACAAAGGGGCTTTTAAATGGAACAGTAGATTGTCAATCATATTCAAATTCTAGTATGATAAAGTTAATTTCCTTATCTGATAATGTTGTGGCTACAGATTATCATATGACAATTACACAAGATGCAAGACAAGCTGTATTAGCGGGTATTCAAATGCCAAGTCCAGATGATGAGATACCAGAGGGTGTGAATGGTACAATTAATATCAATGGTATTGAAGTTTACGTAAAAGAGGGACAAACAATGTCTGAGATTTTTGAAGATATGAGAAATAAATGTGACCGTATGAATATCACTGCTTTCGCTGGTACCCCTGGAGGAACTAATCCAGATTATGCTGGATATGAACAAGTAGAACTTGGAGCTGGAGATATTATCCTTATGTCTCAAGCATATGGATCAAATCAAAGTATCGAAATACATTGTGATAATCAGGATTTATGTGATTTATTTGGAATTTCACCAGATGGAGCAACTGCTTATGGTGTAGATGCCAAAGTATCTTTAGGTGAAAACTTCTCATATACAGCAACCGCATCAGCAAAGGGAGATATTATTACAGTAACAGATAGCAATGGCTTCGAGTTAAAGTTCCAAGCAACACCAGGCGCGGCAGAGACATCATTTTCAGATGCAACTGTAGATGGAACCGAAGCTAGTATCTCTGAAGGAGTAGAATTGGAAGTAAGCACCACTGTTTTAGATGCGGGGCCAATGGATTTGCAGATCGGTGCAAACGAAGGTCAGACAATGATTGTACGTATTCCACGTATCGATTCTATTACATTAGGAACAAATGTAGTGAATGTATGTACGCAAGATGGTGCAGAAGAAGCAATCACGATACTCGATAAAGCAGTTACAATGGTTACTCAAACAAGAGCTGGCTTAGGTGCATATCAAAATCGTTTGGACCATGCAATTGCAAACCTTGATGTTTGTTCAGAAAATATTACAGAGGCTCTCTCACGTATTGAGGATGTTGATATGGCAGCTGAAATGTCAACTTATACACAGAAGAGTGTACTAGCTCAAGCTGGTACCGCAATGCTTGCACAAGCGAACGAGCGACCTCAAACAATTCTTTCGTTATTACAAGGCTAGTGACTAGTGGGAGGAAGATAAAATGGTAAAAGATAGGCTTCAGGAATTTACGGTTCGAATTACGCAAGCAAACCGTAGTGAGTTAATTGTAATTATGTATGATATTATGAAAGCAGATATTAGTTATGCAAAGCAAGTGCTAAGTCAAGGAAATGATGTACAATATCGAACTGAGTGCCGACATGCTCAAAAGGTATTAAATGAGTTAATGGCTTCGCTTGATTATCATTATGCAATGTCTTATGATTTACTCAGTTTATATTCCTATATGAATAAACGTATTGTTGCGGCTTGTATGAAAAAGGATAGCTCGTTACTAGAGGATGTAGATAATATTCTAGATAAGCTAAAAAGTGCATTTGAAGAAGTTAGTAAACAAGATCCAACAGGTCCAGTTATGAGTAACACACAACAAGTTTATGCAGGATTAACTTATGGCAGGGGTATATTAAATGAGTCAGCAGTTGGGTATCATGATGCTAACCGAGGTTTTATGGCTTAATCAAAGTTAGAAGGGGCTTACGTTAGCCCCTTTTTTAAATTTCTTTCTTCTTTCCACTTTGCATGATATAATAAGTGAAGATTATTGTTATTACGGAATAGATAAGGGGATTTTATGCAAGTATTAACAGCATGGCTGAAAAAACAACGAAATAAAATAATAGCGGGAGCCTTTTGGATTATTGTATGGCAAGTTTTAAGTATATATATTAATAATAAGATTTTTTTAGCATCTCCGATTAATGTACTTAAAAGTTTCGCTTCATTGTGTCAGTCAAAGGAATCCTGGCTAGCTATTTTGAGTACTTCACTGAAAATAGCTAGTGGTTTTTTTCTCGCAGTCTTTTGTGGTATCTTGTTATCGATTTTAGTCTATCGATCTATACTTTTAAAAGAGATTACAACAGTATTTATGCAGACGATTAAGTCGATTCCTGTAGCTTCTTTTGTAATTTTAGCATTACTTTGGGTAAAGGCAAAAAACTTGTCGCTACTAATTTCCTTTTTAATGGTATTACCAATTATTTATACGAATGTAATAAAAGGAATTCAGGCGACCGATGCTTCTTTGCTTCAGATGGCAAAGGTCTTTCGAATCCCCTATCTAAGAAAAATTCGATACATATATTTACCATCAGTGACTCCTTACTTTGTATCAGCATGTTCGGTTGGATTAGGGTTTTGTTGGAAATCAGGAATCGCAGCAGAAATCATCTCCTTAGCACAACACTCCATTGGAAGGCAATTATATGAGGCAAAACTCTATTTAGATACAGAGGGATTGTTTGCATGGACGATTATAATAGTAATGATAAGTGCTATTTTTGAAAAGCTTATTATGGCTATGATTCGTTCTTTTGGTAAGTATGTAACGAAAAGTTGGAGAAGGAGTTCATAAATGGGTTCAGATATTATACTTCAAGAAATCAAAAAAAAGTTTGAGCAGAAATTAGTATTAGATTCTTTCAATGCTACATTTCCTGAAGGAAAGACAACATGCATTATGGGTCCTTCTGGTTCTGGCAAGACAACATTGCTTAATATCATACTTGGATTAGTGAAACCAGATAGTGGGATAGTTACAGGGTTGGAGAAACGAACAACTGCCGCAGTGTTTCAAGAGGACAGATTATGCGAGGAGTTTGACGCTATTACTAACGTATTGATTGCTGTACCTTCTAAAGTTACAGTTAAGCAAATTATTGAGGAATTTAACAAAGTATGCTTACTAGATTATGAAAATAAACCAGTTAAGAATTTAAGTGGTGGAATGAAGCGACGTGTTGCGATTGTTCGAGCAGTTCTTGCAGAAAGTGATTTACTTGTGTTGGATGAACCACTAAAAGGTTTTGACGAAAAATTAAAAAAAAGTGTGATGACTTATTTAAAGGAAGCAATTCAAGGAAAAACTACAATTATTGTTACACATGATAAGGAGGAAGCAGTATTCTTAGGGGATTCAATTCTTGAATTGAATAGATAAATGTAATCGGTACGTCTGTTGTATTTTTTACACAGTTTTGTTACAATATTCTATACTACGTTATATTATTTAGGAGGGTTATGATGAAAAGAAGGAAGTTATCAATATCATTAATAGCAATATTAATAATGTCATTGTTTGCAGGTTGTGGCGCTAAGGAGGATTCAAATATTAGTGACACTACTCCAACAATTGAAGCAACAGCAGAACCTACAATAGAACCAACAGAGGCACCTGAAGTTACAGAGGAAGCTAAACCAACGAAAGAAGCAGAGGATTCTTTTTCTACAGAAGCAGTCGAAGCAGCGGGGACAGTTGATGGAGTTAAGTATACGAATAGTTTAATCGGATTTTCTGTATCTGCACCAGAAACATGGTTAGTATATGGATCAAAAGAAACATATGATTTATTAGCTAAAACAACAGGTTATGATATTGCTACCTTAAAGCAACAGCTAAAAATACAAGGAACTTGCTATATCTGCTATGGTACTGATACTCAAATGAATGAGAATAGTGGAACCGATAATCTGATGGTACAAGCAATGGACATGGCAATGTTTTCTGGATTAGGTATTGAGGATGTTATTAAATCATTATCTGCCCTTACGTTAAATCAATATAAAGCGATGGGTTCCACATGTGAGATATCAGATCCAACTAAGACTTTAATCAATGGTCAGGATGTATATCAACTTACTTCAAGTGCTAAGATGAGCATGACTTCAGGTGAAACTACTATTGAGCAGGAGATTAACCAAGAGTATATAATCTTTGAAAAAAACAATGTATTAGTATATATGATATTATCAACACAAGCTGGAGATAACTCTAGTACTCTAGGAACAATCCTTGATTCACTGAGCTTTCAATAATTAACACTTTTCAATCACTACAACTCGTGCTATGATAGGAAAAACAAAACACATGAGTGGGATTGAAATATTGGAGGATAAATAGATGCATATCACATTAACCGGTAATTTAGGAAGCGGAAAATCAACAATTTGTAAAATCTTAGATGCAGAGTACAAATATGAAATATATTCGACTGGTAAAGTACAGCGTAAGTTGGCAGAGGATCTGGGGGTCAGTGTTCTTGAGATGAATCAGCTTATGTGTACGGATCATAAGTATGATAAGATGATAGACGATACAACTGCAAAAATCTCACGTGAGAATCAAGATAAGGCAATTGTGTTTGATTCCCGTCTTGCTTGGAATTTTGTTGAAAAGTCATTTAAAGTTTTTTTATCGGTTAGTTTAGATGTTGCTGCAAATCGAGTTTATGGGGATAATCGTGGTGAAGTTGAGAAGTATGTATCGGTAGAGGATGCAAAACAACAGTTGAAATTACGTGCGGAAACCGAGGATCAAAGATATAAAGACATCTACGGATTAGATTATTTTAATTTTAATAACTATAATCTTGTTTTAGATAGTACGTATTGTACACCAAGTTTATTAGCCAAGGTAATGTTAGAAGAGGCAAAGAAGTCAAACGGATTCTCGAATAAGATATTAATGTCTCCGAAACGTCTTGGGATTGAAGATGCAGTAATATCAGAAAATCCAGAGCAATTTTACCTCGATGGTGATGTGGTTATTACTAAAACAGAAGACGACTATCAAGTTGTCGAAGGATTAGAGGTTATTAAAAAGGCAGCATCCCTTGGAATTCCATTTGTTTCTGTAAAACTGCAATAAGCTATATGAAAAAGATTCTTCAAAGTTTGGAAGTTGATTTATACAATAAATAACAGTTGTTAAAAAGTCAGATATTATCTATGGTTAAGAGTTTACCATATGTTGTATCTGATTTTTTGGCATATAAGCGTCTCATCTACAAACAATATTTATCAAACTTTACATCAAAAGTTAGATGAGGTGGTTGCTTGGAGAGTAAACTATGTTTAAGTAAAAAACAAAAGAAATTGCTTATCTTATTCGGAACAGTGATAGCGGTATACTTAGGAATGAAATATTTATTACCGTTATTTGTTCCGTTTATTTTTGCTTACTTTTTTGCATGGATTCTTCGGCCAGTTGTTAGCATTTTACATCGAAAACTAAGAATTCCAATTGTGATAGGTGGAACAATTGGGGTTATACTTTTTTCAATTGTAATCTTCACAGTACTATTTTTCTTAGGTAGAGTTTTATTCAACCAAATCATACTATTTTTCAAGAACTTTCCTGCATATGAGCAATATATATCAGGAGCGATTGATGGTATATGTAAAACTTCAGATAAAATGTTGCGAGTGGGGAATGGTTCGTCTAGAGCTTTGTTTGACCAAGGAATGAATTCAATTACAGAGTATATACAGTCTGAGCTATTACCACGATTAACAGAACAGACAATTAAGGTAGCAATTTCTGTGGCAGGCATTTTGGCGATAATACTAATTATTTTAATTGCAACGGTTTTATTTATTAAGGATATGGAGGAGTATAAAGCTGGCCTTAGAAAATCAGAATTTTATCCTGCGGTTCATAAAATCACCGCAAAACTTTCTGATACAGGGATTGCCTTTTTAAAAACCCAGTTAATCCTAATGTCGATTATTGCAGTAATTATTACGTTTGGCTTTATTATAATAAAAAATCCTTATGCTTTGTTAATTGGTATATTTGTAGGTATCTTTGATGCATTCCCGGTTTTAGGAAGCGGACTGATTTTGGTGCCTTGGAGTATCATTATGCTTTTACAAAAAAATTTCTTGGCTGCTGCAATCATTATGACGGTATTTGTATTATGTCAAATCGTTCGTGAGATTTTAGAACCAAGGCTACTAGGAAACAAAATTGGAATCAAACCAATTTATGATATGATTGCTATGTATGTTGGGGTTCAGCTGTTTGGAGTGATTGGATTTTTACTTGGGCCTTTATCCCTAGTGATTATACGTACTGTGCTAATTGAAGCAACAAAAGAAAAGAGTGATACAAGCAAATCTGTTTAGTTTCATTTGTCATAAGTGATAAGTATTTGCTTGACAAATCCTGTTAGCTGGCATAAAATCAAACTAATTATCAATAGTTAGATTAGCTATGATAAGGAATAGTAGATTAAGCAATCTTATAAGAGAGAGGATGGCTGGTGTGAATCCTTATGATGGCTTATTCGAACCGACCTTTGAGCTCTGTATAAAAAGTACAGCGTAAACCTGCGTTAAGGGTACAAAGAGAGTTACATGAGTAACTAATTTGGGTGGTACCACCGATGAATCGGTCCCTTACATTTGTAAGGGATTTTTTATGTTATAGAAAATTTTGAAGAATGTCCTATAACATAAAAAGTTCCTCGTGTAAGAGTATGAGAAATATTTGGACCAATTAATTAAAAAAGGAGATTAATGTATGGCAAAGGAAAAGAAGTTAGTAGAGTCAATTACATCCATGGATGTAGATTTTGCACAGTGGTATACGGATGTTGTTACAAAGGCTGAGTTGGTGGATTATTCAGGAGTACGTGGATGTACCATTTTTCGTCCAGCTGGATATGCGATTTGGGAAAACATTCAGAAGGAATTGGATGCTCGTTTTAAAGAAACTGGAGTTGAAAATGTATATATGCCGATGTTCATTCCAGAGAGTTTATTAAACAAAGAAAAGGATCATGTGGAGGGATTTGCTCCAGAAGTAGCATGGGTAACTCATGGTGGTGGAGAACAATTACAGGAACGCCTTTGTGTACGTCCAACTTCTGAAACTTTATTTTGCGACTTCTATTCTCATATTATTGAGTCTTATCGTGATTTACCAAAGGTATATAATCAATGGTGTTCTGTAGTACGTTGGGAAAAGACAACAAGACCATTCTTACGTACCTTAGAGTTCTTATGGCAAGAAGGTCATACTGCTCATGCAACTGCCAAGGAAGCACAAGAGAGAACCGAACAGATGTTAAATCTTTATGCAGATTTTTGTGAGCAAGTATTAGCTATTCCTATGGTTCGTGGTAAGAAGACAGATAAGGAAAAATTTGCAGGTGCTGAGGCTACCTATACGATTGAAGCATTAATGCATGATGGCAAAGCACTTCAATCAGGAACAAGCCATAATTTTGGTGATGGCTTTGCGAAAGCATTTGGTATTCAGTATACAGACAAAGAGAACAAATTACAGTATGTTCATCAAACTTCTTGGGGTATGACTACACGCTTAATTGGAGCTTTAATTATGGTTCATGGAGATAATTCCGGACTTGTATTACCTCCTAGAATTGCGCCTACTCAGATTATGATTATTCCTATTATGCAGAAAAAAGAAGGTGTTTTAGAAAAAGCAGAGGAATTGCGTAAGAAGTTAAGCAGTTCTTTTCGTGTAAAGGTAGATGACTCTGACAAAACACCTGGTTTCAAATTCTCTGAGCAGGAAATGCGTGGAATTCCAGTACGTGTAGAAATTGGGCCAAAAGACATCGAAGCAAATCAAGCAGTTGTTGTTCGTCGTGATACAAGAGAAAAGATAGTTGTATCCTTAGATGAAATTGATACAAAGCTTCAGGAAATCTTAGATACAATGCAATCGGATTTATTAAGTCGTGCTAAAGAGCATCGTGATTCTCATACTTATGAAGCACATTCCACAGAGGAGTTTAAGGATATCGTAGCGAATAAGCCAGGCTTTGTTAAGGCTATGTGGTGTGGAGATCGTGCTTGCGAAGATGAAATTAAAGAAAAGACAGGCGCAACATCTCGCTGTATGCCATTTAAGCAAGAGCATATTTCAGATCAATGTGTATGTTGTGGTAAACCAGCGAAAACATTAGTATACTGGGGGAAAGCTTACTAAAATTGCAGGAGGTGTAAGATGAAGGAACGTACGTTAACATTGCTTACAGATTTTTATGAACTAACCATGATGCAAGGCTATTTCTTGAATAAGACGAATGAAACGGTAGTTTTTGATGCATTCTATCGAACCAATCCATCAGGAAGTGGTTATGCAATTTGTTGTGGTCTTGCTCAGGTAATTGATTATATTGAAAATCTTAAGTTTGAAGCAGATGATATAGAGTATTTAAGAGGATTGAATATCTTTAAGGAAGAGTTTTTAGAGTACTTGAAGAACTTTAAGTTCAGTGGTGATATCTATGCAGTTCCAGAAGGTTCCGTTGTTTTCCCAATGGAACCACTTGTTAAGGTAGTTGCACCTATTATGGAGGCCCAGCTAGTTGAGACAGCAATTCTTAATATAATTAATCACCAAAGCTTAATTGCAACAAAAGCATCTCGTGTATGTTATGCTGCTAGAGGTGAAGCTGTTATGGAATTTGGTTTACGACGTGCCCAAGGACCGGATGCTGGTACACTTGGTGCTAGAGCCGCTGTGATTGGAGGATGTATCGGAACAAGTAATGTTTTATGTGCACAGACGTATGGTGTTCCTGCTCTTGGTACTCATGCACATAGTTGGATTATGAGTTTTGAAGATGAGTTAACAGCATTCCGTAAATACGCCGAAATTTATCCTCAAAATGTAACATTACTTGTAGATACTTATGATACACTTCGCTCTGGAGTGCCTAATGCAATCAAGATTTTCAAAGAGATGCAAGAGGCTGGAAAGTTGCAAAGATACGGAATTCGTCTAGATAGTGGTGACTTATCTTATCTTTCAAAAAAAGCAAGAAAGATGTTAGATGAAGCTGGATTTACGGATGCCACTATCTGTGCATCAAGTGATTTAGATGAGTACTTAATTGACTCTTTAAAGACACAAGGAGCCAAGATTAATTCTTGGGGTGTTGGTACAAACTTAATTACTTCTAAGGACTGCCCTGCTTTTGGTGGTGTTTACAAGCTTGCGGCAGTAGAAAAGAATGGGGAGTTTACTCCTAAGATTAAGTTGTCTGAAAATCAATGGAAAATTACAAACCCAGGCAACAAGACAATTTATCGTGTTTATGAGAAGGAGTCCGGTAAGATTAAGGCAGATTTAATAGCGCTTGTAGGTGAAAAATATAATGAAAACGATCCGTTACTATTATTCGATCCAATGGCAACGTGGAAAAAGACTTACCTTAAACCAGGTACTTATACGTTACGTGAGATGCTAGTACCAGTGATTAAGAACGGAAAATGCGTTTATACATCACCATCTGTAATGGAGATTCGTAACTACTGCATGAGTGAACTAGATACTTTATGGGATGAAACAAGACGTCTTGTAAATCCTCATGATGTGTATGTTGATCTAAGTAATGAACTATTCCATATGAAGAGAACATTGTTAGATTCATATAATGGCAATATCCATGAATAACCAGTAACTTTATAGGTTTAATATAAGTGTTGGGGTATATGAATTAGTGATTCACAGCCCCAACACTTATATAGAACCTTTTTAAAGAGCAGTTGATGACCTATTAGGTGATTAGCTACTCTTTTGCTTGACAAAATTAACCACTTATTGTATCCTCAACTAAAGGTTAACGACATTAACCATATTGTAGAAATTGGAGTATATTATGGATACCAAATCTGGTAATTTAATTGCGACAATGCATCACCTTAGAACTTTAGTAAGTCAGATTAAGCCTAAAGGGGATATGTCTATTGGTGAATTCTGTGTTATGAGTATCATTCATAGTGAGTATAATGAGACAGGACAGAAACTTACCCCAACTAGCCTTAATGATATGCTTGGTACAAAGAAACCTGCAACTTCGCGTATGCTTACAGTGTTAGAAAAGAAAGGATATGTCGAGAAAACAAGTGATGAAAGGGATCGTCGAATATATTACTTGGAATTAACAAAAAAGGGAAATGAGATTTTGGAAAGAGAAAAAAGTCTTTTTCATGATCTTATAAATCGTATTTCATTACGTCTTGGAGACGAAGAGATTGAACAAATCTTACAAGCACTGACTCGTTTAAATGATATATTGGAAGAAGAAATAGAGGTTGCCACGTATTAGTGGCAGCCTTTTGTAAAATTGTCTTTGCTTTATAGTTTACAAGGATTTATCTCGTTAGGATGAAAAAATTGTAGAAAAAAACATGTAAAATGATCAATTATTTTATTTATTTCAATGAAATAATATTGACAACATGGTAATATTAAGTAATAATTGTAAATAATAATGGTTAACATGGTTAATTATATTATTACTATATTATAACAAAGAAGGAGGAGTTGAATGAAAGATGTTATTTTTCAAGTAACGCCACAGGTGAAAAAGCTTGCTTCCATCTGTATGAGTAGAGATAAAGTACCAGCTCAGCTATATGTCGACTATGACGTAAAACGTGGACTTCGTGATTTAAATGGAAAAGGTGTTCTAGCAGGGCTAACGAATATCTCAGAAGTTCATGCAAAAGATATTGTTGATGGAGTGGAAGTTCCATGTGATGGAATGCTCTTTTATCGGGGATACGATGTTAGAGATTTGACCAAAGGTTTTCTATCACAAAATCGCTTTGGATTTGAGGAAATTACATATTTATTGTTATTTGGTGAATTACCGAGTAAGCAACAATTGAGCAATTTTCAAAAGGAATTAGGAGAGAGAAGAACCTTACCACATAATTTCTGTCGTGATGTTATTATGAAAGCACCAAGTAAGGATATCATGATCTCCTTGGCAAAAAGCATTTTAACATTATATTCTTATGACAAGGAAGCTGAGAATACATCCATTCCAAATGTTATGAGACAGTGTTTAAATTTAATTAGTCAATTCCCAATGCTTGCAGTTTACAGCTATAACGTGTATAACCATAGTATTGGTAATAGTTTATATATTCATCAACCACTTGAAGAGCTTTCCACAGCTGAGAATATTTTACGTATGCTACGTCCAGATAAAGAATATACACAATTTGAAGCATCAGTTTTAGACCTAGCATTAGTGCTTCATATGGAACACGGTGGTGGAAATAATTCTTCTTTTACAACTCGTGTAGTTACTTCTTCAGGAACGGATACTTATTCTGTAATGGCAGCGGCGCTTGCTTCTTTAAAAGGACCAAGACATGGTGGGGCAAACTTAAAAGTTATGCAGATGTTTGATGATATGAAGAGTAAAATAGCGGATTGGAAGGATGAAGAGGAAGTATCAGATTATTTACGTAAAATTTTAAGAAAAGAAGAATTCGATAAATCGGGTCTTATTTATGGAATTGGCCATGCAGTTTACTCAATATCTGATCCAAGAGCAGAAGTATTTAAAAAGTTTGTAGGCGAACTTGCAAGCGATAAAGGGTGTATGGCAGAATTCGATCTCTATACTACAGTTGAGAAATTAGCACCGAAATTAATTGCAGAAGAACGAAAAATATATAAAGGTGTTAATACAAATGTCGATTTTTATAGTGGGTTTGTATATCAAATGCTTGGTTTACCGTTAGAACTTTATACACCTATGTTTGCAGTGGCACGAATTGTTGGTTGGTCAGCACATCGACTAGAAGAGTTAGTAAGTGCCGAAAAGATTATTCGACCAGCATACCGCTCTGTTTCAAAAAGAAGAGAATATCTTCCAATGGAAGGCCGCGAGGGAGACGCTAATTAAACTACTCACAAAGGGTTGCGCTTATTTACGCAACCCTTTTATAAATGCTCTTAGTTCTGCTTCGCTTTGAAATTGATCTTTTACTCGTTCAACAGCCTCTAGTTCAGAGACAGTTAGCTGACCAAAAAAGATATCAAAGTACTTCATGTTTTCACCAGGAATAATAAACGGTATGAAACCATATGCAGTACCAGGAGCAAAGGATAATGGACTCATAGTCTTCACCTCACCATTAGTATGAGTAAAAAGGTGATAGTTTATTATCAATTTTTTGGGTTGACAAATGAAATTGTTTATACTAATATGAAAGAAATATGAAAAGACGTTGACGAAGAGAGTAAGAATTTTTGAAAGTCGCAGCGAGCCGTAGAGAGTGGAAGTACGGTATGATTAGAAAATTTCTGAAGATCACTTTATCAGTTGCAATGCTGAACCTAAGTAGGTGTTGACGGTATCCACCGTTATATGGATAATGTATCGAATTTAAGGTTCCGTACGTGAAATAGGTGGTATTATGAATGCTAATATGCGCTCATCCTATTTAGGATGAGCTTTTTTTCTACCTAATGGACGAAGCATTCTTTAATTCATGTGGGAGGATTCGTATGGAATACTGGGATGTGTATGATGCTTGCTTTCAAAAAACTGGTGAACTTCATAAAAGAGGTGATGCCATGAAAGATGGAGAATATCATCTCGTTGTGAATGTTTTTCTTGTAAATAAGAACAAGGAATTACTCATTCAAAAGAGAAGTGATTCGGTTAAATGGAAACCAGGAATCTGGGCAACAACAGGAGGTTCGGCTATAAAGGGAGAAGGACCATATGAGGCGTGCATTCGCGAACTAAAAGAAGAGATTGGTATTGATGCTACGAATAAGGACATGCGTATGGTTGCTATCTTTCAAAGAAAATGTAGCTATCAAGCTGTATTTTTAATGTATTCTGAGGCAACACTCGATGATATGGTAATGCAGGAATCTGAGGTAGCCGATTTGAAATGGTGTTCATTGGAAGAAATACAAGAGATGATTAAACATAATAAATTCCATAAATATCAGTATTTTGACTGGCTTTGTGACATTATAACTGGGGATGACAATTTTTAGATATTAAGGTGATTAATCAAACTTTTTAAAGAAGGAGTGAAGATATGTACGAAAAAGTGTCGACGAATATGAACTTCGTAGAAAGAGAACGAGAAGTTCTAAAGTTCTGGAAAGAAAATGATATTTTTGAAAAGAGTATTGAAGAGCGTAAGAAGGGTGAGACGTTTACGTTTTATGATGGTCCTCCAACTGCTAACGGTAAGCCTCATATTGGACATGTTTTAACACGTGTTATTAAAGATATGATACCAAGATACCGTACGATGAAGGGATATGAGGTTCCTAGAAAAGCAGGCTGGGATACGCATGGTCTTCCAGTTGAGCTTGAAGTGGAGAAGTTACTTGGCCTTGACGGAAAAGAACAGATTGAACAATATGGTTTAGAGCCATTTATAAAGAACTGTAAGGAAAGTGTGTGGAAGTATCAAGGTATGTGGGAAGATTTCTCTGGTATCGTTGGATACTGGGCTGATATGGATCACCCATATGTTACTTATCACAATGAATATATTGAATCAGTATGGTGGTCTTTAAAGAAGATTTGGGAAAAGGGATTATTGTATAAAGGTTATAAAATCGTTCCTTACTGTCCTCGTTGTGGAACACCTCTTTCTTCTCACGAAGTATCCCAAGGATACAAGGATGTAAAAGAAAAATCTGCAATCGCAAAATTTCGTGTAAAGGATTGTGAGGATGAATTTATCTTAGCATGGACAACCACACCTTGGACACTTCCATCAAACGTTGCACTTTGTGTAAACCCTAATGAGACTTATGTTAAAGTTAAGGTTGGTGTTAATGCAAAGGGCGATGTTGCTAAGGCAACCGTAGGTGAAGAAGCTAATGAGAAAAATACTGCTGTTCGTACAGAATATTACTACTTAGCCGAGGCTCTTACATCAGTTATTGAAGGAGACTTTGAAGTTGTTGAGACGATGACTGGTAAAGACTTAGAATACAAAGAGTATGAACCGTTATTTGACTATGCAATGAATAAAGCAGATGGTTCTAGAAATGAAAATGCAAATCGTGATAACATCAATGGTAAGAAAGCTTATTATGTAACTTGCGATACTTATGTTACATTAACAGATGGTACTGGTGTTGTTCATATTGCTCCTGCATTTGGTGAAGATGATGCCAATGTTGGTCGTAAATACGACTTACCATTTGTTCAGTTAGTTGATGAAAAAGGTGAGATGAAAGCGGAAGCAACTGATTTTGCAGGTGTTTTCTGTAAAAAAGCAGATGAAGGAATATTAAAGAAACTTGCGGAAACAAATCAATTATTTAAAGTGCTTAAATTTGAGCATAGTTACCCATTCTGCTGGAGATGTGATACACCATTAATCTACTATGCGAGAGAATCTTGGTTTATTAAGATGACTGCAGTTAAGGAACAATTAATTGCTAATAACAATACAATTAATTGGATTCCAGAAACAATTGGTAAAGGTCGATTTGGTAATTGGTTAGAAAACATCCAGGATTGGGGTGTTAGTCGTAACCGTTACTGGGGAACACCATTAAATGTTTGGACTTGTGAGTGTGGTAAAATGCATTCCATCGGAAGTATTAATGAGTTAAGATCGATGTCTCATAATTGTCCAGAAGATATTGAATTACATCGTCCATACATTGATAATGTTACAATTACTTGTCCAGATTGTGGTAAGGAGATGCACCGTGTTCCCGAAGTACTTGACTGTTGGTATGATTCAGGAGCTATGCCATTTGCTCAGCATCACTATCCATTTGAGAATAAGGATAAATTCGAAGCTCAATTCCCAGCTGACTTTATCTCAGAGGCAGTTGACCAGACAAGAGGATGGTTCTATACCTTACTTGCGATATCAACCTTAATCTTTGACAAGGCACCATATAAGAATGTTATTGTTCTTGGTCATGTTCAGGATGAGAATGGTCAGAAGATGAGTAAGTCTAAGGGTAACTCAGTAGACCCTATGGAAGCATTAAATGAGTATGGTGCAGATGCAATTCGCTGGTACTTTTATATCAACTCTGCTCCTTGGCTACCAAACCGTTTCCACGGTAAGGCAGTTGTAGAGGGTCAGCGTAAATTCATGGGTACTTTATGGAATACGTACGCGTTTTTTGTTCTTTACGCAAACATCGACGGTTTTGATGCAACGAAATATACGTTAGAATATGATAAACTCCCAGTTATGGATAAATGGTTATTATCCAAGTTAAATACTGTAGTTAAAACAGTGGATGAGAATTTAGCGAACTATAAGATTCCTGAAACAGCAAGAGCTCTTCAAGATTTTGTTGATGAGTTAAGTAACTGGTATGTTCGTCGTGGTCGTGAACGTTTCTGGGCAAAGGGAATGGAGCAGGACAAAATTAATGCTTATATGACACTTTATACAGCGCTTGTAACAATTGCTAAGGCGGCTGCGCCTATGATCCCATTTATGACGGACGACATCTATCGTAACCTTGTGTGCAGTATCGATAAGAATGCTCCGATCAGCGTTCATTTATGTGACTTCCCTAAATTCGATGAGAAGCTAATTGATACTCGACTAGAAAAGGATATGGAAGATGTTCTTGATATCGTTGTTCTTGGTCGTGCTTGTAGAAATGCATCTAACATTAAGCAAAGACAGCCAATTAACACAATGTATGTCAAGGCTGAAATTACTCATACATCAGCCGAAGGAGCTGTAGTTGAAGGAATGTCAGATTTCTATAAAGAAATTATTGCAGACGAGTTAAATGTAAAGAATGTCAGCTTCACATCTGATGTACGTAACTTTACTACGTATACATTTAAACCTCAGTTAAAGACTCTTGGACGCCGTTTTGGAAGTAAATTAAATGCGTTAAAAGAAGTGCTTCTTAACTTAGATGGCAACGTAGCGATGGATGAAATTAATGAAAAGGGTACATTAACAATCAATCTTGATGGTGTTGATGAAGTACTTGAAAAAGACGACTTATTAATTGATGCAGTTCAGATGGAAGGTTATGTAACTGACAGTGATTATGGTATTACCGTTGTACTTGATACAAACCTTACACAAGAATTAATCGAAGAAGGCTTTGTTCGTGAGGTAATCAGTAAGATACAGACTATGCGTAAGGATGCAGGTTTTGAGGTAATGGATCACATTAACGTTTTCGTAGTTGGTAATAAGAAAATCGAGGAAATTGTTAAGAGTAATGAAGCTGAAATTAGTTCCGTAGTTCTTGCAGATGCATTTGTTTATGATAGAACAGCAGGCTTTGTGAAGGAATGGAATTTAAACGGTGAGGATGTAACTTTAGCAGTTGAAAAGAGATAACAAGGAATCATTGTAAGATTCATGAACTATAATTGGCTCCCTTTCATGCAACTTGAGGAAAATCTGTTGCATAAAAGGGAACCTTTTTTTGAGGAACAAAAAGTCCGTCCATATGAAAAATGTCTTTAAGTTCGACTAAAAAAAAGGTATAATAAATTATGTATAGTCTGTTTTGAATTTAGATCAGAGAGGTTATTTATGGAAAGAGCAGAACATGTCAATAAATATTATACTTGTTTAGAATCGATTCAACGTAAATATGATAAGTATGCAAGAAAGCATCCAGTAAACACTGAGAGTATAGAGGCTTATGAGCATTGGGCAATAAAAGCAAGAGAAAATCTGGCGCATCTATTAGGTATGGATAAGATGGAAGAATGTGAGTTAGAAGCGCAGGTCATGGAAACTATAGATCTAGAAGGTAAGATGAGGCGTGAAAAGATGATCATCCAAGTGGAGCCAGACGTTTATATGCCATTTTACATCATTTATCCATCTAAAGAAACACAAAAATACATAGGGAATGAGCAAAATAGAAAACCAGCTTGTATGATTGCTGCTCATGGACACCAAGGTGGCGGAAAGGAATCTATTGCAGGACGTAGAGAGATTCCCGCAATTTCAGAGGTAATTGAGAAGTTTCATTATGACTATGGATTACAGTTAGCACAGCAAGGCTATATTGTAATATGCCCAGATGCACGTGGATATGCTGAGCGACGTGAACAGGCTTTTCAAAATGACGAGGAGTCAAGTTATTTATCTGGGACATGCTATCATCTTTCTCATATGGCGCAACCTCTTGGAATGACGGTTATTGGAATGCTTGTATGGGATTTGATGAGATTAGTTGATTATATATATGAACGGGAAGACTTTGATGTAACTGAACTTGGCCTTGTTGGATTCTCTGGTGGTGGAATGCAAACAATATATACGGCTGCAATGGATGAGAGAATTCAAAAGATTATGATTAGTGGTTACTTGTATGGGTTTAAAGAAGCTCACCTATTATTAAATGGAAACTGTAACTGCAATTATGTTCCTCACCTTTGGGAGTATTATGACTGTGGTGATATTGGTTCTCTATTGGCGCCTCGCCAGGTGATTATACAAAGTTGTAAAGAAGATCACCTAAATGGACCAAGAGGAATCAAGAATGTGTTTGAACAGTTAGAAATTATGAATGAGGCCTTCGCCTTATATAATGCACAGGAAAATCTCAAAGTTGATTTACGAGAGGGAGGACATTGCTTTCATCCAGAAATTCTAGGAATAATATAGTAGATGGTAATCCTTTCTATGGAATCTTTATGAACTATCACTATTGAAGATTCGATAAAAACGATGGTATAATCATGATATTATTTTGTCTTTTTGAATATGATGGTATATACTCTAAATTCTTAAGGGACTAAATTACGCAAATGCTCCAAAGCTTAACTGGCGCATGAAAAGAAAAAAACTTTATAATTATTTGGTCGGAGTATCATGTAGTGATGGTGATTAGTTGCACTGTAATGTGATATTAGTGTTATGGCATCAATGACTGAATTGTTATGAATCTTTAATTCAAGGAGGAGTAAAAAATGAATATTAACAAAAAAGAATTTCGCGAAGATGTCGAGAATTACTTAAAGAATCTTTTTCGTAGAAATGTTAAAGAAGCATCTCAGCAACAGATTTTTCAAGCAGTTGCTTATGCTATAAAAGATGTTATCGTGGAACATTGGATGGAAACACATAAGAGATTTCAAGAAGAGGACGCAAAAGTAGTATATTACCTCTCAATGGAATTTTTAATGGGGCGTGCGCTAGGCAATACGATTATTAATTTAAAAGCTGATAACGTTGTTCGAGAAGTACTTGATGAGCTTGGTTTAGACCTAAATGTTATTGAAGATTTGGAGCCTGATGCAGCATTAGGCAATGGTGGTCTAGGAAGATTAGCAGCATGTTTTCTGGATTCTTTAGCTACATTAAACTACCCTGCCTACGGTTGTGGAATACGTTATAAATACGGAATGTTTGAACAGAAAATAGAAAATGGATATCAGGTAGAGGTTCCGGATAACTGGTTAAAAAATGGGAATCCATTTGAGATGAAGCGTGCAGAATATGCACAGGAAGTCCGATTCGGTGGATATGTTCGTGTTGTTAAGGATGAGAATGGAAGAGAACATTTTGTTCAGGAGAACTATAACTCTGTACTTGCGGTTCCATACGACTTACCAGTAGTAGGCTACGGTAATAATGTTGTTGATACACTAAGAATATGGGATGCCGAAGCAATCAACACCTTTAATTTAGAATCTTTTGATAAGGGAGATTATCAAAAGGCTGTTGAGCAGGAGAATCTTGCTCGAACAATCTGTGAAGTACTTTATCCAAATGATAATCATTATGCAGGAAAAGAATTACGTTTAAAACAGCAGTATTTCTTTGTTTCAGCAAGTATCCAACGTGCCGTTACAAAATATATGGAACAGCATACAGATATCCATAAGCTTCATGAAAAAGTATGCTTTCAGCTGAATGATACACACCCAACAGTTACTATACCAGAGTTAATGAGAATCCTCATGGATGATTACTATTTACCATGGGATGAAGCGTGGGAAGTAACAACGAAAACATGTGCATATACAAATCATACCATAATGTCAGAAGCGCTGGAAAAATGGCCACAGGAATTGTTCCAAAAGTTATTACCACGTATTTATCAAATCGTAGAGGAGATCAACCATAGATTTGTTACACAGATAAAGGATAAGTATCCGGGAAATCAAAAGAAAATTGAAAATATGGCAATTATGTATAATGGTCAGATTAAAATGGCGAACCTTGCAATTGTTGCAGGATTTTCAGTGAATGGCGTAGCACAGTTACACACTGAAATCTTAAAAGAACAACAGTTAAAAGATTTTTATGAGTTATGGCCGGAAAAATTTAATAATAAAACGAATGGTATTACTCAAAGACGATTTTTACTGCATGGCAATCCAGAATTAGCAGCTTGGGTAACAAAGCGAATTGGCGATGGATGGATTACAAATTTATCTTCCATTGAGAATCTGTTACCATATGCTAATTCAACAAAAGATCAACAGGAGTTTATGCAAATTAAATTCAACAATAAAGTTAGATTGGCGGAGTACATTAAAAAACATAATGGTATTGATGTTGATCCAAACTCAATTTTTGATGTTCAAGTAAAAAGATTACATGAGTACAAACGACAATTACTTAACATATTACATGTAATGTATCTGTATAACCAATTAAAAGAAAACCCATCAATGGAAATGACGCCTCGTACCTTTATCTTTGGTGCAAAGGCATCAGCAGGTTATCGTCGTGCAAAATCCGTTATTAAATTGATTAATAGTGTTGGCGATGTGATAAACAATGATCCAACAATTCAAGGAAAGATTAGAGTTGTATTTATTGAAAATTATCGAGTTTCCAATGCAGAATTAATTTTTGCGGCGGCAGATGTTTCAGAACAGATTTCAACAGCTAGTAAGGAGGCTTCAGGAACAGGTAATATGAAGTTTATGCTCAATGGAGCAATTACCCTAGGTACAATGGATGGAGCAAATGTTGAAATTGTAGAAGAGGCTGGAGCTGAAAATGAAATTATCTTTGGATTGAGTGCAGATGAAGTTATTGCTTATGAGCAGAATGGAACTTATCGCCCAAGAGATATCTATGAGTCGGATTATGAGATTAAAAAGGTTGTAGACCAGTTAGTTGATGGTACTTACTCCTTAGGTAACCCTGAACTATTTCGGGAGTTATATAGTTCCTTACTTGATACGAATGGATATGAAAAAGCAGATCAATATTTTATATTAAAAGATTTTCGCTCCTATGTAGAAGCTCAAAAAAGAGTGGAGCAGGCGTATAATGATGCTTCTGGATGGGCAAAATCAGCAATAATAAATGTGGCGAAGAGTGGAAAATTCTCTTCGGACCGAACAATTGAAGAATACGTGAAAGATATTTGGCATCTTAAGAAGGTTCAAGTTCAGGTGTGAGAGGATAAGTAAGAAATGAAAATAGAACTTCCGTTAAAAGTGAATCAAATAATTAAAAAGTTGCAGTCAGCTGGCTATGAAGCATATGCAGTTGGTGGATGTATCCGAGATTCAATCTTAAAAAGGAGCCCTGAGGACTGGGATATTACAACCTCAGCGACTCCTTATCAAGTAAAGGAATTATTTGAAAGAAATGTTGATACTGGAATACAACATGGTACCGTAACGGTTTTACTTGGAAAAGATGGTTTTGAGGTCACGACTTATCGTGTCGATGGTGAATATGAAGATAATCGTCATCCTAAGCAGGTTGAATTTACAAATCAGCTTTTGGAAGACTTAAAGCGACGTGATTTTACAATCAATGCTATGGCGTATAATGAGAATGATGGCCTAGTTGATGCTTTTAACGGATTGAGTGATTTACAAGAAAAGAAAATCCGATGTGTTGGTAGCGCAAGAGAAAGATTTGATGAGGATGCCTTACGCATTTTGAGAGCCATTCGCTTTTCCGCCCAACTTGATTTTTCAATTGAAGAGGATACATTACTTGCAGTTAAGGAAAAGGCCCAAAACTTAAAGAATATCAGTGCAGAGCGTATTAGAGAGGAGCTAAACAAGTTACTCTTAAGTAACCATTCTAAGAAGCTACTTGTAGTACATGCAACTAGAATCTCAGATGTAATACTTCCAGAATTGAATGAGATGTTATCATGTGAACAGGAGAACCATCATCATATCCATACAGTCGGAATGCATTGCTTAGAGGCATTAAGCTTTTTCTCGAATAAATATCCATATAGTTCTGTAAAGTATTCCAAAAAGCAACAGTTAATCATACGCTGGACGCTTTTACTACATGATGTTGCAAAACCGTCTACAAAAGTAATTGGAAAAGATAAAGAAGGTCATTTTTATGGACATGCGCCAAAGGGTGCGGCTATGGCAAAGCAAATTCTGCAGCGTTTAAAGTTTGATAATGAAACGATTGATTATGTTTATAAGCTAATTTACTATCATGACTATCGTTATAATTTAACAATGCATGATATGAGAAAGGCAATGAATGTAATAGGAGCTGATCTTATGGAAATGCTTTTTGAAGTTCAGCTTGCTGATATTATGGCTCAAAATCCTGAGTACCGTCCTGCCAAAATAGAAAACTTAAGCGAAGCACAAAAACTTTATCGCCAAGTGGTTGAGAATGGAGAATGTGTTAACTTAAAAATGCTTGCAGTGAATGGACAAGACTTAATAAAGGCAGGGTATCAGCCGGGAAAAGCAATTGGAGAAAAGTTGAATTTACTATTGGAGAAGGTAATTGAGAATCCAGAGTTAAATTCAAAGGAAGTATTATTAAAAATATTATAGAAAAGTTGATTATCTTATATTATTTTTTTAAATTTAGCATGATTTCATTATTTTTCTCATATGATTAGAAAGAAACTCCCTCTAGACGTTTTGGGGAGTACGTATTTTAGTCGGAGGGATGAAACGTGGAGGATAGATGCCAAGAGGTACTTCAAAGGTATGAATTCAGAATTTTTAATA
>JAEYPP010000086.1 GCA_023410575.1 Bacillota bacterium | reverse complement strand
GAACACGAATTATCTGCATTGTATGATTGTGCTCATGGAGCAGGTCTTGCTGTAACAATGCCAGCTGTCTTTACTTATAATATGTCTCATGATATTATGAGATTTGCACAGATTGCGGTTAGAGTATGGGGATGTCAGATGGATTTTGCTCATCCTGAAGTTACCGCCAAGGAAGGAATCGAGGCACTTAGAAGCTTCTTAATTTCTATTGGAATGCCTAAGAACTTTGAGGAACTTGGCGCAAAGGAAGAAGATATTGAGAAGCTAGCATACACCTGCTGTTACGGAAAAGGAAATGAAAGCGGAACAATAGGTGGATTTGTGTCACTGAAACAAGAGGATGTAGAAGCAATTTATAAATTGATGGTTTAGTGAAGGAAGGGGGCTAATAAGATGCAAAAAGTAAATATCGCAAATGGACCAGAAAATGCATCCAGACTTATACTTGGCTGTATGCGTATGCCAGCTCTTTCAGTAGAAGATGCAGCTAATATGATTCAGACAGCCTATGATTTAGGTATTAACTTCATAGATCACGCCACATGTTATGGCGACGGTGAAGCAGAAACAAGATTCGGTGATGCCATTGCTCTTACCAACGTAAAACGTGAAGACTTAATTATTCAGTCAAAATGTGGTCTTAGGTTTGACAAGCAGATATTTGACTGGAGAAAGTCATATATTATTGAAAGTGTCGATGGAATTCTTAAGAGATTAAAAATGGAATACCTAGATGTTCTGCTATTACATAGACCTGATTTGTTATATGACCCAGAACAGATAGCAGAAGCGTTTGATGAACTCAAAGCCGCAGGAAAGGTACGCCATTTTGGTGTCAGCAATACGATGCCGATGCAGATTGAATTATTGAAGAAATATGTAAAACAACCTCTTAAGATTAACCAGTTGCAGCTTTCGCTAGAGCAGTCACAGTTAATCGATCAGGATTTATATATGAACAACAAAACGACAGATATGTCAGTTATGCGTGATGGAGGAGCTCTTGATTACTGTCGTCTAAATGATATTACCATTCAGGCATGGTCTCCACTTCAGCATGGAATGTTTAAGGGGATGTTTATCGATAACCCTGAATTTCCAGAGATGAACAAGGTTCTTTCTGAATTAGCCAATCAGTATGGGGTTACAAAAGCAGCTATCGCGATTGCATGGATTCTTAGACATCCAGCTAAGATGCAAGTAATTGCTGGAACTATGAACCCAGCACATCTTACCGAGATGGCAGAGGCGTGCAAAATTAACCTCACTCATGAAGAATGGTACAAGTTATATCTTTCTTCTGGAAAATTCTTACCTTAAGGAGATAGCTGAAAATTAGAGGAGGATTCTTATGCAAAATTTTCAATATTATACACCAACTAAAGTAGTATTTGGAAAAGGAACAGAAAGGCGGATAGCAGAATTAATTGAGGAATTTGGAGGGAAGAAAGTACTAATCCATTACGGTGGAGGTAGTGTGATAAAGTCAGGACTTATGCAGACTGTAACAGATATCCTAGAAGAAGCCAATATCTCTTATGTTTCACTTGGTGGAGCAGTTCCTAATCCACGTTTGGGACTTGTTTATGAAGGAATAGAATTATGTAAAAAGGAAAATGTAGATTTTATTCTTGCAGTGGGAGGTGGAAGTGCCATTGATTCTGCAAAAGCCATAGGATATGGAGTAACGAATGAAGGAGATGTATGGGACTTTTATGATTATAAAAGAAAGGCAACTGCATGCCTTCCAATAGGTGTTATTTTGACTTTATCTGCAACAGGTAGTGAGATGAGTGATTCGTCCGTAATCACAAAGGAAGAAGGATTCATAAAACGTGGTTACAGTAGCGATTTTGGCCGTCCCAAATTTGCAATTATGAATCCAGAACTGACAATGACACTTCCAGATTATCAGACTGCATGTGGATGTACAGACATCATGATGCATACCATGGAGAGATATTTTACGCAGGGAGCAAATTTGGAGCTCACGGATGCTATTGCTGAGGGATTGATTCGCACCGTTATGAGTAATGCAAAGATTCTTGTAAAAGATCCAAAGAACTATGAAGCCAGAGCTGAAGTTATGTGGGCAGGAAGTCTTGCTCATAATGGTCTGACAGGATGTGGTAATGATGGCGGTGACTGGATGCCTCATAAATTAGAACATGAATTAAGCGGAATGTTCGATGTAGCTCATGGAGCAGGCCTTGCCGCAGTATGGGGAAGCTGGGCTAGATACGTATACTTAAATTGTCTTCCTAGATTTAAAAAGTTTGCAGTTAATGTTATGGGAGTTGAGAATTCTGGTTCCGATGAAGAAATAGCATTAAAAGGAATCGAAGCAATGGAAAATTTTTATCGTGAAATCCATATGCCGACAAATCTTCGTGAGTTAGGTGTCAATGCAACTGATGAGCAGTTGGCAGATATGGCACATAAATGTGCGGTAGGTGTTGGTGGAGCTAAGGGTTCTGCTAAGCTATTGAATGAAGATGACATGCTCGCCATTTTCAAAGCTTGCAGATAAAGGAGTTTTTGTCTAAGTTGTGATACTTGCAGGTTTTATAATTGAGAAGAATAAATGAATGAAGGGACTGTTTCACATACTTATGATATTGAAACAGTCCCTTTTTAGTATTTTAAGGATTTATTAAATAAGATTAATTAGATGGACTAGCTGATGAAATAGAATCGTTTAATCTAATAACTGTTCAGCAAAATCTAAGGTAGTCATTAGTACATCAATGAATCCACTAGCCAGAGCTGCTTTAGTAGGCTCTATCTTATTCGGACCAGCAACGATTGCGATTACCGTAGCCTTATCATTTTTACGAAGTGGTAATCCAATGGAACGAGAATTTAGTGGAGTATCAATTATTTTGCCCTCAGAGGTTAGATACGAGGTACATACAGATGCAACTGCACCTTTACTTATTAAGTCCGTAATGTCCTCACGAATAAAGGCACCTCCTTCATAAGCAGTAGAGGTGGTACTTATTTGACCTATACCTACTAAGATAACGTTACAGTGTGTACCTTTTTCTAAGACTTTTGCAATGGCAGGTTCCTTTAACATATATTGCCTTGCCGCATTACTTTGCATTAAGACTGGAGCATCCAAAGTACAATAACTTCCACCGGTTTTCTGTGCTAGGGTCTGAGCAATAAGATTCGCTTGCCAGCTTTGCCCCTGTGGTCCCATACACCCTACGAGAGGAATAAATTCTAAACCGGCTCTATTAAGACGATGTGCACCGTTTGCTACAGCAGCAATTGTTTTACCACTCATAACACCGACGGATGAAAAATCAGTCAGATAGGTATCAAGTTGCTCAGCACATTGTTCTCCAAGTTTCATTCTCATTTCATCTGAATTCTTGTATACTATATCTGTAACAAAGGCTCCTTTTAGATCATATTGCTCCATTAGCTTCTGCTCAATTGAAATTTCATGGGTATAGGGATTTTGTATTATGATCTGTACAATATTGTTCTCTTTTGCGTAATTTAACATTCTGCAAACTTGAGGTCTAGAAATACCTAGTATTGAGGATATTTCTTTCTGACTGAAATTATCTTCATAGAATAATCTGCAAACCTTTACTAATAGTCTTGGGTTATCATAGATGGCCATGGAATCCTCCTTAAGTCATGAAATATATTTCATATACGTAACTTAATTAGTAATAAAATACCATAATTTATATTTACTACCTATATAATACATCTATTTCTATAAAAATACAATAATTAAAAGAAATTAATTTCAGCAGTTGAAACATATTGCATATAGGGATTATAATTTAGTTACAACTAAAAGATAATGATATTTGTTAATTACAAAAGGAGGTAGCCATATAATGGACAAGAGAATGAAAAAAATTGTAGTACTTATGCTAACTGTTGTGATGATAATGAGTATGGTAGCATGTGGTTCCAAAGAAGAAAAGGCAACGATTGAAGGCAAAGAGATTTCAATTATGACTCCATATCTAGGATCGGTAACGACGAATCAAATGGTGGAAGCGTTACAGAAAGGGTTAGAAGAAGCAGGTGCTAAAGTTAATGTTATTAATACCAATAATGATTTTTCAGCGCTTGCTAGTAGAATTGAAGACGTTGTAGCATCTAGTACAGATGCCATTGTACTTGTTAGCGCAGATCCAACACAACTTGAAAATCAATTAAAAGAAGCATTTGATGCTGGAATTCCGGTTTATGGATGTGATAGTGGGTTTATTGAGGGTATGCAAGTAAATGCAACTAGTGATAACTATCAGATGGGCGAATTGATTATTCGGTATTTATTTGACGATTTGATGGGCAAAGAAGGAACTGTGATTGCATTGACTCATAGGGCTCATCCTGGAGTTGGTAAACGTTGTGATGCTTTTGATAATTTATTAAAGGAATATCCAAATATTACGTTACTCACAGAGCAACATGTTCCTGCTGAACAGCCAATTAATGATGCACAGGATATCGTTGAAAATCTACTTTTAGCGAATGCAGAGAAAGATTCGATTACAGCAATTTGGTCTGCATGGGATGAGCCGGCGATCGGTGCAACTCAAGCATTAGTAGAGGCAGGTAGAGAAGAAGTTTTAGTAACAGGGGTAGATGGTAATGAACAAGCGATTTCATTGATAAAAGATGGAACTAACTTAAAAGCTACAGTAGCACAGAATTTTGAGGGTATGACTAAAATCGTTATTGACGAAATGGTGAAATATTTCAAAGGTGAAACAGTGGAAACTGGAGAAATGTATGCTCCTGCAACATTAATAACAACAGACAAAGTTGAGTAAGTAGAAGGGGAAACCAGAAATGGTCTCCCCTTTCAATCAAAACGGTAGGAGGTCACATTGTGCTATTAAGAACAGAACATATAAGTAAAAGATTCAATGGTATCTATGCTTTAGAAGATATTAACTTTGAAGTATCGCCTGGAGAAATACATGGTCTAGTTGGAGAAAATGGCGCTGGTAAATCCACACTTATTAAGATACTAACAGGAGTTTATCAGCTTGAAGAAGGAAAGATAATTTGGGAAGATAAAGAAGTTTCTATTAAAAATCCAATAGAGTCTAGAGAGATTGGAATTAATGTGATTCATCAAGATAGAACTCTTGTACCGTCGTTCAATGGGATAGAAAACGCATATCTTGGACGTGAATATGAGAAAAAGAATGGTAGAATTGACTGGAAGAGGATGAAATCTAAGGTAAGTGAGGTTGCAAAGGATCTAAAGATTGATATCGATTTGTCACTAACTGCAGATGAACTGTCTCCTCCACAAAAAACATGCTTAGAAATCATAAGAGCGATGATGAGCGATTGTAAATTAATGATATTAGATGAACCGACCGCATCACTAACAGATAAAGAGTCAGATATTCTATTCGGTATTATTGAAACATTAAAAAAGAAAGGAACTTCTATTCTTTATATTACTCATCGTATGGATGAGATATTTAAGTTAACGGACCGTATTACTATATTTAAAAATGGAAAATTGGTAGAAACACTTCATACTAGTCAAACAACAAAAGACGAATTAATTGGAAAAATGACAGACCAGTGGGTGAGTGAAACCATTATTCATAAAAGTACTTTTGGACAACCTATGTTAGAAATAGTGAATTTATCTTCAAAGGATGGAGTTGTAAAGTCAGCATCATTGAAAGTACATGCTGGTGAAATACTTGGAATTTTTGGATTGGGTGGTAGTGGAAGAACTGAACTTCTCGAGTGCATTTATGGCTATCGACCAATGAATGATGGAGCAGTTTTTATAGACAATAAGGTATATCAAAATCCGAATCCATCCAAATCCATTGAAAATGGTATGGTTCTTATTTGCGAGGATCGTAGAGGAAAGGCGATTATTGGTAATCTTAGTATCAAGGATAATGTGTTACTATCCTCTATGGAATCCTTCTCGATAGCTGGTGTCTTAAATGAAAGGAAAGAGAAAGCAGCAGTGAAAGAGAAGATAGAGGCACTCTCAATTAAGATAACTGGAATGGATCAGAGTGTAATTGAGCTATCTGGGGGGAATCAACAAAAGGTGGTATTTGCTAAAGCAATGATGACCAATCCAAAAGTATTTTTATGTGACGAACCGACCCAGGCAGTGGATGTTAAAACAAGAAATGAAATACATAAGTTATTAAGAAAAAAGGCGGACGAAGGGAATGCGGTTCTATTTGTATCTTCTGATTTAAAAGAAATATTGGAAGTATCGGATAATATAAAAATCGTTTCTAGAGGATATACAAAGAATTTACTTAAAAATGAAAATTTGGTGGCGAATGAAGTATTGGCTCTTTGCTATCAGGATTAGGAGACGAATTGATGAAAAAAATAAATGTCAAAAAGACTTTTCAGTCATACGGTACGATTATTGCATTAATTATTATAATTTTAATGTTTAGTATATTAAGTCCTTCTTTTTTTACCTTAACGAATATTATAAATATCACTCGGCAGATTTCTTTGCTAGTTTTGATTTCACTTGGTGCTACTTTACTCATGAGTATTAATGAGTTTGATTTATCCATTGGTACAATGGCCAGTTTGGGTGGCGTTATGGCAGCTCTATTGGCAGTGAAAGGTGTACCATTAGTACTTTGTTTCATTATACCAATTATTGTGAGTTTTCTCATAGGCTGGTTTAATGGTTTTATTGTGGCGAAATTTAAAGTCCTATCCTTTATTACCACACTTGGAATGAGTACAGTTCTTTCTGGTGTAATTTACCGGTTAACGGGAGGAGCTACTGTATTTGAAAACATTCCTTCCGGATTTTCCTGGTTAGGTACATATAAAATTGGAAGAATTCCATTACTTTCGATCATAATGGTTTTATTTATTCTTATTTTTGGGTTTTTAATGAGACATACGGTTCTGGGGCGTAGAATGTATGCAATTGGTGGTAATGAAGAAACTGCAAAAATTGCTGGTGTCAACGTAAAAAAGTATAAAACAATAGCATTTGCTTTAGGCGCGGTCATGGCTTGTATTACAGGAATGTTAGTAGCATCTCGTGTTGGATCTGCTAACACAACAGCAGGCGAAGGATATTTTCTTAAAGCCTATGCGGCAGTTTATATTGGGTGTACCGTTTCTAAGAAGGGTATTCCGAATGTGATAGGTAGCTTTATAGGTGCAGCGATTCTAGGAATACTCTCAAATGGATTAACTATGTTACAAATTCCTTCTTATATGCAAGATATTATCACAGGAAGTATCATTATTTTGGCTGTTATAGCACAAAAATTCGGGCGTGGTGATTCAAAATGATGAATAATAAAAATGCTAAAGATGCGAAACTATATCAGTTGGAGAAACATTTATTTGTCGGTTATTTACCAGCTGGTTTTCCAACAAAAGAGGACTTTCTGAGAATTATTAAGAATTGTGAACAAGAGGGATTAAAGATCTTTGAAATTGGTTTTCCATCACTCAATCCTTATTATGACGGAGAAGTGATCCAAAGTGCACATCAAAAGATTGAACAGACTATAGCTTATGACATCCAATATTGGAAGGAAATAAGAAATAGCATTACTCAACCAATCTGGATCATGGGTTATAAAGAAGATTTGATAAAGAGTGGAATGTATATCAAATTAGCAGAAGAGAATTTATATGATGCTTTAGTTGTACCTAACCTAACGCTTACGGAGCAGCTAAAAGTGAAAGAGGAATTATCTAGTTATGGAGTTGAAGTAGTTGGCTTTATTAGCACGGAACAATCGGAGAATGAAAATCAAATAGTATTACAGAACTTTCCTTTGATCTATCAAAAATTGTATTCTGGCCCAACTGGTGTAGTGAACAACAGTAATCATTATATGCAATTACTGCAAAAAGCAAAGACTACTAGTAACGGACTGATATTTGCAGGATTTGGTATTGGAAGTTGCGAACGTGCAAGAGAACTATTGATTAGTGGTTTTGATGGTGTAATCATTGGAACAGCAATCCTTAATAAATTATTGATATCAGAAAGCGATCTATATTCATTTATTAAAGAGATGGAACAAACAATAAAAGGAGTAGATTAATAGTATGAGGTACATAGCCACATTTGATATTGGAACTACAGCAGTGAAAGGAGTTCTTGTTAGTATTTTAGGAAAAAGCATTGCTAATTATTCTGTTAACATACCAACTATTTTTCACAAAGAGTTTAAAGAACAGGATCCAAGAGAGTGGTATAATGCATTTTGTGTTATATCAAGAAAGATGGTCAGTACGGTAGATGCGAAAGAGATTACTGGAATTATTATGAGTGGACAAATGCAAGACTTGATCTTAGTTGATAAGGAAAGAATGCCTATACGGAATGCGATATTATATTCGGATAACAGAGCAATGAGTCAAGCTAAAGAAATCATGGATCTATTTAGTAATGAGTATTTAAAAACTATAACTGGTAACAATTATGACGGCTCCTTAAGTTTTCCTAAACTTCTTTGGATAAAACAAAATGAACCTGAGATTTATGCTAGGATAGATAAAGTACTAATTAGCTCGAAAGATTACATAATTGCACAGTTAACAGGAGAGTGTTGTGGAGATTATACCGCATGCTCGACAGCGGGACTTATGAATATTAAGACAAAGAGTTGGGATCTTGCTTTATTAGACAAATTTAATATTGACGTAGCTTTATTTCCCAACCTCAAACCTTCCCATGAAAGGATTGGGAGATTAAATGGTATTGCTAGTCAGGTAACAGGCTTTTCGGTGGATACCATTGTATATGCAGGTGTTGGTGATGCAGGTGCGACCACCTTAGCAAGTGGTATTAGTACCAAAGGACAGTTCAATATAAATCTTGGAACTTCAGGTTGGGTAGCAACTGTTTCTGATGCAGTGATGAATAAAGAGCAAGGGGTTTTTAATCTTGCGGCGATGCCTGAAGGTAAATATATTAATGTAGTTCCTTTTTTTAATGCAGGAAACGTACATAAGTGGATTAGTAGTATTTTTACACGTGACAATGAAAAGAATGATATTGACTATGAGTATGTCAATCATTTACTTGAGAATAGTACAGCAGGTAGTCAAGGATTACTTTTTCTACCATATCTAGTTGGTGAACGATTTCCTGTTGTAGATACGAACGTGAAAGGATGCTATATCGGAGTAACTCCAAAAACGAGTACAAAAGATATGGTCAGAGCTTGCTTGGAAGGTGTTGCATACTCCATAAAACAAGGAATCGATAGTATAGGAGAGTCCCCAGTTAGTGTATCTATCATTGGTGGTGGAGCTAGGGTTGAGAAATGGTGCCAGATCATATCTGATGTTCTAGGGACTAAGGTTCATGTTTATCTACAGTCTGATACCTTACCTGCATTAGCCATTGCATCAGCAGTATTATTAAGCGAAGGTTTGATAACGAATTATGAAGAGTTCACAAAAACATTGCAACAGCAAGAATATTGTAGAATTTATCAAGTAAATGAGGAAAATAAGTCTATTTATCAAAGAAATTACAGAAACTTTCTTAAAGTTTATCCTGCTATTAAGGATTTAACAACGGGATAATGTAATTAGTGACCATCATAAGGATAAATTGATAGGTAGCAACGGTATAATGTTAGGGGTTATAGTCTGAGACTATAGCCCCTAAGCTAATATAAGACCAATGGAATGGTTGGTTCAAAATTACTAGGTATAGGAAGAAATTATAGCTACATATATATAATAGCTATTAGGATTGGTAAAAAATGTATTGACATTAGTAATTACAGGAACTATAATATAAAACATAGAAAACATATTAACATACTATGAAATAGATTGAAAGGAGATCGTGCTATGAAAAATTCAGCAAACGGGTTAAGTAAAATGTGTATGATGTGTTGTTGCTGTCAGTCTGTATGTATTAATACAGTCTATTTTTCATATGCATTGTGTGCCTGAATCTAAAGTAGCTAGATTGTTGAGCTTATAGCAGGTGTCATGTATATGGCACTTGCTTTTTTATTTAATAGAGAAGTTCTTGAACTTCTCTATTAAATAAAAAAGTGTCTAAAAGGAAGACGCTATGATGCACACAAGCACGAAAGGAAGATATCGCTTACGCGACCGCGCTTGGCGCGAGTGTTTTGCAAGCAAAACACTTTTTAAATCAAAATTAAAGGAGGAAAAGTCATGAGTCAAATTAAGGAAAGCGCATTGGAACTAATCGGAGGTACCCCATTACTTAAGTTAAATGGATATTCCAAAAAACAAGGAATCACACAAGCAACGATTTTGGCAAAGTTAGAATACTTAAATCCTGCAGGCTCCGTGAAGGACAGAATTGCATTAGCAATGATTAAAGATGCAGAAGAAAAAGGGATCCTAAAAGAAGGGGCAACTATTATAGAACCGACGAGTGGAAATACTGGAATTGGGCTTGCAGCAGTTGCTGCAGCCAAAGGATACAAAACAATACTTACATTACCAGATACAATGAGTGTAGAGAGAAGGAACCTGTTAAAAGCTTATGGAGCAGAGTTGGTACTTACAGAGGGTGCAAAAGGCATGAAGGGAGCAATTGCAAAAGCAGAAGAGCTAAAAGCGGAGATTTCAGGATCTATCATTCTTGGACAGTTTGTGAATCCAGCTAATCCAACAGTGCATAAAGCTACCACAGGACCTGAAATCTGGGAGCAGACAGAGGGTAAGGTGGATATATTTATTGCTGGTGTTGGTACTGGTGGAACTATCACTGGTGTGGGTGAGTATTTAAAAGAAAAGAATCCTCAGATAAAGATAGTTGCGGTAGAGCCAGCTGCTAGTCCTGTATTATCAAAAGGTACACCTGGACCACATAAGATTCAGGGAATTGGAGCTGGATTTGTACCAGAAGTTCTTAACACTAAGATATATGATGAAGTAATCACGGTTGAAAATGAGGATGCTTTCGCGGAAGGAAAATCTTTTGCAGTGAGTGAAGGAATTCTTGTAGGTATTTCATCAGGAGCAGCACTAAAGGCAACTAGTATTGTGGCAGCTCGTCCTGAAAATAAGGGAAAGATCATTGTGACATTGCTTCCAGACTCAGGAGATCGATATTTATCCACTCCACTATTTGATAATAATTAATCATAGTAATTAACTAATTTGTGCTGTTTGGAGGTATATGTGGAGCATGCAAAAAAGTGATATTAAGGTGTCTGCTGATTCGCATCTGAAAATTATTGGGAAAATGCTTGAGGACATAAAATATGGAAGTCTAACAATTACAATACAGGATGGAAAGATAATCCAGATAGACAAAATAGAAAGACATAGAATCGTATAGAATAATGAACTGACTGGAAAACCGGAGGTTCTGCTTAAGTGATATTGTAGCCAAGTGAAATCAAGAGTTACAAAATCATAAGCAGAATCTCTGTTTTTTTATATACGAGGAAATTCCTCTGAATTTCCTCGTATATAAAAAAGCATCCAAAGAATCAGTATTATTTCAGTGGAAAAGTTAAAAGAAAGAAGGAATGGCATGAGTAATAATTATCAAGATCTACAGAAATCACACCCATGCTTTGGTGGACACAAAACTAATGTAGGAAGAATTCATTTGCCAGTAAGTCCAGGATGTAATATAGCTTGTCGATTCTGTGACCGGGTAATAAATGATACAGAGGAGAGACCGGGAGTAACTTCTAAGGTTCTGTCACCGATAGAAAGTCTGGATGTTCTAAAAAAAGCTCTTACTTTATGCCCTGAGATTACAGTGGCTGGAATAGCAGGACCAGGAGATACCTTAGCAACAGATTATGCATTAGATACCTTTCGACTTGTGAAGGAGCAGTATCCAGAGCTAATAAAGTGTATGAGTACCAATGGTTTGCTTCTATATGAGAAGGCAGAAGAAATAATAGAGATAGGAATAGATTCACTTACGGTAACAGTCAATGCGGTTGATCCAGAAATAGAAGCAAAGCTAAACAAGTATATTATCTATCATGGAGTCAAGTATGAAGGAATAGATGCAGCTAAAATACTGATAGAAAATCAGCTGAAAGGGATTCGTAAGGTGGCAGATGCTGGAATCACAATCAAGATTAATACGGTGTTAGTTCCTGAGATCAATGGTGATCATATCGAGGAAATTGCAAAAGCAGTAAAAGAGGCTGGAGCAAGTATTTATAACATTATTCCATTAATACCACAGGCAGAACTAAAAGAATTGAAAGCGCCTGTTTGTGCGGAAATTGATATGGCAAGAACAGTAGCTGGAAAATACATAGATGTATTCAGACATTGTCAGCATTGTAGGGCAGATGCAGTAGGAGTTCCAGGGGAGTCTGAATATGGCGATCAGATCTATCAAAGAAGAATTGTTGCAAAGGAAACATTTTCTCATGGATAAGGAAAAGGACACAATTTATTTGTAATTAAATAACACAATAAAACTAAAAAAGGAAGGTTAAGAATATGAAAATTAAAACAAACAAATTACTACTCTCGGGATTGACTCTGGCACTAGGAGTATCAACATTGGTAGGATGTGGAAAGAGTAGTTCGGACGCAAAAACAGGTAACGTTGAAACAAAGGTAACTAAAGTAATTGTAGGTACTGGTAATAACTATGAACCATATTGCTACTTGGATGACAAAGGTAATCTGGCCGGATATGAATATGAAGTATTAAAAGCAGTCGATGAACTTCTTACACAGTATGAATTTACTTATCAGACATCAGATTTTGCCAACGTATTAATCTCTCTGGACGCAGGTAAAATAGATATCGCTGCTCATCAGTATGAGTTTAATGAAGAAAGAGATTCTAAGTATCTTTTTGGGAAAGAAGCTTATACAACTTATGTTACCTATATTACAGTTGCAGGGGATAGAGAGGATATCAAATCACTTGATGATCTTCAAGGGAAGACAGTAAAGAGCTCCACTGGTTCAAATTCAACTTACATTCTTGAGGGCTATAACAAAGATCATGCAGACAATCCGATAAAAATCGATTATATAGACAATGCTACGTATGAAGAGACAGTAACAGGTCTTTTAAATGGAGTATGGGATGCGACTATTACTACAAAAAGAGATGTTACTAAGTTCAATGAAAGTTATGCAGATAAGAAGGATGCCTTGAAAGTAGTCGGAGATCCCGTACAGTCCTCCTCAACATACTTTATTTTTGACAAGGATAACACAGAGCTTCAGAGCGCTGTAGATGGAGCAATCAGTGAACTTCGTAAGAATGGAAAACTTTCTGAAATCTCGATTGATATCATCGGTGGAGACTATACAGAAAGTGAGTAAATTATGAGTGAACTGTTTCAATGGGATAGATTTTATGAAAATATACCTAAAATCGTCCCTTATCTATCAGTAACATTTGCAATTGTCATTACTGCAACACTATTAGGAGTACTATTGGGAATCGTTATTGCATTGATCAACATGAGGAAAGTACCAATACTACATCAATTCTTTAAGATTTATGTTTCCTTCATGAGAGGAACACCAATGCTGGTTCAATTGATGCTTGTGTATTATGGGTTACCAGTATTAATTGATTCTGCATTTGGTACCAATATCAACCGTGAGTGGGGGGCAATTATATTTGCATACATTACATTTATCTTAAATCAGGGTGCATTTCTTTCAGCCATTTTTTACAGTGCAATTACTTCCATTCCATACGGGCAGACTGAGGCGGGACTGAGTGTTGGCTTAACTGAAGTTCAGACGTTCAAACGAATTATTCTTCCACAAATGGTCAGAGTTACCCTTCCACCGTTCGGCTCTGATCTGGTGGGTTTATTCCAGAATTCATCTCTGGTATTCCTGATTGGGGTAACGGACATTATGGGAAGGGCCAAGACCATTGGTACTGCTACAAAACATGTGTTGGAGGCATATATTTTTGTAGCAATTATTTATATCATAATCAGCCTGATTATCCGAGGTATCTTTCGATATCTTAATGATAAATTAGAATTTGGAAGAACTCATACCGTTAGAATGCTTGACAAAATCTAAGGAAAGAAGAGGAATGACATATGGATTTTAATGTGGATTATTTTTTGGAATGCCTTAGATCAGGAATTATGTATATTCCAAACACTTTGAAACTGGTATTTATACCATTGCTAATTGGATTTATCTTTGGAACCTTGATTGCACTCATACGAGTCTACAAGGTTTGGCTTATAGATAAGATATTGGCTATATTTGTGACAGTATATCAAGGAATTCCTATCGTTATTGCCCTTCTTGTCTATAATCTGCTCTTTATGTTGGAATTTAATAATATAGCAAAATTTTTGCATTTAGGCAAGACAGTAAAAGATGTTGATAACATATGGGTTGGAATCTTTGCATTGACCCTTGCTACTATTTGTTCCATGTCGGAAGTGATTCGAGGAGCATTGCTCTGTGTTGACAAAGGACAGAATGAAGCAGGGTACTCAGTTGGATTAACCAAGGTGCAGACCATACGGCGTATTATAATTCCGCAGATGATACCGGTAGCAATTCCCATGATGATTAATAATATAGTAGGACTGATTAAGGCATCTTCTGTAGTAATGGCAATCGGGATTACGGAAATTGTAGCAGGATCCATTATTCCTTGTTCAAGAACCTATTCCTTTTTCGAAGGGTATGCAGCAGCAGCCTTGATTTATTGGATATTTACAGTGGTGATTGAACATCTTGCAGGGCGACTAAGAAAATATACAGGTAAGTTTAAAAGGAGTGCTTATGATTGAAGTAAAGAATGTAAAAAAATCCTTTGGAAAATTAGATGTATTAAAAGGAGTATCTATGCATGTTGAGGATGGTGAGGTTGTGGTTATCCTAGGACCTAGTGGATCTGGAAAAACAACTTTGTTACGATGCATTAATTTTCTTGAAACTGCAGAAAGTGGAGAACTTACCATCAGTAACACGAAAGTAAATCTGAAAACAGCTAATAAAAAACAGATACTGGGTTCGACGTAAGACTGCTTTTGTATTCCAAAACTACAATCTGTTTGCGAATAAAACTGCATTGGAGAATGTGACAGAGGGGCTGATTACAGCAAGAAAGATACCTAAGAACCAGGCAAAGGAACAAGCAAAGGAAGCTTTGGACTGGGTTGGATTGTCTGATAAATATGATTATTATCCTTCCCAGCTATCTGGTGGGCAGCAACAGCGAGTAGGGATTGCAAGAGCCTTTGTATTAAATCCTGAGGTTATTCTTTTTGATGAACCTACTTCCGCTCTTGATCCAGAATTAGTTGGAGAGATTCTTGACTTGATTAAACGAGTTGCACAAAAAGGAATTACAATGATCGTGGTAACACACGAGATGTCATTTGCTCAGGATGTAGCAGATAAAGTGATATTTATGGATGAAGGTGTAGTAGTAGAAGAGGGCACACCAGTTCAAATTTTTTCTAAACCAAAAGAAGAAAGAACCAAGCAGTTTTTATCAAGAATAATATCATTAGAACCAAATTATTCAATCTAGTAGACATGAATCTAGAAACAGAACACGTGTATAAAATAAGGAAGGTAGAAGTATGGTAGGAGAACAGTATTCAGGTGTCAGAGAAAGCAGACCAGGTAGAATTAACGATTTGGGTACTACTGGTAAGGAAGTAGAGGAAAATTTCAAAAAAGGTTGCTTGAAACGAGCTGATCGAAGTTTTGCACAAGGCTTACAATGTCAGCAGATTAATAGTATGTCAGCGTTAATGTCATTAGAAGATTCAGTCTTTATATCACATTCTCCACAGGGGTGTGTTGGGTGTTCTATCATGGCGGTAGATATGTACCGGGTCGGTCAGGCTCATAGAGGAATAAAAAATATAAAGAATCCAAGAATTATAGTGACGAACATAGATCAGCAATCGGTTGTTTTTGGCGGTGAGCAAAAATTAAGAGATTCTGTGCGATATGCGATAGAGAGATATCAGCCAAAACTAATCTTTATTTATGCATCTTGTGCATCAGGAATTATTGGAGATGATATTGATGCGATTGCAGCAGATTTGCAAAAGGAATATGATAGTTTAATCGTACCAATTCATTGTGAAGGTTTTAAATCAAAAATATGCGCATCTGGATTTGATGCAGCATTTTTAGCAATCAATACATACATATTAAAAAACGAAAAACTATCTAAGGAGAAAGGGTTGGTTAATTTATTTGCACCAACCACCATAAGCTACGCAGATCAAACAGAAATGGAGAGAATGTTATCTTTAATTGGCGTAAAAGTAAATTACATTCCATTCTATAGTTCATTGGATAAAATAAAAAGAATACCTCAAGCTGAAGCATCTACTTCAATATGTAAAGTGTTTGCAGATGAATTTATGAAAACGCTTTGGGAAGATTATGAGATCCCGTATTCTCATACCGTAATGCCAATTGGTATTCGTAATACAGATATATGGTATCGGGGAATTGCAAAAGTACTTGGCAAAGAACATGAGGTTGAAGAGATTATAGCACATGAGCACGAGAGAATTGAACCATTAGTAGCTAAATTAAAAGCTCGGTTGCAAGGAAAACGAGTTTTTATCTGTGGGGGAACAGGGCGTTCATTTGCAGCAGCAGCTTTGATTGATGACTTTGGCATGATATTGGTAGGTTTAGAAACACCAACCTATGATGAAGATGCCCAAGTGGATATTGAATATTTAAACGGTATTCATAAGGACTTTATTTTGGATATTGCAAATATGCAACCTTTCGAACAGGTGAATATAGTAAAGAAGTTAAAGCCAGATGCATTTATTGGAGTACCAGAGTGGGCAGCAAAACTAGGGATACCAACAACTCATGTACTGGATGGAAAACGACCAACTATGGGCTATGATGGATTATTATTTTTAGGAAATAAGATAGCCGATCAGCTTGAAAATCCAGGTTTTAATATAAAATTATCCAAACATGTAAAACTACCATATAAAGATAGCTGGTATGAAGAAGACGCTTTTAAGTATATCGTAGGAGGGAATTAATATGTCTCAAATATTAGAAAATCCAAGAGGTGGCTGTGTACTTGCGGGAATTAACTCTGTCTTAGGAGCAATTGATAGAGTCTGTCCAGTGTATCACGCAGGACCAGGGTGCTGTATGCAGACGACAGCAGCTGATCAGGGACAGTCGGGTCATAAGAGTGCATGCTTTGTTAGTGGTGTTTCCTTGCCATCTAGCAATATGCTAGAGAAGGAAGTAGTATTTGGAGGCGTAAATAAACTCAGAACAACAATTCAAGGGGCTGTGGATATTATCGATGCTGATGCCTATTTTGTATTGACAGGATGCACAGCGGGTATCATTGGAGATGATATAGTAAGTGTAACAGAGGAATTCAAGGCAGCAGGTAATTCTGTATATCCAATCGAGACCCCCGGATTTTCTGGTGATAGTAATTTGGGATATGAAGTAGTATGGAACACGATGATCGACCAGATTATTGAAGAGAATCTATCAAAGAATAAGAAATTAGTCAATATATTCGGTATTATACCATATCATGATCCTTTTTGGAGCGGGAATTTAGAAGAAATCAAAAGAATATTGAATCGATTGGGATTGACAGTGAATACATTTTTTACAGACCATCAGGGAATCGATGACATTAGAAGATGTTCCTCTGCTGCTTTAAATATTATTATTCATCCCTGGATATTCAAGGGACCAGCACAGAAATTTGAAGAGAAATTTGGAGTACCATCCATAAGAATCGTCGGGATACCGATAGGAGCGACGGATACATCAATATTTATTAGAAGAGTTGCAGAAGCTTTAAATCTAGATAAAAATTTAATGAATGAGGTAATTTCACAGGAAGAAGATTATGTATACAGTTATCTTGCACAATCCATTGGAGCCCTTAGTTGGAAACGATTCGCTGTTGTTGCTGATGCTTCTAATGCCATAGGATTTACACGATATTTAGCAAATGATTATAGTTTCACACCTGTATTGGTTGTTATCACAGAATCGATTTTTAGGGAAGAAGATAAACAAAGAATCATAGAGAAAATAACGACACTTGATTATGCTAAACCACCGAGAATTGTGTTTACATCTGATCAGTATGAAATTAACCAGACTATTATTACCGAAGAGGAAGATTTAACATTACTAATTGGAAGTAGTAATGAAAGAGAAGTTGGTTTACTAAAAAACGTTCAATTTATTACAGCAGCATTTCCTTTGAATGAACGATTAATATTCAATCGTACTTATGCAGGTTACCGAGGAAGTTTAACATTTACTGAAGATTTATATGATAATTTGTAGGCATATACCAGTAATGTTTTGTTCGCGTAGGTTACATTTCAAAAAAATGGTGAACTTTTTTCATAAGCTTTTAGGCAGAAAATAATAGATAAAGTACTGCTCAGCATTCACTGAGCAGATTTTTTTTGTTTATAATTATCTACTGACGGGTAGTATACCAAAATCTAAGCTTTGTAAGTTTGTTATATGTCATGTTTGTAGAGAGATAGTGTGAGAGAATGATGGTAGAATAAGTAGAAAATAAATGGTAAAAATTAGAGGTGAAAATTTTGAAAAAACAGTTATAATGGAATTAGTAGGAAATGAGGGAATTATCATTTAAGAAAAATTACAACTATTGAGGTAAAGGAGACTGGGAAGAGATGAAGATAATAACGGATACATCAGCTTTGTACTCTCTACAAGAAGGAAAAGAATTAGGGATAGAAGTTATTCCGGCATGTGTTCTTGTAGATGGTGTAGCATATAGAGATTATGAGGATATTAGTAGTGAAGAGTTTCTAAAATTTATTGTACAGGGGAAGGTCCCTACATCTTCCCAACCATCAATTGGAGATGTGATTGATATTTTTGAAGGCTCGCAGGAAGATATTTTGTATTTAACAATTGGAGATGGATTGTCTGGTACATACCAGAATGCTATGGGAGCCAGAAACTGTGTGGAACAGAATGAACATATACATATTATTGATACTCAAACTCTGGCTGGGGCTCAGCGTTATCTTGTGCAAAAGGCAATGATGCTTAAGAAAGAAGGCGTGGGAATAGAGGAGATTGTGAAGCAGGTTAATAATTCTGTTGCAACATCAGTTTCTTTTGTAATTCCTTCTGATTATAATTATTTGAAGCGAAGTGGAAGATTGACGTCGATTGCAGCAGCTATTTGTAGTGTGATTAAGATTATTCCTGTATTGACACAGACTGAGGATATGAGGAGAATTAAGCCTTTTGCTGTAAAGCGTTCCTTTAAAAAGGCTGTGGATGCAGTGATTGAATATTTTAAAGGGATGAGAGTAAATCAGGATTATATTATTAGCATTGGTCATGCGTGTGTTCGTCAAGTAGCAGAAGAAACAAGGAAGCAGATTCGAAATCATTTCTCAGATACTACGATTGAATTATTCCAGTTGTCCCCCACCTTAATTACTCATGGTGGTCCTGGATGTATTACAATTCAAGCAATCTGCAGATAGAAAGGACAGTCACATGAATATTTATATAGAAATAATATCAGCCATAATACTTGGATATTTTCTTGGCTCCATTCCTTTTGCATTGGTCGTTGGTAAGGTATTTTATCACAAAGATATTAGAAATTATGGAAGTAAGAATCTGGGTGGTGGAAATGCAGGAAGAGTTCTTGGTAAAAAAGCTGGTCTTGTGGTGATGACTTTTGATATTTTGAAGGTAACATTGGTTATTTTTCTGACTTCCTTTTTCTTTGATGTAGAGATGGTTTCCATAATTGGTGGTCTGTCTGCGGCAATGGGGCATTGTTTTCCTATATTCGCTAAATTTAAAGGTGGAAAGGCTGTTGCAGTTATGTATGGCTTTCTCTTTGGTATGGTATTGTTTTGGGAATACAGTTTGTGGATTTTCTTACTTCCACTCATTGGCTTTTTAGTAGTACTATATTTGTGGAAGATTATTGCCTTGGCAAGTATATCATCAGCAGTAATAAATACACTTTTTATAGGAATTTTTATAAAAGCACCTGCTTTATTTTGCGCATCGCTCCTGTTTACAGCAGTGATTATTGTGCGACACAAGAAAAATATCGAAAGAATTCTTCGTAAAGAGGAAAATAAGATTACATGGATGGATTAGGGAAATTATTCTGAGTTTTTACTATTTATGGGAAAAAGAAAATTAAAAAAATATAAGAGGAGAAAAATATGAACACTAAGAAAACAAATCCAATTATTGAATCAATCTACACAGCAGATCCTGCACCTATGGTGGTGGGGGATACACTTTATCTGTATACCACTCACGATGAGGATGAACTCATCAATGATTTCTATACAATGTTCGACTGGCGTTGTTTTTCCACCAAGGATATGGTGAACTGGACTGACCATGGTGTAATTTTCTCTTTGGATGATATTGAATGGGCGGATGACAGAGCATGGGCACCTCAGGCAGTAGAGCGTAATGGTAAGTTTTATCTTTATTGCCCAGTACATAAAAAAGACGGTGGAATGGCAATTGCAGTAGGTGTATCGGATTACCCTGCAGGACCTTTTAAGGATATGGGTGAACCTCTTATCGATGAAGGAGATTGGAATGATATTGACCCTACCGTATTTGTTGATGATGATGGTCAAGCATATCTTTATTTTGGAAATCCTGAACTTCGTTATGTTCTTTTGAATGAAGATATGGTTTCGTATGATAAAACTGTTGGTATAGTGAAAATCCCTATGACTGAGGAAGCTTTTGGAAAAGGAAGCCATGATACCGGTACAACCTATGGAGAAGGCCCTTGGTTCTATAAAAGAAATAATCTTTATTACATGGTATATGCGGGTTTTGCATTGGATCAGCAAAATGAACATCTGGCTTATTCGACCTCAATTTCACCAACTGGACCATGGGTGTATGGCGGTGTTTTAATGGAAGCAGGAGATTGTTTTACAAACCATCCGGGTATTGCAGATTTTAAGGGACATTCTTATCTGTTTTATCATACTTCTGAATTGCCAGGCGGAAGCTTATTCCACAGATCAGTTTGTGTAGCAGAGTTTAAGTATAATGAAGATGGCTCTATTGATACTGTGAAAATGTGTGACAGTGTGGAAGGTATTGAATATCCGAATCTGATAGCATAAAGGACTTTCGCCTCAAGGATGGCCATGTAAACGTTGAATAACCATACAAAAAAGACAAGGACAGATACAAATCTGTCTTTGTCTTTTTTGTGCAGTTAACTTGACAGAAATAGATTCCATTCCTTGGTTCATTAGAGAGGTAGCTTTAGTTCATATATTATAAATTAATTGAAAATGGATAAATAGAAAAAGGCGAGAGATAATAAAAAAAGAATATCTTAGAAGTCCTTGAAGGAAGGGGATAACTTATAATGAAAAAAGGAAAATTGCATTATGCATGGATCATCTTATTAGGTGTAATTTTAATACGAGGATTTGCATCCGGTGGAATTAATATGACATCTGGATTGTTTTTAGAGCCTGTTTCACAAGAAATTGGAGTAGGTATTGGCACAATTTCTTTGTATCTAAGTATTATGTCAGTTGTTACAGTTATCTTCCTACCAGTTGCTGGTAAGCTTATCAATAAATATGATATCCGAATTATTTCTATTATTGGCGCTTGTTTGCAAGCGTTATCTTTTGTTGCATTTGGTTTACTAAAATCAGTATTTGGTTGGTATATATTAGCCATTCCACAAGCAATTGGAGCAATCATTATAGCAACTTTATTGGGTCCTATCCTAATTAATCGTTGGTTTGTCAAAAATAAGGGATTAATTATGGGGATTCAAATGGCTTTTGTTGGTTTATTTGGAGCTGTACTAGAACCTGTTACAGCTAAATTGATTTCTCGAAATGGTTGGCGGTATGCCTATTTTATCATTGGTAGTATTACTTTCGTTGTTGTGGTTATTGCCAGTATCCTCTTTATTAGAAACAGGCCTTCAGATAAAAATTTATCAGCATTTGGAGCAGGGGATAGAACCAAAACAAAGAAACAGGTATCGGATGATGTTAATATTCCAGAGAGTATCGTATTAAAATCAGCTTCGTTTTATTTGTTGTTATTCTTCATGATTGCAATTACAGGTGTTGGGGTTTTTAATCAGCATATACCTACCTATGGAGAGCTACTTGGACTTAGCATAGATCAGACGGGAGAAGCATTATCCTTTTCCTCGATTGGAACGGCAATTGGCTCGGTTGCAATTGGATTTATTAGTGACCGAATCGGAAGTCTTAAAACTTGCTATATTATGATTGGTACAGGAATAGCGGCAGTCGTTGGATTTTTATTTGGAGGAAGCGGAATAGTTATATTTTTCATTGCTAGCTTTCTACATGGTTTTGCTAGTGCAGGAATTATGGTATTGGCACCAATTTTAACTCTCTCTTTTTATGGAAACAAAGAGTATGAGAAGATTTTTTCAAAGATATCGATGGGTGCACCAATTGCTTCAATCTTACTAATTCCTTTCTATGGATTTATCTATGATTATACTCATAGTTATTTTTTAGTTTTACTGATTATAGCATTTCTCCTTGTTTTTTCAACGATTAGTATTTCAATGGGATGGAAAAAACGATGTGCTCTAATGGATGTCCAACAAGGAAAGGAAAATTAGACAACTTTAAAGGCGCTGTCGCACTAGCTGAATATTGTATAAAAGAATGAAGGGAGATGGTATTTTTTGGAGTGCCTTACAAGTCCCCACACGTACTTTGTGGGGCTTGTTTCCATCGCGCGCCAAAGAAAATATACCATCGCCCTTCTTTCTTTATTCATAATGCCCTTAGTTCGACTGCCCCTTTTTGATCATGTGATTCGTATTTGCTAAACAGCTATCTCAAGAGTATAATATTGGTTATAAGAAATTGGTGTACATATTACTTCATGAAACGAAAGATATCTACAGGAGGATAGAATATGAGAAATTTTCCAATCGAGGTTACAAAAGGAGAAGTACCTTATAACCCACAGGAAGCGGGATATGAGGAAGAACGGCTGGAGGTGTTGGATGGACATTTTAAAAAGCTGATCCAACAGGATATTTTACAATCAGCAAGTTATTGTTTGTCAAGAAACAATAAGATATTTGCACATAGAGGGATTGGGTTTCTAAATTACAAGGAAGAAGATAGCAGACCTTTTCTGCCGGATAGTGTTTATGGAATCTACTCAATTACTAAGATGGTTACTGCAATAGCTGTTTTGCAATTAGTAGAGGATGGAATCATTCGGTTAGACCAGCCGGTTGGAGAAATTCTACTCGAATTCAAAGACGAACCATTTAATAAAATTCAAGTTTGGCATTTACTGACTCATACTTCAGGTTTATACTGTGATGATGGCTGTAAACCCGATAAGTATCATGAAAGCGTCAGCAGCATTATGAAAAGTCCACAATGGATTGATAAGTTATTAAGTAAAGGCTTGAGCAATGAACCAGGAAAAGAGTGGGCATATTGTTCTTTAGGATATAATGTGCTAGGTGAAATCATAACACGTTCCACTGGAATCTTCGTACATGATTATATCAATGAGAGAGTATTGAAACCTTGTGACATGCAGGATACCCATTGGGATTATACAACAAAATATAAAGATCGCTATAATAGTCGCTTTGAATGGACCGATCATTGCATATCAGGAGCAGATGAGGTTCAGGAGGAACTTGAAAAGCCAGTTCCACGGACTTGGAACGGTCTTCTTTCAACAGATGAGGATTTGGTGAAGTTCGGATTAATGCTCTTAAATTATGGTAAATACAACAACAGACATGTGCTTGGTAGAAAAGCAGTAGAGGCTTTGAAACGAATTCAAACTCCACCTGATGTAAAAAATTATTGCTGGGGAGCTAATGGTACGGATAATCCTTATGGGTTGGGGCCAGCTGTTCAAGTTGAGACAAATCGTTCACAACTTGTAACACCTGGAACAATCAATCATGAGGGATGGGGAACCTGCTGTCTGATGATTGATTATGAGGAGAAGTTTGTTGCACTATGGTCAGCACAGTTCGTTGGAGATAACTGGAATATGCTTCCTCTTCGTAATGTAGCATCTATATTGTGGTCAGGAATTATTTAATTAAAGGAGATTGTATATGGGATTGATGGAAAGACCATCGGTTTTTACATTGGCTGATGGAGATAAGTATTGGGAACATGAGTATGAGAAATTCTTTCTCAAGGCATACATACCAGCTAATGATATCGATGGACAGACGAATAATTATGCCTTTCGGGCTCCGTTACTACTAGTTTTTGAAGAACACAGACAAAGCATGGATGAGGCAATCCAATTCGCCAAGAAGAGCGGACTTAGCAGTATTGCTGCCAAAGTGGATTCTAGTGTTCTCTTTATTTATCCAACGGATGAAGGTGGTTGGAAGAATGCAACAGAGGAGTTATATGCATCCGTTATAGCTGAAGTAAAAATGGATCCCCGCTATTTAGATGGAATAGCCGAAGTACATAATTTCTTTACACGTGAGTTTCAGGGCTTTTTTATCAGAGGTGCGATTTTTCGAGCTGATATTTATAGTTTTGGTGAGTCGGCAGATTATGTTGCTAAGAATCTGTTAAAAACAATCAATGGTGAGTATCTCTGGGGGCCAGGCGAGATTACTCCTGCGATGTGTTCCATGCAGAATCTGAGTGTTATTCCAGCACCAGAGCGTAAGGATATCGCCATATTGAGTGTTGGCAATTCGAATGAAGTAAATGAAGCATTTTGCGGTTGTACGAATCTGCTAATTAAGTCAGAGCCTGACTACAGGGCTGATTTTAAGTCATTTGTTCGCAAGTTTAAAATGTGGTGTGGCAATATGAAGATTGAGCATGACTTTGAATCCATGAATATGACAGAAGAAGTAGGTAGCGTTCTTGTCAAGACATCACCTGACAACATGGGTGCATTCAAGGATACAAAAGAACATAAAGTTGGATACTTTGCTTACTACAATAATGATATATTTAATCAAGGACCGGTCCCACTACTGATGGGATTTCATGGCGGTGGCGACTCCTCGTTGTATTTCACCTTTGTTTCAGGATGGTATGAAATCGCACACCAATATGGTTTTTTGTTTGTTTCACTTGAGAATCATCAGAATGTATCAGCTACAGAAGTTGTAGAAGTAATTGAAAATCTAAAGAAACGCTACAATATCGATGAGCATCGTATTTACGCAACTGGATTCTCAATGGGAAGTGGAAAGACATGGGATATGTATCAGGAATATCCGCATATTTTTGCAGGTTTTGCTCCTACAAGTGCATTGTTTCCAGTGAAAAATAATCCATTTAGTCCGCCTCTCGGAGACAGAATAAATATGACAGTTTCTGTTCCGATTTTCTATTCTGGTGGAGAAAAATCACCTCTTCCGGAATTACCTTTCCAGGCCGATACTTGTCTTGAAAGAGTACAGTATGTTGCCAAAGTCAATAAGTGTAAAGTTAAATTTAATGTGAGCTACGAGGATAAGGACAATTGGGAAAATCCCATCTGGGGTGTTTCTGGTGATCGTGTCGAGAAGCTTTACGATGAATCTACAGGAAGCTATCTGACGATTCATTACTTTGATAGCGAAGATGGTGTTTGTCGAACTGCATTAGCAAGTGTCAGTGGACAGATTCATGAGGTAAGACCTCATAGCTGTGAGAATGCATGGAAGTTTATATCTCAGTTTACTAGATGATAGGTGAAACAATTAATTTATTGCATGGTAAAGTCGGTGGCAATAGGTAATCGATCAGTGCAAATTAGTTTTCTGTTATTGTAAACAGTGAAGAATTTTAACTGGATTTTTCTGCAAGGTTGTTATCTAATATGTGTATACTCTAAATATATCTAAACTATTACAGTTAAATTTAATGGTATAGGAGGAGTATAATTATGTTAATGAAACCGCTTATAATCGGACATTTAAGAGCACGTTTACCAATTATCCAAGGTGGAATGGGTGTTGGAATTAGCCTTTCTGGTCTTGCTGGAGCAGTTGCGCTAGAAGGTGGAGTTGGAATTATATCAACAGCTCAAATTGGATATAATGAGGAGGATTTCAAAACGAATCCTATGGAAGCCAATTTAAGGGCAATTCAGAAGCATCTAGCTCGAGCGAAGGAAATTGCAAAAGGAGGAGTTGTTGGTGTTAATATTATGGTAGCTACAAAGCAATATGCTCAATATGTGAAAGCTGCTGTACAAGCAAAAGCAGATGTTATTATAAGTGGAGCAGGGCTACCTATCAATCTGCCAGAACTAATCAAAGGTAGTGTGTGTAAAATCGCACCAATTGTTTCAAGCCTTAAGGCGACATCAGTCATACTTAAGATGTGGGACCGAAAGTACAAACGAACAGCTGATTTTATTGTTATAGAAGGACCACTAGCAGGTGGGCATCTTGGGTTTCCTGAAGATGAGTTGATTGACATTGATATTGAGTCTTATCAGGAGGAAATCACGAGGATTGTAGATTTTAAGAAGGAATATGAAGAAAAATACAATCAAGCGATTCCAGTAATTGTAGCGGGTGGAATTTATGATAAAGAGGATGTAAAGAAAGCACTTTTAACAGGTGCAGATGGAGTACAGGTTGGAACAAGATTTGTTGTAACTAAGGAATGTGATGCTCCTGACGATTATAAGCAAGTCTATATCGATAGTAAAAAAGAAGATATTCGCATTATTAAAAGTCCAGTCGGAATGCCAGGAAGGGCGATCTGGAATTCATTCTTACAAAAGGTATCAGAAGGTAAAAGTGAAATTAAGCATTGTTTCCAATGTCTAGAGCATTGTAATCCAAAGGAAGTTCCATATTGTATTACAAAGGCACTTACCAATGCAATAGAAGGGAAGCTCGATGAAGGATTAATCTTTTGTGGTGATAATGCTTACCGCCTAAAGGAGATCACTACGGTTAAGAAAGTTATGGAGGAATTAACAGTTTAGTACCACTTGTGTTTTGGCAATACAGCTAGTTAAGACACGAGAATTTGAGGAATATACGTTTAAAGTTAGTGGAGTAATAGATAAAATATTGTAACTGTAGATAGAAACCTCTTGGGATTAGCCTAAGAGGTTTTTTTATATACTAGCGGCGCGGGAGCTGTCGCACTAAGAGCAGTATGAATAAAGAATGAAGGGCAATGCCAATAGCTGGGGTATTTTCTGTACGTTATCAGAATAGATTATTGTATCTGATAAAATAACGGGTACGAATATGGCTTCGTGTATTGAGGTTGATGATGTTAGTAAACGATATGGGAAAATCACAGGGGTATCTAGGCTTAGTTTTAGTGTGTTGCAAGGACAGATTTCTGCCTTTCTTGGTCCGAATGGAGCAGGAAAGAGTACTACCATGAACTTGCTTTCAACATTGCTAACACCTACAAGTGGGAACATTACAATTGAAGGATATTGTATGAATTCTCAGCAGGAACAGATTAAAAGGTTAATTGGGGTTGTTTTTCAAGAAGATGTCCTAGATCATGAACTTACGGTGCATGAGAATTTGTATTATCGAGGGAGTTTATATTATGAAAAGAAACAACAAGTATTAGAGAGGATGGAGGAAGTGGTATCCTTATTATCCTTAGAGAAGCTGTTACATAAAAGGTATGGAACTTGTTCTGGTGGGCAAAAACGAATTTGTCAGATTGCAAGAGCACTTATGGCAAAACCAAAGTTATTATTATTGGATGAACCAACAATTGGGCTAGATCCAATCGCTAGGAAAATGGTGTGGGAGATGTTAACGAAGCTAAATCAAAAGCTAAAGATGACAATCTTTTTTTCTACGCATTATATGGAGGAAACTGTACATGCGGACCATATTTGCATGATTAGCCAGGGGCATATTTTAATTTGTGGAAAGAAGGATTGGATTTTAAAAGAGTATCAAAGAAGGGGAACGATAACACTTCAAGACATTTACATTGATTTACTTAGTGAGGATTTAAGTATATAAGGAGTTTAAGGTGGTCTAGAGTATGAGATTGTTGAAGGTATTAGTGTCAAGAAACTTAGTACTTTTTTTAAAAAATAAAACGAATGTATTATTATGCTTCTGCTCAATCTTAATTGTCATGGGGTTATATGTCATTTTTTTAAGAGATTTCATGATTCAGTCGGTTCAGGATACAGGACTAGGACACGCTTATGTAAAAGAATTTACTGACCGTTTGATGGTAAGTGGGCTTTTCATTGTTTTAAATACTACAACTTGTTTTGGACTAATCCAATTAAGTATCGCAGATGCTACCAAAGGAACACAAAGAGATTTTTTAGTAGCACCTGTTAGTAAGTTTGAGTTACAGTTAGGTTATTGGATTAGCAGTGTTGTTATCTCATTTGTATTTACGATTATGACGTTAATATGTGGGGAAATCTACTTTGCATTAAGCTATGGGAGCCGTTGTACAACTACTTCCTTGTGTAAGAGTATTGGAACGATATTCTTTTCCTCCTGCATGAATTCTGGGCTATTAATGTGTATTACGAAATTTATGAAAGACACGACTTCGTTCTCGACATTTGGCAATTTATATGGAATGATGTGTGGATTTTTAGCTGGAACATATCTGCCATACGCATTGTATCCAAAAAGCTTACAGAATCTATTATTTTACTTTCCACCAATGCAGTTAACGAGTATCATACGACAAATTTATCTATCAGTATATAAAAAAGGAACAACAATAATTGGAGAAGCTCTGTATCAGCCATATGGGGTAATCTTAAAAAAAGGGATAAATGTAATTACCATACAGCAACAATGGAGTTATCTTATATTTACTTTGGCAATTATACTGTTAGTTATTCGATTTGAGTATCGCGCAGAAAAAAAGTACTAATTTATGAAAGAAGGAAAGAAGGAAAGAAAAATGATAAGAATTTTAGTTGAATAAAAGTGGTTGACATTGATTATTATCCATGATAGTATATCTACAGTTAGTAAAGACTAACTAAAATAAGTTAAGACGAATTCAAAAGAATTTATAATAGAACCAGTGATTTGACCAAGGAGGAAAACGTGTTAAAGATTGCTATTTATGGAAAAGGTGGAATTGGTAAGTCAACAACAACATCGAACTTATCCGCTGCTTTGAGTAATATGGGATATCGTGTTATGCAAATTGGATGTGATCCGAAATCAGATTCAACAAAAAATCTAATGGGAGGAAAGAAAATTCCAACTGTTTTAGATCAGATAAAAGAAAAGGGCAGTGATGCGCTTTGCCTTGAGGATATTGTATTTCAGGGCTACAATGGCGTGCTATGTGTAGAAGCAGGTGGTCCAACACCAGGAATTGGTTGTGCGGGTAGAGGAATTATCACAGCATTTGAGAAGCTAGAAGAACTAGGTGCCTATGATGTGTATGAACCTGATATTGTTTTGTACGATGTATTAGGAGATGTTGTTTGCGGTGGTTTTGCAATGCCAATTCGAGGTGGTTATGCAGAACACGTATTTATTGTTACATCTGGTGAGATGATGTCGATGTTTGCAGCTACGAATATCTCTCATGCAATCCAGAATTTTGGTAAGAGAGGTTATGCTAGGTTGTCTGGATTTATCCAAAATTCAAAGAATGTTGAAAATGAAGCTGAATTAGTAGCACAAGCAGCACAAGAAAATGATACAAACGTAATTAAGATTGTGCCACGTAATCCTATGGTACAGATTGCAGAAAATGATGGAATGACTGTAATTGAAGCAATGCCAGATTGTGAAATGGCATTAGAATATATAGATTTAGCGAAGAAAGTATTGGAGGTAGTGAGCGTTGGGGTATAAGTTTGAAGACACACTACATTACTCCTCACCTGCTAATGGTAGTAGAGGAATTGTTAGAACAGGAATGCTCGTTCCTGAAAGCGTAGAATTGTTTGTTTGCCCATTCGCTTGTGGTAGACATGGTTCCATTAGCGCAGTAAAACAGAATTTGAAACACCGCTTATCTTATCTTTATGTTACTCAAGCAGATATCATTAACGGATATGATAATCTTATTGTTCCAGCGGTTGGGGAGTTACTAGAATCCTTACCAGTAACGCCAAAGGTAATCTTAATCTTTGTAAGCTGTTTGGATGATTTAATTGGAACTGATCATGATGCATTACAAGAAACATTAGCAAAAACATATCCACATGTTAAATTCCGTTCCTGTCATATGAATCCAATTAGCAAAGGTTCTAAGACACCTCCTGTTGTTTCCGTTCAGAATAACATATATAGCTTGTTAGAAAAAAGAGAAGAACGTGATCATGGTGTTAACTGTATTGGTAATATCACTGGAATTGCAGAGGAAAGCGAGCTTCATGCTTACCTTGCGAGTAAGGGATGTAAAGAGTTGCGTCATATCACTCACTATGAAACATTTGATGGATATCAGGACATGGCTAAGAGTAGTTGGAACTTAGTGATTGCGCCACCAGGACGTCAAGCAGCAGAAATTATGCAAGAAAAAATAGATATGCCATTTCGTTTCCTTCCTGTTGCATACGGTTTGGAGGAGATCAAGAAAACGTATGAGCAGATGGACGAGATGTTTGAAGATAACAAAACATCCTTTGATTTTACGTCTTATGAGGCTAAGGCGAAGGAGGCAATTAAGCGAGCACTTGATGTAGTGAAAGATACACCAATTATCGTAGATGCTTCTGCCGTATACCGTCCATTTGAATTAGCAAAAGCTTTATTAGAATATGGATTTCATGTAGCACGTGTTCAGGCACAAGATTGCTCCGCTTCTGACCGTATGCATTATGAATGGGTGACTAAAGAACATCCAGAAGTTGAAATTGTACAGCCAATGCATCATAAATCAGTATTACAGGAAAATAAGATGCCTAACAGTATTGCAATTGGTGTTGACGGTGCATATCTGGCAGGTTCTGATTATGTGGTTGACCTATTTAATGATGAAACAATGTATGGTTTTCATGGCTTAGAATGCTTAATGAATAAATTAGAGCATGCCTTAGATCAGAAGGTAGATCTCGAGAGTATGATACACGAATACGGATTGGTGGTGTAGTATGGCAGTATTATCGATTTGTTTATCTCCTTACGCAGCGGATTATTCCGGTGTATCCTCTGTTCTATTTGATTTAAATACAGTTACTGCGATGCATGATGCATCTGGTTGTACTGGAAACTACACAGGTTATGACGAACCACGTTGGTATGGTTCGAAATCAGGAATTTTCTGTTCTGGTTTAAGAGAAATTGATGCAATCCTTGGAGACGATGAGAAGTTAATTAAAAAGATGATTCACGCTTCCAAAGATATTAAGCCAGATTTAATGGCATTAGTCGGAAGTCCAGTTCCAATGGTAATCGGAAGCGATATGGTTGGTATCGCAACTGAGCTTGAAGAACGTACAGGAATTCCTTGTCTTGGATTTGATACGACTGGAACCGCTTATTATGACCAGGGTGTAGCTATGGCTACCATTGCGTTACTAAAAAAGTTCACACCTCCTAGTGAGATGATACCGAAAACTGTAAATATTGTAGGTGCTACTCCATTGGACTTTGCAAATGGAGAGAATCTAGAAGATTTAAAAGAATTAATTGTAAACGAAGGCTATACGATTACCGCTTGTTTATCCATGGGTTACACAATGGAAACTTTAAAGAAAGCTTCTAGTGCACAGGTTAATTTAGCAGTGTCGAAAGCAGGTTTAAAAATTGCACAGCACATGGAATCTACGTATGGAATCCCATATGTGTGCGGCCTTCCAGTTGGTAATGAGATGACAAAACTTTATCTAGAAGAGGTAAGGGAAGTAGCAGAAACGAAACAATCTAGTATTTTAAATACTAAGGCATGTGATACAGCTGATATACTCATTGTCGGCGAGCAGGTATCATCGAATTCCATTCGACTTGCGCTAGAAAAAGAGTATGGAGAAGGGAAAGTTGCTGTTGGGTGTTTATTTGGTAAGGAAGCAAAACTTGCGCTACCACAGGATAAGAATCTATCCAGTGAGCGATTGATAAAAGAAGAAATCAATAAAGACTGCTATAAGATGATTATTGCAGATCCATTCATAATGGAGCTTTTATCAGAGGATAGCAAAGCAGTTTTCCTTGCTAATGCTCAATATGCAGTATCTAGTAAAGTATGTGTGGAAGATACCAAACGTATCATTGGAACTAAGTTTTCTGAGTGGTTGGATCACCGCTTGAGCAAAGTTCATAATAGTAATTAAGGTCTATAATAAGTAACGAATAAAATTTTAGAGAAGTACTTTGGAATAAAAGAATAAAATAGAAAGTGAAAAAACAATGAGAAAAAGAATTATAAGTAGTATACTTGCAGCCACAATGGTAATTGCTTGCTTGACTGGTTGTGGAAAAAGTTCAAGTGACACGCAAAACAATGCAAATTCAGAAATAAATACAAATACTGAAAGTAAAGTGGAAGAAAATGTAACTACAGAAAGCAAAACACGTGTTATTGTTGATCATGCTGGCAATGAAGTAGAGATCCCAGCAGAAATTAACCGTATTGTGTTTACTTCGATAACGCCGTTACCATCGGTGTACTGCTTATTGGAAGGTTCTGCAGAAAAAATTATTGGTATGAGTCCTTCTTCTATGTCTTCAACTAAAAATTCTCTTTTAGCTCAGACAATCACTGGCATTGATGACATATCTACAGATTTTATGACTGGTGGAGATATCAATATTGAAGAGTTAATCGCAATGAGACCAGATGTCGTATTTTATCGTAGCGAAAATGCAGATGAATATGAAAAGTATAAAGCAGCAGGAATTCCTGCAGTCGCATTTTCTGTATCTTCCTGGGGATCTGATTCCATAGCTACATTTGAAGCATGGGTAACATTGTTAGGTGAAGTTTTAGATAAAGATGATAGAGCAAAAGGTATCGTAGAATATGGGCGTGAAGTGTATGATTTAGTTCAGACACGTATCGAAGAAGCTGGTGAATCCTTAGAAAAACCAAGAGTGTTATTCCTTTACAAGTATGGTGATGGTACGATTCAAACATCAGGAAAGAATCACTTTGGACAATATTGGGCAGATGCTTCTGGTGCAATTAACGTGGCAGAGGAAAATGATGCAGCAGCCCTAGAAGTTAATATGGAGCAAATCTATGAATGGAATCCAGATAAGATCTTTATCACAAACTTTGTACCATATCTTACCGAGGATTTCACAAATAATGCGATCGAAGGTCATGACTGGAGTGTTGTAAGTGCTGTGCAGAATGAAGAAGTTTATAAGTGCCCATTAGGAATGTACCGTTGGTATGCACCTTCTTCGGATACACCATTAATGTTACTTTGGTTAGCAAAAACAAATCATCCTGAATTATTTGAAGATATCAATTTAGAAGAAAAAATAAAAGAATACTATATGAACTTCTATCAGGTAGAATTAACTGATGAGAATATTGAGATGATTTTCAATCCAACTCGTGAAGCAGCAGGAGCTTAATACTCATGAAGAAAAAATATGTGAAATTTATTTCAATCTTTTTTGCAATTGCACCGATTGTGGTAATGATTGTTTGCTTAGGAATTGGAAGATATCAACTCACATTTATGGAAACATTAGACGCATTATGGACAGCAGTTACAGGCCGAGAAGTGGATGCCATGGTGTACTCTGTACTATTTAAAGTTCGACTACCACGAGTTTTACTTGCACTATTCGTTGGTGCTGGTTTATCTGTCGCTGGTGCATCATTTCAATCGTTGTTTGGCAATCCGTTAGCAACACCAGATACTTTAGGTGTTGCTACTGGAGCATCCTTTGGAGCTGTACTAGGATTGCTTCTTTCCGACAATCTGATAGCAATTCAGTTGATGGCATTGGCGTTTGGTTTACTATCTTTACTAATTACTTATCTAGTAAGTAAAATGAACGGTAAAAGTAGTATTATTATGGTAGTTTTGTCGGGTATGGTTGTATCGTCCATCTTTCAGGCATTCGTATCCTTAGTAAAATACGTAGCAGACCCAGAAGAAGATTTACCAGCAATTACGTACTGGCTTATGGGAAGCATGTCAAGAGCAACGGTTAAGAGCTTACTTATAGGAATTCCGTTTATCTTGATTGGTATTGTCTTATTGTTTTGCCTTCGCTGGAGATTAAACATTCTGTCGTTACAGGAAGACGAAGCAAGATCATTAGGTATTAATGTGAAATGGTTACGCATTTTAGTTATGGTAGCTTCTACGATGGTAACTGCCTCCTGTGTCTCGATGTGTGGACAAGTTGGATGGGTTGGATTATTGATTCCACATACAGCACGAATGATTTACGGAAGTGATAATAGAAAAATTATCCCAGCTTGTGTTGGTATCGGAGCTACCTTTATGATTATCATTGATACAATAGCAAGAGCTGCAACTTCAGCAGAAATTCCTGTTTCAATTTTAACTGCTTTAGTGGGAGCACCATTCTTTGTATTGCTATTAAAGAAAACAGGAGGTACGAAACTATGATTTTTTCTGTAGAAGATGGAACATTTGGTTATGATGGAAGAACGGTCTTAAATGATGTTTCTTTTTCCTTAGGTGATAGTGAAGTTCTCACTGTTTTAGGGCCGAATGGTGTAGGAAAAACAACATTACTGAAATGTATGATGGGGCTACAACGTTGGAAAAGCGGAAGAACCTTAATTGATGGAAAACCTTTAACGCAGATGAAGACGTCAGAAATCTGGCGTCGAATTGCTTATGTGCCACAATCGAAAGGAATTGCACTTTCCTATACTGCTCTAGAAATGGTACTCATGGGACGTTCTGCAAGATTAGGTTTATTTACGCAGCCCTCCAAAGAGGATTACAAAATCGCAGAACAAGCAATGGAGCAGGTGGGAATTACACATTTAGCGAATAAGCAATGCAGTTGTATGAGTGGTGGAGAATTACAGATGGTTCTAATTGCACGTGCCTTAAGTGCAAAACCAGAGATGTTAGTATTTGATGAGCCAGAGTCGAACCTAGACTTTAAAAATCAGCTCATTGTGTTAGAAACAATTCAGCGTCTTTCCAAAGAGCAAGGAATTGCATCAATTGTAAACACACATTATCCAGCACATGCACTTAAAATCGCAGATAAAGCATTACTATTAAGCTATAGTGGTGACTATCAATTTGGTAATGTATCTGATATTGTAAATGAAAAGAATATGAAGAAAGCTTTTTCGGTAGAAGTAAAAATTATAGATTTTGAATATGAACATCAAAAACATAAGGGAGTAATTCCAATTTCTATTACTGCATCATAACAAAACTTTTAATTGGAATGTTATAGAAGTTAACATTAACCCAAAAAGGAAACAAGAAAATGGGCATAATATAGTAGACTTGTATTGCAAAGGAGACTATTACTATGTGTACAGCGCTTTCTATAACATCATTAGATAAAAAAGTTTTTTTTGGACGAAATATGGATTTAGCCTATCAATTTAACCAAAGAGTTATGGTAATACCAGTTGGTTATCAGTATAAAGACAAGGTTACTTCGAATCAAGTTACCAATCAACAGACGATCATTGGTATTGGTACCATCATCGACAATCATGCGACATTTGCGGATGCAATGAACGAAAAAGGATTGGCTTGTGCAGGCTTAAATTTTGCAGGGTATGCTCAATTTCTAGAACAACCAGACGAAGGTAAAACAAATATAGCCCCATATGATTTTATTCAGTGGATATTATCGAATTGTCAAACAGTAGAGGAAGTGAAAACAGCCATTCAAAAGATAGAGATGGTAGCAATACCGATCAACTCAGATACACCAATTCCGTATTTGCATTGGATGGTGGCGGATCCTAGTGGTGCTTCTATCGTTGTCGAAAGAACAAAGGAAGGAATTCGAGTTCATGATAATCCTGTTGGTGTTATGACGAACAATCCTACGTTTGATTGGCATTTGACGAACTTAAATGAGTATCTATATCTAGCGCCAGAACATCATGAAAAGACTACGTGGAGTAAGAAGGAACTTGAATCTTTGGGAATTGGAAGTGGAACGCTTGGGATACCAGGTGATTTCGCGTCTGTTTCAAGATTTGTTCGCATTGCGTATATCAGGGCACATACTCCAGAACTAAAAAGTGATGGGCAAGCAATCGCTCAGTTTTTCAATATGCTTGACTATGTAAAGATGGTCAGAGGTGGAGTTAAAACACAAGATGGAATCGAAGATATGACAATCTATAGTTCCTGTATGGATTTAGTTCAAGGCATCTACTACTATAAAACATATGAGAATAGTAGAATCAATGCAATTGATATTCGTAAGGTTAACACAAATCAATCCGATGTGATTTCTTTTCCGTATCTCGACGAGCAAGACTTCAATTATCAGAATTAATTCGAATCGTTATGTTAAGATAGACGAATGGAGCTAGTGTAAAGACAGTGCATTGAAATAGTAAATACACTCAGTAAAAAATGAAAAGAGAGCATGTTTCTTGTCTTGAATGAAGTATCAACAGCGATTCAGAAAGAAAGGTGCTCTCTATATCTAACTTTTTTAGGTTGACGGTATAGCGGTTATAGGGTTACTATTGTATCAAGTATCATGGAGGTGCTTATGAAAGTAGATTATGAAACAAGAGGTTATGTTGTATTAGAAAATGGTCCTGTTTATTATACACAGGATATGGACCGGACCATAGAATGGTTTGAAAATGTTCTTGGTTGGTACGGAACAGTTGATGCAAGGGATGCTGATGGAAAAGCCATATTTGCAGGTATTGCTCCAATACCGAATGAGATTACAGAAGCAAAAAAATTGACTTACATAGGATTTAGTTTATTACTGGGAGATCCATCAAAGCGTGTCATTGCTTATTTTGTTGTAGATCAGGCTAGACAAGCATATGAGTATGTAAAACGAAGTGGATGGAAAGAGTTTTCAGATTTAGTCGAACAGCCTTGGGGCGGATTAGAATTTACAGTAAAAACCATTGATGGGAGCATTTTGCGTATTGCAAGCTATTAGTTATTCAAGAAAAAATTGAAACTTTCCTGAGGCAAGTATGGTTGACACTATAGTTTTGCAGTGATAGAATAATTAGTAAATATTCGCATAAACTGTAATACCTTATGTTCATATCTTGAGAGTACGATTGAAACACCCCTAGAACGTATTACTGCGTTTTAGGGTGTTTTTGGCGTCCAAAAAGGAAGACGAGATTGGAGAAGTAATTATGACTGCCATTGAAATTGATAAGTTAATTGAGAATCAAAAGAAATTCTTTCAGTCTGGTGCTACGTTTTCTGTAGAATTTCGTATTCATATGTTAAAAAGATTAAAAGTATCGATAGAAAACCATGAAGTAGATATTGCTAAAGCACTGAAAGCTGATCTTGGTAAAAGTAAATATGAAAGCTATATGTGTGAGATAGGTATGGTTCTATCTGAGTTAACATATATGATAAAGCACACAAAAAAGTTTGCAAAACAAAAACGCGTTCGAACTCCTCTTGCGCAGTTTGCAGGCCATAGCTATACCAAACCTGTCCCATATGGGAATGTATTGATTATGAGCCCTTGGAATTATCCATTTCTCTTAACGTTAGGACCTCTAGTGGATGCTATGGCTGCAGGGAATACAGCAATTGTAAAGCCAAGTGCGTATTCACCAAATACAGCAAAATTAATACAACAACTAATAAGCGAATGTTTTCCAAAGGAGTATATTACGGTTGTAATGGGAGGTAGAGAGGAAAATGCGCACCTTTTAGAGAAGAAATTTGATTTTGTATTTTTTACAGGAAGTGAGGCAGTAGGTAAGGTAGTACTTCGTCATACTGCAGAACATTTAACTCCTACCGTACTCGAGCTTGGCGGAAAGAGTCCAGTGATTGTTGACAGTACAGCGAAAATTCCTCTTGCAGCGAAAAGAATTGTATTTGGAAAGATTATTAACTGTGGGCAGACTTGTGTTGCACCTGATTACATTCTTTGTGATAAATCAGTTAAGGATAAGCTTGTAAAAGAGATTATTATTCAAATCAAGCAGCAACTAGGAGAACAACCACTTAGTAATCCAAACTATGGACACATTGTGAATCAAAAGCATTTTATTCGACTATGTAATTTAATCAATCATGAAAAGGTTGTTACAGGTGGTGAAACAAAGGAAGAAACTTTACAGATAGCACCTACGGTTATGGATCATGTTACTTTTGAAGATGCAGTGATGCAAGAAGAGATCTTCGGACCTATTTTACCGATCATAACATTTGATAAATTTAAAGATGTTTACGAGATTTTGAAAAACAGACCAAAGCCATTGGCACTCTATATGTTTTCGGAAGATAAGAGACATATTCAATTCATAACAGAACGTATTCAATTCGGTGGTGGATGTGTGAATGATACAATTATTCATCTTGCTACTGAGCAAATGGGATTTGGTGGTGTCGGTGAAAGTGGAATGGGATCTTACCATGGAAAAGCAGGCTTTGACACATTCAGTCATAAAAAGAGCATTGTTGATAAAAAGACATGGATTGACCTTCCAATGCGCTATCAACCATATAAAGATTATTATAATAAATTGGTGCATTTCTTTTTAAAATAAATTTTATCATATAAGATTCGTCGCATTTGCTGATTGAAAAGATCAGCTGTACATTACTCCACTTTTTTATGAGTTGCGTAGAATAAGGAGTATGGTATATGATATAAGTGAGAAGTAATAGATGATATAATAGATTCAATCAATTTTTTTAGAAACCATTTGTTGCGAATAATTTGAGATACTTACAAAGCGTATCACTTAAGGTTATAATAAAGATATATCAGAGAGGAGTATCATATGATTTCTAATACAACAGCAAAAATGATTAATATCTTTCCAAAAAGTTTTAGAAAATATATATCAAAGAAAGTAGTAGATAAGTATCTAAAGAAATATGCCAAAATTACTATAACAGGTGGCGAACATCTAAAGGAAATTAAAAAGCCAACTATTTTTATATGCAATCATTTAAGCAATTCGGATGGATTGGTTCTAGGTAAAGTTTTAAAAGAAATTGACCCAACATTCGTAGCAGGTGTCAAACTGTCCAACAATGCAGTAACTAGTGTAGGAATCCAAGTGGTTAAGACGACTAATATTGAACCAAATACCGTTGATAAAGAAGGGATTAAGAGAATCATCAGACTTGTGAAGCAGGGAGAAAGCCTACTCATCTTTCCAGAAGGTACGAGGAGTAGAGTTGGAAGCTTAATTGAAGCTAAAAAAGGTATTCTATTGATTGCAGAAATGACGGGGGCACCGATTGTTCCAATCGGATTAACAGGAACTGAAATATTGATGCCTATTAATCAAGAAGGGGATATGAGTGGAGAAACATTTCATCATGCAGAGATTCATATTAACATAGGTAAACAGTTTGAGTTGCCAAAGAAAAATAAGGAACAGGATAAAAAAGAATACGAAGAGGCAACCATTGAATATGTTATGAAAAAAATTGCAGAACTACTACCTAAAAAATATCAGGGTGTTTATGGAAAGTCTTCTAGTTCAAAAAGTATCACATAAATAAATAAAATTAGTTAGTTTTGTAAAAATGAAGGGTGCTGTCGCACTAAGGGCAGTATGATGAATAATGAATGAAGTACGATGGTATATTTTCTTCGGCGCGCTACTCTCACAAGCCCCACAAAGTGTGTGTGGGGACTTGTAAGGCACTCCGAAAAATACCATCGTACTTCATTCTTTTATACAATATTCAGCTAGTGCGACAGCACCTTTTCAATGTCTTATTTAGTTTTACTGGTAATATTTTTCTTCAAATTCACGTACTGGCATTGGCTTTGCGAAATAGAATCCCTGAATTAGGTCGCATCCGATACCATTTAGAAAATCTACTTGTTCTTTTGTTTCTACACCTTCCGCTACAATTTTCATTTGCAGATGTTTTGCTAGGTTTATCGTATCTCGAATCACGGTTTCACTTCGTTCTATATTATTGCTTGTTCTAAAAAACTCACCATCTAGTTTTATTACATCAAGCGGTAAATCCTTTAATGAATTAAGGGAGGAATAACCAGATCCAAAGTCATCCATTGATACGAGGAAGTTGTTTTCTTGTAATTCTGATACTATATTTAGTAACTGTTCTTTCCCATCGAAAAATGCACTTTCTGTCAACTCTAATTCAATAAATTGGTGAGGTACCTCATAACGATCGACAATGGATAGTACATGCTCTAACAAATTTCCACAGGAAAGATGAATCCTAGAAATATTGACAGAAATCGTTACTAAATTTTTCCCTTCCTCCATCCATTTACGTTGTTGACGACAAACCTCTTCTAACATATAGTTATCCAATGTTATAATCATATGATTCTTTTCAAAAAGAGGAATAAAGTCACCAGGAGAAATAAAACCAAGTGTTGGACTAATCCAACGAACTAAAGCTTCAGCACCACCAATTTCGTTCGTTATTGCATTATATTTTGGTTGTAAATACACTTTAAATTCTTTGTTGGCGAAAGCCAATTCGGAAGCATTTTCTAATTCTTTATCGCGAATCATTGCAAGTCGAATCGATTCATTAAAATATCCTATAAATTGCTCCTTTAACCCTTTGATTGTATCTTTTGCCATACCAGCATATATACTCATCTGCTCGACAGAGAGTGTGTAATCCTGAACAAAGTAAGCACCATAAGAAAGCTTTAAATTTGGAATCGTGGTTCGCGATAAAATATACTGATTTATTTGAAGTAGTCTATCGTTAAATTCAGTTTCTTGTTCATAAGTTAAAAGTATCATAAATTCATCTGAAGTATAACGAGTGCAGGTTTCTTTTTTCTTTAATTGCATACGTATGGAATCACAGATATTTTTTAAAACACTGTTACCATTCTCATACCCATAGATATCGTTTATAAGCTTAAAATTATCAATATCAAGTAAAACTAAGGCGTAAGATAATTTTTTATGTTTACGTAACTTTTTGTTTGTTTCCATAACAAATTTTGCAGCATTATTATGTCTTGTAACCGGATCGATAAATGCAACTTTATATAATCGACGGTTTGATAATCCTTGATAAATGATAAAGAAAATCCATAGCACAAAGCAAATAACAATAACAATACCGACGATTAAGCTTGCTTGCATTGACGTAATAATTGTTTCTTCTGTGAAAGTTGCCTTTTTTGAAGTTAAAACCGTAAATTCTAAATTGTTAATTGTTATCGGAATCTCATACCAAATATAACTTTCAGATTCACTTAACGATATGTATTCTTTAAGACTTCGAAATAAATCAGGCAATGATAGCGTCTCTTTTTGAGTATTCAAAGAATCGTTCTCTTTTTCAGAATCAATTAATTTATACAATTGATTCTTAATTCCATAATAATTGTTATTTTCCGAGTAAAAATCCTTTGGTTCAATACTACTATAAGCAAAGTCACCTTCTTTTGTCGAAAAAATAGCATTTTTCTCTTTATCTAAGATGTAAATATCTGAATCTTCATTTTTGATTAAGTCTTTTATGTACTGAGAAACTTTCTCATTAAAGATTACTCCACATAAATACCCATTAGTAGAAGGTATGTATGAATAAATACTGAGTGAATTATTTGTTCGCAAAATTAAACCGTCTGTAATTGATTCGGGTACATTTTCTTCCGTTAAGATCATTAATTCTCCGAATAAATTAGAACGCTTCATTGTATTAATTAATGTAGAGATGTCTTTGTCGTTTTGATTGGTATATGCATTCGATAAGATAAGAGCATAAGATTGTAAGGAATCAACTAGGTCATTAATCTCATTCTCAATGAGATAAGTGACATTTTCAAATTCCCTCTTATAGTCAGTATTCTCCTTTTGATAATTATCAATTGTTAATGCAGCAATATATTCAGTGCCTAATAAAACAGTTATAAATGTGCTAAGAATTGCAAATAAAATCAATGGCCATATTTTATGTTTTCGTATCTTCACTTATTTCTCCTGTCATATAGTATTGTATTTCTCATTTCTCTTAACAAGCATAGATAATTAGTTCTTCCAATGTTATGTATTATTGTATGTTAACTGATTTTTATTATAATGTATAATTTTAAAGCGAACGAGGAAAAAATGCAACACTTAATCAATAGCTCTCAATAAAAGTTAATAAGTATTAATAAGCCCACAAAATATATGTGGACTTATTAGGCAGGTTTGTTCTAATAAACAATGCTTTATTCTCCACCAGGACCATTACGCCTTGGTACTTCATCTGGAATAATATCCTTAGAACTGTTTTTGTCAACATCAGGTATATCACCATCACCATATTCTGTATTGTAATCATAATCAAAATTGATTCCATCTTTTGTACTAGATTGATTATTCTTTAAATTATTTTTTTGCAAGGGATACCTCCTACAATGTAACTATATTATTAAGAATCTAAGCATTGATTTAGTATATTTTCTTTTTTGAAATCTATGTTGAGAATATTTGGGAAAATTTGAAATAACTACTTTACAAAGTAAAAATTATGATTTAATATAGTTACTAATACTACATAATATAGAGTTGAATAATATAATTAAGGAGTAGAATATGAACGAGTATATCATTTTAACGGATTCAACATGCGATTTACCAGCGGATATCGCTCAAGAGTTGGGACTTTTAGTTGTTTCTTTGTCAGTAATACTTGATGGCACAAGTTATAAGAACTATTTGGATGGAAGAGAATTGAGTTTTCAAGATTTTTATGAAAGTATGAGAAATAAGAAATTACCAACTACTTCTGCAGTGAATGTCTATGATTTTTTAGAACTTATGGAGCCAATCTTAGTTTCTGGTAAGGATATCCTATATTTAGGCTTTTCATCTCCTATGAGTAGTACCTATAGTGCTGGTTGTGTGGCAATAAAAGATTTGAAGCAAAAATATCCAGAACGAAAGATTTTAACAGTTGACACGTTATCTGCATCACTCGGCGAAGGACTTTTAGTATACTTATGTGCTATGGAGAAAAAGAAAGGTTGCACAATCGAAGAAGTTCAAGCTTTTGCAGAAGCTAATAAAATGCATATTTGTCATCTGCTTACAGTAGATGATTTATTTCATATAAAGCGTGGTGGGCGAATTTCAGCATCTTCAGCGATATTGGGTAGTATGTTAGGAGTAAAGCCAATACTACAAGTAGATGATGGTGGCCTTATGAATACAATTGGTAAAGCAAGAGGAAGAAGAGCAGCAATCCGATCTATAGTAGATATGATAAAGGATAACATCACTGATTTAGAATTGCCTATCTTTATTGGGCATGGAGATTGTCTGGATGAAGCAGAACAAGTTGCTGAAATGTTAAAAGAGCAAGTTGGAGTAAAGAAGGTAATTATAAATTATATTGGTGTGGTTTGCGGTTCACATTCAGGACCAGGAATACTTGGAATTTTCTTTCATGGAAAGAAACGGTAATAAGTTTAGCAAATCTTATAACAATTTAGCAAATGACAACCTAATGTGATACGTAAATGATATTGCAACGTCTTTACAGTAAATAAATCATATATTATAATACATTAAGTGATAAAATGAAAACTTAAGAGGGATGTACTTATATGACGAATTTTGTTTACCTAATTGAGATTATTGGAACGATAGCCTTTGCAATCTCAGGTGCAATTGTTGCGATTGATAAAAATATGGATGTGTTTGGTGTTATTGTGTTAGGAATGACAACCGCCGTAGGTGGTGGCATGATTCGTGATGTGTTGCTTGATAATTTACCTCCGATGATGTTTTTGAATCCTATCTATGTTATTGTAGCTGTTGTGACATCAATACTTGTCTTTTTGCTCATGTATTTACTAAAAGGAAAGAACAATCGCTATTCAAAACAGATGGATCATTGCCTTAACGTATTTGATTCTGTAGGTTTAGGTGTTTTTGTGGTAACTGGAGTTAATACTGCAATAAGCAATGGCTTTTCAGAGCTAGCTTTTCTATCGATTTTTGTTGGTGTGTTAACTGGAGTTGGTGGAGGCATTTTACGTGATATGCTTGCAGGAAAGGTACCTGTAATTTTTCAAAAAAGGGTTTATGCAGTAGCGGCTATCGCAGGTGCGTCTGCTTATTACTACATAAATGATTGGATTGGAACCAATATGGCAATGCTCGTCGGTATTGCTTTAACACTTTCAATCCGCATGTTAGCAACTTATTTTGAATGGAATTTGCCACGTATTAATAAATGATGGTATAAAAGATGATATTTTTTGTTAACTGAATGGAGGCTATGGTATCCATAATGGTTAGCAAAAGTATCATTTTTTGTTATTATAATAATATCAGCATATTTTTTGATTAAAAACGTTATTAAGTGGCAATAATGACATTAAGAAATAATCCTAAGTACTTAATTCATCCTTCATAAATTTTATATAACATTTGTAGAAAAATGTTATAAAAATGCTATCTACATATCTTGTGACACATTAAGGGGCTGTTGTAACAAAACAGTCCCTTAATGTGGTAAATTAAGGAAGGTGCAAAGGATGTTTAAAAAAGGTGAATTAATAGTTTATGGTGCAACAGGGGTATGTGAAGTTATGGATATAACGACAATTAATATGCCAGAGGTAGAAAAGGATAGGCTTTATTATGTATTACGACCATATTATCAAAAGGGAAGCAAAGTTTTTTCACCAGTAGATAATGAAAAAACTGTTATGCGTAAAGTAATAACAAAAGAAGAAGCTATCAGCCTAATTGACGACATTCCAAACATAGATGAGGTTTGGATTAGCAATGACAAGTTAAGAGAAGAAGAGTATAAGGAAGTACTACGTAGATGTCAATGTCGTGAATGGATTCGAATTATTAAGACTTCTTATATTCGCAAGCAGGAGCGTATAGTTCAAGGTAAGAAAACTACAGCTACAGACGAACGTTATCTTAAAATAGCGAAAGATAACTTATATTCTGAATTAGCATTACCTTTAGAAATTTCAAAAGATGAGGTTGAGAAATATATACATTCGAGAGTTGAAAGTTTACACATAAATGAAACTTAGATCTTATATAAAAGAATGTTTGGTGAACTTTTCTTAATAGTTAGAGGAGACAGTTGTGGTATTGATTCGCAACCGTCTCCTCATTTTATTTCTTTTTAATCTCATCTTTAATAAAGCACCCAGCAATTACGAAAAATAAACCAAAACCACCCCAGATATAGGAAAACGGCGATTGACTTATAATTGCTATTACGATACTAAATAAAAGTAAGGCAAATCCAGTGATAATTATTTTTTTGTTCAATGAATCAGGCATGTACGCTCTCCCCTAATGATTGTTATCAATATATTTATATGTGTTATGTATATCATATATTTATTCTATCATCATTTCATCGAAGAAGAAAGAAAAAATTACTTTTCATCTTTGTTTCCTTTAAATAGAACTCTAGCGATTAAGCCTAGTCCAGCACATATTAAAACTAACATGAGTAGATAGTTAAATAAGCTTTCTTGAGCCATGTAAAATTTTGTATTGACGATAACAGAACCAACAATGATTAAGACACCTAGGACAGTTAATACTTTTGCAACGATAGACTTTACATCAATAAACCACCAAACTACACCAATTAAGAATGGTACAACAACTACTCCACCTGTGATGTTTAATGTCCCAAATCGGAATCCAAAACCAGTAGTTACAGTAACTTTTGAGGTAAACCAAAAGAGACCAAGCGCAAAAAGTGCAATACCTGCAACAAACTCTAAAAGCGGATTTCTCTTTTTCATATTTAATATCCATCCTTTCATACATGTATTTATCAAAATGAACGAATAAAACCTTATTACATTATAAATGAATACAGAAAAAATGACAATAACTTATATGCAAGAGAAATTTTAACATATCTCGTATAGGTTTCTTATATTTGTAAAAACTACTAAATATCACTGTATACTGGAGGCAAAAATGAAAGAACAATATAAGGATATTTATAAGAGATTAGTTGATGCCTATTATTCTAATAAATTCGAGGAAGAATTTATGAATATTATGACTCATGAATTTGAATCGAAGGATCAGGCTAGACAAATATTGTCGATTTTGTGTGGCGTTGAGGAGGAACAAATCGAAGATGATTTTATGTTTATGCAAGCAATTGTACAATCGATTGTAAATCATCAGGTTAGAGTAAAAATTATGGAAAAAATAAATAGTTGCAAGGAAGATTGTGCAGTTGAGGAAGGAAAAGCAAAATGTCAATCAGTTTGTCCACTAGACGCAATTATGAAAGATCCACTTACCAATGAAAAATGGATTGATGACGATAAGTGTGTAACTTGTGGTCAATGTATTACTGTTTGCGAAAACCATAACTTTATCGATACACCTCAGTTTTTTCCTTTTGCTAGTCTACTCAAAGAAGATATCGTAATGGCAATAGTTGCACCCGCAATTGCAGGCCAGTTTGGGAAAGATGTCACTTTAGATCAATTAAGAGAGGCCTTGATTCGAGTAGGTTTTACAGATATGCTTGAAGTGGCCATGGCAGCTGATATTCTAAGCTACAAAGAAGCAATGGAGTTTAACCATCATGTGAAAACAAAAGATGATTTTATGATTACTTCTTGTTGTTGTCCAGTTTGGGTTACCTTGTTAAAACGTGTTTATAATGACTTAATTCCAGACTTTTCACCATCCGTTTCCCCAATGATTGCAATGGGAAGGGTTGTCAAGCATCTAACTCCTGATGCAAAGGTCGTATTTATTGGTCCTTGTGTTGCCAAAAAGGCGGAAGCAAGGGAGGAGGATTTAAAAGGAACGATTGACTATGTATTGACCTTTCAAGAGTTAAAACTCATTTTTGAAGCACTTGAAATTGAGCCAGATCAATTAGAGGGTATCCCAGCAGTGGATTATGCAGCAACTGGTGGTAGATTATATGGACGCAGCGGTGGTGTATCACAAGCTGTTTTCGATATTGTAGATCAGATGTTTCCGGAAAAAAGGAAATTATTCAACTCAAAATATGTCAGTGGTGTAAAAGAATGTCGAGCAATGTTAGAACAATTAGAGCGTGGGGAAAACAGAGCTAGTTTCATCGAAGGCATGGGTTGTGTTGGTGGATGTGTTGGTGGACCAAAAGCAAATATTGATCCAGAACAAGGAAGAATTGCAGTGGATGAAGTTGCTTATGATTCCGCAATAAAGATTCCTGTGAATTCAGAAGTATTAGAAGAAACCTTACAACAGTTAGGTATAAAGAATAAAGAGGAACTTGTTGAAAAGAGTAGTATGTTTGAACGCAATTTCTCTTAAGTAATTCTGAAATGAAAATATAAAATGTAATAAAGAGAATAAAGTGATGATATAAAATTTAGTTGATTTTTAATCTAAAAAGAATTTAACAAGGAGAAACTCATAGCGTGAGTTTCTCCTTGTTAAATTCTTGAACTCTAAGCAATAAGTAAGGACAATTTAACGTAAAAACATCTTTACAAATCATATAAATTACTTTATCATAAATGTATATGTAATTAGCTGTTAATTCAATAATAATGGATACATAATGTAATGGGTAAAAGGTAACGGGTAAAAGATAATTCGTAAGAAAAAGTTACAGGAGGGTAGCTCAATGGGCTTTTTTAAAGATATGAAGCAAGATACGAACAAAACTAATGATGAAACACCCAAGATAGTAGACACTGATACTTTAGAAGGAATGAAAGAAGATAAGCAGGGTGCGAAAAAAAGCGAAACAGAAGACTTTATCGATGAGAACATGTATAAAGATATTTTAGCTGCCGCTGAACAATTGTTAACAGAGGATGACGAGATTGGTTCACCAGAGGAGTTAAACTCAGATGTAGAAGCTAGTACATTAGAAGACTCGGATTTAGAAGATGAATCTGCTTCATTAAAAGAGACAAACTCAGAACAAGAAGCTATTTCGAAGGAACTGGATAACAAGCAGGAAGCGATGGAATCGGGAACACAAAGCAATGAAATGAATGTAAAAAAAGTAGAGGAAAAGGTGGAGAATACTATGGTTGATTATGATGAAAATGCAGTAGATTCCGAAATCTTGGATACGTTATTAAAGGATGAGGAAAAGACAGAAAAGACTGAACATGTAGAAGAAGAAAAAACGCGTGAGGTTAACCCTGAATTGACTCAAGAGGATAAAGAAGCGGTAACTGTGATTACAAGAGGGACAACGATTAACGGTAGTATCATCTCAGATTGTTCTTTGGATGTTATGGGAACAATTAATGGAGATATTGAGTGTCTTGGTAAACTATCGATCAGTGGAAAAGTAATTGGTAATTCTATGGCTAGCGAAGTATATGTTAATACGGAGCGTTTGGAAGGTAGTATTAGTAGTGAAGGAAGTGTAAAAGTTGGAGTCGGAACAGTTGTTATTGGTGATATCACAGCTACTTCAGGTGTTATCGCAGGCGCTGTAAAGGGTGAGATTGATGTTAGTGGTCCAGTGGTTATCGATTCTACTGCTATTATCAAAGGAAACATCAAAGCAAAGTCAGTTCAGATGAACAATGGTGCTGTTGTAGAAGGTTTCTGTTCCCTAAGTTATTCCGATGTTGACATTAATAATATTTTTGAGTAGAAATTACGAGAAAAGTGTGGTAGAATTTTTGGGACAAAAAAAGGTGTGAGGTAGTGAAGAATGAAAACCTATAATAGGGTATTACTTAAATTAAGTGGTGAAGCATTGGCAGGCGACAAAAAGACTGGGTTTGATGAGGCTACTTGTATTGAAGTGGGTAAGCAAGTGAAATCCTTAGTTGATGACGGAATTGAAGTAGCCATTGTGATTGGTGGTGGTAACTTCTGGAGAGGTAGAACCTCGGAAACGATTGACCGTACAAAAGCAGATCAGATTGGTATGTTAGCTACCGTTATGAATTGCATTTATGTATCAGAAATCTTTCGTTTTGTTGGAATGGAAACAGCCATTTTCACACCATTTGCTTGTGGAAGCATGACAGAGCTATTCAGTAAGGATAAGGCAGTGGAATGCTTAAAGCAGGGAAAAGTAATTTTCTTAGCTGCTGGTACTGGTCATCCTTATTTTTCAACTGATACAGCAACTGCGTTGCGAGCAATTGAATTAGATACGGATGTTATCTTAATGGCGCGAGCAGTAGATGGGGTTTATGACAGTGACCCTAAGAAGAATCCAGATGCAATTAAGTATGATTCTGTATCATATCAGGTATTACTTGACAAAAAACTGGCAATCATGGATTTAACAGCAACTGTTATGTGCATGGAGAATAAAAAACCTTGTTTAGTATTCTCGTTAAATGAGGAGAACAGCATTGTAAATAATGTGAAGGGTGCCTGTACAGGTACGATTGTCACACCGTAATTGAAATTTTGGAGGTAATGTTATGAATGAAAGAGTAAAACCTTTTGAGGTTAAGATGCAAAAATCCCTTGATACACTAAAAGATGAGTACACAGGTATTCGCGCTGGACGTGCAAATCCACATCTTTTGGATAAATTAAAGGTTGATTATTATGGAACACCAAGTCCCCTTCAACAAGTAGCAAATATTAGTGTTCCAGAAGCAAGAATCATCCAGATTCAGCCTTGGGAATCTAAATTAATTAAAGACATTGAAAAAGCGATTTTAACTTCTGATTTAGGTTTAACACCAAGTAATGATGGTAAAGTGATTCGTTTGGTTTTCCCTGAGTTGACTGAGGAAAGACGTAAGGATCTTGTGAAGGATGTTAAGAAGAAAGCTGAGAATGCAAAAGTTGCAATTCGTAACATTCGTCGTGATGCAAATGATGCAATCAAGAAATCAGCAAAAGCAAATGAAATCTCTGAGGATGAACAAAAACAAATCGAAGATGAGATTCAAAAAGTTACAGACAAGTTTGTAGTTGAAGTTGATAAGGCTATGGAAGCGAAGTCCAAAGAAATCTTAACAGTATAAAACATCAGAGGGTGTTGAAAATTCAACGAATGTTTCGTATGAATTTCGCAACACCCTCATTAGCGTTAGAAAGGTCATCGGTATGGAAGTTAAGGAATATAAGGTTCCACAACATATAGCAATTATTATGGATGGGAATGGGCGTTGGGCAAAAAAGATGCACATGCCTCGCAATTATGGACATTCAAAAGGGAGTCAGGTTGTTGAAAAAATTGGTAAAGCAGCATTTGATATGGGTGTAAAGTACATGACCGTATATGCTTTTTCTACAGAAAATTGGTCTCGTCCCAAAGAAGAAGTTGATAAACTTATGGAGTTATTGCATGATTTTATGAGGGATTGTATCAAAAAAAGTAAGAAAAATAATATGAGGGTTCGTATCATTGGTGATATCACACGACTGGAAGAACAATTACAAAAAAGTATCATAGAACTTGAGGAAATATCAAAAGATAATACTGGATTGAATTTTCAGGTAGCTCTTAATTATGGTGGGCGTGATGAAATTACTCGTGCAATCAAAAAAATAGCTACAAAAGTAGAAAATGGTACGTTGAAAGCAGAAGATATTACGGAGCAACTAATTACAGCGAATCTTGATACAGCAACAATTCCAGATCCTGATTTACTAATTCGTACGAGTGGGGAATATCGATTATCTAATTTTTTACCTTGGCAGCTTGCGTATACAGAATTTTATTTCACTGATATACTGTGGCCGGATTTTAATAAAAAAGAACTTCAAAAAGCGATAGATTACTATAATGGAAGAGAGCGAAGATTTGGAGGAGTCTGATGAAAGATACGTCATTTTGGATACGTTTTCGTAGTTCCGTCATTTTAATGTGCATCACGATAGCAGCTATGGTGATTGGTAGAGAAGTACTATTCTTTACTTTGTTAGGGATTTCGTTCATTGGATTAATGGAATTATACCGTGTTCTTAATATGCAAAAGAGTTTATTTGCAATCGCAGGTTATATAGCATGTGCTGGCTATTATGCATTGATCTATTTTAACTTAAAAGAATTTATTTTTCCGTATTGTGTTGGATTTTTACTTGTAGTTATGGCTGTTTATGTATTTACATTTCCAAAATACAATACAGAACATGCAACGCTAACCTTTTTCGGATTGTTCTATGTAGTGATTATGCTCTCCTTCATCTATCAAATCCGAATTATGGAGGGTGGAGCTTTTATCGTTTGGCTAGCTTTTATTGGTTCCTGGGGGTCAGATACATGTGCTTATCTTGTTGGAAGAAAAATTGGAAAACATAAGATGGCACCGATTTTAAGTCCAAAGAAATCAATTGAAGGCTTGTTTGGTGGGATTTTAGGAGCAGCTTTACTAGGTTTTCTCTACGCTACTTTCTTAAATCAGTACATCGAAGGCTTTGCAAATCCTCAGTTAAGTTTTGCTATTATAGGTGGATGTTCAGCGGTTATATCACAGATTGGTGATTTAGCAGCATCTGCAATTAAGAGAAATCATGAGATTAAAGACTATGGTAACTTAATACCTGGTCATGGTGGAATTTTAGACCGTTTTGACAGTCTTATCTTTACTGCACCAATTGTATTTTATTTGGCAACTATTTTATAACTTATTAAATATAAAATAAGGCGGTTTACGACTTATTTTACTCTTGGCGAGAAGAGTTGATTGAGAATACTTTTTTCGTTGAATAGATTTAGGAGACAGCATGAAGACAATATCGATATTGGGTTCTACAGGATCCATTGGGACTCAGACGTTAGAAGTGGTTCGAGAAAACAAAGATCTTAAAGTTGCAGCCTTAGCTGCTTTACAAAATATTTCGTTGTTGGAGGCACAAGCAAGAGAATTTCAACCAGAGATTGTTTGTGTTTATGACGAAACTCACGCTAAAGAGTTATCAGTAAAATTGGCAGATACAAACATTAAAGTCGTTTCTTGTATGGAGGGGCTAATTGAGTGTGCAACGATTCCAAGTGCATCATTAGTAGTAAGTGCAGTCGTTGGAATGATTGGTATTTTACCAGTAATGGAAGCAATTAAGGCTAGAAAAGACATTGCGTTTGCTAACAAAGAAACTTTGGTTACAGCTGGACATATTATTATGCCATTAGTAAAAGAGTATCAGGTTTCATTATTGCCTGTCGATTCTGAGCATTCTGCAATTTTTCAAGCACTTCAGGGTAGTCATAATTCCGAAATTTCTAAAATTATTTTAACTGCTTCTGGTGGGCCATTTCGCGGTAGAAAACGAGAAGAATTTAAGAACGTTCAGGTAGAAGATGCCCTAAAGCATCCGAATTGGTCGATGGGACGTAAGATAACAATTGATTCCGCGACAATGGTCAATAAGGGGCTTGAAGTAATCGAAGCACGCTGGTTGTTTGATGTTTCGGTGGATCAAATTGAAGTTGTTGTCCATCCTCAGAGTATTATTCATTCCGCTGTCGAGTATACCGATGGTGGAATTATTGCACAGATGGGAACTCCTGATATGAAGCTACCAATTCAGTACGCGATTTTTTACCCAAATGCTAGAAGATATTTACCTGGTAAGCGTGTCAACTTTTTTGAACTTGGCTCTATTACGTTTGAGAAACCAGATTTCATTAATTATCCAGGGTTAGCAATGGCCTATGAGGTTATGAAAGTTGGTCATAGTCTACCAACGGTTTATAATGCAGCGAATGAACGTGCAGTTGCTAAATTTCTAAACCGAGAAATCTCGTATTTGGACATTACGGATTTGATTCGATATGCGATAGATTCTCATACTTTGGTTCAGAATCCTAACGTATCTCAAATTCTTAATATAGAACAGGAAACATATGATATAATAGAACGCGAATGTGCAAAGCATGTTCGATAAGATTCGAGAAAGGAACTAATTTGATATGAAGATTGTAATAGCATTATTAATATTCGGTCTAATTGTAATGATCCACGAGCTTGGTCATTTCTTATTGGCGAAGAAGAATGGAATTACAGTATCTGAGTTTTCAATCGGAATGGGACCGAGATTATTTAGCTTTGTGAAGCGTGGAACAAGATATTCATTAAAGCTATTTCCAATCGGTGGTTCCTGTGCGATGGGAGAAGATGATCCGGAAAGCTTAGATGAAGGAGCATTTAATAATAAAAATGTTTGGGCGAGAATTTCAACTATTTTTGCTGGACCTTTTTTCAATTTTGTCTTAGCCTTTTTACTTTCTTTAATTGTTGTTGGAATTGCAGGTTATGATCGAGCAGAAATTATGGTTGTGCCAGAAGGAAGTAATGCGAAAGCAGCTGGATTACAGGTTGGAGATATTATTACAGAGATTGATGGTAAGAGTGTCAAGTTTTCACGAGATATTGTTTTGTATACAGATATGATAGGTATCTCTACGGAGCCATTTACGATTAAGTTCACAAGAGACGGTGAATCGATGACTACCACCTATACTCCATCCTATGTGAAAAAGTATATGCTTGGTTTTCATTATTATCCAGGTAGTTCTGAAGTAAATACTGTTACGCCGAATTCTGCCATGGCAGATGCTGGTGTAGAAGCAGGTGATACGATTACAAAAATAAATGGAGTCGCACTTACCGCAGATTATACATTATCAGAATACTTAGAGGATTACCCATTACAAGGGGAAGAAATTGAAATTGAATACAAACATAAGGATAATATCAAGACTGCAAAGCTAACTCCAAGAATGACAGAACTTTACGACCTTGATTTCGGGTACAATGTCGGATATGAGAAAACAGACTTCTTAAGTACAATTCGTTATAGTTTTAGTAATGTACGTTATTGGATTGAAGCAACTGTACGAAGTCTTGGTAAGTTATTTACTGGCCAGGTAGGTACGGATGAACTTGGTGGACCTGTACGTATTGTAGACGAACTTGGCTCTGTCGTAGATGAAAAAGATGAAATAGGAATGAAAAATGTTATTCTTACATTACTTGGGTGGGCAATTCTATTAAGTGCTAACCTTGGTGTAATGAACCTACTTCCAATTCCAGCACTCGATGGTGGGCGTCTCGTCTTTTTGATCATTGAAGCAGTCCGTGGTAAGCCAATCAGTCGTGAAAAGGAAGGTTATGTTCATGGCATTGGATTTATTCTATTAATGATTTTAATGGTATTTATATTCTTTAATGATCTTAAAAATATATTCTTTTAAAGAATCAGGTGCCAAATGTCCTTAAGTTCATTATTTTGCACAAAGAAATGTTATGAGCATGTGATAACAAACATATTCATCCGCAACACGCTTTCGCTTGAATGAAGTTCGTAACGGTACGTAAGGGCCTATAATACAGGCCCAAAGTACCGACGACTTCATAACAGTATGCTTCTGAATTATGTTTGTTATCACATTTTAAGCAAGTTTATTTATGTGCAAAATAACGAATGAAACTCTAGAAACGTACTGTGCCACCTGAATCTTTAAAATAGGTATGTTTCAAATCAGAAAAATAAGGATATTGTGGAGTTTAATAATGTACATATAAGAGGTCTGCCATTAAGTAATTAATGGGGGCCTCTTTTTGGGGTCAGTTCAGTTCTGGGGTATGATTACTATCAATCATGCTCCATTACTGGGTGTAGCACTATTGTGTTTCTTCGGGTTTTTAACTTCTTGTTGTTTATAGTTTCTAGTAGAAAAAAATAAATAATTGGGCTATAATAACAAATAGATTTATCTTTGTGTATAGAAAGGAAGTTTATTATGTATCGGAGTAAAACGAAGGTAATAACAATTGGAAATAGAGAAATCGGTGGTGGGAATCCAATTCTCATACAATCGATGACAAATACGAAGACTGAGAATGTTGAAGCAACGGTTGCACAGATACTTGAGCTTGAAGAGGCAGGTTGCGATATTATTCGTTGTGCAGTCCCAACGATGGAAGCGGCAGCGGCATTGAGACAAATCAAGAAGCAGATTCACATTCCATTGGTTGCTGATATTCATTTCGATTACCGTTTGGCGATCGCAGCAATGGAGAGTGGTGCCGATAAGATTCGTATTAACCCTGGCAATATCGGGGATGATGAACGATTAAAGGCAGTCGTGGATGTTGCCAAAGAAAGAAACATTCCAATCCGTGTTGGCGTAAATTCAGGTTCTCTTGAAAAGCATCTTGTAGAAAAGTATGGGCATGTAACAGCAGAAGGCCTCGTTGAAAGTGCATTAAACAAGGTTCGTATGATAGAAAATCTAGGGTACGATAATCTTGTGATTAGTATAAAATCGTCAGATGTTATGATGAGTGTAAAAGCTCATGAGCTGATTGCAAAGCAAACCAATTATCCACTTCATGTTGGTATTACAGAATCTGGTTCTATTATTGCTGGTAATATTAAGTCTTCCATTGGATTAGGTTTGATATTAAATCAGGGAATTGGTGATACCATCCGTGTATCTTTAACAGATCAACCAATTGAAGAGATTCGTTCTGCAAAACTGATCTTAAAGACATTAGGTCTTCGTAAAGGAGGAATCGAGGTTGTTTCATGTCCTACTTGTGGAAGAACCCAGATTGATTTGATTGGGCTTGCAAAAGAAGTAGAAAAAATTGTTGAATCCTATGATTTAGATATTAAAGTTGCTGTTATGGGTTGTGCAGTGAATGGACCTGGTGAAGCGAAGGAAGCTGATTTGGGTGTTGCTGGTGGAAAAGGAGTTGGATGTATCATTAAAAAAGGTGAGGTTATTCGAACCGTCCCAGAAGAAATGTTACTGGAAGAATTAAAAAAAGAGCTAGATAGCTTTCAATAGAATCAACTACTAGGGTACCGTATCACATTCTATTGTGATAGTTGGAGGAGGAAATATGTTGTTTTTTGAAGTGTTCGATACACTTTCAGTCGTAGATGAATTAAATGAAATCTTTCGAGATATTAAAGTTATTAAAGTTACAATCTCGAAAAAAACTGGTCAAACACTTGTATACATTGAGAGTACACATTTGTTAACAAGAAAACAGATAAAGAGCATGGAATTTCAACTACAAAAGCAACTATTTAATTCTGGAAAGAATCAGGTTGTAATTGTAGAACGTTACGATCTTTCCGCTCAGTATACCGAAGAGAACCTTTGGGAAATGCATCAAGAAAGTATCTACGAAGAATTGATGGAAGAAAGTATTATGAACTATAATATTTTGCGATCAGCTAATCTTACGTTTTCTGGCCATTCCATGGTGCTTCGTATTGAGAATACTTTCTTAAATCATACAAAAGGAAAAGAAATTCAAAGATTTCTTGAGTCTATCTTTCGAGAGCGCTATGGCTTTGATTTGAAAGTAGAATTTAATTTTTATGAGCGAGAACTTACCAATGAAGACGAGGAAGATCGTGAGGAGCCAATACGTTACAGTGAGAAGATGAAAATGCGTCATTTAAACGAAGTAGAGCCTCCGAAGGAAATAATGTCACCGGAAGATACGATAAGTAATATAGAGAATGAGAAAAAACCAGTTATTAAGGAAGAAAAGAAGGAAGATAAGAAGGAAGATAAGAAAACTTCCTTTGAGAAGAAGTACACGGCTTCTAAAAAGTTACCAGATGATCCTGATATTGTATATGGTAGACCATTCGATGGAGAATCCATCCCAATTAGTGAGATACAAGATGAAATCGGTGAGGTAGTGATTCGAGGACGGATTGAAAGTTACGAGGATCGTGAAATTCGTAATGATAAATTCTTGGTCAGTTTTACAGTAACTGACTTTTCTGATACGATAGCAATTAAGTTATTTGTAAAGAAAGAGCAAATTGACGATGTAAAGAAAGCATTAAAGGCAGGTAACTTTGTTAAATTAAAAGGTATGGCCCTTTACGATAAGTTCGATCGTGAAATTACAATATCTTCGGTTGTTGGTGTGAAAAAGATTCCAAGTTTTTTAACAAAGAGAGTAGAAACATCAGAATTGAAGCGTGTCGAATTACATGCACATACCGTAATGAGCGATATGGATGCAGTAATCGATGCAAAGACATTGATTAAAACTGCATTCGAGTGGGGACATCCAGCGATTGCAATTACCGATCATGGTGTAGTACAATCCTTCCCAGAAGCAAATCATGCATTAAATCCGAAGGATTATGCTAACGATGAAGAAAAGATGGCGCGTGCAAAAGCATTTAAGATTATCTACGGCATGGAAGCATATTTAGTAGATGATATGAAAAATACAGTTCAGAATGAGAGAGGTCAGATGGTTTCAGACTCTTGTGTTGTATTTGACTTAGAGACTACTGGCTTTAGTTCGGTTACGAATAAGATCATCGAAATCGGTGCAGTCAAAATTCAAAATGGTGAGATTGTAGACCGGTTTTCAGAATTTGTGAATCCAGAGGTGCCAATTCCATTTCATATCACAAAGTTGACTTCCATTACTGATGAGATGGTTATGGAAGCACCGACGATTGAAGAGATATTACCTCAATTTATCGAGTTTTGTAAAGACTGTTATCTAGTTGCACATAACGCAGCATTTGATGTTGGATTTATCTCAAAAAAATCAGAGCAGTTAGGACTAACGATTGATATTACTTCCGTTGATACAGTTGGCCTAGCTCGTTCGTTAATGTCTGAGTTACACAACTTTAAGTTAGATACAGTTGCGAAAGCATTGAATATCTCACTTGAAAATCACCACCGTGCGGTAGACGATGCAGAATGTACCGCACAAATCTATCTGAAGTTCATGCAGATGCTAAAAGAAAATGGAATAGAAACGTTAGCGAAAATTAATGAAGAAGAGAAGGCAACACCAGAAGCAATTAAAAAGATGCCAACCTATCATTGCATTTTACTTTGTAAGAATGATATCGGACGTGTAAATTTATATCGAATGGTAAGCTATTCTCATATCGACTACTTTGCAAGAAGACCTCGTATCCCTAAGTCGGTACTAATGAAATATCGAGAAGGTCTCTTGGTAGGCTCTGCTTGTGAAGCAGGTGAACTTTATCAGGCGTTTTTACGTCATGAAGGTCCTTCTGAAATCGCACGACTTGCAAACTTTTACGATTATTACGAGATTCAACCTCTTGGTAACAATCAGTTTATGATTGAAAGTGATCGATATGATATTGAGTCGGAGGAAGATTTAATCGATATTAATAAAAAAATATGTGCACTTGGTGAAGAATATAATAAATTAGTTGTTGCAACGTGTGATGTGCATTTTTTAAATCCTGAGGATGAGATTTATCGAAGAATTATTATGTCAGCAAAAGGATTCTCGGATGCGGATTCACAACCACCACTTTATCTTCGAACGACAGAAGAGATGTTAGAAGAGTTTAAGTATCTTGGAAAAGAAAAAGCAATGGAAGTTGTTGTTACAAACACGAATAAAATTTGTGATATGATTGAAAAGATTTCTCCAGTTCGTCCAGATAAATGTGCGCCAGTCATTGAAAATTCCGATAATACACTGCGAACGATTTGTTATGAAAAGGCACATTCGATGTATGGAGAGCATTTACCTAAGATCGTATCCGACCGATTAGAACATGAGTTGAAATCAATTATTAGCAATGGTTTTGCCGTAATGTATATTATTGCGCAAAAGCTTGTGTGGAAATCAAATGAGGATGGATATCTGGTTGGATCTCGAGGTTCGGTAGGTTCCTCATTTGCAGCGACGATGTCTGGTATTACAGAAGTAAATCCACTACCAGCTCATTATTATTGTGCTCATTGTCATTACTCTGATTTCGAATCGGACGAAGTAAAGGCATACATTGCAAGTTCTGGCTGTGATATGCCAGATAAAGATTGTCCCGTTTGTGGAAAGAAGTTAATGAAGGATGGTCACAATATTCCATTCGAAACATTCCTTGGATTTAATGGTGATAAAGAGCCAGATATCGATCTTAATTTCTCGGGAGAGTATCAGAGTAAGGCACATGAATACACCGAAGTAATATTCGGTGCAGGGCAGACTTATCGCGCTGGTACCATTGGTACGTTGGCGGATAAAACAGCATTTGGATATGTTTTAAAATATTATGAAGAACATGACGAGCATAAGCGGAGTGCGGAAGTAAACCGCTTGGCAAATGGCTGTGTTGGCGTACGCCGTACAACAGGACAGCATCCGGGCGGAATAATTGTATTACCACTCGGTCAGGAAATCTATTCCTTTACACCAGTTCAACATCCGGCGAACGATATGACGACAAAAACGGTAACAACTCATTTTGACTACCACTCCATCGATCATAACTTACTTAAACTTGATATCCTAGGACACGATGATCCAACGATGATTCGTATGCTTGAAGATTTGACGGGAGTAGACGCCAAGGGGATTCCAATGGATGATAAGAAGGTGATCTCCTTGTTTGAATCGACGCAAGCATTAGGCATTACTCCAGCTGATATCGGTGGTTGTGACCTTGGTAGTCTTGGATTACCTGAGCTTGGTACGGACTTCGTTATGCAGATGCTTCGTGATACAAAGCCGAAAAGTTTTTCCGACATGGTTCGTATTTCTGGTCTCTCTCATGGTACTGATGTATGGCTAAATAATACACAAACGTTGATAGCTGAGGGGAAATGCACCCTTTCGACAGCAATCTGTACTCGAGATGATATTATGACCTATTTAATTCAAAAAGGTGTTGAAAATGGACATGCATTTAAGATTATGGAAAGTGTCCGTAAAGGAAAAGGTCTCTCGCAAGAGATGGAAGATGAGATGCTTGCAAATGACGTACCTGACTGGTACATCTGGTCTTGTAAACGTATTAAGTATATGTTCCCAAAGGCTCATGCAGTTGCCTATGTTATGATGGCATTTCGAATTGCATACTTTAAAGTATACTATCCATTAGCTTATTATGCCGCCTACTTTAGTATCCGTGCCTCTGCCTTCAATTATGAGTTAATGTGTCTTGGAAAAGAGCGACTCGAATATCATATGAGTGAATATAAGCGTCGAATGGCTTCCAATGACAATGCTCAAAAGTTAACGAAGAAGGAAGAGGACATTTATAAAGATATGAAGGTTGTACAGGAGATGTATGCCCGTGGCTTTAATTTTGTCCCAATCGATATCTATACTGCAAAAGCACATCATTTTCAGATTATCGGCGATAAACTAATGCCATCGCTTTCAACGATCGATGGTCTTGGTGATAAAGCAGCAGATCAGGTCGTAGAAGCTGTAAAGGATGGTAAATTCTTATCAAGAGATGATTTTAAGACTCGTTGTAAAGTCAGTGGAACGGTTGTTGAATTAATGGCTGATTTAGGGTTGATGGGAGATTTACCGATGACGAATCAGATTTCTTTAATGGATTTCTTAGTATAAGAAGAGGTTATTAATATTTGAAATATCTGGGCGATATGTTGTTTTTTAGCACGGCAATTTTTGCCGTGCACGTCCCCTAGAAAGAGTTGCTATGAATACTTTTAATCATGATGAAAAAATATTGATATAACTAGATTATATAAATTATTCAGTGACATTCTATATCATCTATACTATAATTATGTTATAAAAGTACAATTTGATATTAATATTGAGAGGAGAAGTTATGTATTGTAGAAAATGTGGTACATATAATCAAGACCAAAATAATTTTTGTGTCAATTGTAGTGAGCCTATGAAAAAAAATCCGAATAAGGAAGTAGTTGCAACAAGTCAAATTAATGGGGAACAACCAGTTGAAGAACAAAAAACGGTCAGTATTGAGAAGAATGCAAGTAAGCAGGATACAAATTCGAACTCTGCCAAATCTAGTCAACAGCTAGAAAATACGAATTTGACTGGATATCAGAATCAAAATACATATCAGACTCAAAATACATATCAAAATCAAAATACATATCAAAATCAGAATAGTTATCAGAATTCTAGCGGTTATCAATACTCTAATGCATATTCGAATCAGTATCAGTATAATTACCAAAATCAAGACATAAGTATTGTGAATAATATTCCTGAGGAATACATGCCAATCAGTACATGGGGATATATTGGATATATGTTTTTATTTGGATTACCAATTGCAGGATTTATTCTCATGCTTATCTATAGTTTTGGTGAAACTAAAAATCATAATTTAAAAAATTTCGCTAGGTCTTATTTAATCCTTATGTCGATAGGACTATTTATAGTAATCGTTGTTTTAATTGCAACGTTAGCGACTGTAGGTAGTCATCATGGTGGCATATATAGAGAGTTTTATTGATAAGAAACTACCACTACATCATACATGGTAAAAATTACAAGTACGGTATCTAAAAAAAGTACTTCCCTTTTTTAATGTTATATAGTATCATAGGGAAGTACCAAATAAGGCTCGTTGGTCAAGCGGTTAAGACGTCGCCCTCTCACGGCGAAAACAGGGGTTCGATTCCCCTACGAGCTGTTCATGAATATGATGAATATACAAGGGTTTGAGGATTGCTGTCCTCGAATCCTTTTTTTCTTAATCCTTTTGGTGAAAAAATTGACTAAGAGTGTAATAAAATGTAAAATGACAATAAATCATAGGAGAACATCAGTAAATTTTATATTACTAATTGTCACAACTACCAATGTTGTATTGTCTAATATATTGAAAAACAATCTAAGGAGGAATTTTTATGCAAGATCAGACTTTTGAATTAATTGATAAAGCACTGGAAGGAAATAAAGCTGCACTGGAACAACTTATTGTAAGCGTAGAAGATATGATTTATAATCTATCACTTCGTATGGTAGGAAGTCCTCATGATGCACAGGATGCGACGCAGGAAATTATAATCAAGATCATTACTCAATTATCTTCCTTTCGAAAGGAAAGTGCTTTTTTTACATGGGTGTATCGTATAGCAACTAATTTTTTAATTAACTATAAAAAGTCGATGTTTGCCCAAAGACCTTTGAGCTTTGAATTTTATGCTAAGGACATTGATGAGGGATTTATACCAAACAATCCAGAATTACTCCAAAATGTAGATGAAAGGATACTGGCAGACGAGTTAAAACAAGCCTGTACCAATGTGATGCTACAATGTCTTGATCCAGAAAGTCGTTGTATCTATGTACTGAGCTTAATGTTTAGAGTGGATTCCAAAATATGTGCAGACTTATTTGGAATTACACCTGAGGCATATCGTCAAAGATTGTCTCGAATTCGAAAAAAAGTGGCAGACTTCTTGGGTGAGTACTGTGGGTTATCTAAATCTGGGAAATGTAGTTGTCAAAAGCGATTGGGTTTTGCCATTATGACACATCGATTAAATCCTCAGGACCTCGAATATAGTAAATTAGAGCAAATCGATAAAGATGAATTTACACATGCGATGGAAGAACTGGATGAGCTTTCTTTGATTTTTGGCAATATGCCAAAGTATGGTGCACCTAATGAGACGAAACATTTTCTAAACAAGTTGCTAACATCGGATTACATGAAATCAATTATGGCAGAGGTATCGTATGAGTAGAATTCCTTTAACAAAACAACTTTTTCAAACAAGACTTGCTAATACATATGGTGGTTGGATTTATTGTGAGAATTGTGGTAAGAATATCGGATACTTGTGCTATGTGACATATGATAGTTTTAAGCTTAATTATCAGTGTAAGTGTGGAGGACACGGAAGTATGTATATAAACTTTCGTGATGTTAGCTTAGTCAATAAGTCAGACAAGCTACTAGTACTCAATAAGAATAGGCTTTGTTGTCCATCCGATATGTCACCACTTTTCACTATATTGGAGAAGAACTTGGATTACTTTGAATATGATGTAGTCTGCAATCAATGTGATACGAGGTATTCTAATGCTGGTGTGCAATGCAAATATTAGGAATCGTAGTACTGGTAACAATTATTGGATGTAATAATGTCAACCGTCTTAATGTTGATAATAGAGCCACTACTTCTGACTCTATTTCAAACAATGCTGGGTAGATTTAAGAATATCCTTTTTTAAGTAAAGGTATCTGAATGCTTGTAGATATGGTTAACGCTCGGTGCTTCATCTACAATTTCTTCTAGAACCTTAATTAAGTCATTCAGATTGTTGAGTTGAACATCTCGCTCTAAAATAGTGTTTTTTAGGTCGATTGATAGTGTTTCAAATTTAGTACGTAAATTAGGTGATACATAAGAAGACATAATTTTTCTCCATTGAAAACATATTGATTATCATTCTAATAGTATTATGTCCATTTGTGAGGAGATTAATATCATTGGGGAATAAGATTGAAATATGCGGTTAAGACATCGCTCTAAGCATTAAAATCTGAGTTTTTAGTACATTTTTATGAAACAGTCAGAGTAAAGAATCAAAATAGCTCTTGCTAATTCCTTACTCTGACTGTTTTAACGTTCCTTAAATGCAAGACTATTAATCTATTTCACTCTACATATATTACTATTCTTTGCTCAAATCCCAAAAGATAATTGTGTGCTATTATAATAGAAACTCCTTTACTAGGACAGTAAATTTAATAAGATGTTTTACACTTAGAGTTGTTATCATTCCAAGTATGAATAGTAATATTAGCAGTAGAAGAGAAGATGAAAATGGTTTGCATAAGTAACAAATTATGTTATAATATGTGTGCTGAATCTTAGATTTTATACATACTGGACATTATAATTAATTAGCAGTTCTGGTATATGAATTAAGTTTAAGAATAGGTAGAAGGAGGGAATATGAATCAAAATATGAATCAAAATTGGAAACAAGATCCATATGTGGTTGCAAATGATTATAATCGGGTTCAACAAGATGTAGTTTCACAAATTGCTTCAAGATCATTTCTTGTTGTATTTTTGGGATTAATTGTAACTACAATAACTGCTTTCTTAACTGCTAATAATGTAGCTCTTATGGAACGTATCTTTTCATCAAGACCTACGTTCATTATAATCTGTGTTATGGAGTTAGTAGTAGTTTTAGGGTGTAGCTTTGCAATTAACAAAAATGTCTTAGGATTAGCACTTGGTTTATATGTTGCATATACAATACTCAATGGAATTACATTATCCATTATTTTTGTCGTATACGATATTGGCCAAGTTCAAGAAGCATTTCTTTTAACAACAATATTATTTGGTGCAATTTCGGCCTATGGATATTTTACGAAACGTGATTTGAGTACGCTAGGTTCGATTTGTACAATGGCTTTATTCGGTGCAATTATTGTTACGTTAGCAAATCTTTTCTTCTTCCATAGCGCAGGTATTGATTTGTTAATGGATTATGTTGTAGTAGCCATTTTCATAGGACTGACTGCATTTGATATGTATCGTATGAAACAACAAGCAGCTACTTATGGAGCATCAGAAACGAACCGAATTGCATTATTTACTGGTATGCAGTTATATCTAGACTTTATTAATTTATTCCTTAGATTAGTTCGTATTATGGGAAGAAGAGACTAATAAAAATACTCATCATGTGATGAAAATGCGATTGTAGAAATCAATTTTATCATATGATGAGTGTTAATGTGTCAAAAGAAAACGCAATTATGCACACAAGCGCGAGAAAGATGTCGCTTACGTGACCACGCTTAGCGAGAGTGTTTTGCATGCAAAACACTTTTTTTAAATCATGGAAATTCCTATTTCCTATGATATAAAAAGGCTCCGCAGGATGCGCACTACGTACATAACGAAAGAAGCAAATACATAATATGTGAGGTTGAGTATGAGAGAAAGTGGCGTATTAATGCCAATATCTAGTTTGCCATCGAAGTATGGTATTGGATGTTTTTCAAAAGAAGCATATACATTTATTCAGCAATTAAAATTAGCAAAACAAAAATACTGGCAGATTCTACCACTTGGACCAACGAGTTATGGGGATTCTCCCTATCAATCATTCTCTGCATTTGCAGGAAATCCTTATTTTATTGATTTGGAGGATTTAATCACACAAGGCTTGTTGACTGAAAAAGAGTGTGAATCATGTTTCTCGGAAGAGGAGAACAGTTATATTGATTATGATAAATTAAGTCTTACGAGATACAAGATATTAAGACAAGCATTTCAACGATTTGATTGTCAGAATGAATGGTATCAAAGATATCTTTATGAGGAGCATGAATGGTTAGATAATTATGCACTTTATATGGCAATTAAGGATTATCATGGTGGGATAAGTTGGACTCGATGGGAAGATTCGATTAAGTGTAAAAATCCAGAAGCAGTAGCTCAATATCGGAAGGAATGTGAAGAAGATATTCAGTTCTATTGCTTTTTACAATTTCAATTTTCAACACAATGGAAGAAATTAAAAGCTTATGCTAATGAGCAGGGAATCAAGATTATAGGAGATATTCCTATTTATGTTGCTTTTGATAGTGCCGATAGCTGGGGAAATAAAGAACTTTTTCAATTTACTAAGGAAGGATTGCCGATTGCAGTTGCGGGTTGTCCACCAGATGCATTTTCTTGTACTGGACAACTATGGGGAAATCCACTTTACAATTGGGAATATCACAAAACCACAGATTATGACTGGTGGACGAAACGAATTGCTCATAATTTTCAATTATACGATGTCGTTAGAGTGGACCATTTTCGAGGATTTGATGAATTCTACTCAATTCCATATGATCATAAAACAGCAGAGCATGGAAACTGGGTTAAGGGTCCAGGGTATGACATATTTGAAGCTTTATTACGTAAACTTGGAAAACTTGATATTATTGCAGAAGATCTAGGATTCTTGACACCTAGCGTGATTGAATTAGTAAAGCGTACTGGTTTTCCTGGAATGAAAATATTACAGTTTGCATTTAACGCAGGTGAAGAGAGTTCTTATTTACCTCACAATCACGTGAAAAATTGTATTGTTTATCCTGGAACCCATGATAATGATACACTGCTTGGCTGGTATCAAAAATTGTCTTATGAGGATAAGAAATTCGCAGATGCATATGTAGATATTGGTGATGTGCCAGAGAAAGAGATTCCTTGGAAATTCATTCGGTTAGCAATGAGAAGTGTCGCTAACTTATGTATCATACCGATTCAGGATTACTTATGTTTGGGTAGTGAAGCAAGAATAAATACTCCTTCCACTGTTGGACAAAACTGGAAATGGAGGATGAAAAATGGGGAATTTAGTTTAGAATTATGTGAAAAGATAAAAGAGTTAACGGAAACATTTGGAAGATAAATTGGTGCTTAATGGTTAATATAATAGGGGATTGGTGGAAAGCATTGTAACTTAACACGAAATCATTTATACTAACCATAATCCTATTGTCGATAGTAGAGATATTATGGTGGATAAAGTAGTAGCATGCGCAGCTATGAAAACTCATCCATCAAGAAACATGAGACAGAGTTATAACATAGATAGGAGCACCCATGAAATACAAATTACTTCTCGTTGCTGTAACGATTGCGTGTCTTTTTTCAGGTTGTGGTTCTAAAAAAGCTGAAACAGGATTTAATCAACAAACGAGTGAAGAACTTGCAACTATTTCAGAAAGTGAGAATGAGATTACACAGGATAATCTTGTTGAAGAGATAGAATCAAAAATTGAACAACAATCAAATCAATATGATCAAGATGAAAACAGTATTAATTCTGATACGATAGAATCCTCACCATCCGATAATATGATTATGACGCAGGAACATAGCGAATCATATGAAGTACCAGAACAAGAGAATGGTACGATTGGTGATTCAATGATAGAAACACCATCAGATTCTGATGATACATCGGTAGTACCAACAAAAACGCCAGATGAAATGGTAGAAACGTATCCAACAAAGGAACCTGACTCAGTATTACCAACACCTACTAAGGTCCCAAATACAGAGGAGATGCCGACCCCTACAAAAATTCCAGTAATTACAGTTATTCCAACGTCGACACCAACGAAGGCACCAACACCTACACCAACAAAAACTCCGACAAAGGTACCAACACCTACACCAACAAAAGCACCAACGCCTGTGCCAACAAGTGCACCAAGTCAGACAGATGACATTATATTGTCGGTGCGTGGTGTTACAATCTCCTTAGGAGAGAGTAAATCAAGTGTGGTAAGTAAGTTAGGTAGCCCTGCACGTACAGATGCAACAGAATATACGTATAGCTTTATGGTATATAATGATAACTACAAAAAGTTTGTAATGGTTGCTGTTGAGAATGATAAGGTAGTTGGTTGGTATACCGATGCTACAGACTTTAGTTATCAAGGTTTAACGACTTCTTCTACGGTATCCTCAATTAATAGTACTTTTAATAAGAGCTTTAGTACGAAAAAAACATTATCTGTAACAAAAGACGGAGTAAAATCGGTATTCTTTATGGATATGTTAGGTGATAATACGATTGACGGTATTCTTGTAACAAAAGGAGCTTCCACTGATGGTGTGACCTCATCCGTATTAACAGCATGGGAGAAAGAAGTGTTTGACTTAACGAATTCTTTTCGAGCTCGAAACAATTTAAGTGCTCTTAAATGGTCAGCACAGGCTGCAACAGCTGCACGTCTTCATAGTCAGGATATGGCTGACAACAACTATTTTGATCATACTGGATTAAACGGTTCTACACCGTCCTCGCGTATGAAAGCTCAAGGTATTAGCTTTACTATGTCTGGTGAGAACATTATTGGTGGCTATGGAAATGCACTCTATTCTTCGAATGGTTGGATGAATTCGAGTGGACACCGTAGTAATATGTTAAATAGTTCCTATAATCACCTAGGGGTTGGTTATGTCCTTGGTGGTTCCTATGGAAATTATGCAACACAGAACTTCTTTAAGAGTAAGTAAATTCGAAATTACTCGAACAGAATAACGTCCGTTATGCTACTTTATTTCCTCGTGATATCAATCGCTTAATTCCATAGTTTTTTTTATCTGGAGGATGCAGTACGATACAATTACAAAAGAATTGTAATTGTATCGTATATCCATAAAATATACAAACAATTAAAAAAATACAAAAAAGTTTGAAAAAAAACTTGATTTTTTGCTACTCATAGTGTATATTAATAAATGTTCATGGCTCGTTGGTCAAGCGGTTAAGACGTCGCCCTCTCACGGCGAAAACAGGGGTTCGATTCCCCTACGAGCTGCTCTTATAATATGTACGAAATAGAAGGGTTTGAGGATTGTCGTCTTCAAGCCCTTTAATTATGATGAATTGCCAAATGAAATAGAAGTAAATGCAAATGTAGAGATTAAATTGGCTAAGGCAACTGAAGATAAAAAAGGATTATGGATTGAATCAATTTGTCTAAAAAAAGAAGACTGACGTCATCAATTCTTCATAGGGAAATTAAAGCATGATTTAACTGGAGATACTCGTAATTTGGGTATCTCCGTTTTGTTTGTAATAATTACGACAAAAATAGGTTGATATTGACAAAACCCATAATATACATCATATTAGTGATATACTTTCATATTCAAGAATTATGATGAAAAGGAGATTATCATGGATTTGCAAGATAAAAAGTATGATGCTTTTATTAGTTATCGACATGCTAATTTAGATAAGTTTGTTGCAGAAACTCTACATAAACAACTAGAAAGGTTTAAAATTCCAAAACAGATTAGGAAAGATAAGGGATTAGAAAAAAAAGATATCCTAATTTTTCGTGACCAAGATGAACTTCCACTTTCAAGTAATCTTGCAGAACCAATCACGGAGGCATTAAAAAACTCAGAGTATTTGATACTAATTTGTACACCAAGACTATTAGAATCTGAATGGTGTAAACGAGAGATTGAAACCTTTATTGAGTTCCATAAAAAGGAGCATATCTTTACGGTATTAGCAGAAGGTGAACCAGAGGATTCCTTTCCAAAGCAGTTGTTATATAATGAGGTAGAGGAACTCGATGACACTGGTAATAAAGTTATTAGGGTTAAATCGATCGAGCCTTTGGCGGCTGATGTACGTGGAGAAAATTTTAAGCAAGTAAAGAAGAAGATAAAACGTGAAAAGCTTAGAATTTTGGCACCGATGTTTGGGTTAGGATATGACGATTTAAAGCAAAGACATAAAGAACAGAAAATGAAGCGAGCGCTGTCCATCAGTGCCATAATAGCTACGTTTCTTTTGGCATTTTGTATTGTGAGTACGTTGCTAGCGTTAGAAATAAAAAAGCAATCAGATCAGATTATGGAGCAGAATAATTTGATTACTGTTCAGAATGATGATATTTCAGCAAAGAATCATGAGATAGTGGAACAATCCGTTCAGATTCAAAAACAATTTGAAGAAGCTCAGATGAATTATTCAAAGTCATTAGCGGATGCATCTACACGTGTTTTAGGAAAAGGTGACCGGATGGCTGCGATTTATATCGCAAGAAAAGGGTTACCATCCAATATAGAAAATCCAGAGATTCCTTACACTACTGAGTGTGAATATGCACTTACTAATGCAATGTACGTGTACAATGGGGAACAAGTGTTTCGACCGTATAATATTTATAGTACAGATAGCAAAGTGATAGATATGAAAGTATCACAAGATGGGAAACGAATGCTTGTAATTGACAGTAGCGATCAGATTTATGTGTGGGATACACAGACTCATCTACTATTAGCAAAAGTCCAGGGAATTAAATATATGGACAAAAATGTGGTTCAGTTGTTTGGGAATAACAAATTTGTATATCCATCTTTCGATGGTACATATATCTATGATTTAGTAACAGGTGATATAAATTGCATAAGTAAGGAACAAAACACGATAATACCTTACCCAGATGGAGATCGGTATCTTGAAATTTCTTTTGATAAAATGGTATGCTATTCTACAAGTGATAACACGATATGTTTTGAAAAGAAGGAAAGTACATTTTATCTTGCCTCTGCAATGAATTTCTTTTTTTCCGAGGATAAATCAAAGATTATTATTTTAAATGAGTTTTCGTCGAAACAAGGTCTTTACGTTATAGATGCTATGACTGGGGAACTTCTTTATAATCAGAAGTTAACGTTTCGGTTTGCCTCACTGAATTATTGCAATGGAAAAGCTTTAGTTGTATCATATGATAAAAAAGATGAAGATAATAAATATATCTATACTCTTACTTGCATTGATTTGAATTCTTATGAGACTCTATGGGAAAAAACGGAAGATGAAGTTTGGTTCAATAACATAAGGTATACAAAAATAGATGAGCAAGAATACTATTTTCTTCAAAACTCATGGGAATTGTATACTTATAATGCAAGGACAGGCGAGTTATTAAATTTGAGTGAAAGTAACCAAAAAATTGTGAATTCCTATGTGCTTAATGATGGATGTACTCAATTAATGATATGTGAAGATGGTACATTACTGACTTATGATGTTTCTACTAGTCAACTAATGGATATTAGCATGAAAATTGATTATACGGATTATAAATCTGAGGATTGTATCTGGAATAAGGGAACGTTATATATTCAGCCACAAGAGGGAAGCCAGATTATTGTATATAAAATGCTAGAAAACAGCAAAGCAGTAGAAAGTGCTAGTCTTTCTAATGGAGATTCTTATGGTACCATAAATACGGATGGCACATTAGTTTTAACAAGTGAAAACCAAGAAGAAAAAAATTGGATTATACTAAAAGAGATAAAGACTGGTGAGATTATAGCAAAAATAGAAGATACCTTAGGTTATTCTCAATATTTTTTTGTGGGAAATGGTTTGGATGAATTTGCTATTTGTGGTCGAAGTTGTACAGTATATGATGTCAAAGATGGGAAAGTATTACGAACAATTGAAATTGATGATTTTTATACCATAGAGGGGCATTCCTTTGATGGTAAGTTACTATACGTAGTACCATATTCCAACCAAGAACCTAGTAAAGCATATTCAATAGAAACAGGCAATCTTATCATGAAGACACCAGAGGTTGAACTAGGAAGTGAAATAACTACAATTTATGCAAACAACCAGTCGGTATTGGCTTGCTGTAGTATGGACAAAGATGAAGTACGCCTTTATCATCCAGGAGAGGAAAAAGCATATCTGACAAGGCAACTTCGATTGACTGATGTGAGAAAAATCTTTTTTACCGAGGATGGTAATTACTTGTGTATCATTGATTGCAATGGAAATCCATCCTTTTATTCAACTCAAACAATGGAATTAGTTAAAATGATTTATGATATCGATATGGGTACTCCATATGGAATTGAGTATCTTGAGGAAATTCATAAGTATCTTGTTCTAGTTTCTGGGGGTGGATTTTTGTTAGATGAAAACTTTAATTTGCTCGGTACCATTCCAGATTATCATAGCTTTGATGCAAAGAACCAGAATTTCCTATATGTTGATATTGATAGCATATATACGATTCCATACTATTCCTACGATACACTTATAAAGTCAGCGGATGAATTGTTACAGGGCTACGAAATTTCAGATGAGCTAAAACGAAAATACAATGTAGAATAACAAAATTTATACTAGTTGAGGAGAAAAGTAATGCAAAATACGAAATTATTAGATATCATGAGATTAGCAGAAAACTTAAAGAATAATACAAGACATTCTTGGACATCTACAGGCAGACACGAGAGTGTGGCGGAGCATAGTTGGAGATTGACAGTCATGGCTTACTTTATGCAGGACGAGTTTCCAGAAGCTGATATTAATAAAGTAATTCAGATGTGTATGTTTCATGATATTGGAGAAGCATTTACCGGAGATATCCCTTGCTTTGAAAAGAATCAAAAGAATGAAGATGTAGAAGCAAATTGTGTGATGAATTGGATTCAATCATTACCAGAACCTTATCAGACGAAACAAATGGAGCTTTATCAGGAGATGGAAGCACAAGAAACATTAGAAGCGAAATTATACAAAGCACTCGATAAATTGGAAGTTGTTATCCAGCATAACGAAGCTGCCTTATCCACTTGGATTGAGCTTGAGTATACGTTAAATCTAACTCATGGGTCAAAGGAAGTGGAGTTCTCAAATTATCTGAAAGCTCTAAGAGAAGAGATAAAAGAAGAAAGTCTCAGGAAGATTAAGTAAGATAAGTATAAATAAGGTAAGTATAAATAAGTATTTCATATGAAATTGTTTAATATTTATAATAAGCAAAGTATAAAAAGACTCTTGTATTTTGTGTTAAAATAAGGTACCTTATTTATAGAGCTGTGTGACTGGCGGATTAGTGGGGAGAACCCACAGGGAGCACAGTATATGAGGAAAGTAGGAGAACTTACTTTACTATAAAGCCGACCGCCTGGGCAGACCATTCTACAATTATGGTTGTCCAGGCGTTTTTTTGTTCACGAATAGGAAATTGCACCGAAATAGCAATTTCCATGCATTGGACAATCGGAACATATTATTAATGAGTAGTTTTACTCAAAATAAAGGAGAAAAGAAAATGATGTCATTACAACAAGAATTAACAAGCAATGCATATCCTGGGCGAGGGATTGTAATCGGTAGAACCAAAGATGGAAGCTGTGCTGTTACTGCATATTTTATTATGGGACGTAGCGAAAATAGTAGAAACCGTGTGTTTGTTGAGGAGGGCGAAGGCATTCGTACTCAGGCATTTGATCCATCTAAGTTAAGTGATCCAAGTCTGATCATTTACGCGCCAGTACGTGTTCTTGGAAATCGTACAATCGTAACGAACGGCGATCAGACGGATACGATTTATGATTTGATGGATTCTGAAATGACATTCGAACAGGCATTAAGAACAAGAGAGTTTGAGCCGGATGGTCCAAATTATACACCAAGAATTTCGGGTGTGATGCATATCGAAAAAGGTCATTTTGATTATACGATGAGTATCTTAAAGAGCGATGACGGTGATCCATCTTGCTGTAATCGTTATACATATTCTTATGACAATGCAAAAGCTGGTATTGGTCGATTTATCCATACATATCAGTGTGATGGTAATCCACTTCCAAGTTTCATTGGAGAACCAACGGTTGTAGAAGTTCTTGATGACATCGATGAGTTTACCAACATGATTTGGAATAGCTTGAATGAAGACAACAAAGTATCATTATTTGTTCGATATATTAATATTGAGACAGGTAAATTTAAAACACGTATCGTAAATAAAAACAAGTAGGAGGATGAGAGAATGAATGAATTAGCATTAAAGTATGGTTGTAATCCAAATCAAAAGCCATCTAGAATCTTTATGAATGAGGGCGAACTTCCAATCAAAGTATTAAATGGTAATCCAGGTTATATTAACTTCTTGGACGCATTTAATGGATGGCAGTTAGTAAAGGAATTAAAGGAAGCTACCAATCTTTGTGCAGCAACATCCTTTAAGCATGTTTCTCCTGCAGGTGCTGCAGTTGGTTTACCATTAAGTGAGGTAGAACGTAAGATTAACTGGGTGGATGATCTAGGTGAGTTAACACCATTAGCAAGTGCTTATGCAAGAGCAAGAGGTGCTGATAGAATGTCTTCCTTTGGTGATTTTATTGCACTTTCTGATGTATGTGATGTATGTACTGCAAACATTATAAAAAGAGAAGTTTCGGATGGAGTTATTGCTCCAGGATATGAGCCGGAAGCACTTGAAATCTTAAAGTCAAAGAAGAGAGGTACTTATAATATCATCGAAATCGATCCTAATTATAAGCCAGCTCCAATTGAACATAAAGAAGTATTTGGGATTACCTTTGAACAGGGACGTAATGAACTAATAATTAATGAAGATTTTATTAGCAACATGGTAACGAAGAACAAGGAAGTTCCTCAGAGTGCTAAAATTGATATGATTATTTCATTAATTACTTTAAAATATACTCAGAGTAACTCCGTATGTTATACGAAAGGTGGCCAGGCAATTGGTATTGGTGCAGGACAACAGTCCAGAATTCATTGTACACGTCTTGCTGGTACAAAAGCAGACAACTGGTTTTTACGCCAAGCTCCACAAGTTTTAAATCTTCCATTTAAAGAAGATATCAAACGACCAGACCGTGATAATGCAATAGATTTATATATTGGTGACGAATATATGGATGTTTTGGCTGATGGTGCGTGGGAACTTGTATTCACTAAGAAGCCACCAGTATTTACAAAGGAAGAAAAGAGAGCATGGTTAGACAAGTTAACCGATGTTGTTGTTGGTTCCGATGCCTTCTTCCCATTCATTGATAATGTAGAACGAGCTTTTAAGAGTGGTGTGAAATACATCGCCGAACCGGGTGGTTCCAAAAATGACCAAGCTGTCATCGATTGCTGTGATAAACATGGGATTGCAATGTGCTTTACTGGTATTCGTCTATTCCATCATTAGGATTGTTAGAAAAAGATGTCGTTTTATGACATCTTTTTGATTTTATTGGAAAAAATTCTGTTACTATATTTCATTATATGGTATAATACTGGTATGTGAGGCATTCGTATAAAATAAGAAAAGGGGATTAATAATTATGAAGAAAATGTTATTAAGATATCTTATCATTTTTATGTCTGTATGTACATTCGTTATGGTTTTACTTGTTTTTGGAATTCAGTTTATCATGGTTAGAAATAGTGAAAACAAAACGGCATCTGATAAATTGGCAACTGTTGAAGAGAAGTTAATAAGTAATGATGAAGAAGTTGCAAGATTAACGAAGAGTGTTGGTGAAAATAATCTTGCAAAGGCAAGAGCTTTTTCTTACATGGTAAAATTAAATCCAGCAATCATTGAAAGTGAAAGCACAATGAAAGAAATTTGTGAGAAATTAATGGTAAGTGAACTTCATGTCATCGATGAAAATGGTATTATTACACATTCATCGGTTCCAGAGTATGTAGGTTTTGACATGGGAAGTGGTGAACAATCAGCGGCTTTCTTAGTAGTAATCGATGATCCTACCAAAGAAATTGTGCAAGAACCTCAAGAGAATGCAGCGCAGGGAGAGGTCATTCAATATATTGGAGTTTCAAGACAAGATAAAAAGGGTTGCATACAGGTTGGAATAAAGCCAGAAATTTTAGCTGAAACTTTACGAAACACAAGTATAGATGTGGTTTTATCAGGATTTGATTATGGTAGTAATGGTTACATATTCGCAGTTGATAAGGTTACTAATACAGTTTTGGCAGAAAAGAATACGGATCTCATCGGATTGGATGCAAGCGAGGCTGGTTACCCAAAAAATCTTGACGCTGGAAATGGAGTAACAAAAATAAATGGAACAAAATATTTCTTCACAGCAGAGATTTACGAAGATATGATTATTGGAACAATGAAGCCATATGGGGAGTACATTTCTAGTATTGTTCGACAAACAATTATAGTATCAATCAGTATTTTATTAATGAACATACTTATTGTATTTATTATCAACAAATTTGTATCAAAGAATATTGTAAAAGGTATTGAAAATATTGTTGTGTCAATGAAAAAGATTACAGATGGAGATTATGAAGTTATAGTTTCTGAAAAGGGAAATCCAGAGTTAGAAGTAATGAGTTATAGTATTAATTCTATGGTTACATCAATTAAAAATAATCTTAATAGTAATAGAGAACTGCTGATGAGTCAGGAAAAAGATATGGAAAAGAGTCAGCAACTAATAGCTGATATCAAAGAGGTTTGTGTAAAACTAGAAACGTTATCCAAGGTGGTCTTAAGCAATTCGGAAAACATGAATGTCAGCAACGAGGAACAGATGGCAACTGTTCAAGAACTTAAGGCATCTATGGAAGAAATTTCAAACCAATTGATTAATGATTCAAAGACTGCAGAAAATGTTTCAAAAGAAACTATGAGTAATATTCATAGTTTAGAAGATGCCAAGAATCAGATAAATCTATTATCTATATCGATGGAAGAAATCACTCATGCTTCTTCAAACATTGAAAAGGTTATTGAGCAAATTAATTCAATTGCAACACAAACGAATTTACTTTCATTAAATGCTTCCATTGAAGCAGCTCGTGCAGGAGAAGCGGGAAAAGGTTTTGCAGTTGTTGCCACACAAGTAGGTGAACTTGCTAAACAAAGTGCAAACGCAGCACAAGAATCCAATATCTTAATCCAGAATACAATTGAGGCAGTGACCAATGGTAAATCATTAACAGAACAAGCAGTCAATGGCTTTGCAACCGTGGCAAATAAGATTAAAGAATCTGGTAAAGATATTGAGAAAATTAGTTCGCTTATGAGAAAACATGCCTCTATGATTCAACAGACAGAAAGTAATCTTGGTAATATCACCGAAGTTGTTGATCATAATGTTGAGATTGCAGAAGAAAATGAAGAGTCCGCAAAGATAATGGCAGAAGCTGCGGATCAACTTTATCAAATGGTAGAAGCTTAATAAGAGAGGAATCTATTATATATAAACTTAAGAATGGCAAAGTGTATATGAAGATACGCTTTGCCATTCTTGATGGTGTGTTTTGTCTTAGAAATTTATTCTATCTGTAATAACTTCATAGCATTTTTATATAAGATAGCCTCTTTTTCTTCGTTTGATAATTCGAGTTTTAACACAAATTCTACTGTTTCTTTTTGCCCAGCCCATGGGCTGTCGGTAGCGAATAAAATTCGTTCATAACCATGCTTTCTTATGATACGAATCAGCTGTTCGTTGGTTATAATCGGTAATGAGTAGCTGATGTCAAAATATACCTTTTGACCAACTAAATACTGTTCCACCTCGTACCACTGTCCATATCCACCAGTATGAGCTAATACAATCTTTGGGTCTTGGTTTGTTGTATGAGTAAGCACCTGTTTTATCATTGTGAGAGCACGCTTTGGTGGACAGTGAACAGGTTCAGGTATTCCAATATCTATTCCTGCATGGATGGATACAATTAAATTATGGTCAATGGCGTATTGAATGATTCTTATGTAACGTTCATCATCAATGAAAACGTTTTGATAATCTGGATGAAGCTTTATTCCTTTTAAACCAAGCGAAATAATGATATCCAATTCCTTTCGATAGTCCATTGAATCTGGGTGAATTCCTCCAAAGGATATAATGCCATCCTCACCTGTAATTGAAGCAGCGTAGTTGTTAATCGTTTCAAATTGCGATGGTTTTGTTACAACTGGGAGAATTACACTAGTTGTAATATTAGCCTCTCTCATTGAGAGTTTAAGGCCCGTTAGCATACCATTCGTGTGAGCGGTAACATTACCAAATTGCTCAAGATGTGCAATTGTCTTCGTAGCAATTATCTCTGGAAAGATATGTGTATGAAAATCAATGATCATTAGCGTAGTCCTTTGCAAGTTTATTATGTAGCTCATAACTTCGAGAGTAGCACAATTCATCATTTCCATCAAGTAGAAATTGAACAGTCGACAGGAAAGAAAAAGCGAATTATGCAAAATAGTAAAATTTTACCTATTTGGTATTTACAAAAAATGTCAATTAAGTTATACTTATTTTTGTAGGAAAGGAGAAAAACCATGCTGAAAATATATATTTGCCCAAGATGTTACAACATCAGAATGGTATCTAAAAAAACTAATGCTGTGTGTCTTCATTGTAATCAGCAATTAAAGCAGTGTGATATTTCTTATGAAAAGTATACAACGCTTGATGATGGAGAGAGAAAAGAGTATGTAAGTCTGTGGAAGCAGAAAATAGGCTTTGGAATGTAGTTGACGAGGTTCATTTTAGTTGACAAATGCACGTATAATCCTTATAATAAATTTTTAGCATGAAGTATCATAAGTTCGTATGTTGTATGAATTCTAGGGGAATGATTTAGAATAAAAAAGAGAGAACTTACTATGATATAATAAATTTATTATGAAAGCAACAAGTAGGAGGATGAATAGTGAAAGCTTACGGCGTTAATGAACTGAGAAAGATGTTTTTAGAGTTCTTCGAGAGCAAGGGACATCTTAAGATGAATAGTTTTTCATTGGTACCACAAGGGGATAAGAGTTTATTATTGATTAATTCAGGTATGGCACCACTAAAGCCTTATTTTACTGGACAAGAAATCCCACCTAGAAGACGTGTTACAACTTGCCAGAAGTGTATTCGTACGGGTGATATAGAGAATATAGGAAAAACAGCAAGACATGGCACTTTCTTTGAGATGCTTGGTAACTTCTCTTTTGGAGATTATTTTAAGCATGAGGCAATTGCATGGTCTTGGGAATTCTTAACTGAAGTGGTTGGTTTAGATGCAAATCGTTTATATCCATCTATTTACTTGGATGATGAAGAAGCATTTGAAATCTGGAACAAAGAAATTAAGATTCCAGCTGAGAGAATCTTCCGTTTTGGAAAAGCAGATAACTTCTGGGAGCATGGTGCAGGTCCTTGTGGTCCATGTTCAGAAATCTATTATGATCGTGGAGAAAAATATGGTTGTGGAAAGCCAGGATGTACGGTAGGCTGTGAATGTGACCGTTACATGGAAATCTGGAATAATGTATTTACTCAGTTTAACGGTGATGGCGAAGGTAACTATACTGAGCTTGAGAATAAGAACATTGATACAGGTATGGGACTTGAGCGTCTAGCTGTTGTAGTACAGGATGTAGACTCTCTTTTTGATGTGGATACCGTAAAAGCAATTCGTGACAAAGTTTGTCAAGTAGCTAATGTAACATATAAAGTAGATCCAAAGACTGACATGTCAATTCGTTTAATTACAGACCATATTCGTTCTGTAACATTTATGACTTCCGACGGAATTATTCCTTCCAATGAGGGAAGAGGTTATGTCCTTCGTAGATTATTAAGAAGAGCAGCTCGTCATGGAAGATTACTCGGCATTCAGGGTAAATTCTTAGCCGAATTAAGTAAAACTGTAATTGCAGAATCCAAAGATGGATACCCAGAATTACAGGAAAAGAAAGATTATATCTTAAAAGTATTAACAATTGAGGAAGAAAAGTTTAATAAGACGATTGACCAAGGTCTTAGCATTTTATCGGACATGGAGGAAGTTCTTGTAAAAGAGAATAAGAAAACTCTGAGTGGCGAAGATGCATTTAAATTATATGATACTTATGGCTTCCCAATCGATTTAACAAAAGAAATCTTAGAAGAAAAGGGTTTCACAATTGATGAAGAAGGCTTTAAGAAAGCAATGCAGGTTCAAAGAGAAACCGCTAGAAATGCACGTGCTGTAACAAATTATATGGGTGCAGATGCTTCTGTCTATGATGAGATTGATGCAGCAATTACATCTAAGTTTGTAGGTTATGATCGTTTAACTCATACTTCTAAGATTACTGTATTAACAACCGAGACCGAGCTTGCCGATGAAATCGTTGGTGGACAGACTGCAACAATAATCGTTGATGAAACTCCATTCTATGCAACAATGGGTGGACAATCTGCGGATACAGGCTTTATAACAAAAGATGGAGCTAAATTTGAAGTGGAAGATACGATTAAGTTAAAAGGTGGTAAAGTAGGACATGTTGGAACTGTAGTAGAAGGAAGCTTTCAACTTGATGATACGGTTACATTAACGGTTGATGAAGCTAGAAGAAACAATACTGGTAAAAACCATAGTGCTACTCATTTACTTCAAAAAGCATTACGTACCGTATTAGGTTCCCATGTAGAGCAGGCTGGTTCGTTAGTAACGGCTGACCATTTACGTTTTGACTTTACACATTTTTCGGCATTAACGGCAGAGGAGATCTCTAAAGTTGAAACAATCGTAAATGAAGAGATCACAGCTAATCTTCCAGTCGTAACTGATGTTATGAGTGTTGAAGATGCTAAGAAGAGTGGCGCAATGGCACTCTTTGGTGAAAAGTATGGTGAGAGTGTTCGTGTAGTTAGCATGGGTGATTTCAGTAAGGAATTGTGTGGTGGTACTCATGTTACGAATACTGGCACAATTTCTGTATTTAAGATTTTATCTGAAACTGGTATTGCCGCAGGTGTACGTCGTATTGAAGCAATCACAGGCAATGCTGTATTTGAATACTATAAGAGTATCGAAGAACAACTTCATATGGCGGCAAAAGTTGCGAAAACAGATGCGATTGGTCTTGTAAAGAAAATTGAGACTTTATATGAGGAATTAAAGGCAACACAATCAGAGAATGAGAGATTAAAAGCAAAGATAGCAAACAGTTCTTTAGGTGATGTTATGAACCAGGTAGTGGAAGTTAAGGGTGTTAAACTTCTTGCAACGAAAGTTCCTGATGTCGATATGAATGGTTTAAGAAACCTTGGAGATCAGTTAAAAGCAAAATTAGGTGAAGGTATTATCTTATTGATTTCTGCTTTAGATGGTAAGGTTAACTTAATTGCTATGGCTACAGAAGGAGCAATGGCAAAAGGTGCACATGCAGGTAACTTAATTAAGGAAGTTGCTACTATCGTTGGAGGTGGTGGCGGTGGACGTCCAAACATGGCACAGGCTGGTGGTAAGAATCCGGCAGGCATAGAGGAAGCAATTAAAAGAGCTGTTTCGGTAATAGAAAGTCAAATTAAGTAGTATTTTTTAAAATCATGTAAAAGTTTTGGATTTTTTTGAAGAAGTAATAAAAAAGTATTGACAATTGTTCCGTCAATCTGTATAATCTTTTTAGTGCTATTCAAAAAATACCCAAACAGTTGTAAGAGCACAATTCACAACTGGAGGGAGGTTAGGTGTGAGTCTATGTCAAATGTAATCGTAAAAGAGAACGAATCCTTAGACAGCGCTCTCCGCAGATTCAAAAGAAATTGCGCGAAGGCCGGAATCCAGCAGGAGATTCGTAAAAGAGAACATTACGAGAAACCAAGCGTAAAGCGTAAGAAAAAGTCTGAAGCTGCTCGTAAACGCAAGTTTAAATAATAAGTGCAAAAAACCTCGATATCATATGATATCGAGGTTTTATTCATGTTCATCCAATAGCCGTTTCTATTTCATATTATACTCAATTGATGATAAATGTTTTTGTCTCATCCTCTAAACTAATCGCAATTTTTTTACAGGAATCCATATTATCTTGAATATAACTTAATTGTCTTGCTAGGTTTGTTGTATCCATAGCAACTGATGTAACACCTGTTGTGCTTTCTTCCATGGCTTTACTGATATCTTGGAAAGCCTCGTTCATACGCTCGAAGGTTGTTTTGACTGACTGAATTTTCTGAGTATATTCACTCATTGATGTATGAACGTATTCTACTTGTGAATTATTTTGAACACAATTATCTAGTTGCTTATCATAATCTGATAAAATTTCTCCATTTACAAGTTCAAGTATTTTTTTGGAGCATTCAACAATATTTTTAACAGCAGTACTAACTGTATTATTAGTTTGCTGTATCTTTGTTGCGGCAAGCCGACTATCATCAGCTAAATGCCGAATCTCATCAGCAACCACAGAGAAACCCTGTCCAGCTTCTCCGGCACGCGCTGCTTCAATGGAAGCATTTAAAGCGAGTAAATTAGTTTGCTCAGTGATATGTAAAATATCACTCGATAATTCATTGACCTGATCTACGTTTTTACAATCCTCAATCGCTTGTTTAATGAGTTCTGTTGTATCTGAAATTGTAGTTTCAATTGAACTTTTGTTTTCTTTCGATTCTTTCATTACTGTCTGAGATCGATTCGCCATGTTTGTTGCATATTTTAGAATATTTTCTGCAGTATTAGTCATATCATCTAAGGAGCTATTAATGTTTTGACTATCGTTAAATAAATTAACCATTGAAGTAGAAATCTCCTCCATGCTAGCTGCTAACTCCTGTGTAATAGAAGATATATTATTGGAACTATCATTAACAAGTATAACACTATCTAAAACTTGCTCTGTATTTTTATTTAATGTAGTTGTTTCTGTGAAAATTGTCTTAATAATTTGTTCTAGAGTAGAAGTGAATAGATTAATTCCATTGATGAGATGCCCAATTTCATCTTTACTTTTTGTTGTGATCTTTTTACTCAAATCTGCCCTTTGAAGTGCAATATCATTCTGTAAATTGTCTAAATGTTGTTTTGCCAACTTAGCAGGTTTAATGATGGTCTTATTGATAATAAACATGATAAGTACTGTGATTAATATCTGAATTACAATGCCAACATAATTATTAAAAATCGTTTTTTCATACATTTCATCAATTGTAGTGATGTCTACATTTTCTCTTATACTTTTGTGGAGTTTAGTAGTGCTAGACAAATTCGTAAGATTAGCTACCATACTAAATACAGTAAGAATAAGTATACTAAATAACATTTTCACTTTCAGACTCTTCTTCATTTTTATCTCCTTTGCTCATTAGATTACATACTTTCTTGAGTAATCCTATAATGTGTTTTAAAAGTATATCAATAGTATCAAAATCAATTCGATGTTCGTTATAACATAAGCTAATACACATTTGATTTAGTACAGTAACAACTCCAAATGTAATATCGCAATTGATGGTCTCGGGTGGTAAATATACAACATCTTTAACTAAGATAAGCTTAGAGTTAGAAGTGATTGAAAAGCGTCCAAGATTTGAGATATCAAATCCTTCTTCTTTTTGGTTTAATCTGAGTATTTTACGAACTTTTCTTGCCGTAGCACTATGAAAATCAGAATATGAGTCAAAGAAAAGTCCATCAAAAATACTGGTGTCAATCAATCCAAATACTTGAGATAGCGTAAATCCTATCTTTTTTGAAGACAATTGTTCTATTAATTGTTCGTGTATTAATTTTGCATTTGTCCAAAAATCGAGGTCCTGTTGGTAAGTTAAAGTAGGTGATATACCCCCGGAATAATTACCATAGCCATTTTTAGGATTTCTTAATAACTGATTACGTAGACTTGTAGCAATAATGACTTTTTGCTCTTGTTTTGTCACAAGACTAAGATTATTTATTTCACTTAAAATGGCTGTTACTAATAAAGAATTAATCGTAATCTCGTTCTCATGAGCTTCATCGTATAGCTGTTGTAGCGTGATGTTATCAATTTTTCCATAGACAAACGATGAACTATTATGATCTTGATAACGATGAAACATAGCTGGATAATCAGCATTTTTATATAAAGGATTCTCCTTTTTCCATAGATGATTGATACGACGAATCATTAATTTCGTGAGTAAATTCAATTTACTATCTTTTGGTAAATCACTGCATTGCATTGGTGGGCTACTTTTTGGGGACAACTTACTTTTATGAAGATAAATTTGTAAAAAATCTTCAAAAGCATACAATAAAGATAGTCCATCCCCTAGTAGATGATGCGTAACTACCACAAAATCGAACTCATTTGTGTCCACAATAACACAAACTCTAATGGATAATTCTTTTTCCATGAGAAAAGGTTTTAGTAACTCTTTTTTCACAACGGACTCCCAACAACACTCATTCGAGCGCGAATAGTAGCTTACAGGTATACTCATATGTTCATTTGTCTCATAATAAATTTGATGATTTTTATCTTCTTTTATGGTACATGATAATCGTGGATGAACGTGTAATAATTCAGTTAATGCTTTTTCAAATTCATTTTTTTGAAATGACTTTAATATTGTTGCTTTTAAAATAACGTGAGCAGCAGGACTTCTAAAAAATACACGTTCCATCTTTATTGGATATGTAATCATATACGATAACTCCCTTATTATTTTATAAATAATTCACATTGATTTTCCCTCGTTCTAACTAAAAAGCAGAATACAATACGCTTATTGTATTCTGCTTTCATAAAACCCCCTCAGTTCTAAAAAAAAGTATAACTAACGTTTAACGCATTTAGGCTCTTTTGGTTGGTATAAAAGGAATAGAGATGATAGTCCACTTCCTTTTTTTGCTGTAGTTTCACTAGCTTTTGCTAAAGCTGTTAGTAAATTATTCTTCATTTTCATTCACCTCCTTAAGGATGATTTCTAGTAACATAAATGATGCTATTGTTACTAAAGTTAATGCAATCATTATTGCCATTTTTTCAAGAAGAAAATACGCTGGAATACTTAATAATATCCAAAACACACTATACTGTATTGATTTTTTGCGATTTACTAGTTTGACTTCTTGAGAAAGTGGTTTATTCATATGTTCCATTGGTGCGAATCGTATCACTGTGATGAGATATATTAACTCCATTAAGATACAATATAGCACGTAGTCCATCTGTAACAGGTAACTTTCTAATAACATTACCATTAAGTAGGCAGAAAGAAAGGAGATGATGCAAGTTAGAAAGTGTTTGGCATGATAACCACCACAACGTTGTCTAGTAGAAATAAAGATAACTAGGTATAAGATGGTTTCAAGTAGTTTTCCAAAAACAATTCCTAATATTATGGTTAACAAAATTCCAATGAAGCTAGATATTAATAATTGATAACCATAAATATATAGTTCTTTATCTTCCTCCTTAATAATTCCCTTTCTACATAAAAAATCAGCTATTCGTATACTTAAAAAGTCGATCATGCGATTCACTCCTTAAGTAGAAAATAGCTGATTTTTCAAATAATTTCAATAGGGGTGTCATAAAATGCAGAAATGTGGCACAAAATGCAGTCTATTTCGCATTTTTTTGTGATGTGATTGATGTATTGAGCCATATATCAGCGATAAAAGTATTATCTCTCTCATAAAACTCTTGCATACCATCGTATTTCTTTGTAATATCTGTTATTGTTTGTATCCCATAACCGTGACTTGCTTTATCATGTTTACTTGTTTTTAAATTTGGGTTCTTTTTTAAAATTGATTTTTCAATGGAGTTCTTTACCTGTATATGAATATATGATTTTTCTTTCGCAATCGTAGTAGTAATAAAAGATTCCTGTTTGTTTTTTAGACTAGCTTCAATCGCATTATCTAATAAGTTTGCAAGTAAGATACTTAAATCAATCTCGTCAATATCAGTACAAGAATCTGATACGATACATGAATAGTGAAAATTATTTTGTTCGCAAATATTAAGCTTAGCATTTATGATGGCATTTAAAACACTATTATCTGTGTAATATGTAAAGTTCATTATATTCAATTTATCTTGAGATAACGTATTAAGGTAATTTACTGCTTCCTCATACTTTTTCTCATTCAATAATGTTTGGCTACATAGGATATAGTTTTTAAAATCATGACGTAGTTTCATAATCTCGTTATATTGTTTGTTTAGTGCAATAACATCTTTTTTTTGGTTTTCATGCAGCAACTCTAAAATCGAATATTTGATTTTCTCTACTTTTTCTTTACTTATTTTGCGAATAAAGTAAAAAGAGAATAGGTTAATTAAAACGAGACCAGTGATAATAACAATCATATAACTATCGACATAATCATTTGTTTGAATATTCATTGCAAAAATAGAGCATCCTACACATAATGTACTTATATAAATAACCACTACACCAGCCCATTCATTTCTGGATAAATGGAAATCATTCTTATGCTGCATTGAGATAATAAAATAACTGCAAAAGAAATATAGGATTCGAGAAAAAAGTAAAATTATTAAAGTAGGAGAGGATGCAGTTTCTGTAAAGTATAAAATATCAATTTGATAAATGTAGCTAAAGAATATAAGCAAAATCATATTGATTAATAAAGTTAAAATTGTGCTTAGGAGTGGCAGTAGAATTTTTTTGTACAATGACCCGGAAAGAAACAAAACTTCGAAAATAAAACAGATTGCAATTTGTATGATTGCAATAATACTTTCATTATAGATGATATGACCATTTAGTATATAGAGATCAATATAGAGTAATAATGCAAGGAAAAAAGTGTAAATCAAAGAATGCCTCTTTGATTTTGGGTTTAGAGAAGCAATAATAAAATTAGCAATGATAAAACTTTCAGAAATAGATGCGATTTGATTTATTATTGGTAGTGACATGGGAGACACCTCTTATGATTGTTAAGTCATTAAATTAGTTCACGATAGTAATGCATATATTGTTCTTTAATATATTTATTCTTTCCTCGACTGATAGGAAGCTCGGTCTGATTGGTTAGTATGATTGAATTAGGATTAATCGAGTAAATATAGCGAAAAGAAACTAAATAACTTTTGTGAATTCGTATAAATCCGTATGGTTTCATTTCAGATTCAATAAAATTCAATGTTCTTCTCATGATAAAAGAATCATGGATACAATGAACAGTCGTATTATGTGTATAAACCTCAAAATATAAGACTTCTTTAATAGGTAAAATTATATCTTGATTCGGTGTTTTAAAGGTATATAAAGGTTCTGACTTATTAACAAGCTTATAATATGCATGTAATGATTCTATCAGCTCATCCTCTAAGCGATTTTTACGAATAAATCGTAAAGGCTGATAATGTAATGATTGAAACACATAGGAATCATGACTAGAGATGAAAATAATCGTTGTATTTATTTCTTGGTTACGTAACAACTCTGAAATCTCTATTCCACTTTTACCAGGCATATCAATATCTAATATGACAAGCTGATAATTTCGTGTTCCTATGGTTGCAAAGAAAGCTTCCCCATTAGGAAATGTATAAATATCTACAGGTTCCATAAGCTCATCAAAAAAGGACTTTGTTTTATTCGCTAATACTGACAATATAATCGAATTGTCATCACAGATAGCAATAGTATGTATAAAAATCCCTCCCCTTTTTTTGTCATTTTTTTACTGATTTCTAGATATTTTACTACATTAAAGTTAAAAAGTCTATACCGTCATAAATTTTTGTAGTGTAACGAATATATCTATTTCGCATATAAATATCATATAATGTGGAAACACCGAGGTTTTGCGTTGGAGGGATCTCATGTTTTTTGGTAAACAAAATTGTCCTAAATCAGAACATGATAAATATAAAGAAAAGACCAATAAAGAGCTTTATGAAAGGAACAAGCTTAAGGAAAAGGAACGTAAGGCAGAACGATTAACTTATCTTGAAATCATATCTCAAAATCTTTCGTTACCCCCTGATATTATTGCTGGAGCACCGATTATAACAGTCCATGGTCGCAATACAATATGTATTGAGAATCATAAACGTATTTTGGAATATACAAATGAAAAGGTTCGTATTTCAACAAAGATAGGTTGTTTATGTATTGAAGGTAAAAGTCTAAAAATTTCATTTTATACAAAGGAAGAATTAAAGATCATGGGTGTTATTCATAAGGTGTATTATGAATAAATTCTAATATTTTTCATAATGCATAAAATATAAAGATAATAAAAGCTAGAAGGTTAGAGATGTTAAAACGATTGATTCGCTGGCTGTTTGGCTATCTATATATAACTTTAAAAGGTGATTATCCTGAGCATTTTATGAACTTGTGTGAAAATCGAAATATCTTATTATGGGGCATAGCATGTAAGAATAATCAATGTTCTTGCTTTATTAAACTTAAGGAATATCGCACCTTAAAAGATATTGCTCGAAAAACAAAAACTGTACCATACATAAAAAGGCGGTATGGATTCCCATTTTTTATTAAGAATGTAAGTAAAAGAAAAGTATACTTTATTGGCATACTTCTCTTTGGCATACTTGTATTTACGATGTCAAGATATATATGGGATATTAGTATTGAAGGTGGTTACAAACATACACCTGAGCAATTACTTGCATATTTAAATTCCAATGGAGTTTATAGTGGATGTAAAATCAAAGATATTGATTGCCCAAAAATTGAAGAAGACATAAGGAGAGATTTTAACGATATTGGGTGGGTGTCAGCACAGATTAAAGGAACAAGACTAATTATAAATATTGTTGAGACTGAAGTGCCAATTTTGATTACATCGAAAAGAAAAACGCAATTGTCTAGTGCTAATATTATTGCTACTAGCGATGGGATTATCACAAGTATGATAGTAAGAAGTGGTGTTCCAAAGGTTGGAATTGGATCTGTCGTTAGAAAGGGAGAAATCCTTGTCTCTGGTGTCATTCCAGTCATTGGTGATGATGGTAATACGATTATGAATAAGATGGTTGTAGCAGATGCGGATATCAGCTTAAAGAGTTACATTGATTATGATTATAGTTTTTCAATGAATTATCAAACAAAGCAATATACACAAAATCAAAAGACAGGTTATCAACTCGACTTTAGGAATAAGAAAATTTTTTATGTAGGTTCTAGTAATTCTTATGAGCACTATGATATAATAAAAGATATAAAAACTTTAAAATTGGGACCTAATTTCTATCTCCCAATTAAAATTACCAAGATAGATTTATATGAATACACACCAATTAATGCTACATACACAGAATCTGAAGCATTTATGAAAGCGAATAGTATCCTTCTTCGATATTTAGAAATACTAAAGAAGAATGGAACTACAATCATAGAAAATCAAGTGGAATCTAAGATTATGAACGGTGTTTGTAAGTCCTTGGGTAAAATTGTTATCATTTCAGATACTTGGGGATACAAAGAAATTAAAGATGACGAGTGGAGGATATTAGAGACGGATGAGCATAATGGAGACTATAATTAATATTCCAATGGAACATACTCAGAATATTTTTGGTCAATGTGATGCATTTGCAAAAATTATTGAGAAAACATTAAATGTAACAATTATACTACGTGAAAATGAATTAAAAGTAATAGGTGAAAATGTTGCAGTTGAAAAGGCGAAAACCGTCTTTTTGAAATTACTAGAATTAAGCAAAAGAGGTAGTACGATTACAGAACAGAATGTAAATTATGCATTATCTCTTAGTTTTGAGGATAAAGAAAATGTGTTAGTTGAGATTGATAAGGATTTAATTTGTCATACGATTAATGGAAAAGCAATTAAGCCTAAAACTCTTGGACAGAAGAAGTATGTAGATCAAATCCGCAAGAAGATGATTGTATTTGGTATTGGACCTGCGGGAACTGGAAAAACATATTTGGCGATGGCGATGGGAATTACGGCCTTCAAAAATGATGAGGTTTCCAGAATTATATTAACCCGACCAGCAATTGAAGCAGGAGAAAAGCTAGGTTTCTTACCAGGTGATCTACAAAGTAAGGTTGATCCATACCTACGCCCTCTCTATGATGCTTTATATCAGATTATGGGTCCAGAATCATATCAGCGTAATTCGGAAAAAGGATTAATCGAAGTTGCGCCTCTTGCTTATATGAGAGGACGTACGTTAGATAATGCTTTTATTATCTTAGATGAGGCACAGAACACAACTCCAGCACAGATGAAGATGTTTTTAACACGTATTGGGTTTGGTTCGAAAGTTATTATAACTGGTGACTTGACACAAAAAGATTTACCAGCTGGGCAGGTTTCTGGTTTGGATATTGCAGTTCACGTACTAGAAAAGATGGATGACATCGGATTTTCTTACTTAACTAGTCAAGACGTGGTACGTCATCCATTAGTTCAAAAGATTGTCAAAGCATATGAAGATTACGAAAAACGATCACTTAAAGAACATAAGGAGGATGAAAAGCCAGGAGTTCGAGGCAAGAAAAAGTCAATACGAAAAACTGGTTCTACAAAAAAATGAAAGAAAAGAAAACACGATTAATGTTATCCATAGCATCATTATGGGTAGCCACCTTCCTAGGAGTAATCATTTGTGGTTTACTAAGCGAAGCACAATTAAAAGACGTAATGAAGTTTGGTTTACTAGCAGTTATATTCAATGTGATTTTTATTTATTATCTTCAGCTATTTGAATCTAAAATTATAATCAAGAAATTTCCATGGTGGTTGTTAGGGACAGGTTATTTTTATTCCATTGTTTTACTATGCAATCCATTCGAGATTGGTAGGTATCCGTTTTGGTTACTTGGTATTTTGCTGATTGCATTTTACGTTGATCGAAATCTTAGTTTGATTATGATTTACAGTATTCTTTTTATGGCTATTGGTTTAGAGCTATATCAATTTGACGAAATAGTTACTACTTTAGTGATTGGTACTTTACTATGTTTAATGGGCAATTTTTTAGTACGTGCTCAACATTTATTTTATCTCATGCTTTTAATTATATCGATGAATATTTCTATTCTTTTTGTCATGAATGGATTTGATATAAAGCAAGTATTGAGTCACCAAAACTATATGATGGTAGCATCGAATATTCTTGTTTTACTTGTTCTTTTTTTCATCACAAGAGTATTTAAGGTTAGGGTACAACAAGAAGTCATAGAAGATGAGGAAAAAATTCAAGAGATTGCAATGAAAGAGAATATGGAACTACTTGAGCATGAGAATAAGGTAGGAATTCAAAAGAGCGAGGAAGAAAAAATACTTCAAGAAAGAAATGATTTAATTGCAGCAGTGGCAGAAGAAGCACCATTACTTCAGCTTTTACGTCAGGAATCTGACAAGTTATATCAACACTCCAAAATAGTTGCTAACATCTCCAAGCAAGCTGCACAATTTCTAGGTGTGGATGAAGTACTTACTTTTGCAGGTGGCTGGTATCATGAGATTGGTCGTCTTAAAGGACAAGATTATATTCCAAATGGAGTTGAGTTAATTAAAGAGAATAATCTACCTGAGAAAATAGGCGAATTAATTCGACAGCATAATTATAAAGTTGAGAATCCTCATAGTGTTGAAGCTGCAATTATTATGCTGACCGATAATATTGTATCAACGATTACGTATTTAAAGAATAAGCAAGATACTAAGATAAGTGCAGAAAAGGTTGTTGAGAATACCTTTTCTGTACTTATGAATAAAGGTACCTTTAATGAAGCGAACATCGATATTGCATTATATATGAAATTGAAAGAGTTTTATCTTAATTTAGTAAATACAAAAGAGTTAGATGTGTAAAATCACTGAGGAAGTTACATATAGGCAATTATGAAGTCTATTATATGAATATAGAATAGTGAAAGGAATTTAGAATGACATTTCATATAGAACACGAAGTAGATATCGATTTAGGTTTTGATATCGATACTTTGATTAAAAAGGTAATTGAGGCAACTTTGGATTACGAAAATTGTCCATATGAGGTTGAAATCAGTGTTGTCCTAACCGATAATGAAGCAATAAAAGAAATCAACAAAGAACATAGGAAGATTGATGCCCCAACGGATGTACTTTCCTTTCCTATGGTTTACTATGAGATACCTTCCAATTTTGAACATCTCGAAGAAGAGCAAGAGGACTGTTTTCATCCAGAGACAGGTGAATTAATGCTCGGAGATATCGTTGTATCTTTAGAGAAAGTTATAAGCCAAGCGAATGAATTTGGACATTCTACGATGAGAGAAATTGGATTTTTAATTGCTCATAGTATGTTGCATCTATGTGGGTATGACCACATCAAAGAGGATGAACGTAATGTGATGGAACAAAAACAAAGAGAGATTATGGACATTGTAGAATTAAGGAGATAACGATTAGGGGGGCATGATATGAGAAAAAAGGGAGAGGTTCTTTTTACCGTCATTGGCTTATTCCTTCTATCAATAAGTGTTTTTGGATGTTCAAAGAAGAAATCAGGTGGCGACGCAAAGGTTACCAGTGAACCTATTATATTTGAAAAAAAGGAAATTGTTCTAAGCAGTACTCCAACTGTAGTCCCAACTCCAACAGTTGATCTTACTCATGAGGGGATGGTTAGAAGTTTGTTGACTGGGCAATGGGTTGATGAAGAGATTGCGAAACAAAGACCGTATGCAGTTATGTTGAATAATATCGAGGTTGCAAATCCACAAAGTGGTGTCGGCGATGCAGATATTCTATATGAAGCAATCGTAGAAGGTGGAATCACTCGATTAATGGGCCTTTATGAAAATATTGATTCAGCATCAAAAACGGCAGAACGAATAGGTTCTGTTCGTAGTGCAAGACATTATTATGTAAGTTTTGCAGATGAATATGATGCGATCTATGTTCATTTTGGTCAGACTTCGTATGCAACTAAGAAGATAAAAAAACTGGGGATTGATGCAATTAATGGAATGATGGGAATTGGAGAACAAGCTTTTTATCGAGATAATTCCATCAAAATGCCTCATAACGCATTTGCAAGTTTAGATGGATTAAAGGCAGCCACAGAAAAGGGTAAATATCGAACTACCTATAAGGAAGGTTATAAGGGACATTTTACATTTTATGAAGAGGATACCACTCCTGTAGGTGACATGGCGAAAAAAATCACATTAAAGTATTCCAAAGTGATTACTCCAGTGTTACAATATGATGAGTCAACAAAGGAGTACTTACGTTTTCAATATGATGATGCTCATATCGATTACAATACGAAGGAGCAACTACATTTTAAAAATATCATTGTTCAATTTGTAAAGGAATGGGACATTGATTCTAATGGGTATCAGACAATGGATTTAGAAGATGCATCGGGTGAGGGCTATTATATAACGAATGGTGTTTTAACAAAGATAACTTGGAAGAAGAATGAGAGTACTAAGATTATGCGCTATTATGATGCTGATGGAAAAGAATTGTCCATTAACCCAGGAAAAACAATGATATCAATCTTTCCGAATAGTCGTGTCAAGGATGTAATCGTAGAGTAAGTTAAATAGTAAGGACTTGAACGTACAAAGCATAAGTGGTTGGTATCATCACTAACCTTGGGAGGAAAATATGAGTAACAAAAAAAATAAATATCTCGTGCAGGGGTCGATACTCGGTATTGCATCGATTATTTCTAGATTTATTGGTATGCTTTATCGAATACCACTGACACGTATTGTAGGAAATGAGGGGATGGGAACCTATAGTGCTGCATATGAGTGGTATAGCTTAGCGTTATTATTATCTTCTTATAGTATTCCTTTGGCTATTTCCAAACTAATAGCCGCACGAGAAACGAATAAAGAGTACAAGAATTCATACAATATATTTAAAACTGCTATGGTAATTTCTGCATCTGTTGGAGCACTCATGTGTGCAGTTGTTTTTTTTGGCGCAGGGATTTGGGCAAAAATAGCTCGTTATCCAAGCATTGAGATGCCATTAAAGATATTGGCTCCAGCAATATTCGTTATGTCGATTATGGGAGTTTTACGTGGCTTATTCCAAGGCAAGCGAACGATGATTCCAACGGCTATTTCTCAATTATTTGAGCAGATTGTAAATGCAGGTGTTTCTATCATAGCCGCTTACCTTTTAATGAAAGAACATAATGCATCGCCAGAAATTACGACATATGGTGCATCAGGTAGTACTCTAGGTACCTTATTGGGAGCAGTCTTTGGGTTGCTATTCTTAATCCTTATTTTTGTTATTAATCGTCCTATTCTAAAAAAACGTGTTAGAAAGGATAAGAGTGAGTACACAGAAAGCTTTATGGATGCAGCAAAAGCTATTATTTTTACTGCATTACCAATCATCGTGAGTCAGACAGCATTCCAGATTACAGGAATTATTGATACGAATATTTGGGGAAGCTATGCGGACAATCAAGGGATAACAGAAGAATTAAAGAAGTCTATGTTAGGGATCTATTCTGGACAATATCGAATCTTAACGAATGTTCCAGTTGCAATAGCAGCTGCATTAGGTACGGCAATTGTTCCAACACTTTCTGGTCTTTATACGCGTAATAATTTCGATGAAGTGAAGAAGAAAGTTGCGAACTCGATGAAGTTTAATATGTTAATTGCTTTTCCATCTGCAGTTGGATTAGGAGTACTTGCAAAACCGCTGGTTGAAATGTTATTTGGTCGCAGTGGTGATGTGAACTTAAGTGCTAATGCATTACGTATTGGATGTATTGCGGTTGTATTTTTCGCATTATCTACGATGTCAAATGGTATCTTACAAGGTATTGATCAGATGAAGATACCAGTACGACATGCATTTATTTCAATTATTATCCATATTCCGTTATTGTTTGCTTTATTATTTGTATTCCATACTGGAATTTATGGTCTTGTAATTGCAAATGTTACGTTTGCACTTGTAATTTGTATCTTAAACTGGATTCGAATTGGAAAAACATTAGAGTATAAGCAAGAGGTTAAAAAGACATTTATTTTCCCATTCGTAGCTTCTTTAATCATGGGTGCGATTGCATATGGTGTTTACAGCTTAGTGCATTCTGTTATTAACTCCAATGCAATCAGTGTTTTTGTGGCAGTATGGGTTGCAATTGTTGTGTATGGTGTAGCCATTTTATTAATGAAGACAATGAATGAAGAAGAGCTACTAGAGATGCCAAAGGGTAGTCTACTCCTTCGTATTGCTAAGAAATTTCATTTGATGTAATTAATTCTTTCGATATTCCTTTAAGTGTATAATATAACAAAATTTGGGTCACACTCGATGTAAAGGAGTGTGACATGCTATGAAGCGTTGGATTGGATATGCAGTTTGTATCGTGGGATTATGTGCGTTCTTTACAACTTGTTATTATATTAGTTTTAAGAATGCTCTAAATAAATTTAATGAGAGTGCGAATGAGAGAGACTCTAAAATTTTGGAATCCTTTGAGGAGTATCAAAAGCAAGCAGCACTTTTACAACAAGGAAATGTTGATGAATCGAATGTAATTCGTACCGATACGGTTCAAGAAGAAGTGATTGAACCAACAACAAGGTACTATCTTGAAATTTACAACGTTAAGACGAATCAACTGACTCGAGAGGAAGTAAATCCAACTAGTGAGCTTATAGGATTGAATCGTAGCGAAGTAATTCAGTATCTTGCGAACTATATGTTGAATTTACCTTTAAACGAAAAGAATAAAGGTCTTTACGCATACGATTTACTACAGTTTTCAAAGAAAGAGATTGTGATACGGAAAAGCTATAATGAAGATATAGTGACATTTCGTTATTATGTTGCTGTAAAGGATGGAAAAGTAATCGTTTATTATAGTGATTTATCTACTATTTTTGAATATACTACGATTGATGTATTGGATTTACCAGAGTCAGATCGCAATGAACTAATGGAAGGAATTTATGTAAAATCAGATGATGAGTTGTATTCCTTATTGGAAAGCTACTCAAGCTAATAATGAATTTGATTGATAGAAAAAAGGTCGATTACAGCAGTATGTTAGCGATAATGTATTGTTTGTGTTCGACCTTTCCTTGTTCTATGCTATGACGTCATTTTGCACAGTGAAATGTTACTTAAAATGGAAAGGCAAACAAAATTCTTTTATATGGTTTGAAAATTTGATATTTACTTGTATAATAGAGACAGAAATATCATCTTATCCATGAAAATTCAGAGAGGAATTTGTATGAAAAAGTACCAAGTAATTGTAATTGGTGGTGGAGCGGCTGGAATGATAGCTGCAATTGAGGCATCAAAACGTGGTTATACCACTGCAATTTTAGAGCATAAAGACCGTCTTGGAAAGAAGATTTTAGCTACAGGCAATGGGAAGTGTAATTACACTAATTTATATCAAACAAAAGAATGTTATCGTGGTAATAATCCGGAGTTTGCTTGGCAGGTCTTCTTGCAGTTTGATGAACAGCAGACAATTGACTATTTTCAAGCCTTGGGGATTATACCAAAGGTACGCAATGGTTATGTTTATCCGAATTCTGAGCAGGCAGCTTCGATTGCAGATGTTTTGATTATGGAATGCAAGCGTTATCATGTAGACGTCTATGTAAATGAACATGTCAATGATGTAAAGAAGAAAAAGAATCAGTTTTTGATAAATTCAGGATATTATGTGGGAGAGAATGTTATTCTTGCGACTGGTGGCTGCGCAGCTCCAAAACAAGGCTCGGATGGAAGTGGATATGCAATCGCAAAGTATTTTGGACATCAGGTAATCTCACAATTTCCTGCCTTAGTTCAATTAAAGTCAAAAGAGAAGTATGGAAAAACAATTTCGGGTGTTCGTTGTGAAGCGAAAGGAACGTTAACATGTAAGGGGAAAGAAATTGCTTGTGAAACAGGGGAGTTTTTATTTACAGACTATGGGATCTCAGGAATTCCAGTGTTTCAGATGAGTCGCTATGCTAATGAACTTGTTGAACAGGGAAAGACTCCATGCTTATCTCTTGATTTCTTCCCTACTTTTACAGAAGTAGAGTTAATCGAGTTTCTAAAAAACAGATTCTCACAAAACTTTTATAAAACGGTTGAAGAAGCAATGGTTGGCTTGTTGAATCATAAACTTAGTTTTCTTATTCTTAAAGAAACAAATATTACGCTGGAGGGAAAGAGTAGCTCAATTAAGGATAAGGAGTTAATCAGTTTAGCAAGAATGATGAAAGGGATGCCATTTACGATTATTGGATCGAATGGATTTGACCAGGCACAAGTGAGTGCAGGTGGTGTGAGCACTACAGAAATTAATCCAAAGACAATGGAATCTAAGTTAGTGAAAGGGCTTTATCTTGTTGGAGAAATCGTCGATGTCGATGGTACATGTGGTGGATATAATCTACAATGGGCTTGGAGTTCAGGCGCTATCGCTGGTAGGAATGTATGAAATCTTCTTTTTTTGTGAACACATTTTGTAAAACTGAAAGTGGAATGTGACTCGTAATGTTTTCTAGTAGATTGGATATAATACACGGATATGATAAAGGAAATAAAAAAAGGAGAAGTAAGAAATTGATGAAATCAAATTTTATTTATTACATTCCGACAAAAGTATATTTTGGTGAAAATAAGCTACAGTTTTTGGGAGAAGAACTAAAAAAATATGGGACGAAGGTTTTGTTAGTTTATGGTGGTGGTTCAATCAAGAAAAATGGTCTCTATGATAGAATAAGAAAAGAAATAGAAAAATCAGAATTGGAATTATTCGAATATTCTGGAATTGAACCGAATCCAAGACATACCTCGGTAAATCAAGGAGCAGATATTTGTAAGAAAGAAAACATTGATGTACTTTTAGCAGTCGGAGGTGGCTCGGTCATTGATGCAACAAAATTCATTGGGGCAGCAACATACTATAATGGTGATGCTTGGGATCTTGTAACAAGAAAAGTACCAATAACTCGTTGTTTACCAATCATAACTATTTTGACATTAGCAGCAACTGGTTCGGAGATGAATGCTGGTGGAGTAATTAGTAATTTGGATACAAAAGATAAGATTGGGTGTGGTAATGCGTGTATGTTACCAAAAGCTTCCTTCCTTGATCCAACGGTTACTTATTCGGTGGATCGATATCAGACTGCCTGTGGTAGTGCAGATATTTTTTCTCACGTACTGGAAGTGTATTTTAACATGAATGAGGATTTATTTATGTTAGATAGCTTTATGGAGGGCTTAATGAAAGCAGTCATAAAGTACACGCCGTTAGCAATGAAGGAGCCAGACAATTATGAAGCTCGAGCTAATCTAATGTGGGCCTCTTCCTGGGCGATTAATGGATTTATTGAGGGTGGAAAAACTCAAGCCTGGAGCTGTCACCCAATGGAGCATGAGCTTTCAGCTTACTATGATATGACGCATGGATTGGGACTTGCAATCTTAACTCCTCGTTGGATGAAGTATACGTTAAATAACAGAACTGTTTCAAGATTCGAGCAATTTGGACGTAATGTTTTTGATATTAAAAATGATTCAGATCCAATGGTCATTGCGAATAAAGCGATTCATATGACGACAGAATTTTTCTTTAAGACACTTGGGTTAAAGAGTAATCTAAGTGAGCTTGGAATTGATGATTCTAAGTTTGAAATCATGGCAAAAAAGGCAAGTCAAAACGGGACAATGGAAGCTTTTCAACCATTAAATAAAGAGGATATTGAAAACATTTATCGCTTGTGTTTATAGTTTATTCAATCGGCCCTGTTTCAATAAACAAATAAACTAACGTTATCCCTATATTATGATTTGATATTTCTTTCATTTAATTGTATAATAAAAAGCAAATATATTGTGGGAGTTTAATTCAATTCCCACAATAACAGTCGATAAATTATTGTTTTATCCTTGATAAAACAGTAAGGGTTATTGTATGAAAACTCAATTACTAAAATACTATTTGACCTGACTCTATTAATATCACAGAAGTTGAGATTTATATAGAACTTACAGATGAATCAGGAATATAACAAATGACTAGGGAGGTACACTATGGAGGAAGAACTTTCAATCGAACAATATATTCAGTTAGTTGGATCAAATCCGAGTTGGTTAAAGCGTTTATCCTTTACCTCAATATTAGTAAGCGCTAATCTACTCCAAACAATGTTTACGTCTACTTTGGATGGATTAACAAGTAAACAGTGGTTGTTATTAACAATGACGAGTAGCATAAAAAAGCCCTTAACATTGAGTGCAATTGGAAAAATAATGGGGTGTTCTCGACAAAATGTTAAGCAAATTACAGATATATTAAAAAGAAAGGGATTTGTCGAGTACTGTAAGATTGAGGGTGATAAAAATACGGTCAGAGTTATTCCTACAAGTGAGTGGGAAGACTATTGTAAGACACATGGTGCTTCCAATGAAAATATTTTGAATTATATATATACTGGATTTTCAGACCAAGAAATTCAAATGTTCTTTCAAAGTATTTGTAAGATTGTAAAGAACATTAAAGAGGTAGGTATAAACTTTGACGAAGTGAGCAAGGGAAATTGATACACATAAGAAATATGATTTTTAATGTATGTAAGTGTATGACATAACTTTCATGTATGCAACTTTTTAAGGTACAAATACTATGCTTAAGTCATTTAAAAAATGATTGGAACTCTTTCTTAGTATCAACTATATCAGGAGGAATTTTAATGGCAAAAGCAGGTATGAGAAGACCCAGTCCGTATGATCCTAAAAATCATGGAACTGAAAATCATCATAAGATGAATCGTCCAAAGAATGTTCAAACACAAGTTCCTGAAATACAAGGAGCTGCCAAAACTGGTAATGCAAAAGCAGGACCAATCAATCCACCAAATTGGGCAAGGGATGATTATAAATCAGAAGGAAAGCATAATGGAATTTAATTAAACAAACAGGGTTGTTGCATTATTGCATAATGCAACAACCCTGTTTGTTTGCTAGGCGATTGTGGTTTTTTGCTATGAAGAAGAAAGAGTACACATGTATATTTTCTACGGCGCGCGATGGAAACAAGTCCACAAAGAGAGTGTGGGACTTGTAAGGCCTTCGAAAATATACATGTGTACTCTTTCTTCGGGATAGGAGATGAAATCACAAACGCTAATAAAGTTGCGAGGGATGTACCACATTATGCAACAACCCCTTTTGTAATGGTATCGAGCGTTTGTGATGGTATCAATTGTTTGTGGTTTTAAGAAGATTATGATAAAACTCATTTGATTGATTTTATAATCAAATTTGATTATAATGAAAGCAAGTATTTGACATTATTCTTCAAAAAATGATAAGAAAAAGTGTATAGTCCTCCTTTGAATTATTATCACACGGCAACATGTTGTGTTTAAATCAATCAATAATATTGCAACATTTGTTGATTGATGTAGTATTTTAGTTGGGGTATACTAGCAATTATTCACTGGAGTATAAAAGATATCAAAGGAGTAATAGATAGATGGCATATATTGAGTTTAATAAAGTTAGTATGGAATACAAGACAGGTGAGATTTCGATTAAAGCGCTAGATGAGGCGTCATTTAGCGTAGAACAGGGAGAATTAGCAGTTATTTTAGGGGCTTCAGGAGCTGGAAAAACAACTGCACTTAATATATTAGGTGGGATGGATGTTCCAACGTCAGGACAAATCTTTGTAGATGGAAATGAAATAACAAAATACGATCAGAAAAAACTTGTAGGTTATCGTCGCTCTGATATTGGGTTTGTATTTCAATTTTACAACCTAGTACCTAATTTAACAGCGATGGAAAATGTTGAGCTTGCAGTACAAGTATCAAAACAAGCTCTTGATGTTTCTAAAGTCTTAGATCAAGTTGGACTGTCTGATCGTAAAGATAATTTTCCAGCGCAGCTGTCTGGTGGGGAACAGCAACGTGTTTCGATTGCAAGAGCATTAGCGAAAAACCCAAAACTTTTACTCTGTGATGAACCTACTGGAGCTTTGGATTATAACACAGGCAAACAGATTTTGCAGTTATTACAAGATACTTGTAGAAAAGAAAAAATTACGGTGTTGATTATTACGCATAATTCTGCATTAGCGCCAATGGCTGACCGTTTAATACGATTTAAAAGTGGTAAAGTAGTCGAAATTACACGTAATGAGAATCCAACACCAATTTCAGAGATTGAATGGTAAGTTAAAAGGGGTGAATTATGAAGGCTTATAGGAAAGATATCTGGCGTTCAATAATGAAGGAAAAAAAACGATTTTTTTCCATTCTGTTAATCACAGTACTTGGAGTTACCATGTTAACTGGAATTAAAGCTGCTTGCCAAGACTTAAGATATTCCGCAGATCAATTTTTTGACCAACAAGATTTATTTGACATCCGTGTTGTTTCGACCTTAGGTTTAACTAATGACGACTTAGAAGGATTAAAAAAAATCGAAGGAGTACAAAGGGTTGAAGGTGATTATAGTGAGATTAGCTATGTCCAGGAAGGGGACAAGAAAAGTTCGGTAGAGTTAAAGACAATCAAAGAAAATGGGATAAACCGTCCTTATCTACTCGAGGGAAAACTTCCACAAAAAGAAGATGAGATTGTAGTAACAAAAAAATATCTTTCGAAAACAGGAAAAGCAATTGGTGATACGATAATAATGGAAGATATAAATCCTACCACCTATACCATTACTGGAGTTGTAATCGATGCAATGGATATCAATAGTGATGAGGGGGCGGCAGCCTTCCGTTCTACTGCCACGACGGATTATACTTTTTTTGTCCTAGAGGAAGCAATCGATCATCAAATTTATTCAGCAATCGATCTTATTCTTGAAGAAGGGAAGGAATTCAATACTTTCTCCAAAGAATATGAGAATTATGTAGGTCAAGTAATTAAAACAATCGAATCCCAGTTAAAAGGGGAACGTGAACAAGCACGATATGAGGAGATGATTACTCAGGCACAAGCTCAATTATCTCAGCTATCAAAGCAGGAACAAGTAAGTGATGAGATGATTAAGATGCCAAGGTGGTACGTGCAAGATCGTAGCTCATTAAGTGGTTATTCAAATATTCAAACGGATGCAGAATGTATTGAAACAATAGGAACTGTATTTCCGATTATTTTCTTTGTTGTTGCAGTACTGATTAGTTTGACAACGATTACTCGTAGAGTTGAAGAAGAGCGAGGATTAATTGGAACTTATAAATCACTTGGATTTAGCAATCGAGAAATCCAAAGAAAATATCTAGTGTATGCACTAGCTGCTTGTATTTTCGGTGGTATTATTGGAAATATCTTTGGCTTTATTGTATTACCTAGCATTATATTTATCGTATTTGGTGTGATGTATCAGTTACCAGAATATCAGCTACAGTTTAATGCGATTTATGGGCTTGGAGGAGTGCTGTTATTTACCCTTGGAATCGTAGTTGCTACGATATTATCTTGTAGACATGAATTAAAACAGATGCCCGCAACATTAATCCGTCCCAAAGCCCCACGTATAGGTTCTAGAGTAATTTTAGAGCATATCAAACCAGTTTGGAAGCGTCTTTCCTTTTTAAATAAGGTGACAGCAAGAAATTTATTCCGTTATAAAAAGCGTCTCTTTATGACAATCTCTGGTATCATGGGTTGTACTGCATTAGTATTGTGTGGATTTGTTATCAAGGATTCAGTAACAGAACTGTTACCATTACAATATGAGAGGACATATCAGTACGATTTAATGTCAGTAGCAAAAACTGAAGAGAATAATAAGTTTTTATCTTATCTTTTCGAAGATGACAGAATCGATGATTTTATTAATATACAGATTGATTCGGTAACAATTATGAATGAAGATAAGGATGAAATTAAAGTTCAGTTATTTGTAGTACCAGAAGGTCAATCGTTAGAAACATATATTAATCTGGAGAGTACGAACGATAAGAAAATCACGTTAGAGGATGATGGAATTCTTGTAACACAAAACGCAGGCAAGGTGCTAGGATTCGGAGCAGACGATTATGTATATTTACAAACACTAAACTTAGAACAAGCAAAAGTAAATGTAGTGGATTTAGTAAAGAATTATCTCGGTAATACGGTTTATATGACACAAAGAACGTATGAAAATCTATTTGGAGAATTTTTGCCAAATGGTGTACTCATAAACCTTAAAGATCATATTGATTCTGTACAGTACGCGGATGAATTAGGAAAAAGAGAAGGTGTGATTTCTGTCGTAAGTACCGAAAGTCTAAAAGAAGAATTCTCTACCGCTTTTTCACTGATTAATATGGTTGTCTATATATTAATTATTTTGGCAGCAGGGTTAGCATTTACCGTATTGTTTACGTTATCCACAACCAATATCTCAGAACGAGAGAGAGAACTTGCTACGATTAAGGTACTTGGTTTTTATGACAGGGAGGTACATTCCTATGTCAATAAAGAAACTTTGATTTTAACGGGAATTGGTATTTTATTAGGCTTACCACTAGGGACTCTACTCGGTAACGGCTTAACCCTAGTTTTAAAAATGCCGTCCATTCATTTTGCAGTATCCATTTACCCAATTAGTTATGTTATTTCGGTAGTGGTGTCATTTTTCTTTGCTTTTGCAGTAAATTTAATGACTAATCGATCCTTAGATGAAATTGAACCTGTAGAGGCACTTAAGAGTGTTGAATAGTTTTAAGGAAGATGGGGCTGTCGCACTAAGGGAAGTATGAATAAAGAATGAAGGGCGATGGTATATTTTCGCTGTAGCGCGTTGGAAACAAGCCCCACAAAATGCGTGTGGGGACTTGTAAGGCACTACGAAAAATACCATCGCCCTTCCTTCTTTTATACAATATTCAGCTAGTGCGACAGCCCCATTTTAGCAAAAATAGTCGAGGCTTTTTTTTGATGTTCAGATATAATATCAATCGTTAGGAGGTGAACTACGGATGAAGGAACAGGTGTTAGCGGTTCAGAGAATGCAGGATTACATTGAAACTAATTTAGAAAATATAATTTCCCTTGCTGACTTATCGGAGGTTTCCATGTTCTCACCATGGCATTCTCACAGATTATTTAAAGAATATACAGGCTTTAGTCCAGCTGAATATATTCGCAGACTTCGTTTGTCCAAATCAGCAATTCTACTACGTGATGATAACGTTAGAATTACTCAGGTGGCATTTGAACTTGGATTTGGTAGTGTGGATGGTTATACGAGAGCCTTTCACAAAGAGTTTGGTTGTAATCCTAAGGAATATGCTGATTCACCAATTCCGATTTCTCTGTTTACTCCGTATGGCGTCAAATTTAGAGAGTTAAGAAAGGATGTGTGTGAAATGTTAGAGGTAAGAAATGTGTTTCTTCAAGTAATTGAAAAACCAGAACGTAGGGTCATCCTTAAGCGTGGGAAAAAAGCAACGGATTATTTTGCTTATTGTGGTGAAGTCGGATGTGAGGTATGGGGAATGCTACTAAGCATGACAAGCCGTAATCAAGAGCCTGTATGTTTGTGGCTACCAGAAAAGTACAGAAGACCAGATACATCAGAGTATGTTCAAGGAGTAGAAGTAGATCTAAACTCTGAAGTTGTGATACCAGAAGGTTTTGATATGATTACCTTGCCAGCTACGAAATATCTAATGTTTCAAGGAGAAACATTTAGTGAAGAGAATTACTGTGAGGCGATTGTAGAAGTGCAGAAAAGTGCAAAGAAATATGATCCTTCTGTGATTGGATATCAGTGGGATAAGGAAAATCCAAGAATTCAGTTAGAACCTATTGGAACGAGAGGATATATTGAATTATATCCTGTGAAACCACTAACGTAGGAAAAGTAATTAAGGCTCAGTTGGGATGAACCTATAGAAGAACTTAAGGTTAATATTTAGCTTTCGTATCCATGCACGATAGATAGTATGAGTGCATGGATATTTTTGTTAGAATTAATGCATTGCGTTTGAGTTACCATATATGGTAATCTATAGGTAGGGTGTATGAAGGATAAGAAGAAAGGAGGATTCAATGCCGTAGATAAGGTGGTTAAAGAAACTGACCATGATGGAAATAAAATAAGAAAGGAAGAATAATATTTGAATGTATTTATAACAAAATTTAAGGAAGTTATATCTTCTGTTCTCCCAATCACTATCATAGTATTGATATTACATTTTACACTAACACCACTGGAGACGCCGTTGCTAACTCGTTTTTTAATTGGTGCAGCACTCATCATTATAGGATTAACCATATTTTTAGTTGGAGTTGATACTGGCATTACTCCGATTGGAAATCATATGGGTGCAACCATCGCAAAGACAAATAAGCTTTGGTTTGTAGGTATCGCTGGATTATTACTTGGCTTCTTTATATCGGTTGCTGAACCTGATTTGCATATTCTAGCAGGACAGGTGGATGCGGTCTCCTCTGGCCTTATATCGAAAGGTAGTATTGTTCTCGTTGTTTCGCTTGGTATAGCAATTATGCTCGCCATCGGTCTAGTAAGAATCGTATATAATTTCCCATTATATAAGTTATTAATGATAATTTATGGGATAATTTTTGCTTTTGCACTTTTTACATCACGTGAGTTTTTGGCAATTTCTTTTGATGCATCTGGTGCTACAACAGGTGCATTGACAGTTCCCTTTATTCTAGCACTTGCTATGGGTGTATCAAAATTAAAGAAAGATAGTAAAGCATCAGAAAAGGATAGCTTTGGTTTAGTTGCAATTGCTTCGACAGGTGCAATTCTTGCCGTTATGATTATGAGTATCCTTAAAAATACAAATGAAATTTCAGGTAGTTTAGAACAAGAAGCAGTATCCAATTCTATTCTAGCTCCCTTTTTAAAACAGTTACCTAAGTTGGCAGGAGAGGTCACACTTGCCTTATTACCAGTATTAATCATATTTATATTTGCGCAACTTTTTAAGCTAAAATTACATAAAAGAGAGGTAAGAAAAATACTATTTGGTGTTCTTTTTACTTTTATTGGGTTAGTGTTATTTTTGGTTGGTGTAAATGCTGGATTTATGGAAGTAGGAACTGTGGTTGGACATAGCGTAGCTTCCTTAGATAACAAGGTTTATGTTGTTATCATAGGATTTATTCTTGGTGTAGTAACGATACTTGCAGAACCGGCGGTTTATGTATTAACCCATCAAATAGAAGATGTTACAAGTAGATATGTAAAACGTAAAGTTGTAATGATTAGTTTAGCACTTGGTGTTGGTGTGTCAGTCGCATTATCTATGATTCGTATACTGATACCAGAATTGCAATTGTGGCAATATTTGCTTCCAGGTTATTTGATTTCACTTGGAATGACTTTATTTGCACCTAAATTATTTGTTGGTATTGCATTTGATTCTGGAGGTGTTGCTTCAGGACCAATGACAGCTACTTTTATTCTAGCATATGCACAAGGCGCCGCAGAGGCAATCGAAGGTGCGAATGTGTTAGTTGACGGCTTTGGTATGATTGCAATGGTGGCTATGGCTCCACTTATTGCGTTACAGATATTAGGGTTAATCTTTAAATTCAAGTCTAAGAAAGTAGGGCTTAGTGACGATGGAAAATAAAACGGAAGGTATGGAATTGGAATTAATAAGTTTGATTGTAAATTTTGGTATGGGAAGTAAAGTGTTAAAAAAAGCACAATCCTACGGTGTTCATGGAGGAACAATATTATTAGCTAAGGGTACAGTTAATAATAAAGTCTGGGATTTCCTTGGACTCTCTGAAATTCAAAAAGAAGTAGTTTATATGGTTACAGAAAAAAATATTGTCTATCAGGTAATGGAAAAACTCAATGAAGAATACAAATTCTACAAACCAAATCATGGAATTGCATTTTCTACATCAATTGGAACTGCAATAGGAGCTAAGGATGAAATGTATGATAGGTCTGAAGTAGAAGGAAAGGAAGAGACAACGATGTATCAAGTTATAACAACAATCGTGGATAAAGGATATGCTGAGGATGTGATTGATGCTGCAAGAAAAGCAGGATCAAAGGGTGGTACTATTTTAAACGCAAGAGGTGCTGGCATTCATGATACAAGTAAAGTATTCCACATGGATATCGAGCCAGAGAAAGAAATCGTTATTATCCTTTCTGAAGTTGAGATGACCGAGGGAATTGTCGCATCAATCCGTGAGGAACTAAAGATTGATGAACCGGGAAAAGGAATTATCTATGTTCAAGATGTGAACCAGACGTATGGTATTGCGAAATAAATGCTAGATTTAAGTTGACTCACTAAATATAATAAGATGAAGGGGTTGTTGCATTGGTACATCCCTTGTCAAGTAGACACTGAAAATAATTAAATTAATAGTTATAGTATAACCAGCATTCAGTTGAGTGCTGGTTATATTTTTGTAGGGCAATCTTTAATAAACCACCAGCTATGCTGGTGGACCCCAATGGCTTCTAGCGTTTTCATAAGAAAACTCCTTTGCTATAATGAGTGTGGGTCTCAAACCGCACTACAATAGCAAAGGA
>JAEYPP010000081.1 GCA_023410575.1 Bacillota bacterium | reverse complement strand
GGATTAAGTTTGCTGAAACTTCAGGAATTCCTGAGTTTGAGAAGTGTGCAGCAACTTATAGAAACTGGTCTGAAGGTATTCTTAATGCATTTAAATACGGATATACAAATGGACCAGTTGAGGGATTCTCAGATAAACCTACATACCCTTTGATAATCTATAGTCTTCACTAACCTTTGCAGATACATCTGGATGATGATATCTCGTAATTTCTTTTCCTTTGTTCTTATATGTAATTGCTTTCGTCGGACAGTAGTGAAAACATGCCGTACATCTTTCGCAGTGATGCTGCCATACAGGCTTTTTTTCTACCATTTCAATATTAACTACCGGACACACTTTCTTACACAAGCCACAACCTGTACAATCATTGGATACTATATAGTATTTATCATGACTACTTGTAGAGTTAATAAAAGGTTTGTTTCTTTTTTCTACCATGAACTTAATTGGTTCTCGGCTGAAATACTTTTTTGATTGTCCAACTATATCTAATATCTTGTCGAGATTAATTTTAGCTTTCTCCAATAATGGTCCCTGTTTCTCTATCGGACACGTACATGCAAGAGTAAAATCATTCATCGGCATTTGAATATAGCTGCCCATATGTAAGGAGCAATTCTTCTTTGCAAGATGACGCTTAACCTGCTTTATCGCTCCACCTCTTAAGTTCCATCCCATAGTACAAATCATATAATTATATGACGAATTCTTTATTGTTAGCTTTTCAATAAACTCATGAACAAGCTTTGGAAGTCCAAGGTAATACAAGGGAAATATAAAACCTATCATATCAGCATCGCATATAATCTCCTTTTGCTCTACCAGACTAGGAGTTATTGCATATACCGTTGCACCCTGATCTTCTAATTTCTTTGCAACACTCATTGAATTTCCAGTACCGCTAAAATAATAAACAACATGTTTCATATTAGTTACCATTCCTTTCTTCATAGTCATACCTAATCGTTTTCTACGATAGAAGCTAAACCCAAGATATGATATTTTGTAAGCTGTTTTAATTCGCATAGATAAGTTTCTTCCTCTTCGTCCTTACTTAAAATATCTAAATAAAGTCGAATAAAACCTTGATATAAAAGGGTAATGATAGGTCTTAAGGCTTCTATCCGTTCTTCTTTTACAAATTGAATTAAAAATGTCTGTACCAAATAGTCAATCAATTCTTTTCTGAAAAGCTTACCCTCTTCACTCTTAGTACAACTCATTAACACTATTAACTTTAGCCTATTTTCTATCATTGATTTAAAAAACTGTTCTGAGTAGTCTAAATAATCTTTATTTTGACTCTGCTCATGTATCGTGTCTGATTTACCTGCTCCAATCTTAGTAAATATCTCTTTTCGAATATTTGCAATAAATGGGCTGGTAATGATTTCGTTCAGTATTTCTTCTTTACTTTTGAAATATCGATACACATTGCCAACTGAAGTACCTGCTGCCTTAGCAACATCAGCGATTGAAGACTCGTCATAGCCTTTCTTGGCAAACAGTAATAGCGCTTTGTCAATGATCTCATTTCTTACAGCTTCTTTTTGTATTTGTGGCATTTGATACCTATCCTTTCCTAAAAGCGAATTGTGTGTTCTCTTTTATGCAAATCTTATATTATAATTAAAGGGTTGTCAACATAAAGTATAAAAAGAGTAATCTTTCCATAGACACCCTACTTACATTACAAAACTTTTGCCCTATCTAATCTCATAATTTTTCAGCTCTCAACGTATACCTTTAAACCATGCTTTCTTAGCCAAAATACCGTTACTGTGGAGACATTAACTCTGCATTTTCGATCCAAATAGCAAAGTAAGGGTTCTTAGCCCCTTTTTCTTTCATATATAACAGAAACGGCTTGTCAAATACGAGACGTCTTGATCTAAAATATCCCACTGATGTCCATTTAAAATCGAAACAACCAAGGAATACATCTACAATTACCATGAAATCGAACAAAAACGTTCCTACATGAACAAAGCCTTATAATCAGTTTAGCACGTAAAAGGATGTTGCACACATCTGCACACATGATTATGGGCAAGAAAAAAAGAGAAAACACAGATAATATCTAGGTTTTCTCCTCTAATTTAAGAAGCACGAGACGGGATTCGAAAACTCCCCGTCTCGTGGAAGTCACTTGGAAAGGAGCGTTTCAACACATCTATTAACTATGTACCCATATGGGTACTCATATCATGTTTCATCATTTTCAATTCTAAACAATTTGTTGTCTTGTGATAATTCAACTACATAGTAGTCATCCTTTTTCAGCTTATCTGGTAACTTATCACTGAGTATAGATGCAACAAGTTGTATATTTTTATCCTTCAAAAATTCTTTGATACCCAATAGTTGATTACCGTGTAATAATTCCTTTCTATCATTTAGCAAAAAATGAAGGCATGGAATACTCTGGTCATCTGCAAATAGTATATAAGCTATATCAAAGCATAGAATTTCACCTTGTTTTTTGCCTGTACTCATATTTGCATTAAATGTAGAAAATTTATACACTTGCTGATTCTTTTTATTTGTATCTATATCAAACTTTAATGCATATGTCTCATTATATAATGTCTGTGCCACTTCTGAGAAAAACTCGTTAAACTTATTAACTTGCCTTTTAACAATCTCTATAAATTTCTCTGAAAATATTGTTTCATCTATTTTTTTAAGCTCATTTCTACATGTACTAATATTTTCTTCTATTTCTGTAAGTTGACGAATAATTTCCTCATATTCACCTTTTTTCCTATACTTTTCATTTAATTCGCTGATTAGCTCTTCAAATTCGGAGAATGAAGTATTTTTAGTGATTAATAATGAATACTGTTTTTCTTCTTGGAGCAAATAACTAAGTAATTCTTTGCTTTCCTGAATAGCTTTTTCTATCTGAGGTAGTTCTTTTACAACATACTTTATTTTTTCAACAATCATTTTATTATGATACTGAACTAGTTCGTCAAATGTCCTTTGTATATTTTCCATGTAAGTGCTAGCTTGAGAATAAATCTGCCATAACTGTTCCTCATCAATGTGTGATTTTTCACTTTCCAAACCATTTCTTGTATCTTCTATAAGTTGCTTCCTAATTTCTAAATTACTTATCTCCTGACCTAATCTTGATATTTCACTTTTTATATGATTTAACTTCATTAAGTCATCTTCATAATTCTCATTTAAGTTTAAAATGGCCTTCTTGCTATTAAGCTTCTCTATATCTCTTTCTACCAATGCTAATGCTGCTTCATATGCATTTTTTGTCTGCTTCTTTTCCATTCTTTCATAGTACGAAAGTTCTTGATTCATTTTCGATAGTATCTTTTGTTTATCATTACCTTGTTCGAATTTACATCCCAATAAGTAAAGATATAATGCTTCATATTCAGCATCAGATGTAAAATTACTTAGTGTCTTGAGCGTTTTACTAATACTGTTATCAGAATATCGTATATTATGGGAAATAATCTCTCTTAGTGTAGGCTTTCTATCTGTCAAATTAGGATATAATAGTTCTCTTAAAGTTGTCTCAAAATCTTCTTCCTTTAAATTCTTACCATTTACTGTTCTTACAATATTCTTAGTAGAAAGAAAATTTCTAGTTATAATAATTTCATATGAATCATCTATATCCAAATCTTCTTTTAAAGTTAACGTAATAAGCACTTTATTATCTACGAGATAATCTTTAACCAATGCGTAAACTTGTTTACTATTCTCCGGATCTGTATATATTTCTTTTGCTTTACATCCAAAACAGTAATCAATAAGTTTGAGGACTGTTGTCTTTCCAACATTATTTCCTGTCTTAACGTTATTGCTATTCTCTATAGTTGGCGTATTATCAACAATTAGATTTAGCCCTTTATGAAAAACTAAATTTCGAATTACTCGGTCACCACTAGTTATCTTCAAACTTTTTATGAACATAATTTTATAACCCCCTGCTCATCCATTTCTGCAATACCAACTAGATATAACCAATCTAATGATAATATATATATATTAAATGACATTTCATATTTTTCTTTTAGTTTACTATAAATATCTAATAGCTCTTGCTTATCATTAAATTGGAGTTCCTTTAAAACTAATGCACCATTATAATATACTGTTAACTCAGGTAATATATTATCAGGTAATAACATAATTATACCCCTCCGGATTTTCAAAAATTTTACACCGAATAAATGCATCAACTACGATAATAGAAACACATAAATCAAGTTGTTCTTTAGTAGTAACGATAAAATTATGACTATTGATTATTATTTGTTTTACTTCTTCGATAATCCCTAATAATAACTCATCATCAGAATTATATTTCTTTTTTAATTTTGCATTTATGTATATTCTCTTCAAAGTATTAAATACCCCGATGCTCTTATTTGCACCTAACTTATCAAATTCTTTATACTTCATATCAACTTTATTATAGTATACTACATAATCACTAATTAACGATGATGTAATTTCTATATGATTAAATTTAATTTTTTTATCAATTTCAAATGTATTAATATTAGCAGGAGTCATAGTCTCTGTCAAATCTACATTCCCTAGAATATTAATAATTGCAGTTAAGTCAGAATCTAAAAGAATAACATCCGGAACAACTCCTAATTCTTTATAAATAAACTGATATACTGATTCAAGTTCATCTATCTCCAAATCCATTATATCTTTTTCTATAGATTCTATATCAAATATATCGCTTGAAGCATTGAATGTAATATTATGTGGATTACTAAAATTCATACTTCTTAAACTCTCAGCAGGTTTAGATATTGACATGAATTTAAAGGTATATCCTTTTTTGCTATATGACTCTATGCTATCTTTCTCTAATGATTTATCTATCTTTTGTTTTGTAGCAGTGGCCGAAACTTGTATTACTAACTTATTATCATCATCAATTAAGTCAATCGCTTCTATATTCTGTTCAACAGAATTAGCATTTCTTAACTTCCATCCATACAGTATATTTAAAAAATCTCTATAGAAATTTTCTGAATATATATGTAAATCTAATATATTCTGTTTTCCTCTTGCTTCTATACGTACCCTAAGTACTGTGAGTTTTTCATTTATATAATTTATCCATGTAGCTCTATTCATTTTTATCCCTCATCATAATTTAGTTTAACTCCTTTTTATATTATACTTGTATTGTTATTTTTTTACAACATTATACAATAAATTCTTTTAGTAATGTATAGTCACTACACTTTATAACTCAAGTGTACACTTCGTGAAGAGAGCGTGAAGAGAGCATAATTATGGTTAGACGATAGATATTCCATTATCTTCGTCTAAACGGTTAATTATGCTTATTTTTATGCTCAAAATTTCAGATATAGAGTTTTCAAAAATTTCATATTGTGAATAGCAAACCAAAAGGAGACTGTGAATGAACAAAATTAGTACACTAAACGAAAAGACAACTGATATTAAGTAATCAAACTACATACTAAAAGTATCTCTGAGTGGTCTTTATTGAAAATTTTAGATATCGAATATATGAGTCGCTCATATTAAGTTTATCAAAACGAAAAGGAGACTCATAACAAACAAAAGTAACAGTTTCACCAATCAAAACATACAGAAATCAATGACTGCTGAGGATAGCAAAGCTTCCTCTACACTTTACCAAATGAATGTATGAATAAAACCGATAACCTCGTACAGTGATCGTCGATTATAAATAATCGACGATCACCAATGGATGTAAAGGGTATTACTGCCCTTATTTACGAACTTTTTGTGTGTTTTCAAAGGAAAACACTGTTAATCACTAGGTGCCTGTGATTCTAATAAATTGGCGCGTGCTCAGCTTTAACGAATACCTAGAGTTCTATTCTATCAAACAAAGGAAGTGGTACATTATGGCACGTAAAAATAAAACACCTCATCACTCACTTACATTTCAGTCCGAACAAAAACTAAAATCAAAATTAGCGATTGGTGATTCAAAAGACTTGGATAAAGCACTCGAAAGTAAACGCTTATGCGAAAAGCGTAAACATTTCCTGATGCAAATTTATCTTATAAGGAACGTATCACAATACATAAGATTTATTCTTGGTGTACGTTAAAAAAATACCAAGAACATACTTAGGTCATAGTAGCATTCAGACTACAAGAGGGTATATCCTTAACAACCGTAGTAAGTTAGAAACTAGCACACTCATCACACATGCGTTAAATAATCTCAATGGAATGAAGGTACTCAAAGGTACTTACCAGTAACAAAACGAAAAAACCTCAAAACCATCATATTTACTGATGATTTTGAGGTTATCTAAGAAGCACGAGACGGGATTCGAACCCGCGACCCTCGCCTTGGCAAGGCGATACTCCACCACTGAGCCACTCGTGCATATTTTGATGTTTTTTTCGTTCGTTTCGAACAAGATATATAATAACGAATATTGTTTCATTTGTCAACACAATTCCGAAATATTATCATATACTGATTTTACCATTTATCTGACCGAAAAAATCTTTCTTCTCTTCTGGTAAATATGTGCTATAATAAGGAAAACCGTTGAATTCATATTTAGGAGGGTTACAGATGAAATTAGGCTTTATAGGATGTGGAAATATGGCTACTGCTATGATCACTGGAATGATAGCAAATAAAATTGTTTCAGCAGAGGATATTCTTGCATCCGACGCTTCATTAAAAGCACGAGAAACTGCAAGTTCCAATTTAGGTATCCATACAACTAGTAATAATGTAGAAGTGGCAACAAGTGTAGATGTCCTTGTACTATCAATTAAGCCACAATTCTTCGAGACAGTCATTAAGGAAATTTGCGAAGAGATTCCAAAAACAACATTGATTATCTCCATAGCGGCAGGACAGTCATTAAAGAAGATGGAAAGCTTATTCGATCGTACTTTAAAGCTTGTTCGCTGTATGCCAAATACACCTGCACTTGTATCCGAAGGTATTACAGCAGTTTGTCCAAATGATGAGGTTACGAAAGAAGAAATGAACATTGTTATGAAAATGTTGAGTTGCTTTGGAACTGCTGAGCAAGTACCAGAGCGATTAATGGATGCAGTTGTGGCTGTAAGTGGTAGTTCACCTGCTTATGTATTTATCTTAATTGAAGCAATGGCTGATGCCGCAGTAGCGGAAGGAATGCCTCGTGATAAAGCTTACAAGTTTGCTGCACAAGCTGTTTTGGGAAGTGCAAAAATGATACTTGAAACCGGAAAGCATCCTGGTGAATTAAAAGATATGGTATGTTCTCCTGCTGGAACGACAATCGAAGCAGTTCGAGTTCTAGAGGCAAAAGGATTCCGCAGTGCAATTATAGAAGCAATGCATGCTTGCGCAGATAAATCAAGAAAATTATCTTAATTTGATGTATTAAACTATTCTCACACTTTGATATATTTGAATCTAATTATCTATGATTATGAGGTTATTGCAAGTTTGCAATAACCTCATTGTTGCGTTTACTCTTTCTCCTTTTTTGTCTTATAGTGACTAAATTAGCTAGATTGTTTTCTTCCTTATTTATACTTTCATTAGCTTGATTCATTTCTTCCTTATTTATACTTGCATTAACTTGATTCATTTCTTCTTTTCTTATACTTGCATTAGCTTTGAATCATTTCTTCCTTGTATTGACATGATAAATATTAGGATAAATGAAATACTATCTTTAGAAGATAGTAAAGGAGTCATTTAAAGTGAAAACATTAAAAGATTTATATAAAGTAGGTTGTGGACCAAGTAGTTCTCATACCATTGGTCCATCAACAGCAGCACAGAAATTTCAAATCGCATATCCAGAAGCTAATTCATTTAAGGCAATCTTATATGATTCTCTCGCTAAAACAGGAAAAGGACATCGTACGGATCACGCTCTTAAGCTTGCATTTGAGCCACATCCAGTAGAAATTGTATTTGATACAGAAACAATTGATATACCACACCCTAATACTCTTGATTTATTTGCTTATAAAGATGGTGTGGAATTGGATCATTGGCGCGTACTAAGTGTTGGTGGTGGTACGATTCGAATTCTAGGAATGGAAGAAGCCGAATTACCTGATATTTATGATCTTAATACCTACAATGACATTGCAGATTATTGTAGAAAACATAACATGCGAATCTGGCAATACGTTGAACATGTAGAGGGACCTGCTATCTGGGATTATCTTACTGATGTATGGTTTATGATGAAGCGTTCCATTAATGAAGGGCTTATTGCTACTGGTGTTCTTCCAGGTGGACTTGAATTAAAGCGAAAGGCGAATTATCTATATAATCAACGCCACATCGACGAATCTCCAGAAACAAAAGAAACTCGTATTGTATGCTCATATGCCTATGCTGTTATTGAAGAAAGTGCAGATAATGGTATTGTTGTAACTGCTCCAACTTGTGGTTCTTGTGGGATTGTGCCTGCAGTATTGCGATATATGCAAGAAAAGAAAGGATTTTCTGATGAACAAATACTTCATGCCCTTGCAACTGGCGGTATCATTGGAAACCTACTAAAAACCAATGCATCTATTAGTGGTGCAGAATGTGGTTGTCAGGCTGAAGTCGGAAGTGCTTGTTGTATGGCTTCTGCCGCTCTAGCAGAACTTTTTGAGATGAGCTTAGAACAGATTGAATGTGCTGCTGAAATTGCAATGGAACACCATCTTGGACTATCTTGTGACCCAATTATGGGACTCGTTCAGATTCCATGTATTGAACGTAATGCCGTTGCTGCTATGCGTGCGATTCAATGTATGAATATCGCAAGTTTCTTGTCTCATACACGAAAAATATCATTTGATGCAGTTGTCCACACGATGTATGAAACTGGCCAAGATATGCCAAATCGCTATAAAGAGACGTCCGAAGGAGGTCTCGCTAAAATCTCAAGTTTTTGCTCCTAAGTGCCAAAAGTACTTTTCGATAATTTCATTCGTCATTTTGCACGTCAATAGACTCGCTAAAAATGGGATGTCCAACATAATTTAGGAGCATACTGTTATGAAGTCGTCGGTACTTAGGGCTTGTATTTTAGGTCCTTACGTACCGTTACGAACTTCATTCAAGCAAAAGCGTGTTGCGGATAAATTATGTTTGTCATCCCATCCTCCTAACATTTCCTTGTGCAAAATGACGTCTGTTTCTATCTTAAGGGCTTTTGACATCTTAATTCTGTTGAAATTCAGATGAATTTCCTGTAAAAGAAAAAAGCCTTAGGAACAAGTCCTAGGCTCTTTTCTTTCTTTATTGTACGACATTTACTGTTACATATTCTAAAGGTAATTGATCTGCTTCATTTGCTGCATCTTCACGAAGTACAGTAATCTCTCCTGACACTAATTTTTCATAAATCGCATCATATTGTTCTTTTGTAAAAGATTCAAATCTAGAAGTTTCGAGTGGTAATAAAACGCTTTGTGTAGATGCATCCAATGTAAATTCTTTACCACCTTCAAATGTTCCACTATACAATTCTTCTAAAGAAGAATACACTGATTGTCCTAGATTTTTCATTGCAGAAGTTAAAACGGTTTGAGATTCTTCGGATTGATCAACGTCTACACCAATTACTTTTGTACCAGCAACTTCTGCTGCTTTCATCACTGAATTACCAACACCGCCACCGCATGCAAAGATAACTTCAACTCCTTCGTTGTACCAAGATGCTGCGACCGTAACATTTTCAGGCGACGCATCAAAGTTTCCTATATAGTTGTACTTAACACTTACTTCACCCTTTGTTAAACCAAGTTCTTTTGCTGCATATTCTGCTCCTTGAACAAATCCATATCCAAAACGCATAACTGCAGGAAGTGCTCTTCCTCCCATGAATCCTAACTTACGGTATCCATCCATAACAGTAGCATAACCAGCTAAGAAACCTGCTTGTTCTTCTGCATAAAAAATTGATTTCACATTCTCACCAATAGAAGCATTGCCATTAGCATCCTTTGGACTTCCATCTAATATTATGAACTTTACATCTGGGAACTCGGTCTGCGCCATATAAACGGCTGGTTCACATAAATATCCCGGACATATAACTGCTTTCGCGCCACCTCTTACTGCAAGCCTAATCGCATTTAGAATGGAATCATTTGTTGAGTCTACAGGTTTATAGTATTTATAAGTAATATTATTTTCCTTGGCATACTCTTCTAAACCTTCCCATGAACCCTGATTAAATGATTTGTCATCAATTGAATTATTTGCTGTTACAAGGGCTAATTCATACATTGTCTTGTTTCCACAACCAATCATAAATGCAGCGCACATACTCATAATCAAAATGACACTAATAATTTTTTTCTTCATACTAACTCCTTTGATCGAAATCCTTTTTCCCTTATTCGCTTAATTTCAAAATTTCATTGATGAGAATTTGAAATTTAACTTTCTATATTATAGTAAGGGCATAGCGATTAAAAAAGGACATGTGTCCTTTTTTATAAAAACTTTTCGATCAAGCATCTTAAGTTTTAGATCATATATGATTTAAGGGCATCCATAATATTTTCTTTCCTTAACTTGCTTGTTGAGTATAGTATTGCAATTCCTACAATAATAAATACCAATATAATTACGATTATATATGTCATATATGGAATGCCATAGTTAGAATTAATGTTCCTATCAATCGTTTAATTAATTAAGGAGCTGAAGTACATACTGGATTCACAGTTGTGTCCAACCCCTTAATATAATTACATTTTCACATAGAAAAGAAAACCATACTAAAATTTATTCAACACCTTTTAGCGATGATACCATATCAATCTTCTTTAACTTTCCAGAAAATACATAGTTAACTGTAATTGATATTCCCAAGGTAAACAATGCACTAATCGCAATCGATACTGGTTCAATAACTAATTGCATGTCAAATTCACTACCCATGGAAGCCATAATTGTCTTTAATACCAATTTACCAAAATAATACCCTGGAAGTAAACCTAGTACTGTAAGCCATGTGTTTTGAAAGAGTAGCAATTTACGAAGTTTTCCAGCCTGAAAACCAATAACCTTCAGCGTAGCAAGTTCTCGTTCTTTTTCTGCAAGACTTAACACTCCCAAATTGTATAATACAACAATTGCTAATAAAGCTGCTGCTATACATAATACTCCAATTAATAAATACATCGTTTCTAACAACGATTCAATCGACGATCTACTATCTTTAATATTCTCAATCGTTGTAACTCCTGGTAGATTATCTTGCTTCTCTTCTAATGATAATATCTCAGTTGGTATAAACGTATACCCTAAGTCTTCAAAAGCGCTACAAGACATCGTCGCAGTCTGCTCTGCTGGATCTCGATAAATTGCTGTTACCGTCACTTCTGCCCAATGACTATCTCCATAAATATGAAAGCGAAGTCTCTCACCAACCTTTACTCCAAGCTCTTCTGCTATTTTCTTAGTAATACAGATACCATCAGTAGGTAACTGCATCCTTTCCCAAGAAGTATCCATGTAATGAATCATCGAGATATTATCTACAACATCCAACTCTGTTGCTTTCTTATTTAAGCCAAATTTTAATTCAATTGGAGAAGTCATAATATATTCCCCATCAATCAATCGTTTTACATTATCTTTTTGCTCCATCGTCGCGGTTTCTGCCAATGTATACTTATTTTCATACTTACTGATTTTATCATACTTTGTTGAGAGTAGCGAATCAAATAGATTCAAACAACCAAATCCACAAACTAATAAACCCATACAGCCAGCAACACCAACGATAGCCATTAACGAGCGAGCTTTGCTCCTGATAATATCACGAAGATTCCATTGTGTTGAAAAACTTCTACGTTTCCAGAAATCAGTTTTTTCTAAGCGGGTTAATTTTGCTGACTTTGGTGCTTTCGGACGAAGTACCGAAGCTGGCACTTCTTTTAATATCTTAAGGCAAGTTACAAATGTTATGAACAAAGCCAATAACGCACATACTAAAATAACAAAGATAGAGGAGTATGGAAACGCTGCTTTCCAAACCGGCAATGAGAATGTCGTTTTCATTACGGAGTGAAACAATGATGGCAATATACATGGGCCAGTAATCGCTCCGAGAAGACCTCCAGCTAAAGTAAGTACAACTCCATATGCTAAGTAATGCTTCATTATTCTACTTTTACTGAATCCTACTGCTTTCAAAATACCAATCTGAAGT
>JAEYPP010000035.1 GCA_023410575.1 Bacillota bacterium | reverse complement strand
TTAACTGCAAACTTTTTAAATCTAGGAAGACAATTTAAGTATACGTATCTAGCCCAGCTTCCCCATACTGCGGCAAGGCCTGCTCCATGAGCTACATCGAACATTCCACCTAATTCATGCTCTAATTTATGAACCATCCAGTCACCACCATCATTACCGCATCCTGTCAGACCATTATGAGCAAGACTTCCTGCCCACATAACTTCAGCTCTGGCTTCATAGTTCTTTGGATCTTTTAAAAGAATCTTTGCCTTACTCATAACGGTACGAATCAATCCCTCAGCAATAACATCCGTGAGCTCCAAATTTGCTCCCTGTGTAAAATATCTCTCCATGGTATGCATCATAATGTCTGTACATCCACATGCAGTCTGATAATCTGGAAGTGTCATTGTCAGTTCAGGATTCAAGATTGCAAATTTAGGACGGCAGAAATTGCTACTATAACCGCGTTTTACTAATCCTTCTTCCTTTGTGATTACGGATGAATCACTCATCTCACTACCTGTTGCAGATAAAGTCAAAATAACACCTATTGGAAGGCATGCAGTTGCCTTTCTTTTATAATCATAAAAGTCCCATACATCTCCTTCGTTCGTTACGCCATATCCTATGGCTTTTGCAGAATCAATGGCACTTCCACCTCCCACTGCAAGAATAAAATCCACATTTTCCTTTTTACATAATTCTATTCCTTCATAAACTAATCCCAAACGTGGATTAGGAACTGCTCCACCAAGTGAAACATAAGAGATATTGGCTTCTACCAGGATATCTGTTATAGTCTGCATAAGTCCTGACTTTATCACACTACCCCCGCCGTAATGGATCAGTACTTTCTTCCCTCCAAATTCCTCAATTAATTCTGCTATCTGTCTTTCTGTTCCTTTTCCAAATACTACTTTAGTTGGTGTATAATACTTAAAATTTTGCATAAGAATCCTCCTCTAAATTTGTATGACCTCTAGAAGATTACAATTTCTTTCAATATATCTTCTAAGAGCTCTTCTCTTCACTAATAGTACATATCAAAACTATTTTCTAACTTATCGTAATATATCTCACCTGCTTTTTCTAATGAAGGTAATACATATTCCGCATGGTACAACTCCTTAAGGTAAGAATTTTCCAGAAGAAAGATATAACTTGTACCATTCTTCATGAGTGAGATCGATTTTGCACGCCTCTGCCATTTCGGTAAGATGTACTGGATTCATAGTTCCTGCAATTACCTGCATCTTAGCTGGATGTCTAAGAATCCATGTAATCGCGATAGCCGCTTTTGTTACTCCATACTGATCAGCTAATTCTCCAAGAACCTTGTTCAACTCTGGAAATTCAGGGTTATCGATAAACATACCCTTAAACATTCCATGCTGAAGTGGAGACCATGCCTTTACTCTCCTATGCAGATTACTTAATATAAGTTACTCTATTTCCTGTTCTCTCAACAGTTGATTTAACAGGCATTCCATCTTGGGTATCTGCATAACCCAAAGCCAGTGCTCCATATACTCGCTCATCTTCAGCCATGCCGAGATCTTTCATTGCGTCCAAAATTACAGAATTTTCATTTAACCACCTTAGCTGATTAATCCACACGCTTCCTAAGTCCAGCGCATTAGCCATTAATATCATATTCTCTAATGCACAAGCACAGTCTGCTATATTATTTCCATATTCTTTCTTATTCGCAGTAACAATAAGAACCGGGCAGCTATAGTGAAATATGTAATTGCCTTTCTTCGATGCATTAATAGAATTTACAAGAGATTTATAAGTATCCTTCCGAATCTCCATTTTAGCAAACTCTTCTCTGGCAAGTTCAGCTAAATTATCCAGCACCTGTTTCCTATAGTCTCATCTGCTCTAATGTGGGCTTTCTCTGCATCATAAATGTCTTCACTAAAGAACACCTATCTCTGTGCAGCCATTGCATATGCAGGGAGCACGGAACCTAGCCCTCAAGACTGCTTCTTATAGTCAGGACAGCTTTGATTACAAAGACTGCAGTTTTTGCAGTAAATGACTCTTCAAGAGCAGTTTTCATCGCAGATTCTTCGTCGGTTACTAATCCTACGATTTTTACAAGTATTATGAGTCTGGCCTGGATAGGCGTTTCATTTTACATTAACGGAGAAATTAAAGAGCTAATGGAAGTCTATTGCAAAGATGGATAATACAACTATTAGGGGTTATATTTAATTATTTTAATTTTTTAAAGATTTTTATAAGTAATTTCAAAATAATTACTTGTATCACTATTGAAATAATGTAAAGGATTGCAAAACTAATATCCGTGAAAAGTTGACTTAAGGAATAGTCATTTTCTTGAATTACAGCAGTGAGAAAACAAAATAAAGTATTCATATATTATACCAATATCTTGCAGTATAGTAGAATTTAGGGGAATAAGTACTTGTCATAAGTTGACCTATGCCTTGAACTACTAAATAATTACTCCTAGTACCAACAACCTCAATGGTAACTTGACTTTTATCAGAGCTAAATACGTAGTTAGATGCCTGTTCTTCCCAGGTTGCATTTAAACCTAACTGAAAGCCAGAAACATAAGTTTTTATATCAGAAATGCTATCAAATCTAAATTTATCAGAATAGAAATAATATGAGGGAGTGAATTTAAATACACAGTTAATAATAAAAGGAAGCGTAGAGACAGGTTGATATTGTCCGACATCACTCAAATGAGTCTGTCCATCAGTTATCCATCCATCATATCCTTGTCGAGAACTCGAGTAAGAAATAGAATTATGTAATAAAGGAGTATTAGGCATAGTAGCATCTTGAAAAATTATTGGTTGGTTTGATTGAATATGGGCTAGAAACTCTTCATATTCTTGTGTTGTTTCGAAAACAATTGCTTTAGTTGAATCAATGTCCTCTAAATCAACAAATGTTGTAGTTAAACCATACTTGTCATTGATAGCTTGGATTTCACTTTCTTTGGATGAGGTGTCATTAGCAAAGAGATTGCTTGGTTTGGAAAAAAGGCATGAGATAATTGTAGTAATTAAAAATAAACTTACTAATTTTTTCATAATATACTCCCTTCTGTTTTGATAATTAAATATAAAGCCCAATAACCATATATTAATATATATTTGAAAAAAGCACAATAAATTTTACAAAAAATGTAAAATACAAAGATTAGGTTATATGGTCAGTAGTAAAACGAGATACCTTGAATGAAAATACAAATGCAACTTGTCGACAAAAAAATATGTTTGTAATCGTAACATCGAGAAATAGCAGTTTTCCTAAGGTTATTCATGTGTAAATCCAATTCTTTATTCCATATATTGCGTTTACTTTTTCTATAGAATGGTATCTGCCTTTTGCTTTTAAATACTATTTAGTGTTTCAATAAGGATGGCTTGAGCGTTACTTCATCAGCCTTAATACTCTTTAACCGTAAGACTTCAAAAATTTTTGAATGAAGTAATAGTTGAGCTAGTTCATATGGGTTACGACCAATTAAACTAGCTCAGACCGTATTATTGATGTGATTTGCAAATAATGTCATATCATCTTGCTTAACAATCCGTTCCGCAAAAACCATGCTTCACTTCTTGCTCATAGGAGGCTGTCGCCTTTCCTTAAGCATTAACACAAGCGCGTCTATTCGCATTCTCGCCCGATAAAACCATTCGGTCATCATGCTCATATCCGTGTAGCGCGCAATACGAAAAAAAGTTCCAGTAGAAGTAAACTCCTACTGGAACTTTATATTCGTATTACGCTTGTCTTAACGCCGTTTAAGCTACGAGCCGCCTATTCGGAATCCGTTCGGCAAAGTACGTGCCTCTCTTCTTCCTCATAGGGGGCTGTCGCCCAGAGCGCAATAAAAAAGACTGATTGAGAGTAAAAATATACTCTCATCAGTCTTTTCAATAAGCCCGCATTTAGCACAAGCGCGTCTATTCGCATTCCGCCCACTAAAATCTTGTGGGCTTCATGCTCATATCCGTGCGGCGCGCAATACTAAAAAAGGTCCAAACGAGAATAAATTCTCGCTTGAACCTTTTATTCGTATTACGCTTGTGCTAAACGCTTACATTCCCATCTGCTTTGCGAAGTTATAAAATAAACACTTGTAAAAATGCATAAACACTAACTTTTTAAATACCTTATGGCATATATTGTACTTTTCTTTCGCAAATTATTTGCGGAGAATTCTCTTTTTAAATGATTCCAATTAAATTTTCATACGCAACTTTTTTGTCAATTTGAGAAGATGTGTCAAGGAATTCACCAATTTTTTTCGCTTCTATCTGCTTATATCCTCTAAACAGTTAGTATAAAAAACCGTCGTATTGTTAATTTGAATGCCTTATAATCTCCTGAACAGTATTGGCTGTCATTCCCTTTTCAAAGCATCTTGTAGCAAATGTATAATGCAACCAATGTAGATGTATACGTTCCAATTCTTTATAGGCAATCCCTTTTTCATCGTAAAGCGCATTGATGGAAAATGATTCTATAAATTTGAAATCCATCTTTTCTACGATAATATCTGCTAATACAACATGATGAAAAAAGTACCAAACTGGCGAATCCAAGATAACAATACCACCTCTCCATTTTTTCTCCGGGATAAATCATACTTACGCTAATATCAAAGATCAATTTGGAATTAAAATACTTTCTTCCCATTTTTTATACGTTTCATATAATTGATATTTATTTTTCTCATCAGTAGACTTTGAGATACATACGGATACCAATCTTCTAGGATTGACTGAAATGTCACCATGAAATCCTAATAGAATAGGTTGATTAACACCATTCAACTTTTTGGGTCTCATTCTGTAACCCCAACGTATTTCCGAATGATTTTTAATCATAGTTTCAGAAAAATAAATAGCTATATCTTCAGCTAATGCCATTGTAAGTAGGGTTAACCTTTTTGTATTATTCTTCAAAATTTCCTGAATCCATAAAGGTTTTCCCGAAAGTTCATCATGTAACTCTCTCTCTGTTTTCTCTTGATATTCAATATGGCTCTCAAACCATTCCCATAAATCTATTAGAGACTCAGCTGAATTATCCAGTAATACCTTATTCGTTTCTTGATTAATAAACTCACTTAATTGCCGAATACGGTTTGCTTTTTCTGTCATGTACCATTGAAAATATTGTTCAACCTGCTTTTTCTTCATTTCTTCAAATGGTAATAATATAAAAGGTGTTTCCATTATTGGATAGTTCATCATAGTTTATACTTCCTTTCTAGTGAATAATATATTCAATTCCATTCTCTTCTAAGAAATCCAGTAAAGATTGTGTAGCACCTCCCCTACCAGTAATATCACTTTTATAAAAATGCCATATTACTTTTTTAAATTCTTCTTTTTCTAGTAAATAAGCATCTTTTAGTATTTGAATCCGTATTCTATTGCTTAGACAAGTATAACCAACTTTTGACTCATGTGCAATATCATTAGCAAGTTGGTCTATATATCTGCCGCCTTTAACTCCGTAATAATAGGCTTCAAAATATACCTGTGAATCGCCACCATATGTAATTTTTAGTGCCTCTTCACCTGTAATCCCACGTTGATGAATTGGTATATTGGCACCGATTAAATCATCTAAAGAACTATCCCCATCAGCAACATCCCACTGTACCCAAGTTATTACGCTACTAGGCAAGTTACTAACACCAAGGTATTCGTACATCTTTAACCCTTGGTATACTCCAAATGTTTTAACATAATATATTAATCCCTGAATATTTGCTAATATTGTAGGTGTTGCTTCTATCGCAACAATTACTGCAATTACCAATGCACCAACTTTAGCTACCGTATTTAGTACTGTATATACATCAGTTTCATAATATAACTTCAGTGAAAAATTGATATCGGCTTCAGACAATACTGTACCCTTGAGAAATCCACCCTTTGTTCCCTTAGCTACCTCTTTCCATTCTTCCCACCAAAGTATTCCACTATGTTTAAAATATTTGCTGTCTTGATTTGTTAAATTGTGAAATATTGTCTCTCTGATTTCACTTGATTTATCATTCAAGTAGATCTTAGAACCCTCATTATTTATCAATCCAATAATTGTAAGCTCCTCAATACTAAATTCTTGCTCCGAATTCAGCTCAATGTTATCTATGATTTTTCTAAATTCCTCAATCGGTATATAATTATCTACATACCCATCAACAAACTGACATAAATTATCTAAATAATCAAATGATGTACAAGAAACATTATACCACTTTCTCTTTGTATTAAATTCAATATATTCATCCGTTTTATTCTTTATTGTTGTATCATATATAGTTGGTCTTAAATCGTCTACATCATATATCTCATCTCCATCAGAATCTTCATCCACTGGATTACTATAAAATGACCAAGTATCAATGAACTCCGTTTTTTGTGTATATGGATTGAACACTAAAACTTTATAACTACTTTTTAACTCAATCACATCAGGAATCCCATCTTCATCAGTATCGACAGTTTCATCGCCTAATGCTGGATCACTGTCTAGTCGTACAACCGATCCATTAGATAATCTAACCCAACAACCTTTTGCATTCTCTTTCATTTTTTCTATGAGCGGTTTTAACTCATTTGCAAAATTGTTAACGATATTACCAGTAACACCATTTGTACTTGATGTCAAATTTTGATATGTAGAATAACAAGACGTTCTTGTTACAACAGAAGTACTAACATTATTCTTTACTAATTTATCAATTTCGTCCTGCATGGTAACGCTGGAATCACCAACAATTCCGTTCTTGTATGATGCATCAGTAACTAAAATAATATACTTATTTACACCTGAACGAAATTTCATATTCTGAGCACAATGAAGCGCATCTACTGCTGATTCTGGTATATCACCACCGTCTCCCAAACCTAACGCTGAAACTTGTTTTTTAAAATCATTAACATCATTATACCAACTATATGATTTTGTTGAGTCTGTTCCATCATATGTAATATCTTGGTATTCAATTAATCCAAGGCGAATATCTACTTTCTTATCATCCAACTCAGTTACAAACTGATTAATGTTATTTTTAACATTCTGAATAGCATCGTACATCGAACCTGTAGTATCAACCACAAATATTACATCAGCCTTCCCAGATTCTATTTTACTTGATTCATTTTTCCAATCAATATCAAAAAAATACTGTTCAATGTTAATTGCAAAGTATATACTATAATGATTAACATCAGCGCTTATCGTATGGCTCACTTCATCATATCTTGTATCTAAAAGTTCTAATGCGTTATTTTCTTTATCATAAGAAGCAATTACGAGTTCATCCAATGATATTGTTTTTAATATCTCATCACTGATCTGAAATGATATCTCACTACTTTCGAAAGTCATATTATCATCGTGTACCAAATCAAAAGGCGTTCCCACCAAAGAATTTATCTCTAATATAGTTTTATCATTTGTTATTGCAACAGCGTTTAATTTCTCACTATAATCCCCTTTTCCTGTAATAATTACAGAAGGCAATGTACCAACTTCCTCTAGTGTATTTTTTTCAAATCCTTCTATCCGAACCTGTTGTTTTATAGTTTCCTCGCAATCAATGATACCATTTCCATCAGTGTCTGCTAATAACGGATTAAGTGCACAATTTATCTCCGTTCCGTCAGTCATTTCATCCCAATCTGAGTCTGAATTATTAGGATCCGTATTATAAAGATAGATTTCTTCATAATCACATAATCCGTCCTCGTCAGTATCAGCTGAAAATGGATTTGTATCATACTCATATTCCTGTCCCAATGTTAGTCCATCACTATCAAAATCATTGCTTAACTTAATATCATCAATGGACTTTCCGTCCATCAATAAGTTTGGATAAATTACTCGATTTAAATAATCTTTTTCTATTTTGCCATCGACAAGTTCTATGTATTCTATAGGAGATGTGGATACAATCTGAGTTAACTTATAATTTTCTATATTTGATACTACATTTCCTGGAGTTCCAGAAAATCCAAGACTAATTGTCTCACCTGGTTTTATATTAGCGTTATATCCAGCATTTTTAATCACATAATGACTATCCTTTTGGGATAAAATCTCTGCAGTCCAAAACCGATCAATCTTCCCATCAAAATCAAATTCAAGTTTCCAATCTTCAATTACCTGATCTGAAATATTTTTAATACTTATTTCACCATTAAATGCACTTGTCCAATCATCTGTCTCCTTAAAAACAGCTTCATAACTATTCTCAGGTAACACTTCTTCATAACATAATAATGAATATTGGGTAGGCAAAATTAATTCATCTTCCAAATTTGCAGTGAATCCAAAGCTTACACTTTGTTGAATTCCTATATCTTGATTGCTACCTACATTTTTTATTATATAATTACCATTTTCATGAGAATCAATAATACCATTCCAAATATTTGTTATTTCATAAGGCATCAAAAATTCTAATGTCCAATTGTCTATAACCTTATCACTTGTATTGTTAATTGTTACATCTGCATTGAATGCACTTGACCACTGACTGCTAACTTTAAACGTTACATCAAAACCATCCCCGTAATATGTCGTCACTTTGTTTTCATCTGTGGCTGCTTGAGCTTGCGCTGGTGATATTTGTATGGTTGTAACAACCATTGCAACAATCAACAGTATTGCAAGTACTTGTCTCATTTTACCTTTCATAACTTTCATTTTACCCTTCATAACTTTCATCTTACCCTCCTAGATTTTTATTAACAATCCATATAAAATGGGACTGTTTTCTTACCATTAAAAAAACTGCAAAGCAATTACACTCTGCAGCCGAACGGTCATAAAAAGTTGATAATTGAAAAATATCATCGACTTTTCTTAGACTTCAAACTTTGCGTCCCTATATTTCTATAGGTTTGCCATATATATTCCAATTATTTCCATAATACTACTAATTTCATAATTTTGTCAATAAGTATTGTAATATTTTGTATGTCCTTGTATATTGATTGGTCAGTAGTAAAACGAGATGCATTTTTGTACGTCGAGAATCAATCTTTGTAAGTGAGAATAAATATTTGTAAACGAAACGCAACTTTTACCCTTGTTTGTAAACGAGAATCTATTTTTGTAACC
>JAEYPP010000087.1 GCA_023410575.1 Bacillota bacterium | reverse complement strand
TCAAATATGTTCATGAGTCTCTTCAAGACTATGTAAGTCCTGCAATGTATCTAATACCTCAGTTAGATAATTATAGTGAAAACTGCATTTACATTAACAATAATCCAGAATATGATATGTCTCAAATTTTTACTACTATTGCTCATGAAGGTTATCCTGGTCATTTATATCAGAATGTATACTTTCGTAATAAAGACATTCATCCAATTCGTAATATACTTACCAATCTAGGATATGAAGAGGGTTGGGCTACGTATGCTGAAATATACTCCTACTCAATAGCTGGCTTAGATTCTACCGTTGCACAAGTTTTACGAGATAACCTAATCGCGACACATTGCATCTACTCTCGAACAGATATTGGAATTCACTATGAAGGTTGGACCTATGAAGAGGCAAGTACTTATTTATCTAAATATATCTCAGAGAGTTCCTGTAAAGCGGTTTATCAGGCTCTCATAGAGGAACCAGGAATTTATCTGCCATATTGTGTTGGTTATCTAGAGATTATGGATTTAAAAAAAACTGCTGAAGAAGCACTCGGTACAGATTTTAATTTGAGAGAATTTCACACTTTCTTACTTGACCTTGGACCAGTAAACTTCAGTCTACTACAGACTCGTCTCTCTGATTGGACTAAACAACAGATTAATAAATAGTATTGTTATATTGTTAACAATTTCGTGCTTATAAAATAAATTCAACTTCATCTATTGCCATTCTGTTATTTTTTTAACATAAAATTACATAATTATGGAACTTTTTTTGTTGCACACTGACATTACAATTGAAACTTCATTAATTATATTAATATGCTTTCATAATATGTGGATTCAGTAAAAAAACAACGCCCTCCTCATGGTTCTTGTGAGGGGGCGTTGTTTTTTTATTTACGATTAATCGTCACCTTATCTTGTATTAGCAGATTTCAGCACCAGCTGGCATATTCTTTTCTGGAACCATCAATGCTAATACACCATTCTCATCTTCTGCACATAATAACATACCTTCTGATACAACACCTGCAAGCTTTGCAGGTTTTAAGTTAACTAAAACCATAACTTTTTTACCAACCATTTGCTCCGGTGTATAGTGTGCTTTGATACCTGAAACGATTTGTTTTACTTGACTACCAATCTTAACTTGAGAGCAAAGAAGTTTCTTTGATTTAGGTACTTCCTCGCATTTGATGATTTCACCAACTTGGAACTGCATCTTCATAAAATCATCATATCCAATTTCCTCTTTTGCCTCGATATCAATTACTGTTTCATCCGACTCTACTTCTTCTACAACTTCCTGTTGTTGTAATGCTTTTTTCTCTTCCACTTTTTCTAATACTTCCTTCATATCTAATCTAGCAAATAAAATTTCAGGAGCGCTAGTAACTTTATTCCCTGATTCATATAAACCATAAGCATCAAGTTGTTTAATCGTTCTTGAACTTGTATTGAGTTGTTCTAAAATTCTCTTTGATGTCTCTGGCATAAATGCTTGCAATAAACTTGCTCCGATTGTAATACTCTCAACCAGGTTATACAGCACTTGCTCTAATCGTTCTTTTTTCTCTGGATCTTTTGCTAATGCCCATGGCATAGTTTCATCAATATATTTGTTACATCGTTTGAACAATGTAAAGATCTCTGTCATTGCATCTGCAACACGAAGTTTTTCCATTTTAGCAACTACTTTTCCTGGTGTTCTAAGAACGAGAGAAATTAAGTCATCATCAACACATTCTTTGCAACCAGTTGCATTGATGACACCGTCAAAATACTTATTTGCCATAGAAATTGTACGGTTTACGAGATTTCCTAACGTATTAGCAAGATCAGAATTCATTCGTTCCACCATAAGCTCCCATGAAATAACACCATCATTTTCAAATGGCATTTCATGCAATACAAAGTAACGAACTGCATCTACACCAAACAATTCTACTAGATCATCCGCATAGATTACATTTCCTCTTGACTTACTCATCTTAACGCCTTCTGTAGTACCTTCTTCTGCTTTCTTACTATTATCACTTTGAAGTAACCAAGGATGTCCGAAAACTTGTTTTGGAAGTGGTAAGTCGAGTGCCATTAACATAATTGGCCAGTAAATTGTATGGAAGCGTAAAATATCTTTCCCTATTAAATGTAAGTCACATGGCCAATATTTATTAAAGTTGTCTCCATGATTACCATCTACATCATATCCTAAGCCTGTAATATAGTTACTAAGTGCATCTAACCATACATAAACAACATGTCTATCATCAAAATCAACCGGAATACCCCATTTAAATGATGTTCTAGATACACATAAATCCTGTAAACCTGGTAATAAGAAATTGTTCATCATTTCATTCTTACGAGACTCTGGTTGAATAAACTCTGGATGTGTATTGATATGTTCGATCAAACGATCTGTATATTTACTTAATTTTAAGAAGTATGCTTCTTCTTTCGCTGCATGTACCTCACGCCCACAATCTGGACATTTTCCATCTACTAACTGAGATGCTGTGAAGAAAGATTCGCATGGAGTACAATACATTCCCTCATATTCACCTTTGTAGATGTCACCCTGTTCATATAACTTCTTAAAAATTTTCTGTACCTGAAGTTCATGGTCTGCATCTGTTGTTCGAATAAATTTGTCATAAGATGTGTTCATTAAATCCCAGATTCCTTTGATCTGTCCCGCAACACCATCTACGAATTCTTTTGGAGTAACCCCTGACTCCTGTGCTTTTAATTCGATTTTCTGACCATGCTCATCTGTACCTGTCTGGAAGAATACTTCGTAACCCTGTTGTCTTTTGAAACGAGCAATACTATCAGCTAGTACAATCTCATAAGTATTTCCAATGTGTGGTTTGCCAGAAGTGTAGGCAATTGCTGTTGTAATATTATACGTATTTTTCTTCATAAATTATAACCATACCTTTCCGTATCCTTGACTTAAGCACAAGGACAAAGCTGCTGTGATTTTATCTCATCTCATTGCTTTTAAATTGTTATAAATAAAAAAAGCCCGTCTTTATCTAAAGACGAGAGCATTCCCGTGGTACCACTTTAATTCACCGTAACATACGGCCTCAATTATTGTATCTATTTCATCCTCATAAAATTATGAAATTAAACAGATACACATCACGATAACGGGTGCTCCGTCGCATCCTAAAGATTTTTCTCTCAGTGCGAAGCTCCAAGTCCATATTCAGTAGCTCTTCCATCCTCTAATCTCAGCTTAATAGAGTTCTCTGTAAATGTAAACTGCATACTTACTCTTCTTATCATAGCCTTTTACTTATATGTGTCAAATTATGGATTAGTATATCATGACCTTATTTTTTTGTCAAAGGTAATTACTGATATTAATTAAGTATCACTCATTTTCATCAAACTATTCATAAATAGTATCTTTTCAACTGATACTCAAGGGTGTAAGAAAATCATATGATAGAAATAAAAATAAGGCATATCAAAAAGGTACATGTCCAGTGTCCCCCTCTAACTTTCATATACCTGCATGCATATGACAAGTTAGTACAGCTGTGTACGTTTTGATCTGCCTTAATTTTTATTTGCTATACCCTCTCACGTTCCCCCAACGTCAGAATTCTAGTCCAATACCTTCTCGTACTGACCAATTTAAATATATAACTATTTGGTAATATTGTCAATATATTCTTTTCTGCTCTTGATTTATTTGTGTAAATTAACACCTTTTTCTAAGAACATTTTGTCGTTGGATCAAATTCTTTATTGCAGAAAACAATTTTGTCTAATTTTTTTAATGAAATCATATTACTCTTTATTAATTCTGCCAATCGCAACAAGTTCACTATATTGATAGCAGCTCCGTCTCCTTTACCAAGCAAAGCAATTCTCTCTAGTTGTGCTTGATAATTTCCTCGAAAATGCCCTGCAACAAACAAATAGTGATACTTATTCACATCTTTCGGGAAGTTCTCCCACCACTCATTCGGATTTAATATTGGATTCCGTTCTTCATTTTCTTTTAGATATCGTTCCATCTCATCGGCATCACTGAGCGGAAGATTATAGCCATTGGTATAGGCTTTTGTATCTAATACAATTCCATAATTGTCATCTAAATTCATTGTGTACAGTATGCCATCTGGTTTTCTACTTCCACCCAAATGACTTCCGAAAAAACCACATTCTTCTATTAATAGTTGCATTGTTTTCATCTCAAAGAGTCGATTCTGTTTACTATCATAAGCCAGATCTAGTAAGGATAAATATTCATGAGAGACATGTTTCAGTTCCTTTCTTAACTCCTCTTTCACTTGTTCCATTCCAGTCTTTTTCGTAAGCTTTGCAACTGGGATAATGAAATCATTCAACTCATCAACTAACTCGAGACCTTCCTTGGTAACCTCTATCGAGATACCAATATTATTCATTCCTTCAATGTCATCCTGAATGGTTTGAAACGAGGTCTCTATTTTGTGCACTCTTAGATATTGATGGATGTCTTCCAATATAACTCTGCTTCTTGCATCTTGAAGGTACTTTAGTATATATGCTCTCCTCATGCGTAGTAGCTCTCGATCGCTACCTTTCAGGGAAAGCATCTCAAAACACACATTCTTAGCTAATCTCTTATGTTTGCTGTTACCAACACTCTGAACAAGTGCAGAATATCCTTTTGCAGTAATTCGGAATGCCTGTCCAATCATCTCTTTCTTAATTTCTTTTCCAGTGTTAACTTCAAAATATTTCGGTTCTTGGGTGACTAATTTAAGCTTTGTAAGCCACTTACCAATCATACGTGCATATTTATCCGAAGAACCATCCCAGTCCATACGCATCTTGGAACGTTCTGCAGTAGTTTCAGCAGTCGCTAAAGCCTTAAGTAGTAGATTCTGTGGAAGGCTAGTAAATCCTCCTTCTCCTATAAAACCTAATTGTCTACCAATTTCAAACTTCGTAAGATGTGCCTGTTCATCCGCTAGTAAGCTTAAGATACGTACCGCCGGAGGATAAGCTAAAACTGCTTTTGTTAACTCCTCTATCTCTTGATTCGATAAATTCTCTTCTTTTGAGTCTGATGGAAATATCAAATCTTTGGATCTTACTGCTACAAGTTGCCTTCCTGCTTCGGTAATTTCAAATGCGTCCTCGTTATAATAATATTTCAGGAATCCAAAGGCATGTGCCCATCGCACAAAATTATCTGCTGGCCAATCCCCTATAAAATCTCTCCCTTGACCCTTAACTGCTGCTTGTATAATTG
>JAEYPP010000033.1 GCA_023410575.1 Bacillota bacterium | reverse complement strand
ACAACATGGTGCACTACCCTGACAGATTCCACCATCATAGCAAACTCCCATTGGATTCGTACATAGCCAATAATCAGCGTTATGATGATGCACCGTACCTCGACAATGATAATTGATACTAGCAGTCTCTTTCCCTTTTTCACAAATTCGCTTTATAAACTCATAATAAGGTAATAGGCATTCTTTTAGATTACAGCTTTGTGCCAACCAGTAGTTCATCTGAACATTAATATTTGTTGTCCAATTGCTACTCCAAGGCGCACGATACTCCCAGCTCCAGATTCCCTGAAGATTAGCAGGCAATCCACCTTCCCGCGAAGAAGAAATCAACAGATATCTTGCATATTGGAAATACAGCGCATAAAGGCCATTGTCCTCGTTCCCCTCTTTTAATCGTTGTAATCGCTCATCGGTAGGAAGATTTAATTGTTCTCCAAGATAAAGGTCCATACGTCCATAAAGTTTTACATAATCACTAACATGTTCTTGCTTTATTTTATCATAATCATATGTCTCTAATTTCGCTGGTTGAACTGCTGAAACCATCAATACTACTTCACTCGCTAAGGAAATATGTAGCTCCTCACCGATTGCCTTAATCTCCCCATCATTATGTAATACTTGAATAAAGCCCTGAAATTCCATCCCACGTGTTCCCTGAATAATCGGATTGATATCATTCCACAGATAAGAAGGGTCCACATGTTCTGGGCACTGTCCATAAAATGTTAACTGAACTATGCTAGTCTCACATCTATGCTTTATAAGGGAGTCAAAAGATACGATACAATTCATTGCTTTCTTACTCGCTGTTAACCGAACGAATATCGCTTTATGCACATAACTTGCAAAGTATTCTCTTTTATAATCAACTCCGTTGCACTGATAACTAACCTCTGCAATGGAATGATCAAGATCGAGCTCACGGTGATAGGAAATGACTTCTTGTGGATGATCAAAGCTAAGCTTTAAATTACCCATCGGCATATAGGATTCACCATATTCCCCTAACATATGCTTTTGAACTATATCCTCTGCCTTCTCGTATTCTCGCTTTGCAACATAATCTCTTACTTGTTGTATATATGGAAAAACTTTATTACTATTCTTATTATGCTCATATCCGGACCATATACTTTCCTCATTTAATCCTAATAACTCTTCCTTTGTTGTTCCCCAAATCATAGCGCCAAGGCCACCATTTCCGATTGGTAATGTTTCTTCCCATGCTTTTGCTGGCTGATTGTAACTTAATCTCATCTGACTCACTTGGATCGCTCCTTTTTAACTTTATAATAAAAATAGTATCATAAGTTTTATTATTAAACAATGTACCTACCTTGAAATTATCAATTCATATGATAAAATAGGAGTAACAAAAGGAGACGATATTATGAGAATTATAAGATTTAAAATGGAACGACCTAATCTGGTAAAGGTAGGCGATACTGTAACCGTAAATGAAAGTAAACTTCCAATGAGTTATTACTACACGATTGTTCCAGCAATTGCGATGTCTGGTAACTTTTCATTTTCCGAACGGTTAAAAAGCTTTGAAGGGACCGTAAAAGAAGTCACTGGTAGTGACGCTGGTTGGTATGTCGACGTTGAATTTCCAGAGTAATTCTTATAAAGGATAGGAAGATAGGAGTATCAACGTAATAGCCTTGTTTTCACCTATTCAGCCTATCCTCTACACCCTTACAGGGTGATCTACCTAATCAACAACTATTTTAAGTTTGGTCAGTTTTAAACCAGTATTTAACTCTTCTGTTGTTGCATAACCTTTAGAATCTGCAATTGTGATATCACGAATTGGTACTATCTCTCCAGATACTAATTTAGCAAATATTGCATCATAATCTGCTTTCTTAAAGGTTGTAAATCGATCAAATGCATCTGCCTTTTTATCATCAATCACAATCGTTGGTAAACCAACACCATCATTCTTTGCATTGAAGTATGTTGTTGTTCCTGAATAAGTAGACCAGCTGTTTGTCTTATAAATAGAGTCTAATACAGCTATAACAGATTCACTAATCCCCTTCATTGCAGAAGTAATTACAGTAGGGCTATCATATCTTTGGTCAACATCAACACCGATAACCTTTTCACCCGCTTCCAAAGCAGCTGACATTACACTCTTACCAACGGAACCACCACAAGCAAAGATTACTTCAGTTCCTTGTTGATACATTGTCTTTGCAGTTGCTTTGTTTGTATCACTCTCAGCAAAATCACCAGTATAGTGATAGATTACAGTTACGGAATTATCTGCAAGGCCTAATTCTAGTGCGGCTTCTTCAGCACCCTGTAAAAAGCCATATCCGAATGCACGAACAGCTGGTACACACATACCACCCATAAATCCAAGTTTTGTCATACCATCTTTTACTGCTGCATAGCCTGCTAAATATCCCGATTCCTGCTCGGCATACATAATACTTGCAACATTAGATTTTGTCTCATATGTAATATAATCTTCTGTATGAGGTTCTCCATCTACTAAGATAAACTTTATATCTGGGTATTTTGTTTGTGCCTCATATACAGCAACTTCAAATAAATTACCAGGTGTTACAATAACTTTTGCTCCATTTTCAACTGCTTGATCAATGGCTGCTAAATAACCATCATTTGTTCCTGTCTTTGGTTTTATGTAACTATGTTTAATTTCATTTTTAGTAGCGTATGCTACAACACCCTCCCAAGCGGCTTGGTTAAATGACTTATCATCGATATTACCTTTATCTGTAATTAAGGTGATTTCTGCCCCATTAAGGCTTTTTGTTTTACCACATCCAGCAAAAAAAATGCAAGTCATAGCTATAACTAAACATACAGATATTCCTTTTTTCATTTTTATGTCATTCTCCTTCTATGAAATTTTGACATAATTGCTGTCAACTATATTATATCTCATTTATACCATAATTCAACAATTTACATAAAAAAAGAAACTGCTTTCCATTAAATAAGAAAACAATTTCTCCTTTTATTGAACGAAATCCTTTATGAAAGCTCAAACATACCAGTATATAACTGATAATATTTACCTTTTTGTGCAATTAAGGAATCGTGATTACCGCGCTCGATAATTTCCCCATTCTCCAATACCATAATTGCATTAGAATTACGAACAGTAGATAAACGATGAGCGATGACAAATACGGTACGTCCTTCCATTAAACTATCCATCCCTTTTTCAATATAACGCTCTGTTCGAGTATCAATGGATGAAGTCGCTTCATCTAAGATTAATACTGAAGGATCTGCAACTGCTGCTCTAGCAATCGCTAGTAACTGTCTTTGTCCCTGGGACAGATTCGCTCCATCAGAAGTTATCATCGTATTGTATCCTTGAGGTAAATGAGTGATGAAGAAATCCGCATTTGCAAGTTTAGCAGCCGCAATTACTTCCTCGTCCGTTGCATCTAATTTACCATAACGAATATTCTCCATAATGGTTCCCGAAAATAAATGCGTATCTTGTAATACCATTGCCATAGATCGACGTAAATCAGACTTTTTAATCTTATTAATATTAATTCCATCATATCGAATTCTACCATCTGGTACATCGTAAAAGCGATTGATTAAATTCGTGATGGTTGTCTTTCCTGCGCCAGTAGAACCAACAAAAGCAATCTTTTGACCAGGTTTTGCATACAATGTAACATTACGTAAAACTGTTTTATTTTCCTCATATCCAAATACAACATCATCAAACTCAACCGCTCCACGAACTTCAGTATAAGTCAAAGTTCCATCGCTATGAGGATGCTTCCACGCCCAGATACCAGTACGTTTATCACACTCTTCCAACGTTCCATCTGGCATTCTCTTAGCATAAACTAAAGTTACATAGCCATTGTCTTCTTCTGGTTTTTCATCAATCACTTCAAAGATACGCTCTGCACCAGCCATTGCAGTAAGAATCGCGTTAAACTGCTGGGACATCTGAGTGATTGGCATCGTAAAGTTTCTTGTAAACTGAAGGAAGGATACTATAGTACCTAGGCTGATAATTCCATTAATTGCTAAAACACCACCAACAATTGCCGTGATAGCATATTGAATATGAGATAAGTTCGCCATAATCGGCATTAAAATATTCGCATACGTATTCGCACTTGTAGATGCTTCACATAATGCACTATTTAACTTTTCAAATTCTTCTTTTGAATTCTTCTCATGGCAAAAAACCTTTACTACCTTTTGTCCATCAATCATTTCTTCGATATAACCATTAACAATACCGATATTCTTTTGTTGTTTTCCAAAATAAATTCCACTCTTACCACCAATTAGCTTAATTAGTCTTAATATAACAAACAGCATAAGAATAACAACAATTGTGAGTTGCCAGCTAAAGATAATCATCATAATAAATACACTGACAATACTAATAGAAGAAGAAATTGCACTTGCAACGCTATTGCTTAACATCTCACGTAGGGAGTCAGTATCATTGGTGTAACGACTCATCAGTTCCCCATGGGTATGGGTATCAAAGTATTTAATCGACAATGATTCCATCTTCTGGAACAAATCCGTTCGAATACTATAGAGTGCCTTTGTTGATACCTTTAACATGATGCGACTATGTGCATAGGTACTGAATGCACCAATTAAGTAAATTCCACCCATAAATACTAAAATTCGAATAAAACCTGACATCAATTCAGGAGTATACTTTTCCGTTAAAGGAATAATATATTCATCCGTTACCTTTTTTAGCAAGGAGGCTCCAATCGTCTGGGCTAGTGAACTGAAAACAATCAGTATCAATACTAATCCCAATAATAATTTATTTTCTGTTAGATAGCTTAAGATTCGACCAAAAGTCAGTTTCGCATTCTTAGGCTTCGCACCTGGGTGTTTCATTGGACCTGGCATATGTTATTCTCCTTTCTGCTGTGATTCATAAACCTCTTGATAAATTTTATTATTGCAAAGTAATTCTTCATGTGTCCCAAAGGCATTAATCTTACCATCCTCCATGACGATGATACGATCAGCGTCACAAACCGATGTAATTCTCTGTGCAATAATAATCGTAGTTGTACCTATCAACTTTTCACGAAACGCTTGTCGAATCTTTGAATCAGTCGCAGTATCGACCGCACTCGTCGAATCATCTAAGATTACAATCTTTGGTTTCTTTAAGAGAGCTCTTGCAATACACAAACGCTGTTTCTGACCACCTGATACATTAACACCACCTTGTCCTAAATCAGTATCGTATCCATCTGGAAAGGATTTGATAAAATCATCCGCACAAGCTGATCTACAAGCATCTTCAATTTCTTCCTGTGAAGCGGATTCGTTGCCCCACAACAGATTATCACGAATTGTTCCTGAGAATAAAACGTTCTTTTGAAGCACCATTGCAACAGAATTACGTAGCTCCTCTAAGGTATAGTCCTTTACATTTTTACCACCTACGAAAAGCTCACCCTCTAAAACATCATATAATCTTGGTATTAATTGTACTAAGCTTGTTTTTCCAGAACCAGTCCCACCAATAATACCAATCGTTTCACCAGATTGAATGGATAAATTAATATTTTCAAGAGCTAATTTACTCTTATCATTGGAATAACTAAAAGAAACATTCTTAAATTCAATTGTACCATCATTTACTTGAACACCAATTGCATCTTTATTATCTTGAATATCGATTTCTTCATCTAAAACTTCTACAATACGTGCAACAGAAGCACGAGAAATAATAACCATAATAAAAATCATAGAAAGCATCATTAAGGACATTAAAATCTGTGTAACATAAGTAATAAAGCTAGATAATTCACCGATTTCAAGATTGCCTCCCATGACCATGTTGCCGCCAAACCATAACACAGCAACAATACAGCCATACATGCAAATTTGCATAATTGGCATATTGCAAATAACTAATTTTTCAGCAAATACTTGAGCTTTCCTTACCGCATCCGCACCTTTATCAAACTTTTCATTTTCTTGTTCTTCACGAACGAATGCCTTAACTACACGAATACCAACAAGATTTTCCTGAACTCTAGAGTTCATCTGGTCATACTTCTCTAACATCTTACCAAATCGAGGATGAGCATTCTTTATGATGAAGAAAAGAGACAACCCTAAAACAGGAATTGCGATTAAGAAAATAATAGCTAACTTTGGATTAATCGAAATAGCCATTGCAGTTGCTCCAATTAACATGATTGGCGAACGTGCTGCCATACGAATCAGCATCATAAATGCATTTTGTGTATTCGTAACATCAGTTGTTAATCGTGTTACTAGGGATGCTGTTGAGAACCGATCGACATTGGCAAAGGAAAAATCTTGAACCTTATCAAACAAACGTTTTCTAACATTCTTTGCAAAGCCCATACCAGCGATCGCTCCTAGTCGGCCACCTAGTGCTCCAAAGCATAGAGAAATCAATGCCATGAGTACCATTAATAAGCCCATCATGACAGTATATCGAATTCCCCCATCTCCCTTAATCCCTTTGTCGATAATCTTTGCCATAACAAAAGGGATTAAAATCTCCATAATTACTTCTCCAATCATTACAATTGGAGTCAAAATTGCGTATTTTTTATACTCACCAATACATGATGACATCTTCTTAATCATATGGCTCTCCTTTCAAAATACCTAGAATTCGAGTTTATGAACTATATAATACGATAGAACGTATCACTTCTTGTGAACCATAAACTCAATTTAGTATTGCTTCTTTGACTTAATCGTAAATGCAATTTTATCAAGCAATACTAGTATTTCTTTCTTTTCTTCCTCCGTCCAATCCGCAAGAATCGTATTATTCAGCTCCATTAGTGTTTTCTCGCAGTTTGCAAAGGTCTCATACCCTTTTGGGGTAATTAAGATACGCTTCATACGACGATCATTCTTATTCGTGTAGCGCTCGATAAACCCAGCTTTTTCAAGGTTTTGCATAACACTCGTAACAGTTGAACTTCGTAAGAAAAAGACCTCTTCAATATCTTTTTGTAAAATATCTTCACCCTGATGATGCATAAGGTAGGCTAACACTTTTGCTTGTTTTGTTGTGATTTGATACTTCTCTAATAACATGTTGTGATAATTATTAATAAGATGTGATACAAAATCAATCATTAGTGCTGTGTTTTGCTTATGTTCTTGTCGCGGCATGATCCCTCCTATATTACCTCGAATTCTAACCAATAGATTACTACTACTATCTACCAATGTCAAATAAAAAGTGTTAGCAAATTCAGAGGAATTACTTATCACAAAAAAACAGGTAGAAAATAAAATATTTTCATACCCGTTGATTATAAATCTATATTAGATTTTCTAAACTATTTATAACACATAATTGCCATATTACTTACTGATTACTTCTTTGCCCAGCAATATAAATCATCCCATTTATCTTTAATGGATGTACCACATCCAAAGAACCCTTTCTCCTTTACTAGTCAAAATTCACATGAATTACGTGATCCTTGTCGTGAATATCAATGTAGGAGAGATTAAATTCCTCCTCCATAATATCAATCTTATATTCATAAAAGATATCGTCTGTTTTCTTTGACATTAAGATATAAGTACCAGGTTCCTTATCCTCCATCTGGTCACAGATATCATTGTAGATTTCATATCCATCGACTTCGCCTTCATAGCCAGCCTCATGAATTAGCTTTTCAATCAAATCATAAAATTCTTGCATAACTCCTCCAACTATTACTCTTTTCTATGTTACACATCTCTTCGCTACTTTTTCATTGCTTTCTACTTTTCTCTGCTTTCTGCTTTTCTTTGCTTTCTGCTTTTCTTTGCTTTCTTCGCTACGCTTTTGTTTGATTTCATTGCTATCCTTACGATAAACTACTACTTTCTATTTACTATTTCACCAGCGTTTTTATAGATGCTTTTGGCTGGAATAAATCCACGAACTGAAGATAATGGGTAAATGTTTGACTCTTTTCCTATGATTGTTCCTGGATTTAAAACACTGCCGCAGCCAACTTCTACATTATCACCTAGAATAGCGCCCATCTTTTTTAAACCAGTTTCCATTGTTTGATCTTGTCCACGTACCACTACAAGTGTCTTATCGGACTTTACATTCGAAGTTATCGAACCTGCTCCCATATGAGATTGGAATCCTAAGATGGAATCCCCAACATAGTTATAATGAGGCACTTGAACCTTATTAAAAAGGATAACATTCTTAAGTTCAGTCGAGTTTCCTACAACTGCTCCCTCTCCAACAATTGCATTTCCACGAATAAATGCACAATGTCTTATTTCAGCATTTGCTCCAATAATAGCTGGACCGTGAATGTAAGCGCTTGGAGCTACTGTTGCTGATTTTGCAATCCAAACATCTTCTCCAACCTTATCATATTCTTCTGGGGATAATGTCTCACCTAACTGAATAATATATGCACTTATCTGCTTTAATGCTTCCCAAGGATACGTAAACTGTTCCAATAAATTAGCTGCCATTGTATTTGTTAAATCAAACAAACTTTTTATTTCTAATTCTTTCATGTCAAATCTCCCATCGAGTTATTTATAAAAACTTTTTGACTTTTCAAAGAGTGGCATTAACAGATAAGAATTATTTACGCCCTTCACTCCTTGTGTCATTCGACTAACAAAGCCATTGAGCTTCATCGTATATTCATCTTTTGATATTGTACCATCTGCTACCATAGTTAAGCCCTTTTCCCAACTTGCTGTCAGTTCTGCATTCAATAACGACTTGATAGAAGCATTTACGACATCATAAACTACCTCGCCCATTAATGCAGGGGTTACCGTCTGAGTCTTTTTATTGAGAGCCAGATAATTGATTTTCACTAATTTGTTCAAGATTTCTGCTCTCGTTGCACTTGTTCCAATCCCACTTCCCTTGATCTGAGCACGCAGTTCCTCATCTTCAATTAACTGACCTGCATTCTCCATTGCAAGAATCAGAGAACCTGAATTATAACGTTTTGGTGGGGCAGTTTCTCCCTCTTTTATCTGATATGCTTGAATTGGTAATTGCATTCCTTTTTTTAGATTTTTTATTGTCTCAAAGAAATCCAACCCTAAATCTTTATCTTCCTCAGAATCACCATCCTCAGATTTATCATCAACTAACTTATTCTCATTTCCTTGCTGACTATTTCCCTTATAACCAGTAACCTTATAGTAACCTTCCTCAATTAGAACACGGAAATTGCTAAAGAAACTTTCTGTTTTCACCTTTGTTGTGATAGAAACCTTCTGATATACAGCAGGTGGATAAAAGATACTTAAAAATCGTTTTACTATCGTCACATAGATTCGCTTACCAATCTGAGATAGACTATTTAACGCACCAAAACCCTGACCTGTTGGTATAATTGCATAATGGTCCGTAATCTGTTTATCATTCGTGTAACGAGTTTTTGCTATATTTTTATAACTACCACTTTCTAAAATTGTATCGACAAATGGCTTAAACTGGTTAAAAGTACCTAATCCCTTTAGGTTCTTATGGATTTCCTTTGCAACTGCTGTAGATAATACCCTCGCATCTGTTCTAGGATAAGTAACTAACTTCTTCTCATATAACTCTTGTGTATACTTTAATGTCTCATCCGGACTTATCTTAAATAATTTCGAGCATTCATTCTGAAGTTCTGCCAAGTTAAATAATAATGGTGGATTTTTATTTTCTTTTTTCTTTTCCATGTTAATAATTTCCGCCGTCAACGGTGCGTCATCTCCAGCGTTTTTCACATACTTTGCTTCTTCGAGATTAGAACAACTCATATGTCCTTCGGTACAGTAATCAATCAGAGCCATAGCATCCTCTTTTTCACGGAAACCATTCTCTTTATAAAGTTGATGAGAAAGATAGTACTTCGATCCTTCCACTGCACGAAATTCTCCATCAAACTTATGTGCTGAGTCTTTATCCGTCTGAACAGTCATCATAATCCGATAAAATGGCGTCTTTACAAATTCTCTTATTTCACGTTCACGACGAACGACCATACCTAAAACGCAAGTCATTACACGGCCAACCGCAATCGCAGCATGTTTCTCATTGTTAAGAAATCTATTCACGGTATTCCCATATTTCAACGTTAAAACACGTGAGAAATTAATACCCATAAGATAATCTTCCTGAGCGCGAAGATAGGCCGAATCGGATAATGCATCATATGCGGTTAATGGCTTTGCTTCTCGAATTCCACGTAAAATTTCCTCTTCCGTTTGAGAATCAATCCATACACGTCGCTTATCCTTCTTTGCTGGCACCTGTGCCATCTGGTCCACCAATCGGTATATATATTCCCCTTCACGTCCAGAGTCAGTACACACATAGATTCTACTTACGTCTGAGCGATTTAATAACTTCTTAACAACATTAAATTGCTTACTAACTGCTGGTATAATTTCATATTTATATTCTTTTGGCAAGAATGGAATGGTATCTAACGACCATCTTTTCAGAGCAGCATCATAAACTTCAGGATAGCTCATTGTAACAAGATGACCTACACACCAAGTCACGATACTATCGTCGGATTCCATATAACCATCAGATTTTTTAAAGTTTGATTTTAATGCTTTAGCAAATTCTTGAGCCACAGATGGTTTCTCTGAAATATATAAGCTTTTTCCCATGATTATCCAACTTTCCTTTTTTTCTTACCTATCTTTGCTAGCTATTTTTCATTACTATCGTCCATTGTATCATAATGTAATAACTTTGAAAAGACTCCGAACACCTTTAAAACATTTACAGTGACTAGGAATTCTATTGCACGCTTGTATCGATAGATGTAAAATAGAACATATAGAATAATGTTGAAAGGATGATTTTGTATGGATCCGAAAATGCGCAATTATGAGAATATTGCAGATAGTTTGATTGAAAAATTCAACCAACGTGGTATTGAGGGTTACTACTGTGAAAACAAAGAGGAAGCGCTTGTCATGGCAAAGCGTTTTCTTACTCCAGGATGTTGTGTGACTTGGGGTGGCTCCATGACATTAGAGGAAATCGGATTGATTGATGAATTAAAGAATTCTGATTACTCTGTGATTGACCGTAATTTAGCAACAACTCCTGAAGCCAAAAGAGCACTTTATGGAAAAATTGTTACAGCTGATTTTTTCTTTATGAGCTCAAATGCAATTACCTTTGATGGTCAGCTTATTAATATTGATGGTATAGGAAATCGTGTAGCTTGTTTATGTACAGGCCCTAGTAATGTCATCATTGTTGCTGGAATGAATAAGATAGTTACTGATGTTGAAGCTGGAATTGCACGTGTTCGCAATTTTGCTGCACCTCCTAATACCATTCGTCTAAATCGGCAGACTCCTTGTGCTGAGCTTGGACGATGTGCTAACTGTCTATCTCCCGATTGTATCTGTAGTCAGATTGTAATAACGAGACGTTCTCATATTCCAAATAGAATTAAGGTAATTCTTGTCGGTGAAGAATTGGGATATTAAGTATAATACATTGTATCTTTTAGCAGATTCTGTTATACTTCTTTTTGTTGAGTTAAGTAATTAATTTATAGGAGGAGGTTTTAAAATGAAACGAAGATTTTTGGTGTTACTTTTGTTACTTTCAATGTTATTAACGACAATGGCACCGGGTACTGTATTAGCAAGCGTTAGTAAAGATGGAACTACCTATACTGTGGAAAAAGGCGATAATTTGACATTGATTGGTAAAAAACTTGGTATGGATTGGAAAGAAATAGCTGCAATGAATGATCTTAAAGCTCCATACATCTTAGATATCGGACAAGTATTAATAATTAAGGTTCAATCAAAAGATAAGAAAGAGCCTACAAAGACTCCAACTCCGACTCCAACCAAAACACCTGACTCCGATAAGAAAATGGAACACGGAACAACACACTTTGATGATATTACATATACTCGACCAGATTTTAGTTCAATGGAGAAAAATCTAAACTCGATAAAAAGCTTAATGAATAAAGATAAACAATACAATAAGATAGTAAACCTTTTGGATAAACTTGATGAGCAACTACTTAATGCTACAACAATGGGTAACTATCTTAATATCATGTACTCAAAAGATGTTACGAACCTAGAACTATTTGAGGAATATAGTAGCTTAAGTGTTCAACTTAGTAACATACAGAAGCTTTATTGTGACGTATGCATTGAATTATTTGATTCTAAGTATGGAGAAAAGATAAAGAAACAGATGACCAAAGAGGTGATTGAAACCATTTATGAAACTCATAATACTCTTTCCGATGAGTATATAAAACTCCAAACTCAGATAGGCCAACTTTGCTCTGATTACTTAATTAAGGTTAATACTACAACCATTGATGTGAATGGTACTCCAATGACACTTAATGATCTTATGAGTAATAGTTCCTTAACATATGAAGAATTCTTAAGTTACTATCAAGAAATTATATCGTTAATAAATAATGATGCTGGTGAAATCTATTTACAACTTGTTGAAGCTTATAAGAAACAAGCCAAATTAGCTGGATTTGATAATGTTGCTAATTATATGTATGATGCATATAATCGTGATTACACCAAAGAAGATACAAGAAGATTTGGTCAGTATGTTAAAGAACAGATTGTTCCACTATATTATTCGTTATACGCTTCAATGACTCAAGAAGATTATAATAAATTGAATTCTATATCAGGTTCATTACCACAATTTGAGTCATCCTTTAATGAATATTTTGCTTCCATATCGAATGAGATGTTAGATGCCTATGACTATATGAAAAAGTATGGATTACACGACTTTAAGGCTTCTCCTGTAAAACAACAGCTTAATTATACTACATTCCTTTATAGTTTTAATGAACCTTATATCAGCTTATATCCAACTGGAGCTTATACCGATATCTCAACATTTATTCATGAATTCGGCCACTTTTATGGTTTCTATACTCGTGGTATTGATTTAGATACCAATCTTGATATTTTTGAGATACACTCAGAAGCTAATGAATTATTATTTATGCCTTACTATTCCGCTTATGGTGATGCTTATGAACCAATTGTAAAAAATCAGATACTCACATTACTTTCCATCATCATTCAAGGCAGTTTATATGATGAATTTCAACAACAGGTCTTTGAAAAGGACCTTACATCCGTAAAAGAATTAAATGAGCTTTTCTTCAAGCTTGAATGCGAATACGGACTTGTTGATCCTGCAAGCGGTTATACTCAAGATTTAAGTTGGGTTTTCGTATCTCATACGTTCCAATCACCTTTTTACTACATAAGTTATGCAATATCAGGTATACCTTCTTTAGAAATCTATACAAAATCTTTAACAAACCGTGATGCTGCTATTGCGACATATAATAAGATTATAAAATATGGTACTGATTATGAATTTATCGACTTATTGATAAAGACCAACCTTAGGTCACCATTCTCAGATTACACATTAGATAAAATCACAGATACTCTTTACGATACCTTTGAATTACAAAATCCAGATAATGTTAGTTCACCTGCGGCATAAAACAAGAAAAAGTACTCTCCGCAACTCTTCCTTATCATGAATTACAAGAAGGAATACCATTGTTTATCCTCATAAATAGTGGTGTCCCTTCTTTTTATTTAACCTTAAAAGCAGTTTTATCATATGTTTTCTCATCTTATGATTGCTTATACAATTTGAAATTGATATTATAGAAGCAGATAAAAATAGACAAGTTTAAATTTTGTGAATAGCTTGGGAGGATAGTATGTTTAATGAAATTTGCATATATGAAGCAAAGATTGAAAAACAAAATGAGATTGAGCAATTAATGAAAGAAGTTGCTGATTTTTATATGGCACAAGATGGAGTAATCGAAGTAAAGTACATCAAACGAACACATCGACAAGCTGATTTTAATTCAGTAAAAGAGGGAAATCTACCTATACGCCTAACTCGAAATGTTGGTAAGATTACTTATGTGTTACATTGGACTCTAAGCAACGAGGAAACCCATGCTCGTGTTTCTAAACTTGGATTAGAACAATTTTATAAACGATGGAATCGATGCTTAACCACGATGCCTAAAATCATCTTAGGTGAGAATATAGTGTGACTAGTGAGTATAACCTCTTTGTGGGCTTGTTCCAACCACGCACCAAAGAAAGTAAACAATCATGCTATTTTTTCGTTATCCTTCTAAAATCACCAACATACTCAACACCCTTGCTGGACTAACTTATCCAAAGCAGCCCTCACTCACTTCCTATGTTTGTGATTCACAACCTAGTAGGACTGTTAACTTACCAAAGCAGCCCTCATACACCTCCTGTGTTTGTGATTCACAACCTAGCCAAAAAGAAAGAGTATGATTGTTGATTTTCGTAGCGCCTTACAAGTCCCACACGCCCTTTGTGGGCTTGTGAGCGTAGCGCGCCGGAGAAAATGAACAATCATACTCTTTCTTTTTTATTTATCTTATATCACAAACACTCGAAACCCTCACAGGGCTGCCCCCAAAATCTAGTACAAAGGGTACTTGTCGGTTAGTGATTTTACAATTGCTTTGGCTTTTTCTTTGTTGTTGTCAACATCCTTCACGATTAAGGAAATTGCCTCTGCTACAAGGTCCATATCTTCTTCTTTAAATCCTCTTGTTGTGATAGCTGCTGTTCCAAGACGGATTCCACTTGTAACAAACGGAGAAGCAGGGTCATTAGGAACTGTATTCTTATTACATGTGATGTTGGCTTCATCTAAGATGTGTTCTGCTTCTTTACCTGTAATACCCATATTCTGAAGATCAATCAACATTAAGTGGTTGTCAGTTCCTCCGGAAACAAGATTAAAGCCTCTTGCTTTTAATCCATTAGCTAATGCTTGTGCATTCTTAATAATCTGTCCAGCATATGTCTTGAAGTTATCATCCAAAGCTTCTTTAAAACAGATCGCCTTAGCTGCAATTACATGCATTAATGGACCACCTTGAATACCAGGGAAAAGAGCTTTATTGAACTTGTGTTCATTCGCAAACTCTTCACTTGATAAAATCATTCCACCTCTTGGTCCACGTAATGTCTTATGAGTTGTAGTTGTTGTAACATGAGCATATGGAATTGGAGACTCATGGTATCCACCAGCTACTAAGCCAGCAATATGAGCCATATCAACCATTAAATATGCACCAACTTTATCCGCAATTTCACGGAAACGTTTAAAATCAATTTTTCTAGCATATGCAGATGCACCTGCAACAATTAGTTTTGGAGAGCATTCTAATGCTATTCTTTCCACCTCATCGTAATCAATGAACCCATTATCATCTACACCATATGGAACGATGTTAAAATAGCTTCCTGAGAAGTTAACTGGGCTACCATGAGTTAAGTGGCCACCATGAGCTAGACTCATACCCATAAAAGTATCACCTGGCTGTAATAATGAGAAAAATACTGTCATATTTGCCTGTGCTCCGGAATGAGGCTGCACATTCGCATATGTACATCCAAATAATTTTTTAGCTCTTTCAATCGCAAGATTCTCCGCAATATCAACGAATTCACATCCGCCATAATATCTCTTGCCAGGATATCCCTCTGCATACTTATTCGTTAATGGACTACCCATAGCTGCCATTACAGCTTTACTTACAAAGTTTTCTGAGGCAATTAACTCAATGTGATCGTTCTGTCTGCCAATTTCGAGTGTAATACTCTCAGCTAATTCTGGATCAAATGCTTTTACGTCGTCAAATGAATACATATTTCTCATGTCCTTTCTGTAATTCTTACAATCTTCGGTTTTAACTAATTTAATACTGAAGTAAGTTGAACTTAACTCATTATAACATGAATCAGTTTTAATGGAAAGTTTTCATTAAAACTGATTCATAATATTAACTAATATAATTGATTAGAATTTATAATTTTCACCTATAAATGTTAATGCGCACATTCCTGCACCTGTATGAGTTCCAATAACAGGACCAATGTTGGTTATAATGAAATCCTTCACTAAATTCTTTTCTGTCAATAAAGATGCTACATTTTCAGCATATTCCCTGCAGCCTGCATGGCCGATAATAACAGTCTGATTTTTCGTATCAATTCCATCCTCTTCTAATCTTCTTACAATATACTCAATTGCTTTCTTATTACCACGGACTTTTGCCGCAACTAATAATTTACCTTCTTGATTTAGGCTTAGAATTGGACAGATACGTAATGCAGTACCAACAACAGCTTCGAGAGAACTAAGGCGCCCACCACGTTTTAAATGGTGTAGATCCTCAACTAAGAACCAATGACAGCACTTTGTTTTGTTTTCTTCCACAAACTCTGCCACTTCTTCCATTGTTTTTCCTGCTTTTTTTTGCATTGCTGCCAAATATACGATCAAACCTTCTCCTATGGAAGCACACAAAGAATCAATTACAATTATCTTTCGCTCAGGATACTTTTCCATTAGATGATTAGCAACCATATGACCAGTATTATATGTTCCACTAAGTCCTGAAGAAAATGCTATATATAAGATATCATAACCATTCGCCAAAATAGGTTCAAAGAAGTTTTCATAGGCTACTGGATTAATCTGACTTGTAACTGAGTTTTCACCAGCACCTAATCTTTTGTAGAACTCTTCACAGCTCAACTCATGCTCATCAGGGTAATGTGTGTACGTATGATCTCCAAGATGAAAATCCATTGGTATTATACTAACATCAATATCATCGATTACATCCTGTGTCAAATCAAGTGTAACATCACTTACTATTCTAAAATTGTTCATATACATCTCCTTAACGTCTCAACCTAAGTACTTGAGTCCCATAGTACCTATCATACCCAATATTTTGATTTTTGTAAAGAAGTGTACGACAAATTATAGTAATTCCCGATTGCATAATTATAAATTAGTATATCCCATAAGCTGTAAATCAACTTCCTTTGCCACTTCTCTTCCTTCACGAATCGCCCAAACGACTAATGACTGCCCACGCCGCATATCACCAGTGACAAATACATTCTTTACTAAGGTTGCATACTTTCCATCCTTTGTCTTAACATTAAAACGTTCATTCAGTTGTACTCCAAATGCATCTGCAACATAGCTTTGTGCTCCCAAAAAACCTGCCGCAATCAATACAAGGTCCGCTTCCACCTCATACTCACTGCTTGAAACTTCAGCCATCATAAGACGTCCCGATTTCTCATCTATTTTACTCTCTAACTTAACAAGCTTAACTTTGGACAGATTACCATCTTTATCTTTTATAAACTCCTTCACAGTTGTTTGGTATACTCTTGGATCTTCACCAAACATTGCGATTGCCTCTTCCTGACCATAATCTGTTTTTAACACCTTTGGCCATTCCGGCCAAGGATTGTCTTGTGCACGTTCGATTGGTGGTTCTGGCAGCATCTCTAATTGAAGTACCGACTTTGCACCTTGTCGAATACTAGTTCCTACACAGTCATTACCGGTATCTCCACCACCAATAATAACCACTCTCTTTCCCTTTGCTGTAATGCAAGCATTGTCCTTGAATTCAGAATCTAAGAGACTCTTTGTAACTGACTTTAGATAATCGACTGCAAAGTAGATACCTTTTGCATCTCTTCCATTTGTTTTAATATCTCTAGGAGTAGATGCTCCACAAGCAAGTACTACAGCATCAAACTTTGTGAGTATATCTTGAGCTTTATGTGATTTTCCAACATCCACATTCGTTATAAATGAAATCCCTTCCTCCTTCATCATTGCAATCCGACGTTCAATGATATACTTTTCTAACTTCATGTTAGGAATTCCATACATTAATAAACCACCAATACGATCACTTCGTTCATATACTGTAACAAGATGACCTCTTTTATTCAGCTGATCTGCAGCTGCAAGACCAGATGGACCTGATCCAATGATGGCTACCTTTTTTCCAGTTCGAATCTTAGGTGGATTCGCAACAATTAAGTTATGCTGGTATGCATATTCAATGATAGCATTTTCATTTTCCTTAATGGTTACAGGATCCCCATTGAGATTACAAGTACAAGCTGCTTCACACAGGGATGGACAAACTCGTGAAGTAAATTCAGGAAAGTTATTCGTCTTAATCAATCGGTGAAGTGCTTGCTCCATATTCCCATGATATAATGCATCATTCCATTCAGGAATCAAATTGTTCAATGGACAACCTGAAGTCACAGAACCAATCATTAATCCAGATTGACAGAACGGAACGCCACAATCCATGCAGCGCCCACCCTGACAACGTCTTTCATCTAAACTTATATTTACATGAAACTCGTCAAAGTTATGTATTCTTTCTTTTGGTTTTACACTGTCACTATTTTTTCTCTCATATTCCATGAATCCAGTCGGTTTTCCCATGATGATACCTCCTACTTCTCTGTATTTGCAAAAAATGCTTCAATCTGCGCTTGATCACTACTTAATCCCTTTTCTTCCATTTGTGCAATTGTTTGCAACATACGGCGATAATCATGTGGGATAATTTTCTTAAATTTTGGCAAATACTCTTTAAAATTATCAAGGATTAGCTTACCTTTTGCTGAATTCGTATACTTCACATGATCTGTAATCATTTCTTTTAACTCTAAAACATCATATTTCTCATTTACTGCTTCCGCTGATATTAAGGTCTTATTCAGTTTTTTATACAAATTACTGTCTTCATCAAGTACATAAGCAATTCCACCACTCATGCCAGCTGCAAAGTTCTTTCCTGTCCTTCCAAGAATGACCGCACGACCACCTGTCATATATTCACAACCATGATCGCCTACACCCTCCACAACAGCAGTTGCCCCAGAGTTTCGAACACAGAAGCGTTCCCCCGCAATTCCATTGATGTAAACATGACCACTAGTTGCACCATATAAAGCGACATTCCCTATGATAATATTTTCCTCTGCCTTAAAGTTACTTCCTTTTGGAGGATAAACAATTAATTTACCACCAGATAGTCCTTTTCCAAAGTAGTCGTTACTATCCCCAACAAGTTCTAGCGTTAAGCCTTTCGGGATAAACGCACCAAAGCTTTGCCCTCCACTACCTAGACATTTTACAACATAAGTATCCTCTTCTAAGTTTCCATCAAATTCTCGTGTTATCTCAGAGCCTAAAATTGTTCCAAATGTTCGATTTACATTTGTAACTTCAACTTCGATACTCTTTTGCTGTCTTTTCTCCATAGCTGGCTTTAATTTCTTAAGAAGAACTTTTTCGTCCATCGTGTTACGTAGTTCAAAATCAAACTCCTGCCTTGGATCATAAGCATGATTTTTTTTATCTACAAAACTCGTAGCAAGTAGTTTACTTAAATCAATACGAGAAGCCCTCTTCTCTTTTACGTTTTCTAATGGTTTTAACAAATCCGTACGTCCCACTAATTCATTTACGGTTCGAATGCCGAGTTTCGCCATATACTCACGAAGCTCTTGGGCGATAAACCTCATGAAATTCTCAACATATTCCGGTTTTCCCCTAAAGTTTTTTCGTAATTCTGGATTTTGAGTTGCAACTCCTACTGGGCATGTATCTAGGTTACATACTCTCATCATCATACAACCCAACGTTACCAATGGGGCTGTTGCAAAACCAAATTCCTCTGCGCCAAGCAAAGCACCCACTAAGACATCACGACCAGTCATCAATTTACCATCAGTCTCAATCACAACTTTTGAACGAAGTCCATTAGCAATAAGATTCTGGTGTGTTTCTGCTAAGCCAAGCTCCCAAGGAAGACCTGCATTATAGATACTGTTGCGAGGCGCTGCACCAGTACCTCCATCAAAACCCGAAATTAAGATAACACCAGCTCCAGCTTTTGCAACACCAGCTGCAACTGTACCAACACCAGCTTCAGAAACTAACTTAACGGAAATCCTAGCATTTGTATTCGCATTTTTTAAATCATAAATTAACTGTGCTAAGTCTTCGATGGAATAAATATCATGATGAGGAGGCGGAGAAATTAATGCTACTCCTGGTGTAGAATGTCTTGTTTTAGCAACCCATGGATACACTTTCTCTCCAGGTAGTTGACCGCCTTCTCCAGGTTTAGCTCCTTGTGCCATCTTAATCTGAATTTCTTTGGCACTAACAAGATATTTTGAGGTGACACCAAAACGTCCGGAAGCGACTTGTTTGATTGCAGAACAACGATTTAATGCTTCCTTTTCCGACATTAAGCGCTCTATGCTTTCACCACCTTCACCACTGTTTGATTTACCTTTGAGGCGATTCATCGCAATTGCTAAAGTTTCATGTGCTTCCTGGGAGATAGAACCATAAGACATAGCTCCAGTCTTAAATCGTTTCACGATATTTTCAACACTCTCTACCTCTTCTATACTAATTCCCTTCTCTGGATAATTAAAATCGAGTAATCCCCTTAAATTAATACCTTGTTCTTCTTTCGTAATCATTGCTGTATACTGTTGAAATAGCTTATAATCCCCAGTTTGAGTAGCACGCTGTAATAGATGTATTGTCTGGGGGTTATACAGATGTTCTTCCTTACCACTTCTATACTTATGACTACCTGCACTTTCCAAAGTCAAATCTACATTGAGTCCAAGTGGATCGAATGCTTTTGTATGCAATTCATCGACCTGATTTTCAATATCTTTCATCGTAATACCACCAATTCGGCTAATGGTATCCGTAAAATAGTTATCGATGACATCATTACCAATACCGATTGCTTCAAAAATCTTGGAACCCTGATACGACTGTATCGTTGAAATTCCCATCTTTGACGCAATCTTTACGATTCCGTGGAGAATTGCATTATTATAGTCATTCACTGCTGCATAGTAATCTTTATCTAACATGCGGCTCTTGATCATTTGCTTTATGCAATCCTGCGCCAGATAAGGGTTCACAGCACAAGCGCCATAACCTAACAGGGTTGCAAAGTGATGTACTTCTCTTGGCTCTGCACTCTCAAGTATCATTGCTAAGCTCGTTCTCTTTTTTGTTCGCACCAAATGCTGCTGTAATGCAGATACTGCAAGCAGTGAAGGTATAGCAACATGGTTCTCGTCGACTCCACGGTCTGACAGTATTAATACATTTGCACCCACCTTATAAGCACGGTCCGCCTCAATACATAAGTGATCAATTGCCTTAACAAGTGAAGTATTTTTATAATAGATAATTGGAAGCACTTCTACTTTAAATCCCTTCACCTTCATCGTTTTAATCTTTAATAAGTCTGTATTTGTTAAAATTGGATTATTAATCTTTAAAACCTTACAATTTTCTGGTTTTTCTTCTAGAAGATTACCATCCTCTCCAATATATACAGAAGTGCAAGTTACAATCTCTTCTCGAATTGCATCAATTGGTGGATTTGTAACCTGTGCAAACAACTGACGAAAATAATTAAATAAAGGTGGATTTTGCATAGAAAGCACGGGAAGTGCGTTATCTGCCCCCATTGCTGCAATTGGTTCTTCTCCTGTTTTAGCCATTGGTAAGATAGATGTTGTAAAGTCTTCATAGGTATATCCAAATGCTTTTTGTAATCTTGCACGTTCCACGAAGGTATATTCCTGAATTCTTTGATTTGGAATTGTAAGGTCTCTTAACTGCACAAGATTATTATTTAACCATTCTCCATAAGGCTTACGTTTTGCATACGCTTCCTTTAGATTGTCATCATCAATCAGACAGCCTTTGACCGTATCAACGAGTAACATCTTTCCTGGACGAAGACGTTCCTTCTTTACAATCTTTTCTGGTGGAAAATCAAGCACACCAACTTCAGAAGAAAGAATCAATTGATTATCCGTAGTAATATAATAGCGCGAAGGCCGTAATCCATTACGATCAAGTACTGCTCCCATGATATCGCCATCAGAGAATAAAATTGAAGCTGGTCCGTCCCAAGGTTCCATCATGGTAGCATAATACTGATAAAAGTCTCTCTTTTCCTCACTGATAGCTGCATCATTAGCCCATGGTTCAGGTATCGTAATCATAACCGCAAGCGGTAGTTCCATTCCACTCATAACTAAGAATTCCAACGTATTGTCAAGCATCGCTGAATCTGAGCCTTCATTATTAATTACAGGAAGAACCTTTTGGAATTCTCCTGATAGATACTTGGATTCCATCGTTTCTTCTCGCGCTAACATCTTATCTGCATTGCCTCGTATTGTATTAATCTCACCATTATGTACAATATATCGATTTGGATGAGCTCTCTGCCAACTAGGGTACGTGTTAGTAGAAAATCTAGAATGTACCATTGCAATCGCAGAATCATAATCCTCACATTGCAAATCAGTAAAGAAAGAACGCAATTGTTTTACTAAGAACATTCCTTTGTAAACAATTGTTCTACTTGATAGTGATACAACATACGTGTCATCATTGCTCTGTTCAAAGATTCGGCGTGCAATATATAGTTTTCGGTCAAATTCAAGACCACGCTGTACTGTTTTTGGACGTTTGACAAAACCCTGCATAATATGCGGCATACATTCAAGAGCTTTATGTCCTAATGTTTCAGGATGAATGGGAACTTCTCTCCAACCTAAGAATTCAAGGCCTTCTTTTGCAACAATAATTTCAAACATTTTTTTTGCTTGATTTGTCTTAAGTTCATCCTGTGGAAAAAAGAACATGCCAATACCGTAGTCTCTCTCTTCTCCTAGTTCAATCCCAAGTGATTTTACTGCTTTTTTAAAAAATTTATGAGAAATCTGAAGAAGAATACCGACACCATCACCAGTTTTTCCTTCTGCATCTTTTCCAGCACGATGCTCTAGATTCTCAACAATCTTTAGTGCACCTGCAACTGTAAGATGAGACTTTCTCCCTTTAATATCTACAATTGCACCGATACCACAGCTATCATGTTCAAATCTCGGATCATATAACCCTTGTCGTGTTCGTTTATTCTCTTCCATGATTAATCCTCCTATTTCTTTCTTATTTATTCATACAAATAAATCAATATACCAGTTTTTTTGCTACCAAAGAAATATCTTTTCTTCAGCGTATAAAAGATAAATTAATCCCTCGTAATACTTATCTAAAACAAAAAAAGACCTCCTTGCATATAATTATACGCAAGAACGCCTTCGTTCATTTACTGATAATAGCATATTGTATACAATAATGCAACTTTTTTTTGCTATTTTTCTTATAGGACTCAAGTGCTAAAATACTTTATGAAAATAAGAGAAAAGACGATATACATTCTATAGTAAGACTTATTACGTAAATAGTATAATGATCATACATATTAGCGAGGTAGTTAAAGGAGGAGAATATGCGGACAAATAATCGTACTATTAATATAAATCAGGACATTTCTACTAAAGCAAAGCAGCGTCTAGCTCATTCTTCTTTACCTAAACTTCATACCCCAATGAATGAACTAATAAAAGGAGAAGTTCTAAAAGGTGAGGTTATTAACCTATTAGGAACCGACATTCAGATTCTATTAAGTGACGGTCAAGTCCTAAAGGCTTCATTAGAGACCTCATTGCCTTTATTTATTGGTGATTCTGCCTCTTTCTTAGTAGAGCAATCCACCACAGACTCCTTAATTCTCAAACTCTTACCGAATGAGAGTATTTCTACAACAGATGCAACGGTGAATAAAGCTTTGGATGAAGCACAACTCCCAAAAAGTGAAAAGAATATTACAGTTGTTCAAGAATTACTTAAAAATGGGATGTCGATTGATAAAAATAGCATCATAAATCTCCTTCGTCAATCAGCAACTTTTCGTAGCGCTTCCATTGAAACATTAGTTATCATGAATAAATATCATATTCCGATAACGCAAGAAAATACAACACAACTAGAGGCATATCGTAATTATGAGTTTCGTCTTTTGGAGCAATCAAAGCAATTGACCAAAACTATCATAAATACAATTAATAACTTACCAGAAAGTTCATCTTTAGCCGAGAAACTATATTCTCTCTTAACTCAGCCAAACCTTACAGCTACGGATCAGCCTTTTGATGTCCTATCAAATCCAAATCGTCAATTGCATAATACGCCTGATCTTAGTAATTATACTTTTGATGACTTGCCTTCTGATACACAAACCCTTGACTACTTACCTTCTGATACAAGAAACTTAGACTACTTGCCTGATAAGCAACTTAACTCTAATGATTCCTATGCTAAGAATCTAGAGGCAAGTAATTTAAATATAGCAAATACCGAGATTAATCCTAATACGATAAAAGATCTGGGCATTAGCGATTCAACCGTTACACAGATCAAGGGAGACATTACTGATATAAAAGGCGAAGATCTGCCAGATACCCTCGGAAGAACTAAGCATGATATTACAAACTCCGAGTCAATTTTAGAAACTTTAATCAAGCGAGAATTTACTCTACCATACCATAAACTTACAGAGCCTGAAAGTATTTCTAAGTTCTACGAGAAGTTGGAAAGAAATCTAGAGATTATCAGCGATTTTTTTAAAGAAAAAGTAGAACAATTAACAAGAGAGCATAAAGATTTAATTTTAACTCAAATAAATAACGTAAAAGAGAATATCGATTTTATGAAAACACTAAATCAATTATTTGGTTATTTGCAACTACCAATGAAGTTACCAAATCAAGAGGTTCATAGTGAATTATTCGTATATACAAATAAGAAGAGTTTACAAGAGGGTAATCAACAGGTGAGTGTCCTTCTTCACCTTGACATGGCACATCTTGGTCCAATCGATTTTCATTTAACACTTAAAAACCAGCATGTTACAGCAAAAATAAGTATCAAGAGCCCTGAAAGTATGACACTTATAGAACAGCATTTACCAGAATTATCAGATGCTCTAGAAGCAAGAGGTTATAGTATGACTTATGAGTTGGAGAAGTTAGATAAAGAAACAAAAGTAATTCGTGAAGCATTGGAGACAAATTCAAGTGGTGATTTACTCATGAGGCGTTACTCCTTTGATATTCGAGCATAATTACTATGAACAATATAAAAATAATATCCAATCTTGCAATATTCTGGCATATAATTTATAATTTGAGATATAAGAATTAATTCGTAGCTAAGAGGAAGATAAGATGAACTATTATACAAAAAAAAGACAAAAACCAAGGATTTTTTATCCATCTGACATTGGAATTGGTATCTTATACGCCATATTTTTAATTTCATTAGGATTAATACTTGCAATTAATCTTCGTTTCTTATATTATGCCAATATCAAATGGTTTGATTTAGAACAATCCACTGGACTACCCTATCAAGTAATAAAGGAAAATTATGATGCATTAATTGATTACTGTTCTCCTTTTTTTCACGGCGACCTAGTATTTCCAAGTCTAGCAGCATCCGCCTCAGGTATTTCTCATTTTGCAGAAGTTAAAGTAATATTTAATGTGTTTTATATCATGTTTGCAATTACAAGCATCTCACTAATTGTAATCTTTATTATGAAACGAAAAAAAAGACAATATCAGTATATGCGTACCGTTAGCATAACCTCTATTGTCCTTCCTGTTATCACACTTATCGCTTGTTCCATTAACTTTAATGCTGCTTTTAACATAATGCATAAGATACTATTCCGTAATGATGATTGGTTGTTTGATCCACAGACTGATCCAATTATTCTTTTGTTACCTGAACGCTTTTTTCTTCAATGTGCTTTCATTATTATAGCTGTCGTGCTCATTGGTTGCTTAATTTTATATCTTGTTTATCGGCATCATAAAAAGATGAATAAATCAGTACCATTAATAAAACCAAAGGTAAATTATTTTTACTAAAACCAATAGCGGTCCATTGTATATTTATAAATCCGATTGGAGAAATTCGTACTAGGAAGAATCATTCTTAGCATGATTTCTCCATTTTCATTATATTCTGTTATACTTCCCTCATTCCATAATGCAATAATTGTATGAGTACCATAAACTATAGCAAAGCAGTTACTATGGTTCGATGAAAGTGTTAACGACTGTTGTAATCGAAAACGATTTTGATTTTCGTCAACGAGATATTTACCAAAGGTAATTGTTTCCTCCTTGTCTAGATCACCATTAATAAAGCTAAGATACAATTGCCCTTCTTTTATTTTTTTACTTGTTGAATACCCTAAGCTTGTGATTGTTCCTAAAGCTTTTTTCCCACTATAAGATAATACTAATGACTCAAAGTTGGTATCCTTCCATTGGTTTTCTCTTGCTATAATCCATCGAATTACAGGCTGAGTATAGATATTATTGACACGTATAATTGAATTCAGTTCTTCTGAGAGTACAATGAAATCTTTCCCTTCTACAGCATATAGATAATTTAGCCTTAACCAATCCGATGTATCTTGTGTTCCCTCTTCTGTAGATTTCAAGGTTTTATAATAACTACGGAATAAATTTTTAAAATCAACAAGTTGAGTCCACTCACCACTTTCCAAATTTAAAGAAACGATTTTATCGCAACTTTTTGTCACAGCGCCCTCCGTAATTAGCAGTACTGCCCCATTGGTGGAATCATAGTCATAATCGATGATATTGTCTCCGCCTTCATAGGCAAATGTCTTTACGATAAAGCCAAGGTTATTAAGCAATGCAAATAAATTATCACTATATTCATAGAAAATCTGATTACCCACCTGCAAAATTCTTGCATCTGACTGTCTTATATCAGTCGGTATTTCGCCTCTTAAAATTCCATTGTTGTCATAAAAGACATAGTAACTCAAATCTTTCTCTTTCACCAAATAAGTTAATAGACCTCTTGTATACTCAACGTTATTACTTGTTTCTATACTAAGTCTTTGAGCCACTCCAGATTTTTTAGCTGGCACATCAATAAAGTAGGCTTTTTTACTAATTTTATTCCCAGCATCATCCCGAACATCAAGTACAACCTTATTTCTTTGTCCTGAAATCAATCCAACAATCTGCCCTTCTAAATCTAATGTATTCGCAGTATTAATATACATGGTATCTGAAAAATCAGGAATTGTCGCATCTGAAGATGAGACTGTATAATGTAGAATAATTCTTTGTAAAGGTGCACCAAAGTAAACATATAGACTTGAACTATTAGTGCCAAAAGGATTATGAATCAACAAAGGATTTTCGGTAGAATAAGCTCTTGCCTCCTTTAGCTTGTTAATCTGAGCTAATGCCTCTTGCTGATAGTTACTTTTATATATTCCCTGATACTGACCGACGATAGAGTTCTTTACTAATGTAGAAAAACCAATCTGATCCATGTAATTGTAACTAGAAGTATCTGCAACTGCCGCAGTATTCGTATTAAAAGTGTTACTTTCATTCTCTACGACGTTACCAAATCCCCATATATTGTTGGAATGGTTTGGCGATTCAACATTACTTCGATTACATCCAAGCAAAAAAATACAAGCACTAGTAACAAGAATGAGCTTTACCTTTTTACTACGCTTTTGATGTATACCATTCAATAACATTTTACTCGCCTCCATATTCGATTTCAGTTTATTTCGCCGCTTATTATAGTCTCATTCTTCTATATGCATTTAAGACTATTTTCCCATTAGTTTATAATATTACGTATAAATTGACTTGCTAGAAAAGATACAAACATAATTAAGGAGCATAAAAAATAATGATAGCAAATTAATACTTGCTATCATTATTACCGTTTCAACTATAAACTTACATGGGAGTCAATACCACGTTTGCCAGCTATCTAAAAATAATAATACATGTTAAAATAACGATTGCTAATCCTAATATTAGGATTGCAGCTAACTTAGCGTACAATAATCTTTGTTTTCTTTTTTTATACTCTTCCCTTGTTAGCATATATCTCATCCCTTTTTATTCATCTACACTATAATTTGGGGCTTCCTTTGTAATATGAATGTCATGTGGATGGCTTTCTTTTAAAGAAGCCGCTGAAATTTTAACAAAGCGAGCTGTTGCTTTCAATATTTCTATATTACTTGCACCACAATATCCCATACCGGAACGAAGACCGCCCATTAATTGGAATACTGTATCTTCTACAGTTCCTTTATATGCAACTCGTCCTTCCACACCTTCTGGTACTAACTTCTTAGCATCAGTTTGGAAGTAACGATCCTTACTACCATTTTCCATTGCTGCTATGGAGCCCATTCCACGATATACTTTATACTTTCTACCTTGGAATAATTCAAATGTTCCTGGACTTTCATCACACCCCGCAAAGATACTACCCATCATACACACGTTTGCACCTGCTGCAATTGCTTTTGTAATATCTCCTGAGTACTTAATACCACCATCTGCAATAATTGGAATATTATACTCTTTTGCTACACTGTATGCATCCATAATTGCTGTAACCTGAGGTACACCAATTCCTGCAACAACACGTGTGGTACAGATAGAACCTGGTCCAATACCAACCTTAACACAGTCAACACCAGCTTCGATTAAAGCCTTTGTCGCTTCACCAGTTGCGACATTACCAGCAATAATCTGTAATTCTGGATATGCTTCACGAACCATCTGAACTGTCTTGATTACATTAGCGGAATGTCCATGTGCTGTATCAATAACAATAGCATCTACTTTTGCCTTTACTAATGCATCTACACGTTCAAGAATATTATTGGTAATACCTACACCTGCAGCACACAATAATCTTCCTTGGGAATCTTTTGCTGCCAATGGATATTTGATTGTTTTCTCAATATCTTTGATCGTAATCAAGCCTTTTAAATTACCTTCATCATCAATAATAGGAAGTTTTTCTTTTCTAGCTTTTCCTAAAATCTCTTTTGCTTCTTCTAAGGTAACGCCTTCTTTTGCGGTAATTAGGCCTTCGCTTGTCATACTCTCTTTGATTTTTTTAGTAAAATCAGTTTCAAATTTCAAGTCACGGTTTGTAATAATTCCAACTAATTTCTTTCCTTCTGTTACTGGTACGCCTGAAATACGATATTTAGCCATTAATTCATCTGCATCATGTAATGTATGCTCAGGTGATAAAGAAAATGGGTCTGTGATTACTCCGTTCTCGGAACGTTTTACTTTATCAACTTCCTCCGCCTGCGCTTCGATAGACATATTCTTATGAATTACACCAATACCACCCTGTCTTGCCATCGCAATTGCCATACGATGTTCTGTAACAGTATCCATACCAGCGCTCATCAATGGAATATTTAATTTGATTTTCTTTGTCAGATTCGTTGATAATTCAACTTGATTAGGGATTACTTCTGAATAAGCTGGTACAAGTAACACATCATCAAAAGTAATACCTTCACCGATAATTACTCCCATTTCAAATATCCTCACTTTCATCATAATTTT
>JAEYPP010000027.1 GCA_023410575.1 Bacillota bacterium | reverse complement strand
AGATTTGAGAACTATTACCTGATTGACACTAGGACAATTATATCATGGGTTTAACTAAGCCTATTGAACTAAATTAATTAAGTTATCAAGGTACATTTATGTATCTAAGAATATTATACGAGGAGATAGTGAAATGAATTATAGGATCGTTAAAAAAGAAGCTTTTAAAATCGTGGGAGTATCAGAACCTCTAGAAAAAGAAATTGAAAAGAATTTTGAAATTGTTCCAGGTATGTGGGGAAAAGCAGTGACGGATGGAACGATATCATCGCTGATGCCTTTGATGAATACAGAGCTAAAAGGGCTATTGGGTGTTAGTAGTTGTATTGATGAAACAGATTGGAGATATTATATAGCAGTTGCAACTACAGCAGAAACACCACAAGGTTTTGATGAACTTAAAATACCAGAATGTACTTGGGCTGTTTTTTATGGGGAAGGAAATAGTACTTCCATTCAGGAACTTGAAGTTAGAATTGTAAGAGAGTGGTTACCAACCTCTGGGTATGAATATGGCAATGCACCTGACATTGAAGTGTATTTAAATCCTGATCCACAAAATGCGGTATTTGAAGTCTGGATACCGGTTATTAGAAAGTAGGAGGCAGTGCATAGTTTGTGTTTCTTTTCCTTTGCGAAACTGGTATAACAGCCTGGTATGGAAACATCGCATCATACTCAAAACTACTGAAAGTTTATAAGAAACATGATATAATTTATATATCTATTTTGTAGAAGGAGTTAAAACCGTGTTTTACGATAAACAGCTTGTTTCAAATCAGAATAATTATAAGCAGATGCTTACAATAATGGGACAATTATCAAATCTGTTTTCTGAAAGCGATTGTCCATATTTAGCATACAGAGCGCATGAAAATATTTTTTGTAGATATTTAGAAGCGGATAATCTGGCACGTTATGATTGTTCTGCTGATGCCAAAAAAGATGGCATAGGAATTGGATTGAAGACATGGATGGGTAATGACGATCAGAAGGTAGCAGAATTTGGAAAGCTGAAGAAGAATTATGCTGATTTAACGGGAATAGATTTAGTAAAAAAGATTGCAGAATATCGTAACGAGAGAATTCGTGTAACAAAAAAATTACATGGAATAAATCAGATGATTTATCATGTGGTAAAGCGCGTACCTAATATGATGCAGATTTTAGAGTGTGCATTTGATTATATTGATATTGATTCGATTAAACTAATTCCGAATAGAGGAAATGATAATAATACATATTTTACAGATGGAAAGCATACATATCATTTCAGCGTGTCGAAAAACACGTTGTATATGATTTTTGATGATTTGGAATTGTTAGATTCCTTTGAAGTTGGCATAATGGATAACCCATATATGTATTTATTATCACTTACACAACAAAATCCGTCAGATAGATTACCGATAGATCTTGTAAGTCAGCAGGGAGAGATGATAGAATCTTCTCAGACTTCAGCGAAAAAAAGAATTGTTACAAAACCAATGTTATGTTTGCCATTATATTCAAGACGAGGACCAGATAAAGAAAAATTTGTGGCTGAAAAGAGTGGTTTAAATCAGTGGAATGCTGCCGGTAGAGTAAGAGATGCAGATGAAATATACATTCCATATCAGGCAGTTGATCGACAAAGGGATTTAACATTCTTTCCGCCAAGAGATACATCCTTTACCTTGCATTTGCCAGATGGAACGCGGATATCTGCAAAGGTATGTCAAGAAGCTGATAAGAATAATTCGCTCATTGGAAAGGCAATAATGAGTAACCCGAACAAAGTTCTTGGTAAGTGGTTGCTAAGAGATGTATTTGAATTGGATGAGGGTACAGTTATCACGTATGAAATGTTGGAGATGTTTGGTGTAGATAGCGTAATATTTACGAAAAACGAAGAGCTAGATTATTCTATTGATTTTGCAGAAATTGGAACATATGAGCAATTTTATGAAGAGGAAGACTAGAAAAATCTAGTCTTTCATTTATATAAAATGATAATTGCAGCGCGCCGCGATTTTTGATAGAATATCAGTAGTCTATTGTAGGAGGAATCGAGTATGTTAAAGTGTGCATCTTTTTTTGCAGGTGTAGGTGGAATTGATATTGGTTTTGAAAATGCGAATATTTTTGAGGTGGTATATGCTAATGAATTCGACTCTTATCCAGTTAAGACTTATGAGCTAAATAGTAAGATTAAGGTCGATTGTAGAGATATACATGATGTTAAGTGTGAAGAGATTCCGGATTTTGATGTTATGTTAGCTGGATTTCCATGTCAAGCATTTAGCGTTGCGGGCTATAGAAAAGGTTTTGAAGATGAAAAAGGAAGAGGAACTCTGTTCTTTGAGTTGGTAAGAATTATTAAGAACAAAAAGCCTAAAATTGTATTTTTAGAGAATGTTAAAAATCTCGTGGGTCATGATAATGGAAATACCTTCTCTATAATTGTAGATGAATTGCAAAAGGAAAATTACCATGTAAAATACGCAGTTTTGAATGCTATGGAATATGGCAATATTCCGCAGAATAGAGAAAGAATATATATTGTTGCATTTAAGGATGTGGAATTATACAAGAGTTTTGAGTTTCCACTTCCAGTTCCATTAAAAAAGAAATTGTCCGATATTATAGATTTTAAAACTTTAGTTGATGAAAAGTATTACTATACTAAAGGAAAGTATAAGGGTGATATTTATGAGCAGTTGGTAGAGGCAATGGATGATGAAAATGCAATCTATCAATGGCGACGTAAATATGTTAGAAAAAACAAAAGCGGTGTGGTGCCTACATTAACGGCTAATCAGGGCGAAGGTGGTCATAATGTTTGCTTGATTAAAACAAGTCATGGCATTAGAAAAATGACACCGCATGAATGCTTTAATACACAGGGATTCCCAAAGAAATTCAAATTACCAACAGATATGAGTGATGCGAGATTATATAAGCAAGCAGGTAATTCGGTATGTGTATCAGTTATTCAACGCATAGCAGAAAAAATTGCGGATGTGTTAGGATGACATACCACAAAGCAATTGGACTCTATTGATTGACACAAAAAATTAGAGGCTCTAAAAGCCTGTAAATCCATTAAAGATGTGATTTATAAGGTTCTTTAGGGTCTCTTTTTTTGGGCTCAATAAGATTGGAGGCCCTAAATTGGAACTTCAAGTTAAAAAAATTGGGATGTTGGATAATGGGAGTCGTATGAAATGAGAGGTTCACGTACGGTTCCGAGATAGACTTAGGGAAAAATACAAAATATGGGGGTAAGTAAGGTGAAATGTTGGGGTTTTTTTCCGGATATACACAATGGTAATATTAGTTTAGCTTAAGAGAATTCTTAAGTAATATAATTTTGGGAGGAAAAAGAATGAAGAAGTTGGCAAGTCTTTTATGCATTACGGCACTTGCAATTGGTATGCTTTCAGGTTGTACAAAGAATACAGAAAAAGAACCTGTTAGCACAAACACATCTCAGCCAGATACAAAAACAGGGGACGAAAGTACTCCTACATCAGCACCTGCTGAACCAAGAGTTCTAACTTGGATCAACGATGCTACGGATGGATGGGTAAGAAACTTTAACCCAAATGCTGCAGATGTTAAATCATGGGTTCTTGGATTTATGTTTGAGCCATTGGTTATCTTCAATACATATCAAAACAATGAAGAGACTATGTGGCTTGCAGAGGATGTTATCTCAGAACCTGACAATGTAACTGTTACTATTAAAGTTCGAAAAGGTGTTAAGTGGAGTGATGGTGAAGACTTCACAGCAGATGATGTTTACTTTACGTATACCTATAATAAGCAATATCCAGAAATCGATCGTAATGGTGACTGGGATTCTGTATCAGAAGACGGAACAGTAACGAAAGGTAGATTTAAAGATGTTGTAAAAGTTGATGATTACACAGTTCAGGTCATCATGAACGAGCCAAATCGTTTTGCAAGAAATGATGTTTTGTTAAGCCGTTGGATGCTCCCAGAACACATCTTTAAAGATGTTACAAATCCAGCAAGTTATGTAATGGAAACTCCTGTTTGTACTGGTGCATTCTCAGAAGTTATATCCTTTGAACCTGAGATGATTCTTTTAGGTCGCAATCCAAACTTCTGGAACGGTGAAAACCTACAAGTTGACCAGATGAAGATTCCTCAGCATAATGGTAATGAAGCTGCTACAGCTTTATTACAAACTGGTGAAGTCGATTGGTCTCACATTATGATTCCTGATATCGAGAATACTTATGTTCAAGGTGATGCTCATAAGAAATATTGGTATGGTATGAACGACGGTGTTCGTTTAGCAATCAACTACATGACTCCTAATAAGGATAATTTGAAAGCATTCAAGACTCCTGATTTCAAACGTGCTTTATCAATGGCAATCGATCGTCAAGGTATTATTGACTCCGCAGCTTATGGTTACTTACAATCAACTGTTCCATCTAATACTGGTTTACCACCAGCATTATTCGGATTCATGAGTGATAAAGCTCAAGCTGAGATGAATAAATATACTACATATAATCCTGAAGAAGCAAAAGCTATACTTACAAGTGCAGGCTTCGTTGATGTAGATGGTGACGGATTTGTTGAGAATCCAGATGGATCTAAGATTGCATTTGAAATCCTTTCTCCAGCTGGTTGGACAGATTGGAACGATGGTTCTGCAATCGTAGCTCAGAACTGGCAAGAAATCGGTGTTAATGCTTCAGCAAAAGCTATTGATCTTTCTTTAATCCAAGAGACTTGGGCTACAGGCGAGCATGATATTTTATATTCTGGTTATGGAATAACTGCTAATATCTGGAAGTTCTACTACGATACAATTGGTAACCAAGGAAATGTTAAACAATCTAACTGGTGGACATTAACTCAGACAAACTATGTAAATGATGAACTTACTGCTTTAATCGCTGAGATGCCTACTGCTGATGATGCAAGACTAAAAGAGATTACTGAAGCAGTTGAAATGCACTATGCTGAAAACATGATCAATATTCCATTATTCTTTAATGGTAACTGGTTTGTTTACAGTGATGCTAGATGGACTGGATGGGCAACAGATGAAAATCAATTTGTTAACCCAGCAATCACTACTCATGATACGAAGATCCTTCAATTAATGGCATTAAGGCCAGTTGAATAATGTTCTATAAAGTTGATTAGTATAGTTATGATTGGCGATACCTGTGTTAAAGGTATCGCCAATCATATGAAAACTGGAGGTTCGATAAATGAAATACATCTTAAAGCGTTTATACTTTTATCTGATAGCATTTTTCGGCGCGATTACTTTGAACTTTTTCTTACCCAGAATGATGCCTGGCAACCCAGTGCAAATGTACATTGCTTCGCTATATCAAGGTGGAGGAACGATTAATCCTGAAATGATTCGTGCAGTGGAAAAAATGTATGGTTTTAATACGAATGAGCCACTTTTTACTAGTTTTATAAATTATATTAAAAATATCTTACAAGGAGATTGGGGAATATCATTTTCCCATTATCCACAAACTGTAATGGACGCAGTACAGCGTGGTTTGAGATGGACTGTTTTCCTTATGGGAACAGCTCTTGTGATTGGATTTATAGTTAATACATTATTAGGAATACTAGTTGCTTGGAAGCGTGGTGGCAAATTAGATACATCCTTAACATTAGGTGGACAAATCTTGGCTAATATACCTACTTTAATCATAGCACTCGTTCTTAGCTATACATTAGCATATACAGGTATTTTCCCAAGAGGATACGCTGTCACTCCGTTATTCGTTGCAAAAACAAAAATAGATTATTTACGAGATGTTATGAATCATGCTTTTTTACCGTTAACAGCAATATTTATTTCGGGTCTTGGCGGAATTATGGGTATGAGAGCCAATATGATTAATCAATTAGGTGAAGATTATATCACAATGGGTATTGCAAAGGGTGTTCCTGAACGTAAAATCATGTTTGGCTATGGAGCAAAGAATGCATTGTTACCTGTTGTAACTTCAGTTGCAATGTCTGTTGGATTCCTTTTAGGTGGTTCTTTGATTATTGAGGAAATATTTAACTATCCTGGATTAGGCCATGTTATGGTGCAGGCAATCGGGCGCAGAGATTATCCATTGATGCAAGGAATCTTACTTATGTCAACAATCTTGATGCTCACCTGTAACTTTATAGCTGACATTGCTATCCTTTTCTTAGATCCTAGAATTAGAAGACAAGGTAAAGGAAATAATTGATGAGAAATTTTGTATAAATAAATGTGTAATACAGAAACAATCAATTAGAAAGTTAGAGGTGAATTGAATGAAAAAAATATGGAATTCAAAATTAATCAGGTTTTTACGTAGCAGTCCTAAAACAACATTTGGTATTCTATTAATTTTTATCATTGTCTTGCTATGTTTTGGAGCAGGAATTTTTACCAGTTATGATCCGAATGAAAGATTCGCTGGACAATATCATGTTGCGCCAAATGGTGAACACATTTTAGGTACGACACAGCTTGGTCGTGATGTTTGGTCACAAACATTATACGGAGGAATAAAATCGATTCTGGTCGGTGTATTTGCGGGTGGAATCACGATTGTATTGGGTCTTTTCTTTGGTATCAGTGCCGGTTATTTTGGAAAAGCCTATGATAGTATTATATGTACAATTATTAATGTTATCATGGTTATTCCATCTATAGTATTGTTATTGATTATTGCTTCTTTGATTGGTAATGTATCACCAACCGTCATATGTCTTGTTATTGGATTCACCTCATGGCCTTGGAATGCTCGTGTATTAAGAGCTCAAACAATGAGTATTAGAAATCGTGAGTATATCTATTCTGCTGAAACTTTAGGTGAATCAAAACTTCGTATTCTATTTGTTGAGATCATGCCTAATATGTTATCCATGATTAGTTCAGCTTTTGTATCTACTATGATTTATGCCATTATGGCATCTGCAACACTTGAATTTATTGGCTTTGGTGATCCGTTATCTGTAACTTGGGGCATCATGTTGTTTAATGCTCGTAATACGGGTGCATTAACTACTGGTTTATGGTGGGAAGTAATTGGGCCAATTATGGGATTGGTGTTATTTGGAGCAGGTTTAACGCTGATTAATTTTGCAATTGATGAGATATCGAATCCAAAATTACGAGCACAACGTATTATGGGAACTTATTATAAAGTTAAGAGAAGACAGAAACGTTTAATGAAGAAACAAAGCAGTCAGAATCAAGTAGCATAAGAAAGCGGGAGGTAACAGCTGTATGAGAGATATACTAAAAGTAGAAGATCTGTGCGTGGATTATGTTACGTCCGATGGTGGATATGTTAGGGCAGTAGACCATGTAAGTTTTTCAATTGGAGCTGGTAAAAGTTTAGGACTTGCAGGAGAGTCGGGCTGTGGTAAAAGTACAATTGCTTATTCCTTAATGCGTTTACATAAACCACCTGCTTTGATCACAAGTGGTAGCATTAAAATGGAAGGCAAGAATATCATGACCATGTCAAATAAGGAATTGCAGAAATTCCGTTGGGAAGAAGTCAGTATGGTATTTCAATCAGCCATGAACTGTCTTAATCCAGTAGTTACGCTTGAAAAACAGTTTTTTGAGATATATAAATATCATGGTATTACAACTAATCGTAAGATTGCACGTGAAAAATCAGAGGAATTATTAGAGATTGTTGGTATTCCAAAAGAACGTCTTAAAGATTATCCTCATCAATTTTCCGGTGGTATGAGACAAAGGGCAGTTATCGCTATGGCATTAGCATTACAACCTAAGCTATTAATCTTAGATGAGCCTACAACTGCACTTGATACAGTAGTTCAAAGAGATATCCTACATCAGATTTATGAATTAAAAAATAAGTTGAATTTCTCTATTCTTTTCATTACTCATGATATCAGTTTAATGATGGAATTCTGTGATGATATTGCAATTATGTACGCTGGTAAGATCGTAGAGAAGGCACCAGCAAAACAGATCTTGCATGAACCAAGACATCCTTATACTTATGGATTGAAAAATTCATTCCCATCATTAAAAGGTAAGATGGAGTATATGGAAGGAATTCCTGGTACGCCACTTGATCTTCATAACATACCGGAAGGTTGTAGATTCCAGGATCGTTGTTTTTGTACTTGTGATAAATGCTTTAAAATTGAGCCAGAAAAAACTAGTTATGGTGATGACATCTGCTATTGTCATAATCCTTTGTAGTAGAAGGAGGTATAGTCATGGAAGAACGTAAAAAAGTATTTGAAGTTAAGAATGTTATCATGGACTTTCAAGTATCGGGAAAGACTGTTTTATCCAGGAAAAAAACATTACGTGCATTAAATGATATTTCCTTTGATTTGTATGAAGGTGAGTCATTAGCAATCGTAGGCGAGTCTGGTTGTGGGAAATCTACAATTTGTAGACTTGCAATGAGATTTTACAAGCCAAGTCAAGGACAAATGTTATTTGAAGGAAAGAATATACATACACTTAAGGGACTTGAATTAAAAGAATATCGTATGAAATCACAAATGGTATTTCAAGATCCATTTTCCGCATTAAATCCTCTTCATAGTATTAATTATCATTTGAAGAGACCATTGCAACTTTATCATCCATCTGATAAAGAAACAATGAAAAATAAGGTGAATGAGTATCTTACTATGGTTGGGTTAACGCCTCCGGAAGAACAGGGCGCTAAGTATCCTCATCAGCTTTCTGGTGGGCAAAAGCAAAGAGCTTATCTTGCACGTATCTTAGCTGTAGGTGCCAATGTTATTTTTGCAGATGAACCAACATCCATGTTAGATGTATCAATTCGTCTTGGTGTTTTGAATTTAATGAATGATTTGAAGAAAAAAATGAATAAGTCTTTTATTTATATCACACATGATATCGCTACAGCGCGTTATTTTGCTGATCGTATCATCGTATTGTATGCTGGACATATGGTAGAATGGGGAGAAGTTGATAAAGTAATTCTAGAGCCTCATCATCCATATACGAAGTTATTGATTACAGCAGCGCCAGATCCTGAACGTGATGTCCCAGTAGAACTACCGGTACTAAGAACAGAAGAATCGGAGGTTACTGTTTGGACTCCGGAGAGTAAAGGATGCCCATTCAGAAGCCGTTGTCCAGTATCAAAACCAGAATGTGCGGAGACTTTCCCAGAAGCAAAAGAAGTAAGAGAAGGACAATTTATACGTTGTTTTCAAAGTTAATTTAATACTGCATATTGTTTTATAATTGCATTCAGTGTAAAATAGAAATTAACAGATATTACCATGTCGTCTTTTATGAAACAGGTACGAATTAATCTGTTGTTTTCTATTTTACTTTTTTGTAGTTGTAATGAAAAGTAGCAATGTGAAAATGATGAAAAACTTCTTACTGAATATATACAAGCATAGGTATATTAAGAGCGTTCGAAGTAGTAATGGAGGGATAATTTGAAAGTACTGAAGAGATTTTTTAGATCCATTCGCCTTCCGAAAGCAGGAACGATGATGTTTCTTATCTATCTTACTGGGGGTCTAATCCCAATGCTGTTAGTAACAAGTTACCTTTTTCATGAGATGCAAAATGAATTGATCAGTCAAGTCAAACAATCAGAATACGAAGAACTGAACTTGATTTCAAATGAAATAAATGAGTGTCTTACAACAATAGAAATGGTTTCATCTAGCTTTTTTAATAATAAAGATCTAGAAGCGATATCGAGTTCTATTTATACCAATTATCAAGAAATCTATGAAGATTATTCAAATTTCACCTTATTTAGGGATAATATGAATCCCTATCGTAATGAGATTGCAAAGATATCAATCTATATGAATAATCCAACGATTCTAGAAAACTCATATTTTCATTATGCAGATGGAGATATGATGAAGCATTGTGAGTGGTATCAAAATGCTAAGAAGGCAAATGGAAAGGCTGATTGGAATTATCATTATAACGATTTGTATCAGAGTAATTTTCTTTGTTTAAATCGTGAAGTAAAAAAGGAAGACGGAAGTGTTGTAGGAATTCTAGATATTAGTTTGAATCCAGATAAGTTGGATGCTAATATCAAAGACCGAAAATGGGATACTAAGATCTTGTTGAATTATAAGACGATAGCATCCAATCATGGTTCATATAATGAGATAGATTCGAATCTTAACGATATATTAAAAGACAAAACGAGTACACATATAAGTAAGGTAGTTTATCATGATTATAAAAAAACATTAGTATCTGTTATACGTAAGAATGTTATAAATACCGATGATCAGTTAATGATCATATCATACATACCTTATGAGGAAATTTTAGATACTGCAAATAGCAAGAGAATGAAGAGTTTACAAGTGATATTCATCGTTTTTTTTGTAACATTAGTATTAATTTATGCATTTTCCAGTTTATACAGCCATCAGATGAAACGTTTTCGTTATGAAATGCATGAAGCAGCAAAAGGTAATTTTAATTTACCAGAGAGTATAGGTGGCGGAGATGAGATCAGTTTATTATATCAAGATCTAAACTGTATGGTACAGCAGATGAAAGAGCTCTTAGATTTTTCTTATGCAGAAGATATTAATAAGAAAGAATTACTTCAAAGACAAAAAGAAGTAGAATTTAAAATGCTTGCAAGTCAAATCAATCCTCATTTTTTATACAATACATTAGAGACGATTCGTATGAGAGCAGTAATCAGTGGTCAATATGAGATTGAAGAGATAATTAAGATGTTAGTTCAACTTCTACGACGGAATGTGCATGTGTCGAGTGAAATATTGACAATCAGTGAAGAATTAGAATTAGTAGAGTGTTATATGAAGATACAACAGTATCGATTTATGAATCGAATTCATTATAAGATTACTTGTAACAAACAACTTAAGCAATATAAGATATTACCTTTATTATTACAACCAATCGTTGAAAATGCTGTAGTTCATGGACTGGAATCGAAGTGTGGTGGTGGATTCATCGCAATTAATGTACTGCTTAAGGACTCCTGCTGCATTATTCGTGTATATGACAATGGCTCAGGTATGAATGAAAAAGAGTTAGAGGATGTAAGAGTTCAGATCAATGATTTTAGTTGTTTGGATCGTACACAGATTGGCTTAGTAAACGTAAATCAACGGATTAAACTTTTTTATGGGAATGAATACGGGATTGAAATAGATAGTATAGAAAACAAGTTTACTACCGTTACAATAAAACTTCCATATCTATCATAAATAAGGAGCGTTACATTATGTATCGAATGATGATTATCGACGATGAACCGATGGTGATTTGTGGCATTAAAAAGATTATTGCTTGGGAAAAGTATGAGATTGAGATCTGTGGTGAGGCTGAGGATGGAGAAGAAGGTTTGAAAAAAATCATTGAGTTAATGCCAGACTTAGTATTAATTGATCTTAAGATGCCGGGAATGAATGGTATTGATCTCATACAAAGAGTAAAAGAATTCAATCAGGATATTGTATTTGTCATTTTAACTGGATTCGCAGAATTTGAGTATGCAAGAAAAGCAATGGAATTAGGTGTTATAAATTACATTTTAAAACCAGTTGATGAAACAAAATTACTTGATATCATAAGGAAGACATTACAACACATTGAGCAAAAAAGAATGTTGATGAATTTGAAGAATAAGACAATTGAAAATGATAAGATGGATTGTTTGCGAAGTATTCTATGTGTATCAAATCAATGTGTAGTTGAAAAGTATGATTTACATAAGCAATTATTTAAATCGAGAAATTATTGTGTTGCAGTGGTAAAAAGTAAAGAGTCTTATATTGGAATGAGCTTGAATTGGGACATGAGGATCAAAATACTACTGAATAACATTCGTAATGTTACTGTTGTTACTTTTGACAATAAAGTTGCATTGATATCTGAAGACCGTGATTATAAGGAATTTTCTCATAAGCTTTCGGAAAATAATGAAAAACTTAAAATGATTTATGGTACAGACTATTTTATTACAGTCGGCCAAAATATTAATCATATATCGGATCTTCATTATTCAATGGAATGTGCAGTTCTTCTTCAGCAATATAAATTTATTTATTGGGAACAAGGGGTAATTACGATTGATATATTTAAGCATAAAAGTGATATGGATATAAATGCATTATTTATTCAATTAGGTAATTTTATACAAGCTGGATCGATTGAAAAGATTAAAGAGACGATTTTACTAATTGGTGATTACTTAAGACAATCTATACTAAAAGAGCAAGATATAAAAACTATGTTAATACAAAACACTTTATTATTACAAAGGGATCTTCAAACAAAATATGATTCATATCAGATACCTTTTCATTCCGCTGATTATATAAGGGATACTATTAACTATTCGCTAACGTTAACTAAACTACTAGAAAAAGGAATATGTTATACAACATTACTGGCAAATGAAATTGCAAAAAAAACAGGTGATTCATTTATTGAGCAGATTCTAGTATATATGGAATCGAATTATAGTAGTGATTTAAAAGTTGCTGAAGTAGCAGAACTGTTTCATTATAGCAATACATATTTTGGCCGTATTTTTAAAAATGCTACTGGAAAAGTGTTTCATCAGGTATTAGATGAAATCAGGATCGAACATGCAAAAGAGTATTTAATAAATACCAATTTGAAAATCTACCAGATATCTAAGATGGTTGGTTATAAGGACGACGATTTTTTCTATGAGAAGTTTCGAAAAATCGTTGGTATTACAGCAAAAAAGTATCGCGATGAAATGAGACGAATGTTATAGAATTGATGTATGCCAAATTGTGGTGTTGCTGGATTACAAGAAATGCCACTAGAAGTAAATAGAATATATTTATATAAAGGACGGGCATATTTTTCTAAGCCCGTCCTTCAACTTTACTTTATAGCTATATGTTCGAGGTAGATAATAATAACTATAATTTGACAAATGGAAAATAAATGTATATATTTATAATATTCGGAAGAATAAAAGTATAATTGAAGGAGAAAAGGTTATGGGAGTTTACATTAAACAACTAGACACAAAAATTCAGCCACTGGGAATGGGTGGTTGGGCAATCGGTAGCGCATGGGGGCCAGAAAATCTAGCGCTAGGCTGGTCAACTGTGGATGATAAGGAGTCAATGAAAGCCTTATACTATGCTTATGAGAGAGGAATTCGTTTATTCGATACAGCAGCTACATATGGTTATGGTCATAGTGAAAAAGTCCTTGGTGAGGCCCTACATAGCGTAAGAAATCAGATATTAATAGCAACCAAATTCGGATGTCCATGTGATGAGGAGAAGAAGGAAGGCAGAGGCATTAGCGTGGAACGTGATTCTATCATTACAGAGTGCCACGATTCCTTAAGAAGATTAAGAACAGATTATATTGACATCTATCAACTTCATGTCCAACCATTAGAAAAAGCGAAAGCAGAAGACGTCATAGAAACCCTTGAGTATTTGAAAGAAAGAGGAGATATTCGTAGCTATGGATGGAGCACGGATACCCCAGAGGAAGCAGAGATTTTTCTAGCGCATGATGCATGTAGTGCAATACAGTTTGATTTGAACATTTTTGCCAATAATGATAGGATGATTCAACTCCTTGAAAAACATGAAACTGTTGGTTTAAATCGCCAACCACTAGCAATGGGGCTACTATCAGGAAAATACAATAAAAACAGTTCATTTCCAAAAGATGATATTCGTTCTGAAAATATAGATTGGATGGTGTATTATAAAAATGGGGCTCCGAATGAGGAGTTACTTACTAAGTTAGATGCAATACGTGAGATTCTCACTAGCAATGGAAGAACGATGGTGCAGGGTGCCTTAGCATGGATATGGGCAAGGAGTCCTTACATGGTGCCAATTCCTGGTTTTAAAACAATTAGCCAGGTAGAAAATAATGTTGATGCTCTTGAATTCGGTCCTTTAACTAAGAAGCAGGTTGATGAGATAGACCATATTATTAAAGGAGAAAATTCATGATTTGAATGTAGCCATCTATCCTGATTCCAACAAAATTGGCATATGTGCTAAGGATGTGAACAAAGCATTCCCTCAAGATGCTGATGTAGATTATTATGAGGGAAAATTATTGGAAAATTAATTAAGAAGTATGAATGAAATGGTAGAGAAAGGCATTCTGCAACGAGCGTTGTAGGATGTCTTTTTTTGGGTGGTGTGTCCAGCGAAGCACGAATAGAACTGGTGACAAGTGATTTAGATTACATGGACATTACACTGAATGCAGAATGAGATGATTGTACGACTGTAAGTAAAAATGGTACAAATATCCATATTTATGATATAATTGGTTAAGCTAATAATAAAGGCGTAGAAATAGTATGAAAAATAAACTTTATAGTCATCGAAAAAAAGTAGTATTGTTCTATATTATAGCTTTATTTACAGTAATGCTAGTTTGTTCAAACAATGCTAAAGCTAAAGCAATTTGAGTGGAGATTAATAAGGTGTGGTGGTATAATTAATATTGCAAATTGTTTAGAAAAGGTATTTGAAAAATATAAAAAAATATTAGTATGAAATATGTAAGTGGATGCAAGTCAATAATATAGGTTCGTAATGGGGCATATAGGGGTATAAAGAAGGTGATTTAGTTGATGGCAGATATTTTGAGAATACAAGATCGATTTATATAATAAGGGTGCAAGAATTCATGTGGGAGATACGTTTTATGACTTATATGGGAATGGATTTAAGGTAAAAGGGGTAGAAATGTTCCATGGACGTATTGCAGATATTTCGTTTGATGAACTTCCAATAGGGCTTTTATTTGAGTTGATTGATGGTGTAGAAGCATTAGGTAATATCCTTGTTTCAGAGTTGCAGGACATTAATTTCTTGTTTTGCAATCATCCATTATATCCTAAACGAGTGGATATGGAATATGAGACAGAATATCAGGAAGCAGGGCTAAATCACGCTTGTGTTTTGTTTAGTTATGAAGATTTGGAAAATGGTAAATTATCTTTGTATGGTGAAGAAATAACAGGATTGACAATTTACCGTGGTTGGATGATGAAACCGGAGATGTATAGAACTTTCTATAATTTACTTGAAGAAAAAGGGGTTTTTCTGATTAACAGTCCGGAAGAATACGAAAGATATCATACGCTTCCAGGATGGTATAATGAGTTTGTTGATATGACGGTAAGATCAATTTGGGAAGAATGTGGCAATGTAAATGATATCTTGCAAATGAGTACATCATTAGAGGGAAGTTATATTGTTAAGGATTATGTGAAAAGCAGAAAGCACGAGTGGTATGATGCTTGTTATATTCCCAATATTGCAGATAAACTAAATGCATCAAAAGTAATTAAAACTTTTGTAGAACGCCAAAGAGAGTCCCTTGTTGGTGGTATTGTTCTTAGAAAATTTGAAAATCTAAAGCAGATAGGATTTCATGAAAAGAGTGGAATGCCTATTTCAGAAGAATATAGAGTTTTTGTATATGCTGGAAAAGTTCACATTGTAGATAATTATTGGAACGATGATTTGAAAGTTGATTTTTCCGAAGAAGAGCTTGCGTGGATTGAGGGGATTGCAGAAAAGATTCGAAGTAACTTTGTTACAGTTGATTTGGCACGTAAGGAAGATGGTACATTGATTATCATGGAATTGGGTGATGGACAGGTTTCTGGACTTCAGGAAATTGATGAAAAAGAATTCTATAGTTGTTTTAGTAAGCGTTAGTGTTTAATTCTTACACCTTTTGCCCGTTATATTATGCGTATTATATGCTATAATATTCATAATATAATAACTACAAGAAACAGCGACCCCACATAAATACTGAAAAATAAGGAGATTCAAGCAATGATCAAAATACTTTTCGTCTGTCACGGCAACATCTGCAGAAGTCCGATGGCAGAATTTATAATGAAAGACATGGTTAAAAAACAAGGATTAGAAGATCAATTTGAGATTGCATCGGCTGCAACGAGTACTGAAGAAATCTGGAATGGTGTTGGGAATCCTGTTTATCCACCAGCAAGAGAAGAATTGGCTCGCCATGGGATTCGTTGTGATGGTAAGAGAGCTGTTCAGTTAAGAAAAGAAGATTATGATTATTATGATTATCTCATTGGTATGGATACGATGAATATTCGTAATATCGAACGAATGACAGGACATAAAGGTGAGAAAATATCGATGTTATTAGAGTTTGCTGGAAGAAAAGATAGCATATCAGATCCTTGGTATAGCTCACGATTTGATGTGACATATCGTGATGTTGTTGAGGGATGCCAAGCATTTCTTAAGTATTTAGTTGAGTCAGGCAAGATTAGTTAAGAGATACCCACGAAAAAGTGGGTATTTTCATTTCTTTGTATATCGGTTATTGTAAGGATGAGGTGATGAGAATGAAAAAAGAAGCATTATTATTAATTGACATTCAGGATGTGTATTTTACGCCCGGGGCATACCTTTTGTATAGGCCTCGTGAGACAGCAAAGAACGCGGCGGTTTTATTAAGCAAGTTTAGAGAGGAAGAGAAAACGGTAATACATGTAAAACATAATTTTAAGATGTTTTCCGAGATAAATGAACTAGTGGAACCCCATGAAGGAGAAAAAATAATTACCAAGGAATATCCGAGTGCATTTCTTGGTACAGATTTACAGGAATACCTAAAGGATAACGGAATAGAAAAAATTGTTGTGGTTGGTATGATGTCCCATATGTGTGTTGATACAACGGTTAGAGCATGCCAGGATTATGGGTATGAAGTTGTTGTTATTGAGGATGCCTGTACCACCAAAGATCTGAATTTTCAGGGAAGACAAATAGACGCTATTATGGTTCATGCGACATTTATGGCATCACTGGATGGGATGTTTGCTAAGGTAATGAAATTAGAGGATTATATATGAAAATAAGAACCGATTACACATGCCCACTTGAAATAGTTCATGACTTTGTAAAAGGAAAGTGGAAAACCATCATCCTTTATCAGATGAAAGATGGAATAAAAACACTGTCTGAGCTTGAAAATATAATAGAGGGAATTACTCAAAAAATGTTACTCGAACAACTTCGGGAATTAATTCAGTTTGGACTGGTGGAAAAGAAAACCTTTCAAGGATATCCCTTACATGTCGAGTATTCTCTAACAGAGAATAGAGGTAAGAAAATGATTGAGGCCATAAAAATCATGCAAATAATAGGTATCGATTATATGCTTGATAATGGAATGGAAGAATCACTTATAAATAAAGGTATTTTAACAAAAGAACAGGTATTAACAAAGAAGATTTAAGCAGAAAAGCTTAATGGTACGATAAATTTATCATTGATAGGGAAGGGAAGTACGAAAAATAAGAATTCGACTGTTGTAGAATAAAGTAAAATTAGCAGACTAAAAGAGTTTTATTGTAATAATCTCACTTAATGAATTTAATAGATATATCTTGTTGTTGGGTTCGTTAAGTTCATTGGTGCATAAGATATTATAAAAAGCATTGAGAGCAGATATATGCCAGATTATGTAAATGAAAGGGAATTGTTAAGTCAACTGAATAATAGGGGAACACATATAAATGATAACCACGACGATTATAATCGACAAAGAGATGACTTACGTAAAGATAATGAAAACCGTCAAGACAACAATGGCAGTTTTGACGATCGTCAAAGACGGAATAATGGTATAGACCCAAATATCAGATTTAAACAAGATGATAATTTAAGACCAAGTGATTGGACACTTATAGCGAATCGTACCGAAGCTAATGAACGAATGGTACTCAGTCAAAGAGACCGAGACAGAGACAGAGATAGAGATAGAGATAGAGATAGAGATAGAGATAGAGATAAAGATAGGGATAGAGACAGAGACAGAGATAATACAGGAGGCCCAGGAATGCCAGGAGGTCCAGGAACACCAGGAGGTCCAGTAACACCAGGAGGTCCAGGAATGCCAGGAGGCCCAGGAAC
>JAEYPP010000089.1 GCA_023410575.1 Bacillota bacterium | reverse complement strand
CCGACCTCTCACACCACCGTGCATACGGTTCCGTACACGGCGGTTCCTTAGTTTTCACAAACTACTAGATAATAGTCAAGCATGGATGTATATCCTAGCTTGGCTATTATTTTACACGAAAATATTTAGTCAAGTACATGAGCCATTCGCCAATAGCCTTTTCGACTACATGCTAGTTCCTTGGCTCTCCAATGCTCACAACCTAATGTTTATTATTTTTAACAAATCGTACTAATGGAATTTCCATGGAATAACGTTATCTCTTTTCATTTGTGATAATTGTTTGCTCTATGTAATATTTAACACCATCTCACTAAATTTATCAAAAGACTTTGTAAAGGTATAGCCATTCCCATCAATTTCCAATTCCTCCACCTCATTATCATTGACTTCTCCAGTTTGTGTTATATATAGCTCTTCAATGAATCCAGTTCGCTTTAATCTTGTAAAAACTTCTGTTACTTCATAGCGACTTACATTAAATTCTTTAATGAATTTATCACAGAACGCCTGCCATTCCTTACTGATTCCACTTATCTTGTTGTTTTTACTATTTAACTTAGCAAAGGATAAGAATTTAATTTCTTTATATGAAAGTTCATTGATAATATTACTATATTCTTCAAAATCATTATTATCAATTAGTTTTTCACTCAAGTACCCATTTCGCAATAAATTTCCAAAATATATTATTTTATCATTGGTAGCCAATCGCTTGACTGCTTCGACTGTTTTCGAAAAATTAATAATAAATTCAATATTATTAACTTTATCTTCTGTAATCATTTTCTCATTTTCAAGAATGCATTCTATAAGTTGTTTTTGCTTTTTAATTTGAAAATCTTCCAAAGCTTTTTCAACGCTTGTTGAAATCATATCTCCTAATATCGGTACAGCTCGAATAAGTGGCATTATACCAGAACCTATTACATAAGAATGTTGTGCATCGTTAATAACACGTATAATTTCTTCTTTCCTCTTGATATTTTCAAAACTCTTCATTTTATCCCCTACCTTTCTTCTGTTTTACATATGTAAATCATCAATATTATAAGTATATATCATTTATGATACATAGAAAAGCTATAAATCAAAAGTATTAATTCATAAGAACTCAAACATAAAATAATTTTTTATTAATGGTTGAGTTCTTAAACTAATATTCTATATAGCATCAGAACCAAAAAGATATACTGCCATTTCCCTAACCAATGTATTTTTATAGTTCCTTACTGTCTTTTCATTTATATTCTCACTCGTATTAACATTGGATATTTTGCTACAAGACCGGAGGCGTTGCAGGCACTTGCCGAACATAACGCAAATCCATACGATATGAACGCAGCTAAGATAACTTTTGCGGAGGTTTATGATAAATGGTCAGATAAGAAATTTGTTAGTATTTCGCAATCGAATATAAACGGTTATAAGGCATCTTATAAATTATGTGAAAATATCTATAATATGAAATTTAGTGATATTAAGTTGTCGCACCTTCAAAACGTTGCCGATACTTCCGGTAAAAATTACCCAACGCTCAGAAAATTAAAAGTAATGTTTGGGCAGGTGTTTGATTATGCTGTAATTAATGAAATCATTCCAAAGGATCGTAACATGGTTGAATATCTGAATATCAAAGATGCAGGCAATCCTAACACGATTGATAGATTGCCATTTATGCTGAAATAGATCGTGTATGGAAAAATGTTGAATGTAATGATTATATGCAGGTTGTTTATGCTAATATATTCCGCTGTGCGGATCTCTGAATTGTTAGATCTAAAAAATCGGACGTACATCTAAACGAAAAATGGTTCTATGTATGTGATAGCAAAACCAACGCCGGTATAAGGGCTGTTCCGATTACTGATAGAGTTCTTAAATATTCCGAATATTGGCTTAATAAAAATGAGTGTGAGTTTTTATTAAGTACACGTGAAGGTGAACATTTCACCTATAGAAATTATTATGATAGTTATTGGGCTCCAATACTAAAAGAACTTAATTTAGATCATAAGCCACATGATACACGCCATACATGCATATCTCTTTTGGGTACTGCTAAAGTGGATCAAACAATGATTAAAAAAATTGTCGGTCATGCAGGAGCACAATCCTTAACTGAACGTGTGTATACTCACCTTGATATTAGTGTCCTTATATAATCAAATATAGGTTTATAAGCACTCTACAAGTTACAAAAGTACTACAAGGTGCATTATCAGAAAAAGAAAGTATTAAATAACGTGATAGTCGTTCTCTTTTGAACGGCTATTTTACTACTATTTTTTGTTGCCTGAGTGTTCCCTATACACTTTTTTATGTGCTTTTTCATGTTGCTATAAATTATATAAAAACCCCGAAACCATAGGGTTTTCGGGGTTTTCGTATTTTTGTAAATAGTCTGTTTCCTATCTCTTGGAGAACTGAGGAGCACGACGAGCGGCTTTTAAACCGTACTTCTTTCTTTCCTTCATTCTTGGATCTCTTGTTAAGAAACCTGCTTTCTTTAAAGCTGGACGGTAATCACCATCTGCTTGTAAAAGGGCTCTGGAGATACCATGTCTGATTGCACCAGCCTGGCCAGTGAAACCACCACCATGAACGTTAACAAGAACGTCAAATTTGTCTGCTGTCTCTGTTAATGCAAGAGGCTGACGAACGATAAGCTTTAATGTTTCAAGACCGAAATATGAATCCATGTCTCTCTTATTTATTGTTACTTTACCTGTACCAGGTACAAGGTAAACTCTAGCGATACTACTTTTTCTTCTACCAGTTCCGTAATATTTTGCTTTAGCCAATGTTATTTCCTCCTTTCAGTCCTAATTAGTATTTGATTTCAAGTACTTCTGGTTTCTGAGCTGCATTGTTGTGCTCTGGACCAGCATATACGTGTAATTTAGTTAACATAGCTCTTCCTAAAGGTCCCTTTGGAAGCATACCTTTTACTGCAAGAGTAATAACATCTGCAGGTTTCTTAGCCATCATTTCCTTTAATGTTGTTTCTCTCATACCACCAGCGTAATCAGAGTGATTGTAGTAAATCTTCTGATCCATCTTCTTGCCAGTTACCTTAATCTTGTCAGCATTGACAACGATTACGTAATCACCTGTATCGATGTGTGGTGTATAAATAGCCTTGTTCTTACCTCTTAAAACTTTAGCGATCTCAGAAGAGAGACGTCCTAATGTATGTCCTGTAGCGTCAACTACATACCATTTTCTTTCAATTGTTGCTGGACTTGCCATAAAGCTTTTCATTGGTTTACCTCCTTAAATATTCTTCTATCTACTTGTTAACATACCGCTTTCATGAAACACCTATAAATACTAGGTTTACGGTTGTTTTAGTCACTTCGTGTATTATATAGTATTCAAAAATTACTGTCAAGCAGTAAAACCAATCTTTTAAGGCAAAATTGAAAATTTTCTTAGTTGATATGCAAAAAAGTCATTTCATAAATGACTTTTTCTAAATTATTTGAAATTATACTATTTTGTATGTTCAAGAGAATCAATAAAAGAAGAAAATGTCGCATCCTTTATTTAAAACTTATAAGATAACATATTATGCGACTTAGCCAAAGTAGGAATCAAAATATGTGATCTTATAAGCTGCAAATCAAGGTCTACGACACATTCTTCCTTACACATACTCAATCTTACAAAGGGTCAACCCTTTGGCTGGTGCTGTTGGCCCAGCTACTGAACGATCTTTTTGCACTAACATCCATGCTACCTTCTCTGGTTCATACAGATGATTCCCAACCTGAATTAGTG
>JAEYPP010000065.1 GCA_023410575.1 Bacillota bacterium | reverse complement strand
GATTTATCCTATAATATGAAGGAGGACGCAACATGAAATCTCTTGAAGAATTAAAAGCAATCCGAGAGAAAATGCAAGGTCAGATTAACCTTCGTAATGAAGAAGGTGCTACTACCCGTGTCGTTGTCGGTATGGCTACTTGTGGTATTGCCAGTGGTGCAAGACCAGTACTTTCTGCACTCTCTGATGCAGTTCAAACCAAAGAGCTTGCGAATGTAATCGTTACTCAGACTGGTTGCATTGGTTTATGCCAGTTTGAGCCAATCGTAGAAGTTCTTGAAGCAGGAAAAGAAAAGGTTACTTATGTAAAAATGACACCTGAAAAAGCTATAGAAATTGTAGATCGTCATTTAATACGTGGTCAAGTAATCGCAGAATATACCATTCAAAACTATATCAAATAGCGAGGAGGACATAAAATGTATCGTTCACACGTCTTAGTTTGTGGCGGAACCGGATGTACTTCCTCTGGAAGTAAAGAAATTCTAGCTGCATTACAGAATGAAATTGATAAAATAGGACTAAAAGACGAAGTTTCTGTTGTTCAGACAGGTTGCCATGGGCTTTGTGCCTTAGGGCCAATTATGTTGATTTACCCAGAAGGAATCTTCTATTCTATGGTAAAAGTTGAAGATATTCCCGAGATCGTAAGCGAGCACTTTTTAAAAGGACGTATTGTTAAACGTTTATTATATAATGAGACGGTTACGGAAGATGGAATTAAAGCACTTGAAGAGACAGATTTCTATAAGAAGCAGCACCGTATAGCGTTAAGAAACTGTGGTGTTGTTAATCCAGAATTAATTGATGAGTACATAGGAACTCGAGGTTATGAGGCACTTGGTAAAGTATTAACTGAGATGACTCCTGACCAAGTAATTCAAACTTTATTAGACAGTGGTCTACGAGGTAGAGGCGGCGGTGGTTTCCCTACTGGATTAAAGTGGAAGTTAGCAAAGCAAAATGAAGCAGAACAAAAGTATGTGTGTTGTAATGCCGATGAAGGTGATCCAGGTGCTTTTATGGATCGTTCTGTACTTGAAGGCGACCCTCACGTAATACTTGAAGCTATGGCAATTGCAGGTTATGCAATTGGTGCAGACCAAGGTTATATTTATGTACGTGCAGAATATCCTATCGCAATAGATCGTTTACAAATTGCAATTGATCAGGCTCGTGAGTATGGTCTTCTTGGTAAGAACATTTTCGGAACTGACTTTAATTTTGATATCGATTTAAGACTTGGTGCAGGCGCTTTCGTATGTGGAGAGGAAACAGCATTAATGACCTCTATTGAAGGTAATCGTGGCGAACCACGTCCACGTCCTCCATTCCCAGCCCAAAAGGGATTATTCCAAAAACCAACTATCTTAAATAATGTTGAAACTTATGCCAATATTCCACAGATTATTCTTAATGGTGCAGAATGGTTCGCTAGTATGGGAACAGAGAAGAGTAAAGGAACAAAAGTATTCGCACTCGGTGGAAAGATTAAGAATACTGGACTTGTAGAAATTCCAATGGGAACAACTCTTCGTGAAGTAATCGAAGAAATCGGTGGTGGTATCCCTAATGGCAAGAAATTTAAAGCCGCTCAAACTGGTGGACCATCTGGTGGATGTATCCCTGTAGAGCATTTTGATATTCCAATCGATTATGATAATTTAGTATCCATTGGTTCCATGATGGGTTCTGGTGGTCTTATCGTTATGGACGAAGATAACTGTATGGTTGATATCGCAAAATTCTTCTTAGAGTTTACAGTAGATGAATCTTGTGGCAAATGTACACCATGCCGTATTGGTACGAAACGTTTATACGAGATGCTTGATAAGATAACAAAAGGCCAAGGTACTTTAGAAGACCTTGATAAGATGGAGGAACTTTGTCACTATATCAGGAATAATTCTCTTTGTGGACTTGGTCAAACTGCTCCTAACCCAGTATTGTCAACATTACATTACTTTAGAGATGAGTATGTTGCCCATGTTGTTGATAAGAAATGTCCAGCTGGCGTATGTAAAGCTCTTCTCTCCTACGTCATCGATGCAGACAAATGTAAAGGTTGTACCCTTTGTTCAAGAGTTTGTCCAGCTGGTGCAATTGAAGGCGTTGTTCGTGAGCCTCATGTTATTCATCAGGAGAAATGTATTAAGTGCGGTGCTTGTATGGAGAAATGTAAGTTTGGCGCAATCAGTAAAAAATAATAACGGAGGTTACTATGGCGAATATAAATCTTAAAATCAACGGCATGGATGTATCTGCTCCAGCAGGTTCGACCATCTTAGAGGCTGCAAGATTAGCACACATTGATATTCCGACCCTTTGTTTCCTGAAGGAAATTAACGAAATTGGTGCCTGCCGTATCTGTGTAGTCGAAGTAAAAGGAGCAAGAAGCTTAGTTGCATCTTGCGTTTACCCTATCAATGAGGGTATGGAAGTTTGGACTAATACACCTCAAGTGTTAGAGTCCAGAAAGAAAACATTACAGTTAATCCTCTCTAATCACGACAAGAAGTGTCTCTCCTGTATAAGAAGTGGTAGCTGTGAACTCCAGGATTTATGTAAGAATCTTGGTGTTGATGACGAAAATAGATATGCTGGTGAGCAGACGGAATATGAATTAGATACTTCTGCTGCTCATATGGTTCGTGATAATAACAAATGTATCCTTTGCAGACGTTGTAGTGCAGTATGTGAAAAAATTCAAGGTGTTGGTGTTATCGGTGCTAATAATAGAGGTTTTACTACTAATATCTCTTGTGCATTCGATATGGGTCTTGCTGAAACTAGCTGTGTCTCTTGTGGACAATGTATCGCAGTATGTCCAACTGGTGCACTTTATGAACAGGATGCAACGAATGAAGTACTTGCTGCTATTGCTGATCCGGAGAAATTCGTATTTGTTCAGACAGCTCCTGCGGTTCGTGCTGGACTTGGTGAAGAATTCGGCTTACCAATTGGAACAAATGTAGAAGGCAAGATGGTTGCTGCTCTTCGTCGCATTGGTTTTAATAAGGTATTTGATACTAATTTCAGTGCAGACCTTACAATTATGGAAGAAGCAACCGAGCTCTTAGATCGTATTCAGAATGGTGGAGTACTACCACTTATTACTTCCTGCTCTCCAGGATGGATTAAATATTGTGAGCATTACCTTCCTGATATGACTGAGAATCTAAGCTCTTGTAAATCTCCTCAGCAAATGTTTGGTGCAGTAGCCAAGACATATTATGCACAAAAGTTAGGTATTGATCCAAAGAATATGGTAAGTGTAAGTATCATGCCATGTACAGCTAAGAAGTTTGAGCTTGGCCGTGACGATGAAAATGCAGCTGGAGTTCCAGATGTTGATTACTCCTTAACTGTTCGTGAACTTGGTCGTCTAATCGACCGTGTTGGTATCAACTTCTTATCCTTACCGGACGAGAAATTCGATGATCCTCTTGGCATTTCAACTGGTGCTGCCGTTATCTTTGGTGCAACTGGTGGTGTTATGGAAGCAGCATTACGTACTGCAGTATGGAAACTAACAGGTGAAAACAATGATTCACCAATCGATTTCACTGAAGTTCGTGGTACCAAAGGCATTAAAGAGGCTACTTATAATGTAGCTGGAATGGATGTTAATGTTGCTATAGCTTCTGGACTTGTTAATGCAAGAGAACTACTAGATAAAGTTAAATCTGGTGAAGCTTCCTATCATTTCATTGAGATTATGGGATGTCCAGGTGGTTGTGTCAATGGTGGTGGCCAACCTCAGATACCAGCAAGCGTTCGTAACTTTACAGATGTCCGCGCTCTTCGTGCTAAAGTATTATATGACTCTGATGCTGCTAACTGTGTTCGTAAATCTCATGAGAATGCTGCAGTACAGAAGTTATATGATGAATACCTTGAAGCTCCAGGTTCACATAAAGCACATGAGTTACTTCATACCACTTATGTTAAGAGAAGTATTAATTAATTCTAAGCAATAGAAAACATAACGGGAAATATATGAAAAAGGACCTTGTGTCCTTAATAAACTCAGAAGAAATTCTAAGTTTACTAAGGATATTAGGTCTTTTTATTATTCTCTTTTCAAATTACCAATAAGAACGGTAATGATTTAAATTAGTATATTTAAAGTTATAGATTGCCATAGTATTTCATAAGATAGAATAAGAGATTTTTTGGAGATTGTATCTATGAAAACATTGTACAAGAAAATTACTACTTTTACTCTCTTATTTATCCTTAGTCTATCCATTATTGGTTGTAGTAACAACTCTGAGGATATAAAAAAAATAAAAGATTTAGAGTTTACTGTAGTTGAGGATGCCGATTTGCCTGAAAAACTAGCTAAATCCATTGAGACTAAAAAAGAAAATCCTTGTAAATTCACCTATTCAAATGAGGATTATTTATACATAGTCCAAGGATATGGAGCTCAAAAAAGTGGAGGTTATAGTATCAGCGTAACTGACTTGTTTTTATCAGAAAATGCGATTTATATTAAAACTAACCTGATTGGTCCAGGAAAAGATGAGCCAGTTACTCAAAATATTACCTATCCATATGTTGTTGTAAAAGTTGAGTATATGGATAAGCCTGTTGTTTTTCAGTGATACTGAACATTGTTTATTACTTCCTTGACTTCAGTTCAATCTAAAAGATTTAAAAATTGTGCGTAAAAGCTTAACTCAATCGCTTTTACGCGTAATTTTTCTGTTTTGTCATACTACAGCATTTAGTAATCATTTATAGACATAAACTACATATTGTACATTCCTTCTCATATTGATTGTTTTTATATTTTTTACATACAGAAATCATAATACTTCACTATTTTGTGCATTTTTACTTTTATCTATAAGACTATATACCCATATTCCAGGTTCGATGACGAAATTATTACTAGATTAATCGTTGCAATTTGTGCATTTTTATTTTATTACTACAATTTTATCACATTTATAATCATTACTTTTTTTGACTTTTGATACAAAATGTGGTATATTATCTATAAGATAAAACTAGTTTTTGTGGTTATCAGAGGCTACCTGTTGGAACAGACAAAATAAAACGAGCATGTAACATGTCAGTTATTTGGACGTATAGAACTGCAGATAGGAGTAGGAAAATGAAGCAACCGGAAAACATGTGTAACGTAAGAAATGAAGTAGTAAGAAACATAGGAAGAAGGGTAAAGATTAAATCGAATCGTGGTCGCAATAAAGTGGATATTGCAGAAGGAATTATTGCTCAAACCTATCCGTGTGTATTTTTAGTTGAGCTTCATGATGATCTATCAGAATCTATAAGAACTATGTCATTTAGCTATACTGATGTTCTTACCAAAGAAGTTGAACTTGTATTATGTTAATATTATCTATAAACTAAGCAAAAGAAAGGCGCATGTAAGTATTCATAGATGCCGCCTTTTTTTGATTGAAAAATATTACTGATGAACCCAATAAGCATATATTCTCCTATTTATGATAAGTAATATTTAGTGACTTTAATATAGTTGACAGAGTAAACTTTTACCTATATAATAATAATAATTACTATTATATAGAGAGGAGGACTACTTTGACAGTTCTTAAATTTAGTCGTCAGCGCGAATCAATTAAAGAATATCTAGCTAATACGAAAGAACACCCTACTGCTGATACTGTGTATGCACATGTTCGAGAGCAGTATCCGAATATAAGTCTCGGAACAGTTTATCGTAATCTCAATCTGTTAGTAGAACAGGGAGAAGCTGTAAAAGTCGTATGTGGAGATGGTTATGATCACTTTGATGCTACCTGTACTCCTCATTATCATGTTATCTGCAAAGAATGCAAATGCGTAGAGGATTTAGAGCTTCCTAATATTGATCATATTGATGTACTTGCACAAGCAAGCTTTGAAGGAAAAATTGAAAGTCATTCCGTTTACTTTTCAGGTATTTGTGCAAAGTGTATTAATAAAATTAAGTAAATACATGATTTCAAGATAAAGTAGAATATATCGAATAATATCTCTTCCATTATTTTTATCCTATCTTTTTGAAAATTTATAAAAATTTAGAAAAAGGGATTGACAAACAAGAAGACTTATTATATGATATCAATATCAGTAATGATTACTAATTTTACTTTAGATAAAGCAATCGAATATGATTGTAAAAGATAAAATATTAAGAGTTCAAGGAGAAGAAAAACATGAAAAAATTTATTTGCTCTGTATGTGGTTATGTTTATGAAGGAGAAGCAGCTCCAGAAGTCTGTCCAATCTGTAAAGCAAGCAAAGATAAATTCCAAGAGCAAACTGGCAAGATGTCTTGGGCTACTGAGCACGTGATTGGTGTAGCACAGGGTGTTAGTGAAGATATCTTAAAAGACTTAAGAGATAATTTTACAGGTGAATGTACAGAAGTTGGTATGTATCTTGCTATGTCTAGAGTAGCTCATCGTGAAGGATATCCAGAAATCGGTATGTACTATGAAAAGGCTGCTTTCGAAGAAGCTGAACATGCTTCAAAGTTCGCTGAATTACTTGGTGAAGTTGTAACAGATAGTACAAAGAAGAATCTTGAATTAAGAGTTGCTGCTGAGAATGGTGCTACTGCTGGTAAATTCGATCTTGCAAAACGTGCAAAAGCTGCTAACTTAGATGCAATTCATGATACAGTTCATGAGATGGCAAAAGATGAAGCAAGACACGGTAAAGCATTCGAAGGTTTATTAAACAGATATTTCGGTTAAGATGTAAAACCACATATATAATGGATTTCAAGAGGGTAGATATAAAAGTCTATCCTCTTTCTTTTATTGTTGTGACCTATTATAATTATAGTTAAGATGAGTAGTATTTGCCCTAGAAATATGCTATACTCGAACAATGAAATAAATTAGAAATTGGTGGTGAGATGAGTGAAGAAAATATATGCATGGGAACCTTGGTTTTTCATTTTTTTTGGACTATTTCATTTACATAGACTATGGGGATTGTTTGACAGGAAATCATATGCTGATTTTTGGCTTGGAATATTGGAGAATAAAGGTATATTCTATTTTATTCTGATGGGGATTTTGGCATTACTTTGTATTTGTGGAATTGTAATATTTTATAAAAATATGAAGAACAATTATTGGTGGAGATGGATATATCTTTTCGGTGGTGGTTATTTACTATTTGATTTATTCGCAATAGCAATAGAATTGAATATATGGAGTAAATTATTATTATTTATGTTTAATGTAAATTCTTCGTACTGGAATATAGTGTGGGGATCCTTTATCATATTAGGCGCATTTTCCTTTGGTTTGGGAGTTAAATTATTAAAGCAAAGCAGAGCGAATATTTGAACTAAACCCTAATGTAACTGATAAAAAATTTCCAGGAAACCCTACAAAATCATATCGCTCCCAGCATCCTTTAAAAATTGTAGCTGAAGTAGTTAAATGGAAAGGGCATTCACCAGAAGTATTACAAAATATGCAAAATAATTTAAGGAAGTTAAATGGGATGGGGATAGGAGCAATTGAAGAAATGAATTAGTAATAATACATTATTATGAACTTATGAAAGGAATTCTTATGAATAAGACCTATCAATATCTACTATTTGACGCAGATGATACTCTCTTTGATTTCAAAGCCTCTGAACAAGAAGCTTTGAATAGTTTTTTTCAAAGTCTTAACCTAGAATTAACGGATTCTCTTCGGAATCATTATCATGAAATTAATCATAGCTTATGGGCAGCCTTCGAACGTGGTGCGATTACAAAAGAAGAGATTCTCAATACCCGTTTTCGTAAGCTTTTTAGAGAAGAAGGAATTAAAGTGGACCATCCTACACTAGAAAAAGACTATCAGGATCGACTAGCGAGTAGCTATTTAACAATTCCTGGAGTGTTTGAGATGCTAGATACCCTAAAGGAACACTATGACTTATATATCGTATCCAATGGAGTTGCTTCCACTCAGTATAGTCGTTTAAAAGCTTCTGGACTCTATTCTTATTTTAAAGATATTTTTATCTCGGAAGAGACTGGATTTCAAAAACCACAGATTGAATTTTTTCAATATGTATTTCAAAGAATTCCTGCTTTTGATTCATCAAAAGCAATTATTATTGGCGATAGTTTAGGGTCTGACATGCAAGGTGGCGTTAATGCTGGTATTGATACCTGTTGGTACAATCCAAAGCATCAAGAAAATACCCGTAACCTTCCAATTACTTATGTCGTAGATTCGTTTGATTCCATTCGAAGTATTTTACTGTAACATTTTATATCATAGGGAATTCAAATCATTTTCCTACGAACTATATTTTAGGCGCTTGTACTAATTTCTTTCATATTGACTTCCGACACCTGAATCCTACGAAAGAAAAAGGCTATTTGAAAATGAAAATTCTTTTTTGATTTTCATTCTTAAAATAGCCTTTTTAATATCCTAATTTATATTCACTTTTTTTTAATGACTTTTCTTACTTGCTGGCTCAATATTAATGCTCTTACCTTTTATCTTTGATTCTTTCATTACCTGAATTACATCAGCGGCATATTCTCTAGGCACTTCAACAAATGTGTACTTATCAAACATGTCAATGCTTCCGATCAACTTACCTGGCATTCCAGTTTCTCCAGCAATTGCACCTAAGATGTCACCTGGACGAATTCTCTGGTTCTTACCAAGGTTAATAAATAAACGAACCATGCCTTGCTCTGCACCTGTATCACCAAAGTCAGCCATCTCTTTAGTTGCCTCTTCTACACTGTCTGTACCCATCGCTTGCTTTAAGAAAGCTGCACATATGTCAAGTGCTGTAAAATCAGAATCATTCAATTTTCTTTCGATAATTTCAATCATCTTAGTCAAGTCTTCACTCTCAATTGTATCGTTAATACGTTCGAGTATTTTATCTGCTTTCACTTCTGTTACATCATTTACAGATGGAATTGGCATTAATTTAATCTTTGTCTTGCAGTAACGCTGAATATCACGAAGTTTGTAAACCTCTTTACCAACAACTAAATTGAAGGCACGTCCGTTTCTTCCTGCGCGGCCAGTTCGACCAATTCGATGCACATAGTATTCCTCATCCTGTGGCACGTCATAGTTAAATACTGCCTCTACATCATCCACATCGATACCACGAGCCGCAACATCCGTTGCAACTAAGATTTCTACCTTACCGTTACGGAAAGAGTTCATAACACGGTCTCTTTGTTGCTGCTTTAAGTCACCATGTAAACCTTCTGCAAAAAATCCACGCCCCTGTAGTGCTGAAACTAATTCATCCACCTGACGCTTTGTATTACAAAATACAAGACATCTTTTTGGAGAATACATATCTAATAACCGTGACAATACGTCTACTTTATTTTTTGGACGTACTTCGTAATAATACTGCTCAATCTTAGGAACCGTAAGTTCCTTCTTAACTACTTTTACTAATGTTGCATCTTTTTGATAAGTTCTTGCAATATCCATGATTGGTTGAGGCATAGTTGCTGAAAATAATAATGTCTGTCTGTCTTCTGGCATGTCCTTTAAGATTGTTTCGATATCTTCGCGGAATCCCATGTTTAACATCTCATCGGCCTCATCAAGCGCAATCATACGAACCTTATCAAACTTAACTGTATTACGTCTCATATGATCCATAACACGTCCTGGAGTTCCGATTACTACTTGAACACCAGCTTTTAATGCACGAATTTGTCTTGAAATATCCTGTCCACCATAGATAGGTAAAACTTTAACAGCATGCATAAATTTTGAGAACTTATGAAGCTCTTCAGAAACCTGAATTGCAAGTTCTCTTGTTGGGCAAAGAATAATTGCCTGTACTGCTTTTAACTTTGGATCTATCTTCTGTAAAACAGGAAGACCAAATGCAGCTGTTTTTCCAGTACCAGTTTGTGCTTGACCCACAATGTCTTTTCCCGTAAGCACGACTGGAATCGCCTGTGCTTGTATTGGTGTCATTTCTTCGAAGCCTAATTCGGCAATAGCACGAAGAATCGGAGCTTGTAACTCTAATTCATCAAATCTTGTTGTCATAAATTTTCTTGTTCCTTTCTGTTGACACGAGTGTATCTCATGTATCACCAGTACCACCATTGCATCCACACGGGTGTAGGACGAGGGCGCCGCAACAAAACTGTAATTATCTTTTCCATAATTTCAGTACCAACCTACAATCTCTCACGAAAGGCTGGATCATCTATTTCATACGCAAAAAATGTGTTGTGAACTCACCTTATCAATTACCAATTGATGAAGGTGAGTTCAACAACACTCCCTTTTCATTCAGTGTAAATGCTTTTTAATTTGATAATACTACGTGTCGTAGTATATCATTAATAAAACCTAACGTCAAGGATATAATACTGGTAGTCATAAGAATTTTTCGCTATGAGTTTTTATCACCCTTCACCATGTACTTTCACCATAGCACTTAACTGACCATCTACTACATCTAACACGATTGTATCTCCCTCTGTTACTTTATCCGAAAGAATTAATCTGGCACTTAATGTTTCTACGTTCTTTTGTAAATATCTCTTTAATGGTCTTGCACCGTAAAATGGATCATAAGCTTGATCGATTACCAATTGTTTTGCAGCATCCGTTAGCTCAACTGTGATGCTACGATCTTTAAGGCGCTGATTTAAATCTTGAATGAGTAAATCAACAATCTTTCTGATGTTTTGTTTCGTTAATGGTTTAAACATAATAATCTCATCCAAACGGTTTAAGAATTCTGGGCGAAAATGTGCTCTTAGATCTTCCATTACGAGTGCCTCTGCCTTTGAACTAATCTCACCCTTCTCATCAATACCCTCCAACAAGTAATTTGAACCTATATTAGAAGTCATAATCAAAATTGTGTTTTTAAAATCTACGGTTCTTCCTTGAGAATCTGTAATTCGACCATCATCAAGTACTTGTAGTAAGATATTAAAGACATCAGGATGAGCCTTTTCAATTTCATCAAACAAAATAACAGAGTATGGTTTTCTTCGAATAGCTTCCGTTAGCTGGCCTCCCTCTTCATATCCTACATACCCTGGAGGCGCTCCAACCAAACGAGAAACAGAATGCTTCTCCATATATTCACTCATATCAATTCGAACAATATTGGATTCATTATCAAACAATGACTCCGCAAGTGCTTTGGCTAGTTCTGTTTTACCTACACCAGTTGGTCCTAAGAACATAAAGGAACCTATTGGTTTCTTTGGATCTTTGATACCCGCTTTGGAACGAAGCAGGGCATCTGCCACACGTGTAACTCCATCCTCTTGACCAACAACTCGCTTATGAAGTTGTTCATCTAGATGTAATGTTTTATTTCGTTCACTTTCTGTCAGTTTAGCAACCGGAATCCCCGTCCAACGAGATACGATACGTGCAATCTCTTCCTCACTCACATTCTCATGAACAAGAGTATGGGCCTGCTTTTTCACCTTATCTTCTTCTTCTTCAAGCTGACGCACTATTGCAGGTAAACGTCCATATTTCAATTCTGCAGCCTTATTCAAATCATAAGATAACTCTGCATTCTGAATCTCATTATTAATCGATTCAAGCTCTTCACGAAGCCTCTGTACCTTTTCAACCGCTGCCTTTTCATTGTCCCATTGTGCTTTGTCTAAAGCAAATTGTTCTCTTAATTCAGCTAGTTCTTTCTGTAATGCTACCAATCTTTCCTGACTTAGTCGGTCATCTTCTTTTTTTAATGCAGCCTCCTCAATCTCTAACTGCATAATGTGACGTGAAATATCATCTAACTCAGTTGGCATCGAATCTAATTCTGTCTTAATTAATGCACATGCTTCATCTACTAAGTCAATTGCCTTATCTGGCAAGAAACGATCGGAGATATAACGATTCGATAACATTGCTGCACTAACTAACGCAGAGTCGGAAATTTTAACACCATGGAAAACCTCATAACGTTCTTTCAATCCTCTTAGTATCGATATCGTATCTTCTACCGTCGGTTCATCTACCATAACTGGTTGAAAACGGCGTTCTAGGGCGGCATCCTTTTCAATGTACATACGATATTCGTTTAACGTTGTTGCTCCGATACAATGCAGTTCACCACGGGCAAGCATTGGTTTTAACATATTACCTGCATCCATCGCACCCTCTGTTTTACCAGCACCAACAATTGTATGAAGCTCATCGATAAATAGAATAATCTGACCTTCGCTTTCCCTCACCTCATCAAGTACTGCTTTTAATCGTTCTTCAAATTCACCACGATACTTAGCACCAGCTACTAATGCACTCATATCAAGAGCGTATATTTTCTTATTTTTTAATCCTTCTGGAACATCACCACGTACGATGCGTTGCGCAAGACCTTCTACTGCTGCTGTCTTACCAACACCAGGTTCACCAATTAAGACTGGATTATTTTTTGTCTTACGTGATAGTATACGAATAACATTACGTATTTCACTATCACGACCAATCACTGGATCTAGCTTTTGATTTTTTGCACGTTCTACAAGATTTACACTATATTTCTCCAAAGAATCATACGTTGCTTCTGGGTTATCAGTCGTAACCCTCTGATTACCTCGGACCGTTGCTAACGCAGTTAGGAAACGTTCTCTAGTAATCTGGAAATCTTTAAATAATTGTGCAATCTCTTTGTTGGGATATTTTAACATTGACAAGAAGATATGCTCAACGGAAACATATTCATCACCCATTTGTTTTGCTTCATTCTCAGCATAAACTAATGATTTGTTTAATTCTTGACTCATATAGACCTGTCCACCAGAAACTTTTGGACGTTTTTTAAGTAGTCCCTTTAATTGAGCCATAAATACTTCTGTCGTAATATCCATCTTCTGGAATAACTTGCTTAGTAAGCCTTCTTCATCAGACAAAAGACTGTATAATAAATGTTCTTCATCAATTTGTTGATGACCATAATCGTATACAATCTTTTCACAATCTTCAATAGCCTGCATTGATTTTTGGGTAAATTTCGAAATGTTCATTGGATACCTCCTTTTAATCTACTTTATCTGCTTTATCTGTTCTACATATACTATAACATGAAGCACATAAAAGTCAAGCCTTTTTTTTCATACAGGGAGTTGTTTATTATGTGTAGTTTTACATTAAAACATTATAAATTTACATTACAAAATTAAAATAATCTTTTTTCATTAAAATTAAAAGATCCTTGCTTTCTCTTACTAAACCCGTTAGCCGCGCCCTTGGTTGGCACACATATAAAACCCACCTGATTTCTGCAACAGGTGGGTAGGTATATTAGTGTCCATAACTATTCAACTCATTTAGATCATATGACATTTTCTACTTAAAAAACTTGACTTATATTATTTCCATCTTTCATATGAATAATATCATCGCATTGCAATGCTAAGTCATTATCATGTGTAACCATAATAACTAAGTTCCCTTGCTTCGCTATCTTTCTTAGCGTTTCAAATACGATAATAGAATTTTCAGAATCCAAAGAGCCCGTAGGTTCATCTGCCAATATTAATTTAGGTTGCTTTACCATGGCTCGTGCGATTGCGACTCTTTGTTTTTCTCCACCAGATAATTCTCTTGGATATCGTTTATCCTTTGCTTGTATTTCAAATTTTTCGAGAATCTGATATACTTGTTCTTTTCTTTTTCCCTTACTCATCGGTAAATTTTTGAGTGGTAACATAACATTATCAAAAACTGTACGATCATCAATTAACGCAAAGTCTTGGACAATAAATCCTACATATTCCCTACGAAATTGTAACATAGTTTCAAACTCATTTACGTTAATTTTTTCATCATCAACAATATAATTGCCAGAATCAATATTGCATAATCCCCCTAGAACGTTCAAAAGTGTTGTTTTTCCACAACCACTTTTTCCTTGAACCGCAATTAAACCTGGCCCTCGAAAATTTGCATGAAAATCATTTAATGCACGAACCATATTATTAGACTTTCCATAAAGTTTATTCACATTTTCCAATTTAATATTCATCTATTTTCCTTCCTTCATATGCATACAAAGATCTTTATGTTTTAATTTAAAAGTGGTAATCAGAATAGGAATAATAACAATCAAAACACTAATAACTACATTGTACAAAACCGTTATTATTGAGCAACCTAAAGCCTTCATAATACCTCGATAAATAATCTCCCCTATTATGTTGCATAGGGATAATATGAATAAAATATCACCTATCATAATAACTGTGATTTCTCTACTTGAGAATCCATTCAGATATAAGATTGAAAAATAATAGGAGTTATTCCTTAATTTAATATTCATGTGAACAAGAATCAATATAATTACAAATATGGCGAAAAGTAATGTTGCAATAAAGCTTATTTCTATTATTGTTTTCATACTCACATGGAGATTTTGAGATTGCGTATTTGTTGCCCCCTGAATAATAAAAACTGGCTCTAAATCTAATTCTTCACATAACTGATAGATATATGATTGAGTATCGTTCTTTGTCATAGATGTTTTTATTAATCCTGTATTTTTCATATAACATAGAATATTTCTATCAATTACACTTTCTCCCCCTAATTGCTGTAAATTTATCAATGGGAATATGACATATCGATTCAAACTTTTAAACATACCTGTTTCATATTTGGCTGCTGTGTCAGATAAAAAGCCAACGACCACTATACTTGTTTTAATAAAAGGTGTTTTTACTAAAATCTCATCGCCAACTTGATAAAATTGACTAAAATCACTTCCTAATATAACCGGAACTGGCTTTCCTTGTTCAAATAAAAAATCAGTTTCACGAAACAATCTTCCTTTCATACATTCCATCGGGAAAGTACTAAAATAATTTACTCCAACATAAAAGCCCTTCACTGTATGCCATTCTGTTTGTAATCCTGCTTCATCAATTTCCGTAAATATATCAGTTTCATAATCTCCTGATTCATACCTGGATAATAATTTCTCATCTCCCCTATAGTCCGCTAAATTAATATATTGCTCATTTTGTTCAATATATGTAATAGTATTGGAGGTATTTAATTTATGATTAAATTCCGTTAACTTTTCATGGACACCAAGTTGGTATGGATAAGTTTCAAGTTCACCAACAAAATTATCACTTAGCTTGTGATAATTATTACCTTCATATGTATTACTATATTTTTTTTCCAAATGATCTACTTCCATAAAGTAACTATAAACAGATTTACTTCCAACCAAGCATATTAATATCAAAATGCTTATAAGCTTTAAGAAATTATTACTCTTATGAATACAATAAAAAATCTCTCTTATGCATTTACCCACTAATCGTTACTCCTTTACATGTTACGTAATTTTCTTTTTATCATTACAGTTATTATAAGTGCTTCAATTAAATAAAATGCGATAACACTACCTGCCATAATATTATTACATGTTATCAAAGCTAACAGAACACCAGCCAATAGCGGTATTAATTTCATAATAATAAATAATATAAAAACATTTTTTCTATATCCTTTTAAGCCTAATAAATTATATACCGCTTGTACTTTCTTTAATGATGCAATATACATATATGCACTTGCAATATCAATTACTTGTAAACTTAATATCATGCTAAAAAACATAAGATAGGTCCACTTAAACTTATTAAGGAAATCAGAGGTTTTCATTACTTTAAGTTCTAATTGCTTATAAGAATACCCATAATCAGAACAATACTTTTCCAATTCTCTCATTGCAGTTTTAATACTATTTTTTTGATAGCTTACCAAATGAAAAGGCTTATCTGTCGGAACTTTTGTTATGTCATACTGGCATATAAAGCTACCATAGTCTACTATAAAGTTATGATATTTTTTCAGAGTATTACTATTATTTTTATCTAAGCTACTAGTTTCTTCACAAAAACCATACCATACTAATCTTTGAGCTTGATAAAAATCTTCTAACTCAAAATACTCACCTTCAAATAAATCTTTTCCTCCCATTGTATAAAGGACAACATGCTCCGTTGGATTATTTGAATCATATTGCATTAAGGTGCAATTATACAATTCATCCAACAATTCACCTTGCGTTATATCAATCGTATCTTTCCCTTTAATATTAACAAAAGCTTCACTTAAATCCTGATTATCTAGTCTAAGAATGCTATTTAAATAACTAGTTACTATCATAAGAGTAATCCATATTATAATGCTTACTACCAACATTATTTCAACCTTTTTGTGGGCCTTCATCCAATGAAACAAAGTATTTCTCATAATTACTTCACTCCCTTCCCTAGCTTTTAATATAGATATATCTATATTAAAAGCTAGGGTATGTAATCTCTTAGTTGCAAAAAATTACTTTGACTATTTTAATATCCATCAGTACCACAGTAAATTTTTCTACTACCACTAAAACCAGTTCCTTTTGAATTATAACCAACTTCAGCATTAGATTTTGTTCCATTACTTGCATAGCAACGACCAGTATCACCATCAATGGCTCCTAAGAACTCATAACGCAACCTAGTATAATTACTTGTTGATGACTTCGAATGCACAGTACTTGCCTTATGCCTCCACGTACTATCAAGAAACTCCATAGTATAATATGTAACTGAATGTTTGCAATAACTTCCTGATATAGAATCAGTGTATGGCCCGTACCAATCAACTCCATATTGGTATGCTGCATATGCCGAAACACTTCCGCACAATAAACAGCATACAATACTCATAATTACTAATTTTTTAACTCTTTTTAACATAGTGATCTCCTTTTTTTATTTTTCTATGTAAACTGTTTGCGCGCTATCTAGAACAGTTGACATTTATTAATTAATACAAGGATTGGTAATAACTATCTTTCAATTATTACTTTATATAATTTGGCATATATTGTAAATAACTATGTCATCAAATGCATATATACGGCACGAAATGTAAATATATGTATATCATAAAACTTAGTTCCAGTCTTACCTGACTAAAGTCCACTTTGCACTACTAAATACCATTTTCTTTTCAATAGCGGATTTTACTCATACACTCAATCCGCTATAATACAGGTATGGTTTCCTGCCTGTGAAAGAGGATATACGAAGGATAACCAAAAACATTTAACTTTAAGCGACCGAATTACTATGTCAAATGACACATATGATATTGTATAATCATTACTATGATTCCCAAAAATAAGAAATTAAATATATATTATTGTCTCAATTACTAAAAACCCTCTACCGATAGAGTTGTGTATGAACTCTTATCGATAAAGGGTTATATAGTATTACTATTTAGTTTTTAAAATCCAATCAGCCATATCAAGAATAACTTTCTGATCCACATTATTCTTATAGTCATAATCCGAAACATCCATTATACCTGTAGTTGGCATAAAAAGATGGTTCAACCCTTCGTATTCAATAAACTCAGCATTCTCATGACCATCCAATAATGTTTTCCATTCAGCAAAATCAACATCTGCATAAACCTGAAAATCTTCTGAGCCTTGTAAAAATAACATCGGTAATGTAAGCTTTGTAACAAGTTCTTTCGTATCAATACCATTGAGTGATTTCCAATAATACCCTGTCACTCCAAGCAATGGAGAAGCTAGATTGTCATCCGATAGGTTCTTAGCTTGTTCCACATTTGATTTTGTCATCTCTAAATATTGCTCAATCTCTGATTCCGATAATGTCTCATCCTTTTCTAAGAAAAATGCAGTTTGGTCATAGATAATGTCTGCTAGATGTCTTGGACTTCCAGCTAATGCAATAATACCAGCTAATTCAGGATGATCTGTTGCGATTTTGGGACATAACATACCACCTTGGCTATGTCCTACAACATAAATTTTTGTTGTATCAAGTACATCTGACTTCATAGCTAGATCAATGGCTGCTCCGACATCATCTAGGATTTCATTATTAACTGTAATTTCCTCTGATATATTATCCTTATATTGATAATATCGTTTATTATATCGAATGGAAGCAATCCCTTTTTGGGCTAAACCGTGTGCGATATCGCGAAACGGTTTATTACTACAAGCACCAACTGTTTCATCCATATCCGATTGACCACTTCCTTGGACTAAGATTACAACTGGTGGTTTCTCTACTCCGCTTGGTATTGTCATAATACCATCCATTAGATAATCACCTGTACCAACTGTAATATCAACCTCTTTGAATAATTCACTTTCTACATTGGAATTATCCTCATTAAGCGTCACATAACTATATCGAAATGTCGTTAACTGTATATCTTTATTATATCCATAAAGTAGCTGCAATCCATTATTCTCATATCTTAATACTACAGCAACAAATATTGTATCGTCTGTCTCTTGTGTCTGAGAAGATTCGATGGAGACAAAACTGCCAAGCGGAGCTACTGCATTCTTTATCCCATCTTCAAGAAACTCGGCTGTATATGTAGCTTTAATATTATCCTCAAAGTAACTGTTAACTCCTGAGCAGTCTCCATCAAGCACTTGGGTAGTTAACTCTTCAGAAAGTACCTTTAGTTCATCTACATTATATCCGATTTTCTGTACTTCCTCTTTTGGTATTATCTCCTCAGCTGGTAATACTACCTCAGTTGGAGTTATCGTGACCTCTGGTGTTGTTTTTACCTCAGGGCTTACTTTCTCTGTGTCTCTAGAGCATCCTGATAATGCTAATAGTAATGCTAATGTTACTATGAAAAATAACTTGTGTTTCTTCATACAAACGATCCGCCTTCCTTGACTATTCTATCGTATTGAATATCTGAGCAATCGGTGAATCTGCATTTAAAATTAACGTCTTATTCGAGCCACTTAACATTTTCTTTGCTGCATCGAGTGCGCGTACATAGGTGTAGAAATCGCTTCTAGATTCATCTGCATATGCTGCAGCTAGAATTTTCATGTACTCAGCTTCACCTTCTGAAATTGTCTTTTCTGCTGCTGCTTTTGCCTCAGATACACGAATTGCAATTTCGTTATCTGTTGTAGTTCGTATTTTTTTAGCCTCTGATTCGCCCTCAGCAGTATAAGAGGCTGCAATATTATTACGCTCTGATATCATACGTTCATAAACTGCAGTCTTATTATCACTTGGTAAGTCAAGATGTTTTGTTTCAACACATATAAGTTCAATTCCATATTGCTCCATGGAGGTACCTATATTCTTCATAATAGCTTCATTTAGTGCCCCATCACGTCCAGAAATAACATCTGCCTGACTCATACCACTAATAACATTTTTTAAAGAGTTATATACCGTCGTATTAATTCTCGCTTCCGCATTGGAAATCAGTGAATTTAAAGTCTGAACAAACTTTAATGGATCTTCAATTCTCCATAAGACATAACTATCGGCTACCATCGTTTTCTTATCTCTTGTTATTACATCACTTGTTGCTAAATCAAAAATTAATGTCTTTTTCGGTAAAGAAGTAGTTTCTTCAAAAAATGGATTCTTAAAGCTTAATCCTGGTTCTTCAATAATCTTCTCCACTTTTCCAAATTCTTTCACTAATGTATACTCATCTTGATCAGTTATTACGATAGATAAATTCAATAATACTACGCCAGTAATTAGCAGCATCATAACAACTATCAAGATAATCTTTGGTGCTTTCTTTTTTTGCCTGATACGTTCAACTTCTGCCATAATTATTCGCCCTCCTGCACAAATGATTCAATTGGAAGAACTTTTTCTACTCCGCCTTCTGAGTTATCAATAATAACTTTTAAATCTGGAAGAACATCTTCCATTGTTTCATAGAACATTCTCTGTTTTGTAATCAAAGGGTTTTTTATGTATTCTTCATAAATCGCATTAAATCTAGCAACTTGTCCCTCTGCTTCATTAATTCTAGATTCTTTTGTTGCCTCTGCTTCTTTTTGAATTTGGTCGATTTGAGCTTCTGCAGCTGGAAGTTCTTCATTACGGTATTTATTCGCATTATTAATTGCAGTTTCCATTCCTTGTTTTGCTGTTTCTACTGCTTTGAATGCTTCCATAACTTCTGTTGTTGGAGGCTCCGCATCTTGAATTGTAATGTTAATTAATTGGATTCCTAAATCCTGTTGTTGCAATTTCTCATCAATTTTCTCCCGAATAGATGCCTGAATCTCATTCTTTCCTGTTGTGATAACACTATCAACATCATAACTACCAACTTGGGATCGAATACAACTCTGCGCTAAGTTTTTTAAAATACCAACTGGGTCATCGGAATTATAAAGATATTTTATTGGATCGATTACCTTATATTCAACAAAGAAATCAATCAATACAAAATTATAGTCAACTGTAATCATAAGTGATTCTGTTTCAATAGATTGATTATTGCTTTGATCATATCCAATCGATAAACCTTTAATCGTCGTATCAACTAATGTAACCTTCTGAATAAACGGAATCTTAAAATGTAATCCTGGTTCATTTACACAAGATGGTTTTCCAAAAGTAGTGACGACCGCTTGCTCCTGTTCACCTATCGTGTACATTGAATTCCCTACGAAGACGATTAAAAAGACAACTAAGATTACTATTTTTATAATTGTTGTACCCTTTTTTAGCATCTCCTTTATATCCTTATCCATATCATTCACCTGCACCTTTCAAAAAACACTTAATATTGTATTTCTATCTTAACTGTGGTTGTTGAAAAAAGCAATACTCTAAAGTTAGAGTTTTATTAGAAAGAATAATCCATTATATTCATTTACATTCGACATTTTTCTATGTATAATGATAAAAGAATGTCAAGGAGGTGCAACTTGAAACGGATACCTAAAGTAACTAGCATAATCGCAATAGTGAGTATAATTTTATTTGGGATTTTTATTGTTAGTTATAATTCATATACGAGCAATCTTTCTTATCAATTTGAGACACAGGCTGCTACAAAGTTATCACAAATCAATCGTATAACACGTGAGACCGTAGACTTATGTCTTTCAAACCAAATACACGAAATTGATTCTATTGCCTCTACAATGAGACAATCTAGTCATGATTATACAAGTGCCTCCTTTCATAAAAAAATATGTACATTATCAAGTAATACATTAAAATTCTCTATAATGAACAAATTGAGCGACATAGATCCATTTATACAGGATACTGCATCAAGGAGTGAATATTACGACAAATTAATTAATGGATATCCAATATTTACAAATACAAGTAAATCAGTTTTTTTCCTTTATCCATATAGCTACAGTAACGGGATACTTACTGTTTTCATAAGAGAATACGAAATTGAAGAATTCTCTAAACTTATGGATTTTAAGCCTACTGAGTATGATACCTCTTGTTATCTAATCAATTCTTCAGGTAAGATACTTGCTTCTAACACTAGCTTTGCACCATATTCAAACTACTTTGCACAAATTGAGAATGTTAGCTTTCACAGAAAACATAGCTATGATTCATTGATAGATAACCTGTTTCAAAGTAAATCTGGAATTATTCACTATGAAACAGAGGAAGATAGCATATATGCATATTACTCGCCAACCATTTTGGAAAATCTATATTTAGTACATACCGTTCCTTCTTCCTTGATAAACCAAGATTCTAAAGAGATTTCTGCGATTTCTCGTAATTTTATATATACTGTTTTAGTCGTTATTTTCTTTCTTATGTTTGGCTTACTCTTTTTCTGTGCTATTTATACGATGAAAGTCAATAAGAGCCGTGATTCACTTTTGCTTGAGCAACAAAGATACCGAATTGCTTTGTCTCATTCTAAAGATACGATATGGGAATATGACATAAAAACGGATACTCTTATAAAGTCAGATACGAACTTAAATTTTGGTTTATATGCAGGAGTCAAAACAATACGACCATTTCAAGAGACAAATGACGAAAGTAATATTATTCCAGAGGATAGGGAGCTCTTTCATGAATTTTATAATTCTCTGCTTACTGATGCACCAGAATGTAAAGTTGAGCTTCGTAGTCTTGATAAAAATGGAGAATATGTATGGTTTGAATTATATGCTACCAAAATATTTGATTCGGAAGGAAAACCAATATCGGTAATTGGTCAAACAAGTAATATTACTGAGCAAAAACTCGAGATTGAACAATTAAAGCGTAAAGCAGGTCAAGATACATTAACCAAATTATATAACCATATGACCATTCGTTCTAAAGTAGACGAACTAATATCCTCCATCGATTCTCCTATCATTTTAGGTTTTTTAATTATTGATATCGATAATTTTAAGGGCTTAAATGAAAAATTAGGACATTTATTTGGCGACGCAGTTCTTATTGATGTTGGAGGACGTTTGAGGAAATTATTTCAATCCTACGATATTATTGGACGTGTCGGTGGCGATGAATTTATTGTTGTTATTTATGATGCTCCATCTATTATGTTTATTGAAGATATGGCAAAAAAAGCTAATGACATATTCCATGGTATCTATACTGGAGATGAAACGGATTTTGAGCTTACCTGTTCTATCGGTATTTCTTTATATCCTTCTGATGGAAAAAATTTTGAAACTCTTTATGAAAATGCAGAACTCGCGATGTACCATGCGAAAATGAGGGGTAGAAATCAAGTTGCTTTTTTTGATACCTCAATGGCTGATTTAAGTAAATCGGAGGTTCTATTAAAGAAGAGAACAAAAATAGAAACAAGTTATGAACACGAGGAGCGCTCATTAATCGATAGTACAATTATTGCGAACGCAATTGATATTTTGTTTGATTCTAGAGAAATTGATGTATCTATTAATATGATTCTTTCCCTAATAGGTATATACTACAATTTAACTTGTATCTATATCTTTGAATATGGACAAAATGAAAAGACTATTAGTATAACTCATGAATGGTATTCGAATACTGATTATAAATTATCTGATCGCATCCATGAGATTCCTTCCGAACAATTAGAGCAATTCAGTTTTTACAAACAAGCCGAGAATGGCATCATTTATTATGATAATACCTCAGAACTGGATAATTTATCTACAACTGATACTCCTAATAAATTATTTGAACATATGAAATCCATTTTCCAATGTGGAATTAGTGATCATGGAAATTACATCGGTTTTATTAACTTTAACATATGTGAAGAACCACATCAGTGGATTAAGAGTGAGATTGATTCTCTCTCTCTACTTTCCAAAATAGTTGGAAGCTACCTTATTCGTCTACGTTCAATGAAAAAGGCAGATTTAATTTCACAACGAGATTTATTAACCAATGCATACAACTTTAACACATTCTTAAACGTTGTTAATCAACAATTAAAACAACATCCTGAGAGAACTTATGCGATGATTTACTCTGATATTTATCAGTTTAAGTTAATTAATGATAATTATGGATACCAAGCAGGGGATGAAATACTAAAACACTTATCTGGTATTTTAAGATCTGTTGGTGGTGAACAAAGTGTTTTATGTAGAATTACTGGTGATAAATTTGCATTATTACTTTCCTATGAAGATATAGATGACCTATCTAGAAAAGCAAATGAAATATTAATCTTATCAAAGCAAATTTCATCTTATGAAGGTGGTCATTATAAAATTAATGTTATGATTGGTATTTATGTAATTATAGAGAATGATAGCGCTATTGTTGCAGTCGATCGTGCAAATATAGCTCGTAAGAATGCTCAAAAGCTTCGTAAAGAAAACTACAAATTCTTTAATGAGAAAATGCGCTCAGCCTTAATTGAGCAAAAAAATATTGAAGATGTCATGGAAGATGCACTTCGTGATGAACAATTCTCTGTTTACTATCAACCAAAGATAAATATAAATACTGGTCAAATCTGTGGTGCTGAGGCTTTAGTACGTTGGAACCGTCCTGACATTGGTATTGTTCCTCCTTCTTCTTTCGTTCCACTATTTGAGGATAATGGATTCATCACACAAATTGATTACTTTGTTCTCGATAAGGTATGTTCACATTTAAGGGATAAGATAGATCATGGAATCAAGGTATACCCAATTAGTGTTAACTTTTCGCGTGAACATTTTAAGACTAACTCTCTTCTAGATATTTTACAAAATACGGTTAATAAGTACGGAATTTCTTCTGAATTAATTGAGGTTGAAATAACGGAAAGTGCAATAGTAAATAGTGATCGGTATTGGTCACATATTCTTCAGCGCATTCGTGAACTTGGGTTTGGACTTGCCATGGATGACTTTGGTTCAGGTTTATCTTCATTGAATTTATTGAGTGACTTACCGTTCAAAGTACTAAAGATAGATAAAGACTTCTTCCATTCGAAGACAACCCATAAACGTGAGCGAATTGTTATCTCTAACATCGTTCGCATGGCCCAGGAACTTGACATGGAAGTTATCTGTGAGGGTGTTGAGACGTTGGATCAAGCTAAGTTTTTACAATCAATTGGGTGCTATATGGCTCAAGGTTATTATTATGATAAACCTCTGCCATTGGAAGTTTTTGATCTTAAGTATTTTAACTTTATAAAAAATAAAGAGTAGGTTTTAAGTACTCCATATACTTATAATGGCTGTTGCAAAATGCAACAGCCATTAGTGTTCTCTATGTTTAATTTATTCTTTTGGAAAGTGATAAGTAACATTCTGACCATCATTATCAACGACAATGTATTGCGTTACTGTCTGGGCAATACCATCCTGATAGATTACTAAATCAACATTTATCTCACCATATCGTTTTGGTACTGTAAGCTTACCATCTACTATCGTTCCAACAAGTTCACCGTTAAAGTATACCTCTGCACCAGAATTCCAATAGATTGTTATTGTCTTCGATTTATCCTGTCCAGAAGGTACCTCTCCAGGAACATAGGTATAATCATTCTCATCCTCTTCTACAATGTTATCATCTTCGTCTACAGTGTCATCTTCTTCCTCTACCTTATTGTCATCTTTCTCAAAAGAATCCCCTCCCGATGTGTTATCCTCTGACATGTTATCATCAAATGGTTCATCTATCATAGAATTATCACCAGTTGTTGAATCATTATCCACTAAGATATCGGAATTCGAATTATCGTTTACTTGAAGATTAATTGAAGTACTTATACTTCCCTTCTCTACGTATAGTGAACCTGAATATGTTTTGTATCCTCCAAGAGATACCTCAATCATATGATTACCAACAGGAAGAGTAACAGCACTTGAATAATCGGTAACTACTTGATCAATTAGAAGCAAAGCACCTTGAGGTGTAATATTAAACATGACATTCCCTTCCTCTACTTCTGCTAAAGCAAATTCATTGATGTCACATACGCTCGTTTGATCCCGAATGATAGTAATTTCTTTAGATCCTTGAGTTTTCTTATTACCTACCGTTATTGTATATGTACCTTCTCTAACGGTTAATCGCATACCCTCTGTGATCTGTTCGGTGAGCTGGGTCCCAACATTAATTGTACCTCCAATAAATGTATCCTCGCCAGCAAGTTCAATATAACCATGTCCACCTGTTACCACAACTGAATATACATTTTCCTCCCAACCTCGAATTGTTAAATAATCGATTGACATAATATCATCAACACTAATTAGTTTTTCATCTGAGATAAATACAGTACCATCATTATACGAGTAATTATTACCTAAGTAAGAGATTACCTTTGCATTCTTATTAATGATAATGTCTGTTATTCCTATGTTTTCCCAAATATCTTGGGAAATTGATAGTCTAGTGAGATTCCTCGTATCTGTTATGTAACTCAACTTTAAAACCTGCCCTTTGACTAATTGAGAGACAGTTATTAACTGGTCATACTTATCAGTAATTGCTGTACTTCCAGAATAAAAGAAGTTGATTTCCTCATTGGTTGTAATATCACATACTGTAATACGTTTATTCTTAATATCAACGCTTAAAAAAACTCCTGTAGTAAAAACCTCATTATCACTATTCTCAACTTCACCAAACGAATTGGCTGGATATATAGGAGAAGAGTTTGTTATTGATTTCCTATCGCTTTTTAAAATACTTATGAGCACTACTGTGAGAATTACAAGCACAGAGGTTACAATTGCTGCAATTATCAAATATTTAGTTAGATTTAACGACTTTTCTTGTTTCATTCTATTACCTCGCAATATTCTAAAAAGGTGTATCTATAAATCAGATACACCTTCATTATAATTGAAATATTACAGTTAATCAACTTGTAAAAAAGACTCCAAAAACTTCTTCTTACTCTCAACTTGGTTGCCAATTGTCTGAAGTTTTTGAACATTTTTTTGTGGAATCCAAGATTTCTTGTTATTATAATAATAATTTGTTATCTTCCAAAATTTCTCTGGATACAATAGTAAAACGTAGAGAAACTTAAGGTCTTCTTTACAAAGACCATGCTCACATTTATATTTATCTACAATCTTTAATCCTAGCTCGAGATTCCAATCATTTTTTTCCATTGCTTTACGAATAAAGTAATAGAGATCCATAACCTGTAACCCACATTCTGCCTTATCAAAATTAGTCGTAGCAACGAAATCTTCTTCTTTAATTTGAGCCGCTTTACAAACCATCTCATTTGCCGGATTATTTAGTATAAATATGTTATGGTATGTATAACTACCATGACATATCATTCCTTGACATAACGCTTGAGTTAGTAATTCTTGATAAGGAATTTCTTTTAATATCTCAATTGCTGTTAATGCATCCTTATAGAAATTCTCACATACACTAAGATAATAAACTTCAAATTCGCTCTTTTGCTTTCTCTCTCGAATATAGCTTTTTACTCGCTTCAACTCCCTTGTGCGTTTCTCAAGAGTTGTCATTAAATTATCTTGAGCATAGTTTTGTTTCTGCTCTGGTGTTAATTGCATATGATCCATAGTAGAATGAAGTTTCGCAAGATTCCTGACGGCTAATAACACCTTGTCTTCCTTCTTAAGACTACATTCTTCCCCAGCAAACCATTCCTTAATAAAAAACTTATCACCTACTGAATTTGTTGTTATTACAGTCCCTTGATTATTACGCACAAACAAATCTAACTTTTCATAACCACAAGCACTTATCTGCAGTTTTATGGAATCTTCAAACTCAAGCCGACTATCACTACCCTCATAAGCGCAGAGCAGTTTCAGCCCTTGATCCGTTTCTAATACGTATGCACCACGGGTGCGATAAGTATTAAAAATTCTGAATTCATACCTTTGAAGTACCTCTTGGCATCTATCCTCCACGTTTCATCCCTCCGACTAAAATACGTACTCCCCAAAACGTCTAGAGGGAGTTTCTTTCTAATCATATGAGAA
>JAEYPP010000038.1 GCA_023410575.1 Bacillota bacterium | reverse complement strand
TTTCAAATCTTACGACTTAAAACAGTTCTATTTGTTAGCCTCTTGTCTTGCAAGCAAAACTACTAACTCGCCTAGTTTATTAACTAGGAATTCTCAACGAATTTCAAGGTTGTTTCACTGTTCAGTTATCAATGTTCATAAGCATTCTTACTATATCTATCAAAATATTTTGCTATCAGCAATGTGTTATCACCGCGTCAGCAAAAATGATTATAGCACTACAAAGCATTCATGTCAACACCTTTTTGCAATAATTTTGCTTCCATATTATGGGTATATAATATACCACAAGATATAGTAATTTTCATCCTATTAAAGCACCAAAACAAACAAATACATGAGAATAAAGAAATATGAATCCTTCTATAAAAGAGCTATCACACTAAGGACAGTATGAATAAAGAATGAAAAGTGATGGTATATTTTCGCTGTAGTGCTATGCTCACAAACCCACAAAATGCTTTTCGGAATTGTAAGGCACTTCAAAAAATACCATCACCTTTCATTCTATTATTTATACTGAGCTAGTACGACAGCCCAATAATTATTTATATTAAGAAAATCTACTTTTTCTGCAATAGATGAACTGCAAAACCACCTAGTTCACCCTTAAGATAAATCGCAATCATCTTACCGTCTTTAAATTTTGCTGTATCCATATCAAATTCAAAACCTTGAAGTTCCATATGGTAGATTGCTCGTTCAATATAATTTGTTTGTATAGCTATGTGACCATGAGCTCCTAAATAAGGTTGTTTCATAACTTCAATTGCTGTTCCTGCAAATACAGAGCTACTACCAACATTCTTTGTGAACCCAAAAAGTTTCTCAAAAGAAGTAGCAACACCATCTGCTTCTTTTTCAGAATTAGCATTAATTCCAATATGCTTTAATTCAAATCCAAGCATTGTGTTTACTGCTTCTCTTGTTAATCTCTTGATTTCATCAAACTGACCACTATTAATAAGTGCTTCACTAACCATCCAGCTACCACCACAAGCTAAGATCTTAGGAAAGTCAAGGTATGATATTATGTTCTTTGCATTGATACCACCTGTAGGCATAAATCTCATATTTACATATGGTGCAGCCATAGCTTTAATCTTTGCAATACCACCAGACTGCTCTGCCGGGAAAAACTTAACTGCTTCTAATCCAAGTTCAATTGCTTGCTCAATATCTGTTGGGCTTGATGTACCTGGTGTAATTGGAATATTCTTATCTTGACAATACTTAACAATCTTAGGATTAAGTCCAGGACTAACAATAAATTTACAGCCAGCTGCAATCGCACGATCAACTTGTTCTGTAGTTAAGACAGTACCAGCACCAACAAACATATGTGGACACGCTTCCACCATCTTGCGAATAGCCTCTTCTGCTGCATCTGTTCTAAATGTTACTTCTGCAACTGGAAGACCTCCTTCACAGAGTGCTTTTGCTAAAGGTGCTGCATTGTTTGCATCATCAATTTTTACTACTGGAATAATACCTAATTTTTCAAAGCGTTGTAAAACTTCGTTCATTTTTTTGCTCCTTTATTATTATCATAATACAGCAATACACAACTAAACTACTGAATTGCTGCTTTATGCATGTATTGTGTAAACAGTCTTGTCTTTAGATGTAAGTGCTTACATTATCAGTATACTGCACGACTTTAACAATTTCAAGAGAATAATAACAAAACAAGCATAGAACGTTTTACAAAATAGTTCACACTATCTCACAATAATGTCTTTGATAAATTAATCGTAAAATTTAGTATAAAATTGTTATTATACAAAATACTAAGAAAAACACTCTCATTAATCATCTCAAAACAGTATTTACCGAAATCAGTACCGCTAAAAATTGTTAATGCGATACTAAGTAGCCATATCGTTATGAGCCCTCTTACAAAACCAGCAATCAATCCAGTAAGCTTATTAATTTGGTGCAATACTGGTAACTTACTAATCAGATCAAGAACTTTGCTTAGAATACGTAAAGCAATGAGTAACACCAAAAATGTAAGGATAAAGGATAAAGCATTAATAATAATACACGCAAGGGAATGACTTAAGTATCCAGTAAAGTTTGTCACATTTAAAGCATTATATGCTTGCGTATTATTTGTATCAATCAGCGTATCTTTTATCGATTTTGGTATTGGAAGCTTCTCTATTTGCTCCGCTTGTGTTGCTACAGCATTATCAACTTTATCAAGATTTAATACTTTCTCTACCTTTTGAGAAAAATAATTTACAACATTTTCCCTTTCTTGAAGCGCCTTACTTATATTCGGACTAATCAAAAGTGATAAAATTAACGCTATAATCATAGAACAAATTGAAAATACTGTCTTTATGAGTCCTGATTTATATCCTAGAAATGTATATAAAATTAATACTCCTATTACAATTAATGTTAATATATTCATATTAATCCTCCTTCGTTTCTACCATCTCCAAAGTATCCAATCCAATATCCGTAATTGCCAAAAATTCTTTTGGATTATTACCTTTCATAAGTGATTTGACTGCAATCGAGAATGTATCATTAAATACTACTTTACCCTTTAAATTCATCACTTCACAGTCTAAATCGTTATAGTATACGATATAATCTTCTCCAGCTACTATATTACTGTAAGAAAAAGATATATTACTACTCATTATTTTTTTACCATTTACATCATAAACATAAATTTGATTAGATGATTCACCCGATTCTGAATCTAAAATTACACCTATATAGCTATTCGTATAAAAGATATCTTGAATCTTCTGATTATATGTTTCCTTTAATACTTCAGCTGGCGTTTCCTCCATAGAATACAGATATAATCCATCTTCTAGAAAAATTGCTACTACATCATTTGTTATAAACTCTATCCTCGGAGCAAATGAGGTAGACTGATTACCCACTAACTGATCAACATAGTTTTTACCTACATCACCAAAATTGCGAAATGCAATCTGATTTGTTATTGTATCGTTTTCAACTTTGACATAAGATGTTACTAACTTGGTTCCATCATCCGATAAAGCCATGGTAATTGGGAATCCGTCTGTTGTAGCTAACGTTTTTATCGTTAACAAAGGTTGCGTACTTTCCATGCTATAAACATTAATATAGTCTTCTGTTCCATTACTCATAAGAATAGAAGCAACTCCTTGTGTAGCAACCTTTACCTCAACAATAGTATATAATGTCTCAATCACATTACTCACACCTGAACCATTAACAATACAAGCGGTTTTTCCACCCATATCCGCAATGACAGCAAAATTATCTTTCACATCCATAATAGGATTTTTCATATTATATGAAACATTCCATACTTGCTTACCGTCGGCTGATATTGCCTCCGCGCCATCACGTGTTGCCTTCAAGATTCCATTTTTGTAAAGAACTATTTTACTTGTGCTAGCATTTACTAATTCTACTGAGTTTTTTACTTTGAATGCATTATAGCTCATTGTCCTCATTCTAATTAATATTACCCCAACCAAAAGTAGCAATAATAAAATTACAATAACAATTGTTATGTATTTTACTTTTTTTCGTCTACTTTTATTAATTTCATCAATTCTTAAGTTCCCTCGTTTTAATCGTTTCATAGTATCCTCTAATTAATTTTGTAATTCATTATTTCTTTTCCAATTATACATTATTTTAACATAAATAACACTATTTTTATTGCTCTTTTTTTGGAATTAATAAAGTCTGACCAACATAGATAATATCCTCATCTAGAATCTGATTTAAATCCTTTACGGTCGATATTACTCCATAGCTTCCACATTCCTTTATGCAGATTGAAGCTAGCGTATCACCACTTTTCACCGTATACTCAGTTAAAGATGATGGATCTATTTGGGCAACTGGTTGAGTCAAATCATCTGGTGCCGTCGTTGGAGTCAATGGAATTGATGTTGGCTCACTTGCAACTGTCGTTGGTTCTGATGTTGGTGTTGGTGTTGAAGACAATACAATATCTTCTACATCTTGCTTATTATCTATCTCCGATACAATCTCATTATCATCTATATCGGAAACAATCTTATTATTATCGGATTTGGATGTGACTTCCTGACTGTCTTCTTCCTCAATATCAGCATTCTTTTCAAAAATATTATTCTTCATCACCTGTAAATCTCCCTCTAGCTCCTCCATTCTCCGATTATTATTAAACATCGTTACTCCAACAATTAATGCAACTATAAGCATTAATGTGCCGGCTGCATATCCTAACCGCAATAGAAGTTTTTGCTCCTTCTCTGGGCTGGCCAAAGATTTCTTTTCTGTCAAAATCGTACGTACTGCACGCATTGTATGATCTCCGGCCTCTTCCTCCCTCTTAATCTTTTTATGATCTACCATATAGTTTTGCATCTCTTCATTCTTTTCATAATAAATGTAGTATCCTGTTTGCAAAACTAATGATACCCCGTCAAATAGATAGAAATTATTCTCTTTCTCAATCACATCATAGGTAAATAATACCTTGTCTCTACCTGCAAAATTATTAATATGTATCTGTTCTAAGATTGACAAGTCCTCCCTTTCAAAACCTGTCCCGCCATAATACCATCCTACAATTTCTGCATCCGGAAAATACTCCTTTATCTTTTCATAAATTTCTGTCCAGACTCCTTCTGTAAAAACATTCTCCTGTTCATTGCTCTCAACATCCACTTTAATGGCGCCATATAAAAAAACATTCCTCTCATGATCTGTATTTCTATATTCACCAACTAGTACTGCAATGCAATGGCTAGTGTAATCTCCTTCTACTAATTGCTTTGTATATGTTTTAACATAATCTTCTACATAGATTCTTAATCCATCTCCAATTTTCCCAATCTGACGAACATTCTTTGGAGTTTTTACTTTTAAATTCACTTTCTCCGAATCAGTAATAAAGATGTCATGATTATCTGACCTATCTGCCATAATGCCTGTCCCTCCATAATAAGATAGCTTAACGGTTTATTAATCTAATAAAGAGATGGTATCACAAGCACTCTGCTATTTTTGTCAATTTTCACAAGAGAAATACTTCAATTTATCGTTCCTTTTCTAGTTCATTCCCTACTCGGCTAGTTCGTTCACGTAATTTCCACTTTTTTTTGAAAATAACTTGCTACTTAAGTCGAAAATACAGTATTAATCACATACGATTTCATGTCTATCTTCGTATAGGTCGGAAATAATCTTTATAGAGACAACCTTTTTTCTTTAGCAGAATTAAGAGTAAATTGAAAGGTGGATTTTCCCCAATGAAACAATATATGGAGAAGAATAGAAAGATTTTTTACTTTGACTCAAAAGAATATCGCGCTCCATTTGATTTTGGTAATACATTAGTAAATATGCTTGAAACAAATAATTATAAGATGAGAAATCTCGTTTTCTTATGTATTGGTTCTGATCGTGCAACCGGAGACTGTCTTGGCCCACTCCTTGGCTATAAACTATCTTCATTTAATCGTCATAAGTATTCCGTTTATGGTACACTTGATGAGCCTGTACATGCAAAAAATCTAAAGGAGACTATGGATAAGATATATGCAGATAATGCTAATCCATTAGTTATTGCAATCGATGCATCACTTGGAAAGGCATCTCACGTAGGATACTTTACACTCGGTGAAGGTCCACTAAAGCCGGGTGCTGGTGTGGATAAGGATTTGCCATATGTGGGTGACCTATTCATTACTGGAATTGTAAATTTATCTGGATTATTCGACCAGATGTTATTGCAAACGACTCGACTCAATACTGTTATGACTCTTGTAGACCATATCTATCAAGGTATCAACCACTGTCTTTTCAAATTATGAACAAAGTAGTTTGTAAGTAAAAATCTTGTTTCGCACCAAAAAGGCATCTTGCAATCTTATGCAACGCAAACTAAAGCGTGGTTCACAAAATTGTAAGATGCCTTTATCCATAATCAACAATCCTAATTACTCTTTCTGTGTATCTGCTACGACAGATTCCTTACACATAGCTAGAGCTTGAGCAATCGTTGTTGCCTTTCCAGAATTGATCAGCTCTATCATAGTATCAATTTTTGAAACAACCATCATATCTTTTCCAATAAAAGATTCATACTTATTGGCAATTTCGATGGAAAAGAGTTTTACCTTTTCATCTGCCTGCTTAAGTTCTACGCTAAATTGTTCATGCTCACTTTTTAGCTTTTCCATATCAGGACGATACTGCTCTCGTATCTCACTTTCAATAACTTTTCCCGTTCTCGTTTCAAACTCTACTATTGCTTCTTTCTTTTCTTCCGAAATGGTCTTTAGCTCAGAATCCAATTCTTGTAATTCCGAATTAAAATCTTCTAGGCTATAAGTACTTTCGTCTTTGTCTTTTCTGATATCTTTTTCTATTGCATGAATACGCTTCTGATTTTTAGCTTGTTTGGCACGGATTGCACGAATATCAATTATTGCATCTGAATGGTTTTCCTTTGTCTTAGAATTAATCCACAAATAGAGACCACCAAAGAGAATGACTGTTATAATGTAATCAATCACCAAGAAAATTGTCTTCTGAGGAAGAAGAAGTTTATATACACCATAAGGAATCACAAATAGTGTTACTATCATTGTTATAATTATCTTTACAAAATCCTTTAGGCATCTTGGCATGAATAAAGCATGGTAATAAGAATTGTTCAGTATCCTTGGAATATGATTTTTCTCATATACTGATCTTAACTCTTCTTTCAGGCGAACTTTTTCGGCATTTAAATCAGATGTCTCTTCCTTGATTCGTTCAGACACTTGAGCCATCTTTTCTTTATCTCTTTTCGCTTTTGCTTTTTTTATTCGACTCTTAATCTTGTCCATTTGCTCATCATATGAGTCTTCAACTTCTGATCTGCGCTTTTTTACAGTTTGTATTATCTCTTCTGAAATTGCTTTTTCTTTCACCTTAATCTGCTTTTCCAACTGATCTTGTTTCGCTGCTAATGTTTGACTCTGTTCTTTATAACCCTCAAGTTCTAACAAGTTTTCCTTCATCGTATAAAGTGCATCAATTCCACCAGTTAATACATTCTCCTGATCCATAATATCCTCCTCTTGTTAATTATATCTGCACTCTTCCATCTAATGCTCGTAGTAGCGTAACCTCATCAATATACTCTAAGTCCCCACCTACTGGTACTCCACTTGCTATCCGTGATACCTTTATCCCAGCAGGTTTTATTAACTTACTAATATACATTGCTGTAGCCTCTCCTTCAAGACTTGAATTTGTCGCTATAATAACTTCATCCACTTCCCCTTGAAGTCTTAACATTAACTCTTTTAATCGGATATCGGCAGGTCCAACTCCAAGCATTGGAGATATTGCTCCATGAAGCACATGATAAACACCATCATATTTTCCAGTCTTCTCATATGCAGCTAAATCCCTTGTATTTTCTACAACCATGATAAGTTCTCTGTTCCTTTTTTCACTAGAACATATTGGACATATTTCTTTATCTGTTAGTGTTTGACAAATACTGCAATATCTTACATTACTCTTAGCCTCAATAATAGTTGAAGCGAGACGTTCCACTTGATCCTTGGGCATATTTATAATATGAAATGCCAGTCTTTGAGCAGATTTTGCGCCAATTCCTGGAAGCCTTCCTAATTCTTCAATCAATTTACTTATCTGTGTACTATAATAATCCACTTTTCCACCTAAATTCCCGTTTTTTTTTCATGTTTTAATCATACTTTATTATACCATAATTTTCAATATTTATCTAAAAACCATAAGCCATTATATTCTTACTGTTAAGGATAAATCTTACTGTTTTATGACATAAAATGAGCCTATGATTTTAATCTTAGGCTCAATAAAGATATTATCTGTTATTATTTCATAATTATAGATTTAGAACATACCACCTAAACCACCTAAACCACCAAGTCCTCCTGTGATAGAGCTCATTGCTTCTGAAGATTCTTCTTCCATTTTACGTAATGCTTCATTTGTTGCAGCTACGATAAGGTCTTCTAACATTTCAACATCATCTGGATCGACAACTTCTTTGGATAATTTTACAGAAATCACTTCTTTTTTACCAGATACTGTTACTGTTACAGCTCCACCACCTGCACTTGCCTCCCACTGCTTTTCTTCTATTTCTTTTGTTTTTTCTTCCATCTGTTTTTGCATTCTCTGGGCCTGCTTCATTAGATTATTCATGTTTCCAGGCATACCACCTGTAAATCCTCCTCGTTTTGCCATTATAATGCTCCTTTCTTCATTAATCCACATACTCGACTGGAATTTTTTTTATTAATTTTGTCAAATCAGCATACCGATTTAACTCATTTTTGTTATTTACTGTCTTAGTTTGTATTAATACTTCTTTATGAATAACATCCTGTATTGCTTTCCTGATTTTCTGAAGTTGTGTTTCCCGTTTAATAAAGCATTCATCCACTTCACTCTCAAATAATAATGTTATCATATTTCCTTCACCCGGAACAACTTTTGCACTAATTAAAGTTATCTTTTCTGGTGAACCAACACGATTTACGATTTCTCTCCAATTTTGAGCTACTAACTTTAAATCTTCACTTATTGCTTTGGGCAATTCCATTGGTTGTTCAGGCTCCACAGGATTATTCTTTTCCATCTTCGAATCTGATACGAATGAAATTCCATTTTCCAGCTTCTCTTCCAAATAACTCACTCTTTGTAATAGTGATTCAAAATCGGTTTCCATCATAGGTTTACATAACTTAACTAGGGCAACCTCTATAATTACCCTTTTTTGACTTGCATACTTCACTTGATTGGATAAGTCTGAGAAAATGCGAATAAATCGAATGAGCAATTCCATCTCGCAGCTTTTAGCTTCCTGCTTTAGTAGCTCTAACTGTTCTTTCGACACTTCTAAAATATCCTCAATATCATCTGAAGTCTTTGCTAATAATAGATTTCTTAAATACCACGTGAAATCAACAGTAAACTGACCAAGTTCACGTCCATTTATAATCAACTCTTCTAGTAATCGTATACATTCTGTAACAGACCCTTTACGAATATAGCGTAACATTCGTGCAAATACCTCAATATCTACTGTCCCAAGTACGTCTAGTACATTCTCATAGGTCAAGGTTTTTCCAAGATAGAAGGCGATACATTGGTCCAATAGGCTTAGTGCATCACGTAAAGATCCATCTCCTGCCTTTGCTACATATCGAAGCGCTTTTTCTTCTACATCAATATGCTCTTTATCCATTAATTCTTGCAACCGTAAGGTGATGTCATCAATTGTAATTCGGTGAAAATCATATCTTTGGCAACGAGAAAGTATTGTAATTGGAATCTTATGCACTTCTGTCGTAGCTAGAATAAAGATGACATAAGCTGGTGGCTCCTCCAAAGTTTTAAGTAACGCATTGAATGCACCTGCCGAAAGCATATGCACCTCGTCAATAATATAAACCTTGTACTTACCTTCTGTTGGTGAATATCGAACTTCTTCAACAATTTCTCTTATATTATCAACGCCATTATTTGATGCTGCATCGATTTCTATTACATTCATAGAAGCCTGTACCTGAATTGCTTTACACATAGCACATTCATTACACGGATTACCATCCACAGGATGTTCACAATTAACCGCTTTTGCGAGTATTTTTGCAACTGAAGTCTTTCCTGTGCCTCTAGTTCCAGTAAATAGATATGCATGACCTAATCTTTCTGCTTTTATCTGATTGCGAAGAGTAGTAACGATATGATCCTGCCCTTTAACATCATCAAAGGAATCTGGTCTAAATTTTCTATAAAGAGCCATATATGACATTTTATCACACATTCCTTTCACTTAACCTAAAACTCGTGCTAATTATTATAACATATTATTATAAAATTAATCAACAATATAGCATTCATAAAAGTTAATGTCGTTTATTGGAATACTTTCTGAAAGTGTTGATAGTCTTTGGAATTTATCCAATCGCCACCCCATGTAAAACCTCTCTTAATAAATGCGTTATAAACTATATCGTCTTTCTTGATAAAATACTCACAATCTATCGAACGATCAGCATACATTGCACCTATTTCTGGTACTATAACCTCTTTCCCAGAATTAGTATAAACATATGGGTTATATAATGGATTTATATCAATCGCTAAACCATATGCATGATTTGATAATTTTGTTGTCCCTTCAACATAACGAAAATTAAAGCTTGAAGAATTGTTCGCTTCCATGCTCGTATTATCATCAGCATCATAGTCATCTATTAATACAATCTGCTCAATTGGATATTTGGCATCAAATAGCTCTTTAAAAATATCAACAATGTCCTCAGCTATTAACTGATTTACCACAAGCTCTCCAATATGAATTTCACCATCAAATCCATAGTGCAAAACTCGTACATAACGAAGATTGCTTAACTTTGTAGTACATCCCTCGCTATATGACTTATTCTCCATACGACTGTATACTGATATTGGGATTTTCTGAATTTCAAAGCATTGAGAAAGCGTTGCAGCATTCGCAGTATAAACCTTTATTATTGACTTGGCTGGTGTGTGACTAATCAAATCCACTATTTCCTCATCGATCAGTTCTAAATCACTTGGGTCTAAAACACTTCCAAGCTCTTTTACTTCCTTTTTTGAATTCATGGCTTGTTGCTCTCTTTCTTCATTAAATGTATCTGAAAACATATCAACTGTAGGTGTCAACTCTACTTTTGGAACTTGTGTTGGTTCTATAGCACTTGAAACCTCTAATTGCGTAGTAGGAATAATTTCTTGTATAGTATAACTCGAATTACTTTCTTCATTTCCATTTCTACTACACGAAGAAAGAACAATTGATAGGCAACACAGACATATTACCTTATGTTTATGATAGATTTTTCTCATTCACCTATTCCTTCCATGTATTAAAATGTTATCAGTAAAACAAATCTAATTTAGTTCTATATTGTAACTGATTGGGCTAATCCTCTTCTATTACATGTATTTCAAGATAATCAAATTCAATAGTCTCTATAAAACTATCCTGGGTAAATCTTGTCTTATTATGAATTTTAAAGTCTTTGATGGTAGACTCTAACCAAATTGGTTTTGATAAGTCGAATTTATTACATACTTCTTCTAGCGCTTCAAAAATTTTTTTTGTTCTCGATAATTTCTTGTCGTCATTACAAACTACCATATCATTAACTAAATGATTATTCTTCATGACTTTCGCCCACAAACGGAACATAAAACTTCTCCTTTTCATTGGTTATTTAAGACAAAATCGTAAATTGGAATAATTGATCGAATCTACGAAGTGCCTGAAAGTCCCCTTTGGCTATTAATTCACCTGACATAAACGCACCTTGAAAGGTTGTTCGGCCATTTACAAGCTTATTTACAATATCACGTGTTGTTTTTACAATAACATCTGCGTCGTCCTTGCTACCATAAGAACAACTCAATTGCGAACCACTAACATCAATAACTAAGGTTCTTTTCACATCTGTCATATTAATTGTAGCTGATGTATTAATATTATTCCCTTGTGGTTTAAAATTCTCTTTAAAATTTTTTATAAATTCATTCTTTGTATCATTTCCTTCATTTTGTAGCATTCCCTTAAATAGCTGTGCTAGTTCTTCAATATCTTCTTTTTGCTTTTTCACATATGTATCGTCAGAAACATATTTAGAAAGCTGTTCTCCCTCTTGAGGCGTCAATTCAATTTGTGCTGTCGACAGCATCTTATGAACCATCGTATAGTTGCTACTTGGAAGTTGTTCCATTTTTTGATTAATAATTCGATACAATGTTTCGGCTTTTTTTTCTATCAGTTTTGCATAATTAGGATTGGTTTCAAAATCAACATGATTCTCTACATATGCAGCAACACCATCTAGAGCTATACCACCCAATAGCTGCCATGCAGATGTTAACGTACCTATTGCTTCTTTTTCTCCATACGTATTTGAAATAACGACAGGAAACATATAAGTTTTCTTTATTTTTTGCTTATCGCCATAAAGCCAGCATGCATCTAAAAATTGTTGCATGAATCCACCAATCCCTATCCATTCAACATTTACGGCTAAAATCACACCATCTGCCTCTTTTAATGTATTTGGCATCATAGTTATACTATTTTTTTGTTCAAATAAGTTATAGCGTGTTACGTTTACTCGCAATTCTGATAAAACCTCAGTTAACTTATTCATTACATAAATTGTAGGATCCTCGATCAATCCTCTCCCACCATAGTATATATTGATATTCATGATACAGCACCTCTCTTCTTTGGCTTTCTATATATTAAGATTGCAAGAATAAAACCACTAATGAGCCCACCAATATGAGCCGCATTATCAACGTTTTGGTTGGTAAAACCACCATATAGGCTGAATGCAACAAATAAAATCATCTGTCTTCTACTCAAATTTTCAACTTTTCCTTTATTAATGAATACAATCCATAGAACTGCTCCTACCACACCAAAGATTGCACCTGAGGCTCCTATACTTCCAGCATATATTTCTCTCATATTATAACCAAGAGATATGATAGCCGCAATAATTCCTGATAAAAAATAAAGAAAACAGTATTTTACCTTTCCGACCTTCTTCTCAAGTATACCGCCAATTACTGCAAGAATAAGCATATTATTGAACAGATGACTAGCCCCACTATGCAAAAACATACTGGTTATTATTCGGTAATATTCATGATCATCGATAACCGCAGTCCATAAAAGTTTTCCATTTTCCACCGCGAGATCATAATAGTCTGTCACTGATAAAATAATGAAAACCAATATGTTGAGCAGTATTATACATGAGTTAGTAAAACCTATTTGTTGTAAACCATTAACAATTTGATGTTTCTTATCTGTAAATAATCCTTCTTTTAAATTACTTCTATCGTAATTATTGTATGCTTTGTTCTCATATTTCCCATCATTACCTCTTGCCTGTAGTATTTTTTCTATACCAGAATGAATCTTTAAATCATCTTCACTCATACCCTCAAATACAAGAAGTCGATTATTTTCTAAATCAATAACTGATGTATGACTATTTTGTCGATATATCTCACGTACGAGATCGACATGATTGGTACACAAAAATGTTATTAGCTTAAACTGGTTTTGGCTGTCTGTTTGCAACTTTTGAATTATTTTCTTTTCCACATTAGCACACTTTTCCTTATTCCACTCGATTCCACTTGGCATATAAAATAATATAACTGCATAATTATAGTCTACGTTATTCGTTACAAATACAGATATATTAGGAACATTTGTTTTTAATTCAGTTAAGCCTTTTTGATAAAAAAATTCTGCAAACAGTTCCATTCATAAAGCTCCTTATTCTTTATCATTTGCCCAGTAAATAGCACAGCGGACAGCTCTTCTCCAACCCTTCAACAAATCATTTCGTATCTCATTTTCCATTGACGGATGAAAACTTTTAGAAAGTTTCCAATTTGCCTTAATCTCTTCTTTACTTCTCCAATAACCAATTGCTAATCCCGCAAGATATGCTGCACCTAATGCGGTTGTTTCAATACACTCAGGTCGGTAAACCAGGGTATCAAGGATATCTGCTTGAAATTGTATTAGAAAGTTATTTGCACAAGCTCCTCCGTCTACTTTCAGGCTCTTTAGGCTAATTTTAGAGTCCTGTTCCATTGCCTTCAATACATCAACAGTCTGGTAAGCTAAAGATTCTAAAGTTGCACGTATCATATGTTCCTTATTAAATCCACGAGTGATTCCAACAATTGTTCCTCTTGCATACTGATTCCAATATGGTGCCCCGAGTCCCGTAAATGCAGGTACTACATAAACACCTGCTGTATCAGGAACATCTTTGGCATATTCTTCTGATGATGAGGCATTTTTCAACATTCGTTGTTCATCTCTTAACCACTGAATTGCCGCTCCTGCAACAAATATAGAGCCTTCAAGTGCATACTCAATGGAATGTTCCTCACTTGCAGCAATTGTAGTTAATAACCCGTTTTTAGACTTTATTGCTGTTTTTCCAGTATTCATTAAGAGAAAGCAACCTGTACCATAAGTATTTTTTACTTCACCTTCTTCAAAACAACACTGTCCAAACAATGCAGCCTGTTGGTCTCCTGCTACACCAGAAATAGTAACCGAATCACCGCGTAAAACATCTTCTGTTTCGCCAAAATAACTACTCGATGCTTGTACCTTTGGAAGCATCTGAATTGGAATGTCCAATCGATTCAATATCTCCTGATCCCAACATAATTTATGAATATCAAAAAGCATCGTTCGAGATGCGTTTGTATAATCTGTAGCATGCACTTTCCCTTTGGTCAGATTCCATATTAACCATGTATCAACAGTACCAAATAAAATATCACCTCGTTGTGCAGCTTCTCTGGCACCCTTTACATTATCCAAAATCCACTTAATCTTTGTCCCAGAAAAATATGCATCTGGAATCAATCCCGTCTTTTCCTGAATCACACGATCAAAACCGTTTTCTCTTAACCCTTCAATCATATCAGCAGTTCTATGACACTGCCAAACAATAGCATTATATATTGGTTCACCTGTATGTCGATTCCAACAAATCGTTGTTTCTCTCTGATTTGTAATTCCGATTGCTGCAATATTCTTACCCTTGGCTCCAATCGACGCCATCGCCTCTGTAGCTACACTAATCTGTGAAGACCAAATCTCCATCGGATTATGTTCCACCCAACCAACTTTAGGGTAATACTGTGGGAATTCCTTTTGAGCAACTGCACAGATTTTACCCTCTTTGTTAAATAAGATGCACCGAGAACTGGTTGTACCTTGGTCCAAAGCCATAATATACTTCTCCATTATAACCTCCACATTATCACTTCATCACATTATACAATAATGAAAATAAAACTACAATCTTTAACGATCTTAGCTTTTATTATTACCCCTTCACCAAAAAAGGAGCAAGCAAATAGGATCTTTTGAAATTATTATCAAAAGGCCTATCCACCCCCTCCTTTTTATCAAAATATAATATAATCATTATATCTCACGTTATCTATTAGGGCAAGTAAAGATAAAGCAAATATTAGCAAATGCAATCTTATCCCCAGAAACAAGTAAGTTTGGCTCCTCCACAGCAACTCGTTTCCCATTCAAAAAGGTCCCATTCGTTGAATTTAAATCAGTTAGATAGTATGCATCTTCGATTCGTTCAATTTTTGCATGATATCTGCTAATTACCGAACTTGTAAGTGAATAGTTCATCCTATTTTTAACTGTTCCAATGTAGAATGGACACTCCATGATTGTAATAGAGTCAGCAACTTCAGGTTTTTGGGATATTAATTGTGGAAATGGGGAGTCCGAAACTCCATTAAGTAGCTTTGTACGATTTTCCTCAGACTCTGCAGCACTATCCTGGCTTGTAATAGAAGATAGATTCTGCAACGAAGGCTTTAGGTTATCTCTTAGAGTCATAACATCCGATTTCATATTTATGTCATTCATATCATATACATCGTCACTAATTCCTATTCGTTTTGAATAAGTCTTATGATCTAATTCCATAGCTGCTGCCATCTCTTGATGTATAATAGGCTCATATAACCCAATGGAAACTACTTTGCTTACTTTATTCTTAGGATCAAATATTTTAATAAGACCATAAACTGTTGGTACTAAGATAACAACAAGTACTGCAGCAAATTTGATAGGCTCTAACTTATGAGTTACCGAGTCTTTTAGTAACCCACTGCTTGCAATCATTCCGCAGATTAAAGTTACAACAAGCACAACAATCCCACCAAATAAATAGTATTTGGAAGGATAATAAAATATTTCTTGTTCTTCTTGACGAGATTGAGAAATTAGTGGTCTTCCACTTGTCGTTTTCTTATACTTTGAAACATGCTCCTCTGCCCTTTGATTAGGAGGATTATATGCCGCATCCATAGCTGGTGGAAACTTTGGATATGATTGCTTTTTCACTGTATCCTTCACACAATCTTGTAATTGCTCTCTTTCTTGAATTTTATTCAACATTTTTATGCTTGGTTCATGAACACTTAACATCGATTCATCTGCATTTTCCTTCCCTGTTTCTAAAATCCTCCTATCATAAAGGCTAATATCAACAGTTTTCTCGTCTGGTGGATTGTTCTGTTCTTCAATTAGTCTCATTAAATCATCAATGGTACAACTTGCTTCTTTGCTTTTCATATAAAGTGAATAAACTAGATAAACTGCTTCACGATCTTCATAATCTACACATCCCATAAAGGATTCAAAGAACTCAGCTAATTGTACCTTGATCAAGTGTTGATATCCTGAATAGTAGCAAATATGAACATCATAATTTGGTAATCCGATAAAAATCCGATCCGCTAATATTAAGAAATCATCTTCCTTAAGCAAATACTCTGGAGCTCGTCTTAGTGCGGTTAACAAACCTTTTATTAATGTACGAAACTGATTGATTTTTGGTGGTATCTTTGTACATATCTCTGATAATGGTTGGTACCCGCTAATCTCATAATATATCATTTTTTCTCCATTTAGCTGTTGTACATGGAACGGTAACAGTCCTTCTAGCTTGTTGTAAGTTAACATCTTTTCTTGAAATGTACTGTCAACTGGTCTATCTTGTTGTTGATCATAAATAACAAAATAATTATGCTGCATATCTCTCTTATATTCAGTTTTCAAATCATAACCCCCTCTAACTTAATGTATATTTCCGATAAACTTTGCAAGCTGATTCACAGCTTCCTCTACCCCCTTTATTTTAGTTCCTAGTGAGATCATAGCTTGAAGTGCCCTGGCCTTCTCCTCTCTTGGAAATGTTTTTGTTGTTCGTTCAAAAACAAAAGAAAAGGAGTTATCAAAAAACTTACCTATCCAATTCATACCATAAAAATTAATTCTTACAGCTCCAGTAATCGTTACATTAGAATATGTAGAAAATACATCAACATCCTGAACTTCAAGTACATAATAGCCACTTTTTAATCTATCTTTCATATACTCTTTTAATTGATATTCTTTAGGCTGTCGATTACCAAAAAATACCCACAGCGTATTCTTTAAGGCAATTGAAACACGGTCGACCTTGTTATCCTCTAGTCCTACTTCATAAGACATATAAGCTCCAGCCTTTCGTGTAATATCATCTATCTCCGATTGTAGCTTTGCTCTGTCATAATAGTAAAAGGTATAGTTAAGTAAGAATAGTAAAACAAAAAAAATAATTGGAAATACCAAAGCTGCTTCAACGGTATAATTACCCTCGCATTCATTGTATTTTTTGTTTTGGTTTATCATATACTGCTACCACCTAAAGTAAGACTACATAGTAATCCAAAAAATAAAAATGGAACAAATGGTATCACATGCTTTTTTCTAAAATGGAAAAATGTTAGTAAAATGATTGAAACTACTGCAGAACTTAAAAAACTATATGTTATAATCTCTAGAGTTTTAAAGGCACCAGCCGTTACTCCTATTATTGCAATTAAGTAACTATCCCCTAGTCCGATTTGCCCTTTTGTCAACTTGCTAAGATAAATAAAAATCACTCCTATTACTATGCCAAATATCCGGTCAGCCCAGGAGATATTATAGAAAAAAATAGAATTCACAATAATCTCTACAATAAAAAATGGAACAATTAATAAATAATGCCACGTGACAATTCTTTTTTTCTTGATGTCCTCAATTGAACATAATAAAAGCAATAGAAATACACCAATGATTCCAATATACTCCATATCTTTTCCTTTCTTAATTTTTCTAATGATACTGCTGACATCGCTTACATAATCTTCGACTAGCTACTTCAGAAAGTGGAACCGTTAACACCTTTCTTGAAATTGCAGTACAGCTAGCGTTCTTATGATATCTATTACCATTTGAGGTTATATATACTGTACTTGGAATTGCATCTTTTTGATTAAAGCACCTCTCACACGCATAGTATTTTGCACCATTATTATTTCTTCTACTCGCAATACTCATGGATGAGCATTGTGCTACTGATATTTTTAGATAGGTACACGATTTATTAGTATGATATACATCCCCATTCTCAGTTATATATACCAACTCCTCCTTTTCTTCCTCATTCCCATTCTCATCCTCTATGATTTGAGCCTTCGACTCAACTGCAAAGCCGTTAAAGCTTCTCATGCGGACTGTTTGAATTACCGGTAATTTAGGTAATATCCTTTGGAATACTGGAAATTTTACTCGATATGTCAGTGTGATTGTTACACACTCTTCCTCATCAAAGATGGAGGACCCATAAAATAAGATTCCATCATATCCTCCATCAATACAATGCTGCACTATGGCCATATCTTCTAAATGAGAGGATAATCTATTGCTAAAGTAAAGACTATCAATCGTGTTACCTACAATAACATTAAAATCAATATCATCAACTACATCAGAAAGAAAGGTTTCCTCTTTGTCTGTAAACATTCCCTGTAAGGTATCCCCTTCACCAATCGCTGTTTGTTTCATAAGCAGATTGGCTACAACTCCATAAGAAGACACTTCTTTAACTACTTTAGTTGCATTATTATGTATTACTTCTTGTAGCATCATTATTTGATAGAAGTAAAGGAAGAAATAAACTACAAAAATAAAGATTGGCATAACTAAAGTTGCTTCGACCGTAATCATTGCTTGTTTTGTGCTTTTCATGTAGTTAACTCCTAACTATTTTTCAAATAAGCTCTTTCGTACATGTTTTTATGTATATGGTTAAAACTCTGATTGATTAAGGATTGGTATCCTTTCCTGGAGAGATTTATTATTTAATTAGAATTTTAACCATATCATCTATTAGTAAGTAACTGCCGTTTGACTGGTGATATTATACCCGTCAATTGAAATATCATATTGCTGCATAAAAGGTAAACTGAAAAATTTTTGCTCCATATAACTTTTTGCTTCACAACTATAACTGATTAAGCAATTCTTTATCCGAAACTTTTCATCATACTCATATCTAAGATTTTCCTGGATTAGATCAAGACTTCGATATACAAGATTTACATCTGAAACAAAGAGCATTAGAAGAAAAAGATAATTAGAATAAGAAAGAGTCAACTTACTTTTACATTCATATTCTGTTGCCATTCTCTCCACATATTCTTTATTGAGGGAAAGGAGGTCGGAGTAGTTTACTTTAAAATCATCTTTTGATGTATATACTGGTACCTTCTTGCCGTGTATTAATGCTGAAACCTCAACAACTGCTTCACAATAGGCCCAGTATATTAAAATAATATACTTTACTATCTGTGTTATCCCTGCTACAGGAACCCACCCAACAACACCATTTGCTGTTGCTTCTGCTTTATTAATTTTTTCCGTATCTGTTATAACTGAAATACAATTCATTAATACCCGGAAAATGATTAACTTAATAATTACACTATATAGATTATCTTCCTCCTTATGTTCTCCAGCAATGATATACTCCTGTTCATATTTTAAGACTTGTCCGATTTTAAATTGCTTGGATGTATAATTTGTCATATGCTCACTTATATAAGTATTCAATAGCAAATCATCAGTTATCTCTTCAATACATGTTCCAGATCCAGAAAAGCCCCAGTTACCAAAACTTAAGCCTCCAGTTAGGATACTACTGACACATAAATCCTCCGCTTTCATATTAGGGAAGTTCTCACTATAACAATAACCTGCGCTTGGGAGTTCAGTACCTGACAGTTGCCCCTTTGAAATTTCACCACTACCAACTACTAATTCAGCTAGACTAGAACCAATTAACTTACTTATAAAATCGAATGCACCCACTTGATCAGGTTGCAAGTTCAATGACGAGTAATCGAATTCTAAGCCCTCCATACTCAAACCATATAACCTAGTCCTCCACTCATTCATTACTGTGAGCCAACTTTGAAAGCCTTCCTCTTCTATACTAAATGGTACCGTTGGAATTGATAGTATCTCTTTAAGTAGCTTTTGGTTTGCGACTAAAGTCTGCTTCATTTGATTAATATCCTTTATCACACTAACATTCCCATTGTTCAGATCTGAATATCGTTCAAGATCTTTATCACCTGTACTTAGCTCGCTAAATATCTCATCTGAAATTTCATTCTTGAGACCTTGTACTTGTTCCAAATATTTATTATATGCTTCTCCTAAATCCTTTCGTTCTAAATCAATTTCATTGATTTGATCTAAAGCATTGTCAATCATTTCATCCATCTCTATTACCGTATTAATTAAATGCTGACCAATATTCCTAGCTTCATAACAGTTCTGCTCATATTCCTCCACCCGGTTCTCATAATCTATTCTCTCCTCTTCACTACAGTTTTTAACATCAAAGTCTTCTAACTCTGCAGCTACTTGTATTAAGCCTTCTGCTCTTTTAACCAATTCATCTAATACCTGTGGAAATTGAACATACTCATCCTCTAGCTGAGTGAATATGATTGGGTTGTTAATTCGGACCAATTGCATCGTTGGCTTACTCGTGACAATCTGCTTAATAAACCTATCATTACATGATATAGCCTTCGTAAAAGTAGCTAGCTCAATACCATAATCATCCGTTACAATCCCATCTATTAATTCAACTAATTTTAATGAATTCTGATCGATACTTACCATCTTTTTTTCTACTGCTAGCTTTTCCTCTAATACCTTATTTGTCTCTTCCCCATCTTCTAGTAAATCCATTGCCTCTAACACTAGTTCTAGTAAATTTACTGGTGTTTGATATTTCATATAAGCAATCATCTGATTTTTTGCATAATCCCCACCATCATTGTTAAGATAAATAAAGTCTTCTAACATAATACTTTTTAGTTTCGGATTGCACATTAAAAAATTGCTGTTTGAAGAATTCCAAACATATGAAAACATACTTGCCCTTTTCTCCGGCTCTAAACTGTCACTCACTTTTTCTATAACCTGTGTTGTTACCTTTTCCTTATGTTCTTCTATCGAGCCCCCTTCAAGGTCATAACCGAAAATATGGTAATTCTCAAAGAGTGGTAGATAAAAGTCACACAAAGAAGACTCCATTGAAGTTTGTAATACTCGATTAAGGTATGTCTTTACTGTATTAAGTCTTGCACACTCAATCGTTGTTACAATAAAAGAAAGTATAATACATATAATAAGACTTAAATACACAGTGATTATGGCTGTTTCTTCTTTTCTCATCATAGACACCATTTATAAATCAACTTCACTATTTTCAAAAATTTGATCACTTGCAGGTTCCAGATAATCAAGGGAATCTTGAACAAATGCTGTTACCTCGTCTTGGAAAATTAATACGAGTGCTATCACGACAATGATAAGAAGAACAACTTCAATAACTCCAAAACCTTTATTGTTCCTCTTAAACTTCTTTTTGCTTACCTTTTTCATACAATCTCCTAACTATCGATATACGATATTTTAATTTAGAAACTCATAAAGGAAGGAACTAAAACAATGATTAAAACAACAAATAACATCCCTAGCGTTGGACCTAACAGTTTCGTTGATGCCTTTTCCCCAAGTTGTTTTGCAATCTCTTTCCTTTCTTCAAAGGCTTCTCTAGCCTCTTGCTCTAGAAGCTTTGCAATACCTCGACTCCCCATTCTTATATTTTGTGATAGAATCGTTGCAAACCGTATGTACGATATTACTTTGCAGCGTTTACCAAATTGTTCGTAGGTAAATTCCTCTGCTACTCCTAGTTCTTGTTCCCTTCTTGTAATTAGCATCTCCTCATATGCTATTCTAGAATAATCGTTTTTTCTTTTCTTACATCCTTTCAACCTTTTATGTTCTACCTCATCATTCATTTGCTTCTTAACTCGAAGATAATCTATGACTATCCTATCCCATGCACCTTTCGTTGTCATACCAGCTGTTAACAGAAGTTGAAATTTACTAATAATTTCAGGGTAGTCTCTCTTTAACTGATATACTCTCTTTTCCTCTTTTTCTTTTCTACTTCTCTCAAGAAAAAGAGGCATTAAAATAGCTACAATGACTCCCATGACAAATAGTGCAGACGAGCTGTTTTCTCTATTTGACTCCCAATTAAGTTCCACATTATCAATCTTCTCTGGTAGCGTTAAGAAGTTATTATCCTTGGAATGCTCATCTGCGTACAAAAGCTCTTTCTCAATTGCACCTTCCAATGCTACTACAGGATCTACAACTTGCGGATATAATACAAATTCATATGTCTTTTCTCGCTTTGTATCTTCATAGCATATGCACACGATGACATTTGCCTTACTCCCCTGATGATCAACATTCTCAAAATTAATTCTTCCATCCCGCTCAATTAAATCCTGATTTTGAACATTGTACGAGATTTTTATGTTAGTACCTTGAATTGTTTTTGGAAAATATAAATTGTTAGTTATATTATGAATGGAAATATTATCCCCAAGGATAAGTGAGTCAAGCTTAGCTTCTATAGTTCCAATCAATTCCTCTCTTTTGGCTCCTTTAAGTATTCTTTCGGATACATGAATTTGAATCTCTTTCTCCTCAAATTCACTCTTATAAATAGCATCAACTGTTTTGTCTCCTTCTCCAAATATTGGTCTTTGTATTGTTCCATTAATGATATCAGGATGTTCTGATAAAGATTGAAGTTCATTTAGAATTATTAGAATGGAAAAAGATAATACACAAAGAATGATTGCCGCTCCTTTTTTATAGGACAATAAGCGTGCGTCCTTATTAAAATTTTCTTGCTCATATGGTATCATATGTAGAAGAAAAGCAACAAAGCTATAGAAGAACTTCAGTGGATGCTCTTTCCTATCAATTTTTTGAATCAACTCTTTTTGATAGTTTCTTGAAACAATCCATAATATAATAAAAAGTAAAAAGATAATCAATGTTATTATTAACAATTTAGGTTCCCTTCTAAATTTCTATATTCATAATCCTATCTGCAATCAATGAAATGCCAATTGTTACAATAAGTACAATTGTCATTAAAATCTTTCCAAACATGTTCCCGTACAACGGATCTAAAAAGCCATCGCTACAAATTGTCAAATAACCTAGCATTATGAACGGCATAATTTTCATTATGTTTACTTCCAATTTTTTCGCAGTTATCAAAGTTTCAATCGCATGTGAGACTTCTATTTTCTCTGATATAGTTCTACTGGTGTGCTTAATAATATAAACTAAATCTCCTCCACTTCGCTTTGCAGATTGAAATACTTCAGAAAAACATATTATGTCTTCCAATTTTGATCTCTGTGCAAAGTCCTCAATTGCCGATTCAATTGGTGTATGATTTGCTATCATAGCTAGAATTCTTTGTAACTCTAAAGTTATATAAGCTTGCCTTTCATACATCATCTTTAAGTCATTAAGCGCAAACTTCACTGCATTCTCAATGGAGTACCCTGCCTCTAACGCAGAAGATATACTTTGTATCGCATCCTTAAATTGAATTGTTAATTGTTCTTTTCTCTGTTTAACCTTACGGTTTTTATACTTACTGCTAATTATAAAGAAGGACGGAAGCAAAAATAATGCTGCTATTAAACTCTTGTAAAATAAATAGGCTATACCCAAAGAAATAACACATGTTATACCTATAACCGCAATATAATCTTTTGCATCAAATCGATAGTTATCATAATCATCTATCATAAACCTAAGAAATCTCCAATCCAGACTGCAATAACTTTTGGCACTTAATTAACTGCCCTCCTGCTCTTTGTAACCTCCCAAGAATATTTCCTTTCTTATCTTCTCCCTCTTCGACAAACTTAAATAGTGGATTGACTTCAATCTCACCATCAATGCAATCTAAAATCTCTACAATCTCTAATACCTTTCTTGAACGATCACGTAATCTTCCAATATGAATAATAATATCGATTGCAGATGCAATTTGTTTTCGAACTGCTAACAATGGGATATCTGCTCCAAGTAAGACCATAGTCTCAATACGAGATAGCATATCTATGGGTGAATTCGAATGTCCCGTACTCATTCCACAATGTCCAGTATTTAATGCTTGTAACATATCAATGGAAGATGCATCTCGGACCTCTCCAACAATGATTCGATCAGGGCGCATTCGTAAACTTGTCTTAATTAATTCTCGAATACTGATTTGATTTCTTCCCTCTACATTTGCATTCTTAACTTCTAGTCTCACAATGTTTGGGATATTCTTTATTTGTAACTCTGCTGAATCCTCTATCGTAATGATCCTTTCTTGACTCGGAATATAATTCGAAAGTGCATTCAAAAACGTCGTTTTTCCAGAGCCTGTTCCACCACTTATAAATATATTGTAGCCTGCAATAACTAGATTTTTTAGAAAAAGGGCAGCTTCTGAATTAATTGATCCAAGTTCGATTAGTTTGTCCATTGTCATCGTTTCTTTTGGAAATTTACGTATTGTAACCGTAGGACCGCCAATCGAAACAGGTGGCAGTACAATATTCACCCTAGATCCATCTGCTAAACGTGCATCCACAATAGGATTGGATTCATTGATTATTCGATTTGATCCAGCAGCAATGTGCTGAATAATATCTTCTAACTTTTTTTCCGACTCAAATTGTTGCTCAATCTTTTTAATCTCACCTTTTCTTTCAATAAATATATCCTTGGCGCTATTAATCATGATTTCATTGATTGTGTCATCCTCAATTAACTCCTGTAAAACATCCAGACGCCGTATTGCATTAAACACATCTTTACGCAATCGTTGCTTTTCCTTCATACTTAGATAACTTTCTTGGGCTCTCTTTTTTACTGTTTCATCAATCATAGTAAGCAGTTCTTCATCACGTACTTCACGACTCAAATCAATATTGGATAATATCAATTGTTGAAGTTCCTTCTTCACTGCATCCATTGCAAAACCACCTTTCTATACTTCCTCTAAAACAGCTTGATTACATGCCACTTCAATGATATGTGACAATATGGTTGCTCCCTCCTTTAATTCCAGCTGACGGTGAAACTCTTTACTCATTTGTTTACCTAATTCATCCTGACAACCTAACTCATAAATTACATCGCACTGTAGAAGTAGTGTTGTTGCACCACAACACAATAACGGAAGATCAAGAATGATAACATTATAAATGCCACACTTAACTATTTCGTTCAAGAGCTTTATCGCATCGTCACCTGTTAACTCATTTAAGTCACTATAGTGCTCAACACCTAGCAGACAATCAATCTTGTCTATATGATTGATCCATTGATTAATCATAGAACTAAAATTTTCTGTTTCCATTTTTAAGGAATAAATAGCTTCTGATAAGTTAAAAGAATTGCTTAATTGATATAAACTTCCATTCAAAAATGGTTGAAAACTTAAAAATAGTACTTTACTTTCCTTAGAAATCTCCTTTGCAAGGCGAAGCCCAAAAGCCAATTGAGCGGATAATTCTCCTACTCCACAGACTGCATAAAGTTTCGTTTTTACAATACCATTCATATTCGGTAAGCGATTACCATCAATTGCATAGTACTGGTTGATCTGGTTGATAATTAGATTAGCGGACTGGTACATAAAGATCGCTTTTTTTCCTTCATACTCTTCAAGACCAAGTGTATCCGAAAGATAAAAACTTGAGAGACTCTGTAACTGTGCTAATTCGCTTTCTAGAACATTATCGTCGAACAAGAGCACTTGAATCTTGTGCTTTTTTTCATATTCGAAGAATAACTCCTTCTTAGTAAACGCAATAACTTTAAATGCAAAATCCTTATGCTGATTCATATAATTCATCAATGAATAAGCATACTCCTCCTCTGAATGCAAAATTACAAGTGTATGCTGCATAGTGCCTCCATGTTTAAAAGGGTAAATTAAAACAAGAATAATTGAGACTTCAAGATAATTAGAAATTAAGAATTTATTACTTCTGACGAATTAATCATATTCCAAATTTTGTAATTCGTCAATCAGTTTTAATCATAAATTAAAACTTCATCACTTTGCCAAATTTCCATTTACAAATTCAACAAAATGACGAAGTTTTACATGCTTGTAAAAAAGTATACGGATCCATACAATAAGATTAAACCAGGGATTCCAAGCAAACCAATTACCGTTACTGTAATTGGATTAAGACCAACCACGCATGTAATTTTCATCATCGGTAATAATAAATTTAAAGTAAAAATTACGATAGCTCCAATGATAACTCTAATACATACGGTTGCTAGCCACCTCTTATGAGTCTTACAAATATATAAAATTAACAAAGCGATTGATAGAATTAAGAATATAGGATAAAGATATTTTTCCATTCTACAATAGGCCTTTCCATCTTTATCACTAATATATTATAAAACATGTACAGTTATGCCATCATATCATTACATACTCTATCATAAGAAATATCCATCCTTACCGCTTATCTATTATAAATCAGATGTATATCCATTCCACAACTTGACTATAATTAATCATAGATTTATTTTCCATAGAAAGGCAGTGGGTAACTTCATGTTTCGTAAAAAACGCGATACTAAAACCGAAGAACTCTTAAAAGAAATCGAAAAAGCACAAAAGGAATTAGAGTCTGCTTATCAGAATTTTGAAAATGTAGTTGATCCTGATTTAATTGATAGCTGTATTTATGAAGTGAATGCTATCCAACACCGATATAAGTTCTTGATTAAACAAGCGAAAGCACTTCCGTATTTTAATACAGATGTTAGTTTATGATAATTAACAGAAAAAAGCTGAATAAGAATCGAACCTTAATGGTTACTAATTCTTCCTCAGCTTTTATTTAAAAATTTAAACTACTAACAAATTTCTGCTCCTGATGGCATCTTTTTTTCTGGTGTCATTAATGCAAGGACTCCGTTATCGTCCTCAGCACAAAGAAGCATACCTTCAGATAGTACTCCTGCAAGCGTCACAGGTTTTAAGTTCACTAATACCATAACTTTCTTTCCAACCATTTCTTCAGCTGTATAATGTGCTTTAATACCAGAAACAATTTGTTTTACCTGACTTCCGATTTTAACTTGAGAGCATAATAATTTCTTTGATTTTTTTACCTCTTCACAAGCGATAATTTCTCCAACTTGGAATTGTAGTTTTGCAAAGTCATCATACGTAATCTCGTCTTTTGCAGGAATATCAATTACGTTTTCATTATCCTTAACTTCTGTTGGTTCTTTAGTTTGTTGTGTTGCGTATTTTTCTTCCACTTTTGCAAGTACTTCTTTCACATCAAGACGTGCAAATAGAATCTCTGGAGTATCAGTTACTTTAGTACCTGATACATATCCTCCAAATACACCAAGCGCATCGATTTCACGAGGAGAAGCATTTAACTGAGCAAAAATCTTTTTCGATGTCTCAGGTAAGAATGATTCAAGTAGACCAGCGCCAATACAAATACTTTCTACTAGATTATAAAGCACATTCTCAAGACGCTCTTTCTTTGTCTCATCCTTTGCTAATGCCCATGGCATGGTCTCATCAATATATTTATTGCAACGTTTAAAAAGTGTAAAGATTTCCGAAATAGCATCTGCAACACGTAAATCTGCCATCTTCTTAATAACCTTATCCTTCGTGCTCGTTACTACCTTGATTAAATCTTCATCTACCTCTTCCGTCACATTGGTACGATTCACAACACCGTTAAAGTATTTATTGGACATAGAGATCGTACGATTTACTAAGTTTCCAAGAGTATTGGCTAAATCCGAATTGATACGCTCAACCATTAACTCATAGTTGATTACACCATCATTATCAAATGGCATCTCATGAAGAACAAAGTAACGAACTGCGTCTACCCCAAATAAATCAACTAAATCATCTGCATACAATACATTTCCTCTGGATTTACTCATCTTAACGCCTTCTCCATCTTTGGAGTTCGGGTCTGTCTGAAGTAACCATGGGTGACCAAAAATCTGCTTTGGTAATTCTACGCCAAGTGCCATTAACATAATTGGCCAATAAATCGTATGGAAACGTAAAATGTCTTTACCGATTAAGTGTAGATCAGCTGGCCAGTATTTCTTATAGTTCTCGCCATGATTACCATCCACATCAAATCCTAGACCAGTAATGTAATTGCTTAATGCATCTAACCAAACATATACCACATGCTTGTTATCAAAATCAACCGGGATACCCCACTTAAATGAAGTACGAGAAACACATAAATCCTGTAATCCTGCTAACAAGAAGTTATTCATCATCTCATTCTTACGAGATTCTGGTTGAATAAACTCAGGATGTGTATTAATATGCTCAATTAATCGGTCCGTATATTTACTTAGCTTAAGAAAATAGGCTTCTTCCTTCGCAGGTTGACACTCTCTTCCACAGTCTGGGCATTTTCCATCTACAAGTTGTGAAGAAGTAAAGAAAGACTCACAAGGTGTACAGTACATTCCTTCATAATATCCTTTATAGATATCTCCTTGCTCGTATAATTTCTTAAAGATTTTTTGTATTTGTTTTTCATGGTCTGTATCTGTTGTACGTACAAATTTGTCATATGAAGAATTCATTAAATCCCATATATTTTTAATTTGTGCCGCTACTTGATCTACATATTCTTTTGGAGTAATACCTACTTCGGCAGCTTTCGTTTCAATCTTCTGACCATGTTCATCCGTTCCTGTTTGAAAAAAGACGTCATATCCTTCTAAACGTTTGAATCTCGCAATACTATCTGCTAACACAATCTCATAAGTATTACCAATGTGTGGTTTACCTGATGTATAAGCAATCGCAGTTGTAATGTAATATGGTTTCTTGTTCATATCAATCCCTCCTATTATAATTTCTTATGAAAATTTCAGAATAGTATCCAATTAACAAAAAAAACTCCCGTCTTATTTAAAGACGAGAGTATATCCCGTGGTTCCACTTTAATTCATCTTTTCCTAGACACTTCCTAAGAAAAGACCTCGATGTCATGATAACGTATGACTTACGACATAACCTAGGTTTTCACTTCAGTTATGCTGCTCCAAGACCATGTTCAATTCTTTTACAAGTCCCATTCACAGCCAATGAGTTACCTCATTCAGGGTTCTCTGTACATGTATCCAAATTTACTCTTCTTTTCATTGCATTTAATTATGAATTTGCCCCTAGTATAACCAAAGTCCCTGTCTTTGTCAAGGTCAACTATAATAAAATAAGATTGAAAAAACTTGTATTATAGATTGTTCGCAACAAAGGTAATCCGTGATCCTTCTCTGCTATCATAAATACACTGTTTTTTCAATCTTACTTTGTATTATTTCGCCCTCTTTTTTCCCAATGCTTCTTCCTCCGGACAATACCTTCTCGATACCGACCTTCTATATGATACCATTATTTGTATAATATGTCAATAAAATATTGATTATAGAGTTTTATTTTGTAACATTTGTGACATTACTCGACTTTTTATTGCAATAAGATTAAGAAAAGAACACTGTAATAAGTTTATTAAGTTGTTCCTGGTCCTTCGCTCCCATTAACTCACGTGCTGAATGCATAGCTAACAATGGAACACCTAAATCAACCGTTTTCATTGGAAGCCAGGAAGATATAATTGGTCCTAAAGTTCCACCACCAATTACATCTGAATGGTTAACAAACTTCTTAAACTTGATATCATTTTTCTCACATAGCTGTTGTACAATTGCAATTGCTTCTGTATCAAAAGTATAGCGCTGATTGCTATTAATTTTAAAAACTACTCCATCATTCATTAGAGCAAGATTTACAGGATCATTTTTATCTATATGACTAGGATGCATTGCATGAGCAACATCAACAGATAGTAGGAAGCTACGAACTACTGCTTCATGATACTGAATCCTCGTAAATCCAAGGGAAAGATATAACTTTTCTAAAAACATTGTAAATAAAGAAGAATTTGCTCCTTGCTTTGTTAAACTTCCAATTTCTTCGTTATCAAACAATGCAATTACATTGATTCCATCCTCGCGCTTTGCCTTTGTTATACCGTTAAGAAGTGCATAACAAGAGGTTAAGTTATCTAATCTAGGACTTTGAATAAACTCATCCTCCATTCCTAACATTAAACCATCTTCTGCATTATATACAAAAAGATCAAAGTCGAGAATATCTCCAGTAGCTACGTTTAACTGTTTTGCGATAAAAGAAACGAAATAGTTTTTTTCATTTAAAGTATTATTCAGCATACCCATAAGTGGTAACATATCTGTCTGTTTCTTTAACTCAACACCCTTATTCACATCTTTATTCATATGAATAGCAAGATTTGGTATTGTTAAAAATGGCTTTTCAACATTAAGATAGCACACTTTTGGTTCATATGGGTTATCACTTTTAAGTGCAACACGTCCTGCAACCGATAATGGTCGATCTAACCATGTATTTAAAATTGGTCCGCCATAAATTTCGCAGTTAACTCTTAAATATGACTTTTGAGTCAACTCAGCAATCGGTTTCACATGAATGCAAGGGTGATCGGTATGAGCTGCTGCAATATGGAACGTTTGCTTCTGCGTTACATTACTACCAACTGAGACTGCAAATAGTGTTGTACCAAATGGTTTGACATAATAGGAACGTCCCTTTTCTAGTTCCCAAGCTTCTGACATGTCTAGCTCGCTAAACCCTTGGCTTAGTAACATATTCTCGCCCTCAAGGACTGCATGATATGGGGATGGTGATTTTTTAATATATTCTAGTAAATTTCTCTCTGTCGTCATATTTTCTCCTCTCTGCTCTAAAGTAATAAAAATCAAAACATACTCTGAGCCATAATTATGTCATAGCATACATAGACTTACCTTGCAATTAATAAATAAACAAAATAAATAACATAACCACTAATCATAATAATGCCATTCTTTCGATCTAATCGCTTGTCCTTTACTGAAAACAAATATAAGACAATAGCTGATAAAAGTCCTATCATGCCATCTATAATAAATTCAACTTCAATTGGTATGTTAGTAAGAAATGAAGTAATTGCTAGGACAAATAAGATGTTAAATATATTACTTCCAATGGTATTACCAATTGCAATATCAGCATTCCCTTTTCTTGCTGCTGTTATTGACGTGATTAATTCGGGTAATGAAGTTCCAAAAGCTATTACTGTTAAACCAATTAAGCTCTCGCTCATTCCAAATGCACTTGCAATTTCAGTAGCATGATCTACTGTTAGATCACTACCAAATACAATTGCAACTAAACCACCAAAAGTCATTACGATTAGTAACCAGATATTACGTTTCTTTGTAATCTTTTCTTGTTCTTCTTTTTCCACTTTTAGTTGGCGTTCTTTCTTGGTTGTACGAATCATTTGAATAAAAAAAATAATAAATAATACGGTAAAAATTACTCCAGATATTACATTTAGTTCTCCTTGAATAATGCACAATGCTAATAAAACTAATGATACTAATATTAAAAATGGCATATCAAACTTTACGGTCGCTTTTTGTACATTTAGGCTACAAATACAGCATGTGATACCAAGAATAATTAATATATTCATTATATTACTACCTAAAATATTACCGAGGGCGATACCTGCTGTACCCTTTAAGCCTGCACTTATACTAACTGCTGCCTCAGGTGCACTTGTTCCAAATGCTACAATCGTTAGTCCAATAATCATCTGTGGGATATGAAATTTATCTGCAATACCTGCTGCTCCTTCTACAAAGAAATCAGCTCCTTTAATCAAAAGCACAAAGCCAACTACTAAAAATACAAAGTTAAATATAAGCTCCATAATTACTCCTATCTTTATCATTTATTAATAACCTTAAGGCTATGTATTATTAATAATTATTAAAGTGGGTAATTCTGAGTATGGAATTACTATATCACACTTCATTCTTATATTCTATTGAATTGTTAAGAAGAAACTCTTGATAGAAAGCGGAACTTGCGTTATTCTAAGTCTATAACATATATGAGGTAAAACATAATGGACACACAACGATTTGAACAAGTATGTTCCATGATTATTGATCAGAATATTGAACGTAATGGTATTGGTACGTTAAGTGAAAAGACAATTCATGCGGTTCTGAAGTTATATTTTGCACCTGAAACTTGCTATCATGAACAACGGGTTCACAACTATGTTGCTGATATTCTATTGGATGATCAAATTATAGAGGTACAAACAAGAAACTTTAATACATTAAGGCGTAAGCTCGATGTGTTTTTACCTAATCATAAAGTAACAATTGTATACCCTGTTGCACATACAAAGTGGTTGTGCTGGGTTGATGAAGAAACTGGCGAAGTGAGCAAGCCAAGAAAATCTCCGAAAACCGGATCTCCAATCATCATCTTTCCGGAACTTTATCGAATTAAAAGTTACCTAAATGACCCTAATCTTTCCCTTCATATTATGCTCCTAGATGTTGAAGAATATCGTTTGCTAAATGGATGGAGTAAAGATAAGAAAAAAGGTTCCAGCCGCAATGATGGAATTCCTATTAATCTTTCAGGCGAAGTCATAATAAAAGAAACAAGTGATTATGCGCAACTTATACCTGATAATTTGCCAAAACAATTTACAACAAAAGATTTTAAACAAGCCGCCCTTGTCTCACAAGGACTTGCATGGACTGCCTTAAATATTCTCTCCCATGTTAATGCAATTAAACAAATTGGTAAATCTGGAAGAATGCATGTATTTGAGCGAATCATATAGCTTAAATACATGCTATCTATAATTACTCTCCAATTTCTTTGGGCGAATTGCTCGTCCTTCCTCAATATCCGCCTGCGTTAATTCATAATTATCAACTAGTGTACTATCTTGTGATGCAGTGGCATGATTCTTAAATGCAGCTTTAAGTAATATAGGCGTAAATACAGCACAACATACAATCAGAATAATAATTGGGCCAAAATACTCCTTATCTATTAGTCCCATTGACATCCCCTTATTCGCTGTAATTAAGGCAACCTCACCACGGCATGCCATACCTAATCCAGTCTGTAGTGCTTGGCGATTGGTAAAACCACATACTTTAGCGCCAAATCCACATCCTATTAGTTTGGACAAAATGCCCACTAAAACTAAGAGAATAGTAAATATGACTAACTTACCACTCAGTTGAGGCAATGTTACCTTTAAACCAATGTTTGCAAAGAAAATAGGTGTTAACAATAAATAGGATAAAGGTGCAAATTTACTAGCAATGTATGAACCCTTTGGTGTCGTAGCAACGATAATACCAGCTGCAAATGCACCAATAATATCTGCCACACCAAAAACTACTTCTGCTGCCCAAGCCATAAATAGGCATAAAGCAAATCCTGCAATTGGATATCTATGCAAATTTTTGTTATTTAAACGATTCATATACCAAGTAGATAATTTATTATAGATAAATCCAAGAACTATAATAAATACAAAGAATAGAAGAATTTTTAATAAAACAAGGCTAATGTTAACATCCGCACCTGATAAACTTGTTACTATAGTTAAGCATATTAATCCTAGTACATCATCGATTAATGCCGCTGCTAAAATAGTATTACCTACCTTAGTGTTTAACTTACCCATTTCTTTAAGTGTCTCAACTGTTATACTTACTGAGGTTGCTGTAAGTACTGTACCCATAAAGATGTTAGCAAGCATACTCTCATCCGGATTAAAGATTCCCATCAGAAGTGCACCTAATCCTAATGGGATAATTACTCCTATCAATGCAACTAATAGACCAGATTTCCCCGAATTCTTTAGATCTTTTAAACTGGTTCCAGTTCCTGCACTAAACATAATAACGATAACACCTAACTCGGCTAACCGATTTAAAAAATCGCTTGGTAGTAGTATATTAAACACTGCTGGTCCTAATAATAGCCCGGCTAACAAAGAACCAACTACCTGCGGCATCTGCAAACGTCCAGTCAATAGGCTTAGAAGTTTTGTAGAAATCAAAATAATACAGATAACAAATAAATAATTGTAAGACATTTCTTGTCCCCCTTGCTTTTAAAACATTTTTAATCTGCAATTACTATGTAAATACTCAAACGAGACTTATCATAGTCCTCTGATTTACTAATGTCAATGTCTATACACAATTATTTATTACTTTTTTCAATAACCATATAAATTATTTTTGTAATATATTCATCCTATTTTGTAGATGAAGCAATCCCTTAACAATAAAAGAGGGATGATCAAAAGCAAGGAATTCCCGACTTAATACCTCATACTTTTCGTCTTGTAGTATACGATTCGGTAGAAAAGAATAGGCAACGATTGCACTTGCCTTTTCTCCTTTCTCAGCATCTGTTAATACTAATTGATAAACCTTTACTTTACGTTCTCCTTTCATCTCCTCACGAATTAGCTGAAGCGATACATCAAACCATCCCGCATCCTGTGCATCATCACCTGCTTTTACTTCAATTAAGTTTTCTAACAAAGCAACATAAGCAATCGTAACAATTCTCGTTCGAGGATCACGATTATAGTCACCCCATGCACATAATTGTTCTACTGAAATTCCTGTTATTCCAGTTTCTTCTTCTAACTCTCTTTTAGCAGCTAAATCGGCATCTTCTCTGATGTCTACAAATCCTCCTGGTAGTGCCCACCACCCAATACTAGGATGGTTCTTTCTCCGAATTAATAAAACCTTCAAGTCCTTTGTTACATCCTTTAATTGATCTTTTGCCCAAAAAACAATAACATCCGCAGTTACCGATGGGTTTGGATACCTATTTGGATCATACTGTTCCAAAAATTCTGGAAGCATCAAGCCCTGTTCATTTGCTGTATTCTCTCCTAAAAATGGAGTAATATCATTTAAAAAAGATGCCATAGTAAACACTCCTTCTATGTACGATTTCTCTATAGCTCATGTATTTTGAGATTTACAGATTATTATTATGTGCTATACTTATACATATTATCACAAACAATGAGGTGAATCAAATGGATGACAATAATCTAACAATGGATGATTTTAAAGAGGAATTGAATCGTTCTTTCAAAAGATTAAAAGAACAGGATATGGTGAAAGGTACTGTAATTGGTATCTCTGATACACAGGTAACTGTAGACTTAGGCTACTACAGTGAAGGCATTATTAAGCTAGACGAGCTTAGTAATGACCCTCGTTTTTCAATTAAAGCTGACATGACGATTGGAGAAGAAATAACGGCAATGGTAATAGGGGAAGATCGTGAAGGCAACATTCTTCTCTCTAAAAAACAGGCAGAAGATATCCTATCTTGGGATAAGCTAAACGAAATGAAACAAAATCGTACAGTCGCAACTGTAAAAATTGCATCTGCTGTAAATGCAGGTGTCGTAACTTACTTAGAAGGAATTCGTGCATTTATTCCAGCTTCCATGCTAAGCCTTGGTTATGTAGAAGATGTATCAGAGTACGTTGGAAAGGAATTACCTGTGATGGTCGTGACTGTAGATCGCGATACTAATAAACTAGTATTATCAGCAAAAGAAGTATTAAAAGATCAAGCTGCTGCCGAAAAGAAAAGTAAAATTTCTAAAGTTCAAAAAGGCATTGTAATCAATGGTATTGTAGACAAAATCATGCCATTTGGTGCATTTGTCACAATAGGAGATGGACTTTCTGGACTCGTTCATATCTCCCAAATTTGCGGAAAGCATCTAAAATCCCCAAGTGAGGTTTTAAAAGAAGGACAAGAAGTAACCGTAAAAGTGTTGGATGTAAAAGATGGGAAGATTAGTCTTAGCATAAAAGCGGTGGAAGAAAAGGAAGAGGCAATTGATGATATAGATGAGGCACCAATTGAATTTTCTACTGGCGAAGACGCAACAACTGGTCTTGGAGCACTGTTAAAAGGAATTCATCTCTCATAAAATAAGACACAAAAACCCCCCATAAGCAGATTTTCTTATCACGTCTACTTATGGGGGATTATAAAAATTATACTATCTTTTTAAGAGTACATAAACATTCCTATCTTAACCATCTCTTTCCTAATTGATTGCCGTATTATGAGCTTTTTTTCTTCCAAACAAATTAGTTTTAAATGGTACTTTATCTTTCATACTACTCTTCTCAAACTTTTCCTTAGAATCACTGCTATCAGACTCTTTCACATCGAATCGTTCCTTTTCCTTTAAAACCTTTGCCTGAAGTTCTTGAATCATCTCACTATCATTGCTTGCTTCATGCTCTATGATTTGAACTGCTGCCGATACCTTTTCTTTTACTTTTGTTTCCTCATCAATTACAGTGCCATAAGCTTCTTTCACTTTATTTTGGAACATGTCACACATCATGTCACGGTAATTATCAAGAGGGTCCACACTGTATGTCTTAATCTCTTCATTAATTGCCAACATTTTTTGATCAAGGAAAGATACAATATCTGCACATTCTTTTAACTCTCTACGAATATGAGTAGGTGCATTCCCTTCAAATTTATAATACATCTTGTGCTCTAAACTTGCCCAAAAATCCATTGCAATTGTACGAATTTGGATTTCTACTTTCGTGTCAATTACCTCATCTGATAAGAAAATAGGAACTGAAATAATCATATGATAACTCATATATCCATTTTCTTTTGGATTCATAATATAATCCTTGACTTTTAGTACCTTCACATCGTTCTGCTTTGCAATTAAGTCTGCAATACGATAAATATCTGAAGTAAAAGAACAGATAATTCGTACACCAGCTACATCATTAATATATCTGATAATGTTTTCAACTGTAAGCTCCATTCCATTATGTCGGATTTTTTTTGCAATACTTTGAGGAGATTTTAACCTTGATGTTATATGTTCAATTGGATTATACTGATGTGCTAGCTTAAATTCATTATTTAATATCTCTAATTTTGTATTAACCTCTTTTAGTGCAGAATCATATAACAATAAAGCTCGATTCCACTCCTCAGCCTGATCATAAAAGATCGGAAGTTCCATGCAATCACCTATTCCTTTTCGTTCAATCTTTCCTATGTATTAAAAACATCTATGTTTATTTCTTTCCCATAACTTTAATAAATATGTATTAATGACCCAAGTTACTAACTTCATTATATCATATAATTATGAACAAATTTTGAAGTTTTCTATTCTTAACTAAAGTTTAATAGTTTGTTAATATAACCTAAAGAACTACGTATTATTCTCTACAACTTCAAAAGTCAAGCATACAAAAATACAACTTGTTGTATGCTTGACTCATATTAATTTCCACTATCCCTATTCTGTTACTAATGCATAAGCTGAAATCTTTCGGATACGATACGTAATAAGCATGGAAGTAATATAAGAAACTAAAATAATTGTTACTCCAAATATTAGACCCAAGAAAGGTTTAACGATATACTCTGTTTTCATGATTTCTTATAATGTATGCAATTAAATATTTTACTTAAACAATTTAAGGGGTTGACATGAACAAGCATTGGTAATATAATGCAAAAGTAACGTATACACTATACTATACCTAAAAGCACATTTTAGGATCATAAAAGAAGGAGGTAGATTATGAATAAACAAATTTGTGCAAATTACAACTTTATAACTTTATGCAAGTCAACCTCTGGTATGTATATGTAATTCTCATATTATATGAAGGAATACCGTGGTATCTTGCCGCGGCTTTTTTATTGTCTTTTTTAGGTTTACCTGTGAAAAACCTTTAATCTGGCGCGTCGCGCGCAAGTCTAACGCTTTTGTCGAATCAGCATCCAAAACGTTATTTACCTTGGTCATATGCAACATCAGAGACAAGGAGGAAAACTATTTTATGAAAATAACATATTACTTAAAAAAGTACTGGTACCGATATGTGTTTGCACTGTCATGTATTGTAATAACGGTGACTTTGGATATGTTAAACCCTCAGATTACAAAGCTAATTATTGATGATGTTATTACAGATGGGAAAAATTCTTTATTACCAAAGTTACTAGTTGGATTATTTCTAATAGGATTGGGTCGCTGTATCTTTGGATATTTAAAAGAACTTACCTTTGATTGCACCTCTTCGAAAATCTCACTTGATATTCGTAAAAGGCTTTTTCATCATATTCAAACCTTATCCGTTAGCTTTTTTGATAAAACAAATACGGGTGAAATTATGTCCCGTGTGAAGGATGATGTTGATCGTATCTGGGATGCATTCAATTATGTCAGTATGCTAATTGCAGAAGTGATTATACATACTTCTATCATATTGTATTGTATGTTTCAGTTAAATAACAAACTTTTTATTATTCCACTAATTATCGTGCCTATCGTAGGTGTGTTGGCTGTTGTTATGGAACGCAAACTTGGCGGTATCTATGAAGAAATCAGTGAAGAGAATGCTACGCTTAATACAATTGCTCAAGAAAATCTTTCTGGTGTAAGAACAGTAAAAGCATTTGCAAAAGAGAAGTTTGAGATCAAGAAATTTTTATCGCACAATAAACGATATTACGATTTAAATATGCGTCAATCTAAAGTATTAGTGAAATATCAGCCAGTCTTTCAGATTATCACTAGGTTATTACCAATTTGCATTATTCTATATGGTGGATATCTAACGATTATTGACGAAATTTCTCTTGGTACCTTAGGTGCATTTGTAGAATACAGCATGAATATTACCTGGCCACTTGAGATGATAGGCTGGTTATCCAACGCTGCTGCAAGTGCTTATGCATCCAATAAGAAAATTAAAAAGATTTTTGAAACTAAACCAGAAATTGTAGAAAATGATAAGACGCTTACAATTGGAGATGTACAAGGAAGTATTGAATTTGATCATGTATGTTTTAATCTTGATAATAAAGAAATTCTACATGACATAAGTTTTTATCTACCTGCTGGTAAAACAATTGGAATTATGGGAGCTACAGGCTCTGGAAAGACATCAATTATAAACCTGTTACAACGTTTCTATGATGTATCTTCGGGATGTATCAAGTTAGATGGAGTTGACATTACACAATTATCATTAAAGGAGTTGCGATCAAGCCTAGCAATTGTTATGCAAGATGTTTTCTTATTCTCAGAAAGTATTAATGAAAATGTTAAGCTAGGTATGAAACAATCATTAGAAGATTCTTCTGTAACAGCTGCGTTATCCTTATCCTTAGCTAATGAATTTGTTGAACAGATGGAAGATGGCTATGATACAATTATTGGCGAACGTGGTGTTGGTCTATCTGGTGGACAAAAACAGCGAATTAGCATTGCACGTGCATTTGCAAAACAAGCACCAGTTGTCATATTAGATGATTCTACCTCTGCCCTTGATATGGAAACCGAGCATCAGATTCAAGAATCTCTTAACCAGTTAGGTAATACGACTAAAATTATTATTGCTCATCGTATCTCCGCTGTACGTAATGCTGATGAGATTATTGTCTTAGAAGAAGGCTCGATTGCAGAGCGTGGCACACATCAGGAATTGTTAGAAAAACAAGGTCTTTACTATAAAACCTATGTGGCACAGTATGGTGAATTCCTTAAATCTGAACATATAAAGCCTGCCTTTAGCGAGGAAAGAAAGGAAGTGATTGAATGGCAATAAATGCAACAAAAGATGATGAGAAACTTAGTTATTCCTCAAAACAAGCGATCTTGTTACGGCTTTTCCGTTATTTGTTCGCTTATAAAAAAGCCATTGCCATTGTACTTGTTATCATGATATTTAGTGTTGCTATCACTCTTATAAATCCATTAATTATAGAAAATGCAGTTGACGTCTATATAAAAAATAAAGATATAAAAGGCTTGTTACGTCTATGCGTTGTAGCAGTTATTCTAAATGGATTATTTATTGTACTAGTGAAGGTGAGAATGTATATCATGGCAAAGTTATCGAATGACGTCCTTGTTACAATTCGTCAAGAACTATATACACATATCCAAACACTAAGCTTTAAGTTCTTTGATTCCAGACCGACTGGTAAGATTCTCGCCCGTATTATGGGTGATGTTAATTCGTTAAAGGATGTCTTAAGTAACAGCGTAACTACACTCATCCCAGATTTTATTACAATATGCGCAGTAGTAGTAATTATGTTTATTAAAAACTACAAACTTGCCTGTGCTGCTTTAATTAGTTTACCTGTTATGATAATAGGAGTAGCCTTTGTACAGTCCAGAGCACATAAAGGATGGCAAGTATTCCGAAAAAAAAGTTCTAATCTGAATGCCTTTATCCACGAGAATATTTCTGGTATGAAGATTGTACAAAGCTTCTCAGCCGAAGAAGAGGCACAAGAAGAGTTTGATAAGTTGCTAGTAGAACACCGTAAATCATTTATTAAAGCAGTAAAATACGCAGATGCCTTTGGACCTATCATCGATATATGCTGGGGTGTTGCATCCCTTAGTTTATTCTACTTTGGAGTTCAGATGGTTCAAAATGGAGAGATTTATGTTGGAACGATAATGGCCTTTGCTTCCTATATCTCAATGTTCTGGCATCCACTCCTAAATCTAAGTAACTTTTATAATCAATTAATCACAAACATTACAGGTGCGGAAAGAATTTTTGAAATTCTTGATACTAAACCAGATGTGATCGATGCCCAAGATGTCATTGAATTGCCTAATGTTCAAGGAGATGTACAGTTTGAGCATGTATCCTTTGCTTATGATGAGGATACCAAAGTCTTAGAAGACGTCAGCTTCCATGTTAAGCCTGGCGAAACGATAGCCCTTGTTGGTCCAACTGGTGCAGGTAAAACTACAATCATTAATTTAATCAGCCGTTTTTATGATATTCAAAGTGGTGTAATTCGTGTAGATGGCTATGATTTGACCAAAGTATCAATTGAAAGCTTAAGAGAGCAAATGGGAGTCATGACTCAAGATAATTTCTTGTTCACTGGAACCATCAAAGATAACATTCGATATGGTAAACTTGATGCAACGGATGAAGAGATTATTGCCGCCGCAAAAGCAGTGAATGCACATGATTTTATTATGAAATTAGAGAATGGTTATGATACTGGGTTAAAAGAAAGAGGAGCTGGATTATCCATTGGTCAGAAACAATTACTTGCTTTTGCAAGAACCATGGTATCTAGCCCAAGAATACTAATTCTAGATGAAGCAACCTCTAGTATTGATACACAAACAGAATTATTAGTACAAGAGGGAATTGAAGCTCTACTAAAAGGGCGTACCTCATTTGTTATTGCGCATCGACTTTCAACGATTCAAAAGGCTGATCGTATCTTTGTAATTGATAATGGTGGTATTATGGAGGAAGGAACTGCTGCTGAGCTAATCGCTAAGAAGGGTATTTACTACAATCTATACATGGCACAGTTCAAAAATATTGCTTAAAAGAGTGTTTTTAAGCTATGCACTAGCTGATTGAAAAAATCAGCTGTGCATAGCTCTTTTTTATACGTATTTCTCTATAAATACAAATATTGATAGACACTTCTTTACTCATTCCTACGGATACGTGGAATCGTTACGATAAAACTAGTTCCTTTTGTGTACTGTGAACGGACTTTGATTCGCCCTGTATGTGCCATAATTATTAACTTTGCAATGGATAATCCTAGCCCATGACCATCAATTTTTCGGTCTCTAACGTGATGTGATCGATAGAAACGTTCGAAAATATTATCCATATCCCTTCTCGTCATTCCAATGCCACTGTCTTCAACTGTAATTACACAGTCACCCTGTATATTTTTACAAGAGATTCGAATGGAATCACCATCTACTGTATATTTTACTGCATTATCGATAAATACACGAATTGCTTGTTTTAATGCCTGTTTATCACCGTAAACTTTAACATCCTCCAAGAATGGACATTCAATAACTCGATTAATTGCCACTATTTTTGTTTCCTTTATCATCTCCTCAACTACAGGACGCATGTTAAATAGAGTCTTTTCTAGCTTCAATGTTCTTTTATCATGACGAGATAAGAATAATAATTTCTCAACCAAATCCTGCATGGATTTAGCTTCATTTTTAATTGCATCAATTGACTCCTCTAAGATTGCTTGATCTTTCGAACCCCAACGGTCTAGCATATTAACATACCCTTGAATAACTGCAATTGGAGTTCTTAGCTCATGAGAAGCATTGGATACAAACTGTTTTTGACTCTCATAAGATGTTTCAATACGATCTAACATATTATTAAACACTGCTGCCAAATCCTTTAATTCATTCTTGGTTCCCTCTACATATAAGCGCTCACTGTGAAGATTATTTACTGTGAGCCGATTAACAGTTGCAGACATTGATTGAATGGGCTCAAGCAATTTTATGTTGTTCTTCTTCCCCTCCTTAATAATACTGAACGTTATAACTAGATAAAGAAATATTAAATTAATCATAAAAGGTCCTACACGTGATAAATCAGAGCTCATATTATAATAAAAAATAACTTGATACTCTGTCTCACCTATCATAAACCTACTTTCTTCGTCAATGATAAGCCGATGAGCATGATCGGAATTATTAATATGGTACCTCTTAAATATACCACCTGTATTTGTTATTTTATAATTAACATCATTATATATCTCTCGATTCTTCTCTGTTTCGTACATAATCATGTTTACACCTTGATTGGAATATGGATTTATCTCCATACCCAAAGACCAAGCATTCATTTTTAGACTTTCTATAATTTTATCTGACATGTCGGTATAAAACGATTTTTGAGCATTCAGATATAAAAAAGGAAAGATTAAAAAAAATATAATACCATTTAGAAAAAGAAGTTTTAAATAATTCATTGCAATACGATGGGTAATTGATAAACGAATGCCTCCTGCTATTTCTTGGCGCTTTCTTCTTAATGGTAAGACGGTTTTTTGCAGTAACTTTCGTATTGCTTCTACCACTTTACTTTTCATCTCGAATTATGTATCCCACCCCTCGTACTGTGTTAATCATATGAATACCATACTTATCATCGATTTTTTGCCTTAAGTAACGTATGTATACATCCACAACGTTTGTATCACCAAAGTACTCATAATCCCAAACGTTATTTAATAATTGCTCTCGTGTTAACGCAATATTTTTATTGCGCACCATATACTCCAACAATTCATACTCCTTTTTCGTGAGTGTAAGCTCATCATCACCATAACTTGCACTATGACTAGAGAGATTAATGGTTAACTCTCCATGCTGTAAAACATCTGTCTTTACTTCTTGTTTATCTTTGCTATGGCGATTTAATGCAACTCGAATTCTTGCTAATAGTTCTTCGATGGCAAATGGCTTAGTCATATAATCATCTGCACCAGTATCCAATCCAGCTACCTTATCCGTTACATCATCTTTTGCTGTTAACATAATAATTGGCACCTTAGACTCTAAGCGTATTCGGCGACACACCTCAATTCCACTAAGTCCTGGAAGCATAATATCTAATAAAACTAAATCTACACCACCTTTTAAAGCCTTTTCAAGTCCAGTTCGGCCGTCATTAGCTATCTCAACCTCATAACCCTCATATTTTAGTTCTAGTTCAACAAATCTTGCAATTTTGACTTCATCTTCTACAATTAATATTTTTGCCATCTTGGTTCTCCTTATCTTGAAAAAGTTACCAGTTAAGTTCATTTTAACGATTAATTCTTGGAATTTCAATAACGAATCATTATAAATATATTAAAGTATTCAATGAATGTCCCAATATTAGCGTAAATATTGAAAAAAGGGAGCTATTCTCAGTTGATTTATTCAATCAACTGATGCAATAGCCCCTTTATCTAGAACAAGAAAAGTCTTTCTTGCTATTATTATAAACTTTTAACTGTATCTACAACACGTTTTGTAGTAAATCCAAATTTCTCAAATAATGTTGCTGCTGGAGCAGATGCACCAAAGCCAGTCATAGAAATAATTGCACCATCTAATCCAACATATTTCTCCCAACCAAAACCGATTAAAGCTTCTACTGCAACTCTCTTACGAACTTCTTTTGGAAGAACACTAGCTTTATATTCTTCTGACTGTTCCTCAAATAAATCCATACATGGCATACTTACAACACGTACATCGATTCCCTCCTTCGCAAGTTCAGCTTTTGCTTCTACTGCAAGAGACACTTCTGAACCAGAAGCAATAATAATTGCATCTGGAGTTTCTTTTGTTGAATCTTCTAGGATATATCCACCTTTTAATGCTTCCTTAGAGGAACCAGCAAGCTGTGGTAAGTTCTGTCTTGTTAAAACAAGAGCAGTTGGAGTTTCTTTGGAAGTTACTGCACTATACCAAGCTGCAATTGTCTCTGTTGCATCTGCCGGACGGAATACATGGAAGTTTGGCATTGCTCGATAGATTGCTAATTGCTCAATTGGCTCATGGGTTGGACCATCTTCACCAACACCAATAGAATCATGTGTCCAAACATAGGTTGTTGGGATTCTCATAAGAGAAGATAAACGTGCCATTGGTTTTACGTAATCACTGAATACAAAGAAGGTTGAAACATAAGCACGAAGTCCATGAAGTACCATACCGTTTCCAATTGCAGCCATTGATAATTCTCGAACACCAAAGTGAAGATTTCTTCCAAGGCGGTTGTCCTTGCTAAAATCACCCTCGTCATTCATATATGTCTTTGTAGAAGGAGACAAATCTGCTGCACCACCAATTAAGTTAGGAACATACTTTTTCAAACGATTGATTACTACTCCGGAAAGGTTTCTAGTAGCCTCTGGTTTCTCATCATACTTCCAGAAATCATCGTTACTAATTAACTCTTTTGCTACGTCTAAATCAAACTCCTTGTCCCACATTTCTTTCATCTCAGGGTATTGTTTTGCATACTCAGCAAACATTGCATTCCAAGCAGCTTCATCTTCTGCTTTCTTTTCTGAGATTGCCTTATAGTTTGCATACACTTCATCTGGAACATAGAAAGCCTCTTTGGATGGCCAATTTATGTTTTCCTTCAATGCAAGTACGTTGTCTGCTCCAAGAGGTTCACCATGAGCGCTCGCCTTTCCTTGCTTTGCTGGACAGCCAAAACCAATTTGGGTCTTACATAAAATCATACTTGGACGAGTCTTATCTGCCTTAGCAGTCTCAATTGCTTTACCAATCTCTTCTAAGTTGTTACCATCTTCTACTACGATTGTTTGGAAATGAAATGCTTCAAAACGTTTTACTACATCTTCAGTAAATGCTATATCTGTACTTCCCTCAATTGATATCTTGTTTGAATCATAGAAAACAATCAATTTATTAAGAGCTAATGTACCAGCTAATGAAAATGCCTCATAAGTAATACCTTCCATCATACAGCCATCACCACCAAGTACATAAGTATAATGGTCTACTACTGGAAAGTTTTCTTTATTAAATTTTGCAGCAAGATGTTCCTCAGCCATTGCCATACCAACTGCCATTGCCATACCGGCACCTAAAGGTCCAGTTGTAGCTTCTACACCTTTTGTATGACGATATTCTGGATGACCTGGTGTTAATGAATCCAACTGACGGAATTGCATCAAATCTTCCTTAGTTAAGCCATAACCAAATAAATGTAATAGGGAGTATAATAAAGTTGAACCATGTCCTCCTGAAAGAATAAAGCGATCCCTGTTTGCCCAATCCGGATTTGCAGGATTATGTTTCATATGGTTTGCCCATAATTCATATGCTATGCCAGCACAACCTAATGGAAGTCCTGGGTGTCCTGAATTTGCCTTCTGTACGGAATCTGCTGCTAATACACGAATGGCATTTACCGACATACTATCAATGTTGTTCATCTGTTCTCCTCCTAGAATCTATCAAATTTCAATTTGATGCGTTCTTACAATAAATACCTATCACGCATAATCATACTCATATTAACATGATATGGTTAATATCTCAATACAAAAAATGCAAGTTTTACTCATAAAAATTGCTATTTTATACTACTTCCTTCATAACTTTTGCAATGTCATCATTAATTACTAAGTTTGCTTTTTTATCTGCAAACGTCGTACTTTTATTAATAAGAATTAAATTCTTTCCACTAAAATAGTTGATAAGCCCTGCTGCTGGATAAACAATCAATGATGTTCCTCCAATAATTAAGGTATCTGCATTAGTGATTGCATTTACTGCCCCTGTTATGACCTCTTGATCTAGTCCTTCTTCATATAAAACTACATCTGGTTTTACCATGCCACCACAAACTGTACACTTTGGAATTTGTTCTGAGCGTAGCACAAAATCTGCATCATAAAATGCATGACATTTCATGCAATAATTACGATGTACCGAACCATGAAGTTCAAATACCTTCTTGCTTCCTGCTGCTTGGTGTAAACCATCTATATTCTGAGTTACAATCGCTTTAAGTTTTCCCATCTCTTCTAACTTTGCCAATGCAATATGGCAGTCGTTTGGCTCTGCCTCTTGATAAACTAAGTTCTGCTTATAAAAGTTAAAAAACTCCTCTGGATATCGTATAAAGAAAGTATGTGATACTGCCTGTTCTGGTGTAAAATTACGATTTAATTTCTTACTATAAAGACCGTTTGAACTCCTGAAGTCTGGTATATTTGAAGCAGTAGAAACGCCAGCTCCACCAAAAAAAACAATATTTTCACTCTCTCTGATTATTCTAGATAACTGTTCTATTTTTTCATCCATAATATCATCTCCATTATTACTTTAATTATATGTATGATTTCTTTGTAGCTTTTTATAATCCAAGATTTAGTACTTCAAAACGTATAGATCATGATCTAACGGGAAGCACTTCACTAGGATAATTATAATCTAATGACGCTTTTCATTTTTCTTATTATAGCACAAAAACTATGACTTGGTATGCCATAGTTTTTGTGCTATAATTTGATAACAAGGAAAAGTTCGCAAAATGAATTTTTCCTTGTTTTACATGTTCTATTGTGTTGTTAAGTTAATATAAGCATTCCCTATTTATATTGATTTACAGTAATCATCTATACTTTGTGCTACTGTTTTAGCTGCAACAACTGCTTCAATTACTGTTTTCGCACCACTAACTACATCTCCACATGCAAATACTCCTTTTTTTGTAGTATGACCAATGGAATCAGTAACTAATAAACCATACTTCGTCTCTAACTCAGGACTTGTTGTTACAATATGCCTTTGTGGTGATTGACTAACTGCAATTATTACATTATCACAAGGAAATAGCTCCTCAGTGCCTGGAATGGTTTCAAGTGATGTACTACCATCCTCTTTTGTAACCTTCTTGGTTGAAATAAAGACTACACCTTCGTCAACAATTTCAATTGGACTCTTATATAAATCAAACTTTACCCCTTCATCTTTGGCTTCCTTAATCTCAAACTTTGTAGCTGTCATATCTTCAAAATCACGACGATAGCAAACTGTAACTTCATCAGAGCCATAATACTTTGCAGTTCTAGCTGCATCCATAGCCACATTGCCAGCACCAATAACACAAACTCGTTTTCCTAAGTTATAGACACTAGGATTTTTAAGATAATCAATCGCATAAAAAGAATGACCTAAAGTTTCACCCTTTATGTTAAGCGTTTTGGGACTCCATACACCAGTACCAATAAAGATTGCATTATAACCATCCTTAAGAAGCTTATCAAGTGTAATGACTGGACCAACCAACGTGTTTGGTTTGATTCTTACTCCAAGCTGTATTAATTTTGCTTCAAGATATTTTATAATTCGTCTTGGTAAACGAAACTCTGGAATTCCATAAGTAAGAACACCACCAATCCGATCTCTTAGCTCAAACATTGTAACACGGTATCCCTTTTGCGCCAAAAGAATTGCAACGGTTATACCTGCTGGACCAGAACCTACAATTGCTATATTCTTATGGTTATCTGGTTCCCTCTCTATCGTTAATTCCTCTAAATACTTTTCAGATACATAGCGTTCAATCTCTGGGAAATTGATTGGTTCTCCTTTTATTCCCCGAATACAATTGCCTTTACATTGATCCTCATGTGGACAAACAATTGCTGTAATGGCTGAAAGTGGATTATTATCAAATAGAAGCTTTCCTGCTTCATGTATTTTATTCTCTTCAAATAAACGTATTACCTCAGGGATAAAAGTTTGAATTGGACAACCTTTTTGGCATTTTGGGCTTTTGCATTTTAAGCATCTTGCTGCTTCATTTTGTAGATATTCCATTATTTAATGAATCGCTTAAGCGACATCCTCCTCTTTTTCATAGTAAACTTATTATAAAGCTTAAGTATACGATAGGAAATCTATAAAGATTCCTAATACAAAAATCACCTCCATGACTTAGGTAGAAAAAACTGTAACACATAACCTAAGATGTAGGAGGTGACACATATCATTTTAAAATTACTTTGATAGTATATCATAAAGCTAGGTCACATTCAATTGTATCTCATTCAAACATTTATTATTCCAAATAGATTGATATACCAAATCAATCTTAATCACTAGTAATATTAATTGATTTCTATGTATAGTATAAATATCCGTTAACTTACGTCTATTACCTAATATGAATATATCTCATCTTTTTAAAATACATTGTATTTAATATTGACATATTATAGAATAAAGTTATATAATTACATAAATAATCATTTAATTGTAAGTTTATACACAGGAGGTTGAAATGAAAACTAAAGTATTTATTGATGGTAGTGAAGGAACAACTGGGCTTAGAATACATGAACGTTTCCAAAAACGTAATGATATTGAGCTACTAACAATTGCTCCAGAATTAAGAAAAGATACACTAGAACGAAAAAAACTAATTAACTCTTCCGATATTACTTTTCTTTGTTTACCAGATGTTGCTGCTAGGGAAGCTGTTTCACTAGTAGAGAATGATAATGTCAAAATTATTGATTCATCAACAGCACACCGTACTGAGGAAGGTTGGAGTTATGGATTCCCAGAATTATCAATGAAACACAGAGAAGCAATTCGAACAGGAAAACGTATTGCTGTTCCGGGATGTCATGCTACGGGACTGGTTTCTCTTCTTTATCCATTAATATCAGGTGGCATCTTACCTAAGGATTATCCTGTAGCTGCTTTTTCTCTTACTGGATACAGTGGTGGTGGAAAGAAGATGATTGCTGAATATGAAGATAAGAATCGGTCTGTTGAATATAGTGCTCCTCGAGAATATGCACTTAGTCAAGTACATAAACATTTAAAAGAAATGAAACTAATTGCGGGATTGTCAAAGGAACCACTTTTTTCTCCAATTGTAGCAGATTACTATAGCGGCATGGTTGTTTCCCTTCCACTATATACTGAATTACTATGTTGCAATCAAACGCCTGAACTTATCCACAATTTCTTTCAAACTTACTATGAAAATCAACAATTTGTTAAAGTTATGCCCTTTGGATGTGAATCACAAGTTCAAGGCTTCTTAAGTGGTAACGGATGCTCCGGATGGGATGGTCTTCAAATCTACGTAACAGGTAATAATGATCGTATTGTGATATCTTCCCGTTTTGATAATCTAGGTAAAGGTGCTTCCGGCGCAGCTATCCAGTGCATGAATATCATGTTAGGTTGTGATGAAGCTAGTGGACTAAATTTATAGCTACATATGTAAATAGGTGTTCAACTTGATGTTAACAGCTATTTTAAGTGAATTATCTTAAAAAACTCCTGTTTTATTCCTTTGATGACAACCGAATAGAAACAGGAGTTAAATTTTAGAAGGAGAGTTAAAATAATGAGAAGAGCCGATCGTGAAATAACTGATTTGAACCAGATGCAAGAGATTCTTTCCACTTGTAAAACATGTCATCTCGCAATGATAGATGATGGATATCCATATGTAATTCCTCTAAGCTATTGTTATGAACTTGAAGATCATACACTCACTCTGTATTTTCATTGCGCAAAAGAGGGTCGTAAAATTGATATTTTACATAAGAATAACTCTGTTTGTTTTGAAATGTGTTTAGAGGGAGAACCTATCTTTGCAAATGAAACGCCTTGCAATTCAGGATACTATTATTCTAGTATCATCGGTTTTGGAAATGTTGATTTTGTAGATGGTGTAGAAGAAAAACGTAAAGCACTTTCTCTCTTAATGAAACATCAAGCGAATCTTGAAATCGATTTTAATGTAACCCAAGCGAGCTCCATTTGCATTTTGAAGGTAGTTACAGATAACTTTACTGGCAAGAAAAAACCACAACCAGCAAGTTAAATACATATTAAAGCAGGAGTATTTTCATGAAGGTTAATTTCAAAAGAATCACTTATTGGAAAGTACTACATAATAAAATTGCCTTTTAAAGAAGCTCATTTTCATGAAAGTTATACTCCTTTACCAATTGAATAAACTCAAAAAGAGCTGGTGATATCCATTTACTCTTATGGTAAAACAATTGACCTTGCATCAATAACTTATAATCTTCTATATGTATTATATTTAGCTGTTTTGTCACCAGCTCTTCTAATAAAGTGAAATGAGGTAATACAGCAATTCCTATATCTGCCTCAACAAATTTTTTTATAATCTCAGTATTTCCAATCTCTAAGAAGATATTCGGATGAATTCCAATTGAATTTAAGTGTTCTTCAAATACCTTGCGATAACTGCAGTTTCTCTCTGTAAATATAAATGTTTGATCCTTAATATCATAAAGAGATAATTTCTTTCTTTTACTTAGCGGATTTTTAGGTGAGCAGATAATAGAAATTGAACTTTCATAATAAAATGCCTTTTCCCATTCTGGTACTTGTAATGGTTGATCAAATGTCCATAGCAAATCTACTTTATTCGTATTCATCATTGTCGTCAATTCATCAAATGTACCTATTTGAATAATAGTAGATACCTCTGGATAAGTTATATGATATTGATGTAATATCTGAGGTAGAAATGCCGTGCATACAGATTCTAGAATTCCAATTCTTAATTCCCCTCTTGGTTTTAATTCTGAATTAAGGTCTGCAATCGCATTCTTAGAACAGGTAATAATCTCGTTCGCATACTTTATAAAACGTTCCCCTTCACTTGTAACGCTCACCGTTTTTCCTATTCGATCGAATAATCTAATGTTTAATTCTCCTTCTAGCTGCTTCATTTGCATCGTTATTGTCGACTGTGAATACCCTAACTCAATTGCTGCCTTTGTAAAACTTCTGTTTTCATAAATCTTTTGAAATGTAATTAGATTCCGAATTTCCATCTTTATACCTCCCATAACCTTATTTAATAGTATAGATAAAAATATCTACTAACACCTAATGTTTACTTATGAAGCATTTCAAAAGGTAAAACTCTATTGATACGGTTATAACAAATTATCACAATCCCTATCCATGATAATAGGATTCACTCGTGACTTCAAAAAAATTGAATCATATTATCAAAACTATGAATTTTACTAATTAATAATACCATGATACCATAATGTTACAAAAAAACAAGAATGAGTAGGTGAGGTTCATGAAGAAATTAAAAATATCCTTTTTAGGATTAGGAACAATTGGAGCGAAGTTAATGGATTATATTACTGAAAATATCTCAACCATTTCTGATATTTATGGTATCGATATTATCATCAATAAGGTTTTTGTAAGAGACATTACCAAAAAACGTTCTATTGATATATCCAAGTTATGTCTCACGACCAATCCGTATGAGGCAATTGAAAATGCTGATATTGTTATAGAGTGTCTTGGTGGGAATGGTGTAGAACTCACTCGTGAGTTGATATTATCAGCAATACAAGAGAAAAAGGCTATCATTATGTCTAGTAAGAAATGTCTCGCACTTTACGGAAAAGAAATTATTACTGCAGTGAATCATCATCATGCCATCTTTCACTATGATGCAACAGTAGGAGGTTCCATACCTATCAGTTCTGTTTTTGAGACTATGGGAAAATGTGAGAAAATTAAAAAGATATATGGAATTTGCAATGGCACCTCTAATTACATTCTAAATGAGATGAGTGAACATAATCTTGATTACCTAGATGCTCTACAAAAAGCAATAGAAAAGGGTTATGCTGAGAACAATCCCAAAGAAGATGTAGATGGTTATGATTCTTTATTCAAATCAATTATTATGATAGGATTTGGAATGAATCAATGGATAAATTCAGATCTTATTAAGCCAATATCAATAAGCACGATTACAAATAATTATATTACGAAAGCCAAACTTAATGATTATTTAATTAAGCCTATCTTCTGTATAGAGCAAACTAAAAAAGGGATTACTGTCTTTATTGGTCCAAAGGAGGTTCATAAAGATACTTTGTTAGCAACTGTAAAAGAAAATAACAATATTATTATTATTCAAACTAGTGAGAGTCAAGAACGAGCGTTTTATGGTCAAGGTGCTGGTGCAAAGCCAAGTGCTAGTGCTATGTTTGATGATTTTATAAAAGCAATAAAGGAATTCACTTGACCAAGAATAATTAATATAAATAACATCTATACTACTTTTACTAATATAAGTACTGAAAAGTAAGTATCAGTATGGTCAATTTCGATTATACCGTTATATTTCCCTACAATAGATATAAAACCTAAAAAAGACATAAGCAAAACTGCTTATGTCTTTTAATTAATGAGACATCCGGGATTCGAACCCGGGACACCTTGATTAAAAGTCAAGTGCTCTACCGACTGAGCTAATGTCCCATGCTTATGAAATTACGATTGCTTGTATTTTTACAAAGCAAATGCCCAGAACCGGAATCGAACCAGTGACACGAGGATTTTCAGTCCTCTGCTCTACCGACTGAGCTATCTGGGCATAATTTTGTTTCTCTATATTAAATTGAGGAACTAATTGCGGGGATAGGATTTGAACCTATGACCTTCGGGTTATGAGCCCGACGAGCTTCCAGACTGCTCCACCCCGCGATATTATTTGTTTGATTGTTATAACTTGCTATCGTTGCTATAACGATCAGTGGATGGAGAAGGATTCGAACCTTCGAAAGCGTCGCTAACAGATTTACAGTCTGCCCCCTTTGGCCACTCGGGAACCCATCCAAATTCCAGAGCCGACGATCGGACTCGAACCGATAACCTGCTGATTACAAGTCAGCTGCTCTGCCAATTGAGCCACGTCGGCATATCCATTCCTAATTGACATGGCATTAAAGTCTTACTTATATTGCCCACAAAAATTCATGTTAGTTAATTAATAATTAACTATGGGACCTACAGGGCTCGAACCTGTGACCCTCTGCTTGTAAGGCAGATGCTCTCCCAGCTGAGCTAAGATCCCTGGGATATTCATTAGATAATATCGTTGTATGTTTCCATACAAACGACCCGGATGGGACTCGAACCCACGACCTCCGCCGTGACAGGGCGGCGCTCTAACCAACTGAGCCACCGGGCCAAATATAAGTGACTTTCATCACTTTTGAATTGTATCATACAATTCATTATTTGAAAAGGTTTTTCTATTAATAATTGTTACCAAACATTGAATACTATTCCAGATTTAAACCTTTAAGGTTAAGCCCTCGACCTATTAGTAACAATCAGCTCCATGTGTTACCACACTTCCACCTTTGTCCTATCAACCTTGTCGTCTTCAAGGGGTCTTACTAGCTTGTGCTATGGGATATCTTATCTTGAGGGGGGCTTCACGCTTAGATGCCTTCAGCGTTTATCCCGTCCCGACTTGGCTACTCGGCCATGCTCTTGGTAGAACAACCGATACACCAGAGGTCAGTCCATCCCGGTCCTCTCGTACTAAGGACAGCTCCTCTCAAATATCCTACGCCTACGCCGGATAGGGACCGAACTGTCTCACGACGTTCTGAACCCAGCTCGCGTACCGCTTTAATGGGC
>JAEYPP010000060.1 GCA_023410575.1 Bacillota bacterium | reverse complement strand
AATGCTGAACTACATTAGGTTAAAAGGTGAATAATATTTTCTCCTGACTGCCTGAGTAAAACCGTAATCAATAATGACAGGACGATTGTTAATCATACCCCAGTTAGCAGTTCGATATAAATCATTCAGTAGTATACTATGATTTATAAGAACGTGCCTAATCTCTTGTACTTGAAAAAGTTCTCGATTACTCTGTACATTAAAATATCTCCTTACTTCAGAGAAATCCTTAATATGGACGGCTTTCTCCATAATCAGCATTCGAAAATCTTCAGATACTTTTATAACTTTAGCATAGATACTAGAGTGATCAGATAAGGAGATATGATTCTCAACTTTGTTTTGTGCAATCCCTTTGTTGTTCTTTGCAACTTTGACAACATAATCATTTTCTAAATCATACACTATTCTACCAGACCCTGAGCCAATACATTGGTAAACCCCATTTCTTATATTCGAATCAATAAGATCAAAATCTATTATTTCATTCATAGTCGCGAGTACCTATATTGATAAAATGTCTTATAATATTATATTATCCGATGTATAAATCTGTTAATCAAATTATTAGGAGGTTAAAAATGTCACTTTTGAAATGTCAAACAAAAAATATATATTTTATTGGTAGTTCACCTTGCAGCGGGAAAAGATAAAGGTAAATTTGTAACTATTAATATTCTTTTCTGAGGGGAGAAAAAACATTGAAAAAGTTATTCGTAATTTTCATTGGACTAGTTTCTATAGACCAAACAATCAAATTGTTAATTTTAAATTTTTGTATCAATGCAAATATAGTATTACTTCCTAATATTCTTTTTCTTAGACCTAAGCAAAACACAAATTTGAACTGGATTGCTAGTATTCTTGAGTATAAAACACCTTTAATACTTATGCTAGTCATGCAGATATTCTTTTTAACAGTAATTATTTTATTATATCGTTATTGCTCATTTCTTTGGATTCAAGGAAAGAAGTTTCAAGATGGGATGTTATTATTTTATATTTCAGGCTTAACATGTTCATTTATTGATGTGGTATTTTGGGGTGGTAGTTTAGACTTTTTAATGTTATTTGATTGGTTTATATTTGATTTAAAAGATGTCTACTTGGATATCGGTATAGCTTTTTTACTACTTTATTTTATTAGTTATTATATAAAAGTATATCATAAAATGAGTAAAACAGAACGCAAGCAAACTAGCATATTGATTTGGATAAAAAAGGGTATGCCATCAGTACCCATTGAATAGTATAAGTAGACAAGGTGGTTATATTCCTTGTCTACTTTCATTTTACAACTTCATTAAGCTGGTGGTATTGATTAATTTAACTTATTAAGTATGTTTGAATACGACGATTCCGTTTTTGCCCGAAATCGACTCGAATTTCTATTATTTATGTATCCTCTTCTTTATATCTTTCAAGTTATTATAATACTTTTTTTAATAATGTTATCCGTCGGAATACGAAATGTGAAAGCGTAAAACTAAGCGGTAGTCCGATGATACAAGCAAAGAAAAACTTAACGATTGGATATAACTGAAGGTTCGTCATAATTAAAGATATAGATATAATAATCGGTGCATGGAACATGTAAACTCCGAAGGAGTTATCCGATAAAACCTTTACTAGCTTAGTCTGTTTATTATATTTCTCCCTAAATACTCCAATCAATCCTATAGACATGGATACAGCTACAAAAGTTTCCCATAATGCATAGGCTGCACTCTGCCAATTAAGGCCGCCTTTATATAAGTCAAAGCCTCCGTCCAGAGCTCCTCCCACCACCATTAAAACAATCCAAATTATTATTCCAGGAACAAGAGCTGCAAAAAGCCATCTTCGACCTACTTGATAAGTAATCTTTGAAAACCAATCGTATCTTCCTGCTTTGACACCAATTATGAATAGAATAATATATTGAGAAAAGAAACAAAGCTGCATATTAATAATACTCGTATCGATAGGTTGGACCAGCCTGATAAGAAATGCAGCTACCCCAATCAGTAAAATCAAAAGAAGTATCTCTTTTGTACCAGGAACCTTCATTTGCTGCTTTACTTTACTATTCGTAGTAAGAATACGTACAAGAACATAGACACAGTTGAAAATCAATAATGCAAAAGCAAACCAAAGTGGGCCACTCTCCCCAATAAAATCGAAACTTATTATGTAATTAAAATAAAATTTAAAAAATATCGGCCTTGCCCAAGTATGCCCAAGTAATACGTACACATTAAAAGGATGAATTACCAGCATATAAATTAAAGTTGGTATACCCAATCGGATTAGCCTATCTGTAATAAACTTTTTACTATCCTTCTTATCGTAGGATTTAGCTACAAAATAACCGGATATCAAGAATAGAAAACCCATAAAATATGCTTGGGTAAACGATTGAAATAAACCAAAGAACACATAAGATAATATATCCAACTCCTTTGAATCCATATAGTACCAGCTGCCAATCCCACTATATGTTACGGCTAAATGTAGTGTTACAACTAAAATAATCATAAATAAACGTAAGTTATCAATGTACAAAAATCTAGATTTTTCATTAACTCTGCCCAAAGTACACCCCACATTCTAATCTTTTATATAAGCAAGTATTTTACTCACAAATCTGTTAAATTATACCATGTAAAGTCAAGGATGTAAACAGCATAAAAAGCAAGTCTACTTTTGATACACATCAATGATTGGTGTACTCTATTGATTGGAAGAAAACTGAGTCAACAATGAGCGCCACAGGTGAATAATAAATGTAAAATCGTATTATGGAAAGTTTACTTGACATTTTACGGAAAGTTGATATAATAGCTATATGGAAAGTATACTTTCCATAGAAAGGAGCGAAAACTTGCTAAATCGATTAGAAGAAATCAGAAAACAACGAGGTATCAAGCAGGAAGAACTGGCAATTGCTTTGGAAGTATCCCGGCAAACTATCGGTTCTCTTGAAAACGGACGATATAACCCGTCAATAATTTTAGCATTTAAAATAGCGCGTTATTTTGATATGAGTATCGAGGAAATATTTATTTATGAGGAGGAAGAGAAATGAAAAGGAATGGAATGGATTATATTATAACAGTAATAGGAATATTAATGTTTGGCACGGGATTGATTTTTGTAAAAACAATTACTGACCCACAAGGATTTATGAAAGCCTTACCATACATTTTTATAGGTCTTGGATGTGGTATTTTTGGTCATGGCATGGGAAATATCATCAGTCGAGAAGCCTTGAAAAACAGTCCTGAAATCCAAAAGCAACTGGAAATTGATAAAAAAGATGAACGGAATGTTGCTATTAGGAACTCCGCAAAAGCCAAAGCTTATGATATTATGATTTTTGTATTTGGAGCATTAATGCTCTCATATGCTTTAATGGGTATAGATACGATAGCTGTTTTATTGCTGGTTTTTGCTTATTTATTTGTAGTTACTTATGGTCTTTACTATCGCTTCAAATATGACAAAGAGATGTAAAGAATGAAACGAAAAGAATGAAACGAAAAGGCATTTTTAATAGATTAGGCGGTGAGTAAATGATTATAAGTGTGAGTAGACGAACTGATATACCAGCTTTTTATAGTGACTGGTTTATTAAGAGGTTAGAAGAAGGATTTTTATATGTTCTCAATCCTATGAACCGTAAACAAGTGAGTAAGATTTATTTAAATGCAAATATCGTTGATTGTTTTGTGTTTTGGACAAAAAATGCAGAACCTATGATTAATAAACTTCATTTACTGGATGAAAAAGGGTTTAAATATTATTTTCAATTTACGATTACATCATATCAAAGTGATATTGAACCTGGTATTAATAATAAAAACGAAGTAATAAACACATTTAAAAGATTATCTGATAAATTGGGTAAAGAACGAGTTATTTGGAGATATGACCCTATCTTTTTAAATGAAAAATATACTCTTGAATACCATGAATTATGGTTTGAAGCAATGTGTAAAAGACTAAGCGGATATACAAAAAAATGCATCATAAGTTTTTTAGATTTATATTCAAAGACTATACGTAATACAAAAGATTTACATTTAAAACAATTAACAACAGATGAAATGTATCAAATCGCTAATATATTGTCTAACATCGCAAAAAAATATAACATCGAAATGGAATCATGTTCAGAGAAAATTGACTTGACTCAATATGGAATCAAGCATGGAAAATGTATTGATGATCGACTTGTTTCACAAATCATTGGTTCTAAATTAAGTGTTAATAAAGATGATACTCAGCGAGATATATGCGGCTGCGTAAAAAGCATTGATATAGGTCAATATAATACATGTAAACATTTTTGCAAATATTGTTATGCTAATTATAACTATGAGCATGTAAATGATTATTGTGCACATTATGATATAGATTCACCCTTATTGGTGGCCAATCTTAAAGGTGATGAGAAAATTAATGTGAGAGCAATGAAATCTGTAAAATGTGAAGAACGTGGGGATCAAATGGAGTTGCCTATTTTCGATTAAAATCCTCTCTTGATAAAGCGGTAAACGGGAGTTTTTGGCTACTTAGATTCTCTTTCAAGCAGTTTCCTATAAGTGCTATCCATGCCTAATGCTCCCAATGGTGCAGTAATGATGATTGCCATGACGGCAACAGATAAAACTATTTTTCCACATTCAAGACCAGATGCAAGTGGAACAGAACCAATTGCTGCCTGTACTGTAGCTTTTGGAAGATATGCAATAACACAGAATAATCTTTCCTTCCATGTTAAATTAGTCTTTACAGTACAAAATAAGACTCCACATGCCCTTATGATTAATGCAATCATAATCATGGCCAATGCAGCGAATCCTGCTTCTAAAGTATATCTTATATCAACTGCCGCACCTACAAGGACAAACAATATGACTTCAGCAGCAAGCCATAGCTTTCCAAACTTTTCAGATAGTCGGTTAGAAACAAAACTCGTGCTTTTCATTTTAAAAACACACGCCATACTAACTATAGCCAGTAATCCTGATACTGCCACTTTTCCTTCTAGCCAGCTTTCAATAGCAATCAATAAGAAAGATATACCTAAAATTATTATAACCTTCATGCTATTTCGTACATAATGTTTTTGAGAATAGGCTGTCTCAAAAAAATGATAGAGTAAGTACCCTGTAATTGCTCCTAAAAGAATTCCCAGTAGAATTGAAATTGGTACATTCGCATAATTCATGAGATCAACACTTCTACCCTGTGCTATTCCAAGAAATGTTGTAAAAAGCACAATTACAAAAATATCATCACAAGAGGCACCAGCCATAATCATCTGTGGAATTGCCTTTTTTGTACCCCATTTTGTTTCCATATACTGAACCATTCTTGGTACGACTACTGCTGGTGAAACAGCTCCAAGTACCGCACCCATTACAGCTGCTTCAACTCTTGTAATTCCTAAGATCGCAGGTGCAAGCAATACATAAGCGATTATTTCACAGGATGCTGGAATAAATGACAATAAGATGGCTGGTCTTCCGACTTTTTTCAGTTCATGTAAATCGAGTGATAATCCAGCTTTTAATAAAATTATGATTAAGGCGATCTCGCGAAGTTCTGCAGAAATAGACAGTATCGATGGGTCAAGAAAATCCAATACATATGGTCCAAGAACAATACCTGTAAGCAACATACCAATAATCCTCGGTAATTTCAGCTTTGAACAGATTGCACCTAATGCAAGTCCTACAAGAAAAATAAGTGATAATGATGTTAACATAAATATCCTCCTTTTAATCGCAAAAAAGCTGATGCTCCCTGCGTCATAATTTCGCAGAAGTCATCAGCTATAATAAGCAGTTTAGGTTTCCCTTGGGAGAACTTCATTCCCAACATTGATTAGTATATATCATAAATTTTGTGTGGTCAATAGATATTTATTTTACTATAATCCACTAGCGATGGGAACTGCTCTTCAAGGGCAGACTTTTGCAGGTGGTGTAGATCATACACTTTTTTTGACTGGATGGAGGGGTGTAATCTGTATAGAGAGATATTTTTACAAGAAAATAGCAAAAAGGCGTAACTTTCTTTTTTTGAAGCATCTTTATTTATAGAAACATATTTTATAGATAGGGAAGGATATATAGAATGGAGAAAAATAGTGATTGTCAAAACTCGCAATTAACGTATTTGCCTAATATTGGTACCGTGTTAGAAAAGCAACTCAATGAAGTAGGAATTTTTACATATGAAGATTTGAGGCAGTTAGGCGCAAAGCACGCGTGGCTTCAAATACAACAAATTGACAGTTCGGCTTGTATTCACAAACTTCTTGCGTTGGAAGGTGCAATTTTAGGAGTTAAGAAAAGCCAGCTACCGTTAGATGTAAAGGAAGATTTAAGAGAGTTTTATCATTGGAATAGAAAGTAACTGAGGTGGTGTCACTTATGAATTTTGCAACGAAACACTTTATGTTCTAAAAAGAAAAGTAATAAAGTTTAGTTTTAGATATGGAAAAATATTCTTGACTTTAGATATCACAAGATTTATACTAATTAAGTTGATATCAATGACTTCAATTTGCTTACGAAAGGGGCTGATTAAATTATGAGAAAAGTAGATATGGTGATGAATCAATAATTTAATATTGAAGTATGCAAAAGCTTTTGCTTCTTGCGTACAAGGAACCTTTTAGTAAATACTGTATAAACAGACTTGCCAAAGGGCAAGTTTTTTTGTGCCCAAAATTGGAGGAAAATCAATGAAAATGAAAGAAAACTTAACACAAATGCATGCTATTGTCTGCGAAGTTCAGCGAGAATTGTATACATTAATATGCGAACAGGGAGAGATTCATGCGAAATTAAGGGGAACATTCTATAAGGAAAACAGCATATTCCCAGTTGTAGGAGATAAGGTACTAATACAATTTAATCAGCATGGAGATTCCATGATTGAAAAAATCTTTGAAAGAAAAAGTAAGTTCTCAAGAACGGATTTTTCGGGACATGCGGCAGGTTACGTAAAAACAATAAAAGAGCAGGTACTTGCAGCAAATTTTGACTATGTTTTTATTGTTGATTCACTCAACAAGAATTTTAATGTAAAACGTATCACAAGATATATAAGCGTTGCCTTAACAAGTGGTGCAAAACCAGTAGTAATATTAACAAAAGCCGATTTATGTAATAACGTTGATGATTATGTAAAAGAAGTTAAAAGTATATCAGAAAAGATTGATATCTGTATCATAAGCGCAGTATCAGGAATTGGCATGAAGCAGCTTGATTCTTATATGAAACGAGGTAGTACCATTGTACTTCTTGGCTCATCCGGTGTTGGTAAGTCTACTCTTGTAAATGCAATTGCAGGTAAAGAGAGAATGAAAGTAAGCGAGATTCGAGAAAACGATTCCAAGGGACGTCATACTACCACCCACAGGCAATTGATCATGCTTCCATCAGGAGTTGCAATTATTGATACGCCAGGAATAAGAGAATTAGGTATGTGGGATGCAAGCGAAGGGATTGATGATAGTTTTTCTGATATCACAGAACTTTTTGGAGATTGTAAATATAGTAATTGTACACATACAACAGAGCCTGGCTGTGCGATAAATAAAGCAATTGAAAACAAGATTATTACAAATGAACGTTGGAAAATATACTGTCAATTAAAAAAAGAAGATGAGTGGGGGAAACATAAAGCTGTTTCTACATCCAAACAAAAATTAAGAAATAAAATGAGCAGGACATAAACCAAGATCGTACTAAAAATGTAACTTATAAACTAAGATCAGTTTTAATAGGAAAGGAAACTATTATGCTAAAATTAACATATCTGTTTGAAAACTTTGATTTAGCGAAAGAAGCTATCAAAAATTGGAACTATGATGCAGAGACACTTGATACAATGCTGTCTTATTTTCGCATATCATCCAATGCCATATATCCGTTTTGCCATAACGGTCAGGTTTGCTTTCTACGGCTTGCTCCAATGGATGAAAAGATTGAAAAAAATATTTTAGGTGAATTAGAATTTATTACATACCTAATCAATCAGGATTATCCAGCAATGAAGCCAATCCTGACACGATCGGGAGAAATGGTCATTAAGCTGGACACTAAATGGGGGAAATATTATGCATGTGCTTTCGAAAAAGTTGCAGGGGTTCCAATGGAAGCAACAGACATGTCAAATGAAATCATGTACGAGTATGGAAAGACTTTGGGAAAATTGCATGCTTTGTCATCAGAATTTAAACCTAGCATTAAAAAATGGACACATGTTGAGGTTTTAGAATGGATGGAAGAAGTACTTGCAGAATATAGTGCACCAGTTAATGTCATTTTAGAGTTGGAAAAAGTAAAAAAAGAACTAGCTGATTGTTTGATTCGAGATGATAACTATGGCTTGATTCATTATGATTTTGAACTAGACAATGTTTTTTATGATGATAAAACAAAGTCATGTGCTGTAATTGATTTTGATGATGGTATGTATCATTGGTATGCGCTTGATATTGAACAAGTTTTTGATTCTCTTAATGAGGAACTTGATCCTTCCATTCTTCAAACTGCAAAGGATGAATTTATGAAAGGATATAAAACGGAGCATTATTATTCCGAAGAGATGGAAAATTCAAGACCACTCATGAGACGTTTTATTAATTTGTATAGCTATGCTCGTTTAATTCGATGTGTAGCAGTGGATTTTCCAAATGAACCTAATTGGTTACTTGATTTGAGAGAGAAACTTAATAACATTATTCGTAATTTGGAAATGAGCATGACAAGATAGTTACAAGCATACTTTCAGGTGAAAAAATTTTTGTAAATGATGAATTGACCGAAAATGCAATGTATCTTTATACATATGAAAGTGCAGCTCCTGTTGTTATTTTGTTCAATGTAGGAGAAGATGGAGCTGTTTTAGCAACCGGTAGATTTATTCTATATGATGGTCTTAATGTCAATTCAAAGCAAGAAATAGAAGATTCCTTTGAGGAAAATTTGTTCGATGTTGAGGTTGAAGTCATAACAAAGTAATCAATCATAACGGCGGGCGAGAAATCGCCCGCCACTTTATGGTTAATATGTAAAATGCTTAAATTGAAATCTCATTCAAACAAGTAATTTTACAACCTTTACTTTCATAATAACGTAGCATTTCGTCAATTTTTCTTTTATCATAACTTGTAATGCAATCTGATAGGACATTAACGCCATAATTTGCTTTGCGTAAGTTGTAACAGGTTGATTTAACACAAACAACAGCATCTGCTCCTGCTATGTAGAAATCACATACTTCATTTTTACTAATAAATTCTGTAAAATCCTCACAGCTTAATGAATTTCCTTTGTATTTTGTAAAAATATTCTCTGATACTACTTTCAAGTCGAAAGCTAATTCAGACCCATAAGTATTGGGTTTTAAAGTCCTCGTGCCAGCTGATAAATTCTCATGTCTTAGATAAACAACATGAATATTATTATTGACTGCCCATTCTATCGCTTTATTAATATTGCTGATAATATCTTTGTAATTCTTAGTAATGTCATTTTGAATATCGATTATTACTAAGGCTTTTTTCCGCATCGTTTTTCCTCCTAATAGGTAGATTGATTGTTTACTTTTTTATTATATCTTGTGATTGTTGACAACAGTATGGCCACAATCTATAATGATAACAGAAAAATTTTGATTGGTTCCTCCTATTGCTTGTCAGACTGGCACTAGGAGGTTCTTTTTATAGAATCTTTTTCCAGTACTCTTTTGTTATCCAAGATAACAGTAGACAATTGATCTTTATATATTGAAAATAAAAATTCATATTTAATGCAATATTTTATCAGTCTCAGGAATGTTTCTATAGAAAGGAGGATATTTAATGGAATTTGTAAGACATAAAACGGAAACCCTTGCAGTTATAGAACAATATTCTGATACTCTAATTAAAATAGCTCTTTCTTACACACGATGTCTGTCCACAGCAGAAGATATTATTCAGGATACTTTTTTAAAGTACATGCAAAGCTCAATAATATTTGAAAATGAAGAACATAAAAAAGCATGGCTTATTCGTGTCATAACTGTTCAATTAACATTAAATGATGGTACGGTATCAGAAAGATACATAACAGTACACCCAAACTTTGGAGACATCTCAACTGATAATGGGTTTTCTGATTTGCCTGAATTGGAAATGACTTTAGAAAATTAATTGATTGTCATATCTTTTTTCATACTCGAATCGCAACTACGTAGACCATAAGCAACAAAGTAATATTACTTTTTATACGAATTATATGCTATAATGTTGAAAGAGCTGAACCAGAATTTGTAAGAAGATAGATACATATGATGAGAAATTTATGCTATACCGTACTTGAAGTAAAGAGATAGGTTACTAATTCACTTAAGAAAGAGGGGGGCATTATGAGTTATAAAAGAAAGGCAAAGATTCAAAAGATAATTTTTCTTATTACATTTCTAGTTTGTTGTATGTTTGTAGGAGTGATTGGTGGTTCTTATATTGCTGCATTTAAAAAACATAAAGGTGTAGATTTTTCTTTGTTTCAAGTGATTTTATATCTGGTACTTATTATTGTAGTAAGCTATGTAGCCTATTTTATTAATATATGTGTACATGAAATAGGACACATGGTGTTTGGACTACTTACAGGCTATCGATTTTCATCCATTCGTTTTGGTAAAATTATGATATTAAAAAGTGAAGGAAAGTTAAAGATTAAGACTTATAGTATTGCAGGAACAGGTGGACAGGTAATCATGTTGACACCTGAAGGCGACAGAAGTAATTTTCCTGTCTTTTTGTACAACGTAGGTGGTCCTTTTGTAAACTTAATTATTTGTATCGCATGTTTAATAGGATATGTTCTGTTAGAAAACAAATTGAGTATATTGGCTATCGTATTGCTAATATCTGCTCTTATGAGTTTTACAACATTTATTACAAATGCTTTACCCTTATCAGAAATGGGAACAGATGGCGCCAATGCAATGCTTCTTCATAAGAATGAAGACGCTAGAGTTGCTTTTTACAATTCTATGGAGATAGCCTATTATTTATCGAATAACGTACCAGTTAAGGACATACCAGAACAATTATTCCACTTTGAAAGAGAAACGAAGATGGATAACCCATTAGTGACAGCACAAGCAATTAGTCAGTTCTCCTATTATGTTATGAACCAACGATTTGAAGAGGCCAAAGAATTTGGTAACTACATACTTGAAAAGGCTTTATCCATAAATATCATTCATGAGCTACTTATCTACTCGGAACTGCTATATATCTTAGTAGCGATTGAGGACAATATGGATTATGCAAAAGAATTTTATGAAAAACATAAGAAAGAAATGCAACGTGTAAGGGGGCAACTATCGGTTCAAAGAGCACTGTATGCATATTATTCCCTTTGTGAGATTAATGAAGAGAAAGCAAATAATTGTTTGAAGATGTTTGAAAGTATTGGAAAGAGATACCCATATCCACAGGATTTTGCAATTGAGAAAGAATTGCTTGCTCTAGTTGATAGGAAGATAATTTCTTAAATACCTAATTATGTTGATTGGAGATTAACATGGAAGAAAAGGGAATTCCTTTTTGGGAAGAAAGTTATAAGAATGAAAACCTCTCCGCATTTGGAGTAAATCCTAACCCAGAAGTTAGAGAATATGTTGAGTATTTTGAAAAGACATGGAGAGTCCTTGAAGCAGGATGTGGAGAAGCAAAGAATGCATTCTTTCTTATCGATAATGGCATTCATGATGTTTCAGCATTTGATTTATCTGAAAATGCGATTAAAAAGGTAAACAAAATCGCTGAAACTAAGCAAGTGAAAATTAATGCTTTTGTTCAAGATTTATGTACGTTTCACTGGGAATGTAACTATGATCTTATTATATCGTATGGAACGTTGCATTTCGTTACAAATGATGGATGGCGCAAATTTTTAGAAGAAGCGAAAGAGCATACGAATAGTGGTGGCATTCATATAATGCAAATATTTACTGATAAAGTACCTGCATCCGATGATATCAAAGATTTTGCGATTGGTCTCTCTAAAGAAGGGGAATTATTAGAAATATATAAAGATTGGGAAATGATTGCTCATAAAGAATTTGTTTTGGAAGATGAGCATCCAGGAGCTCCTAAACATTTTCATGCGATTAATAAAATAGTAGCTAGAAAGAGGTAAATCATATGAAACCTAAAGTATTGTTATTTTTCGTTTTAGTTAGTGTAATACTGTCTGGATGTTCTGGTTCTAATAATAACGCTGTGGGACAAAAAGATAAAGAAACTTCTGATACAATTACGTTAGATAAAGTTGATTCTAACGTTCTAGATGATAATTTATGCAATGAGAAGGAAGACTTATTATTCAGCTTTAAAATTGCGAATTCAAATCAGACGGCATCTATATGTATCTCAAAGGATGAACAGGAGTATATTATATATCGATTTGGTACGAAAGATAAGATCGAATTAGAATATCCAATCGAGACTGAAAAATCATGGTCATTATTTACATATTCCTATTATTTACGTGCTGGTGGAATCGATAATGAAGGATTGGATTTGAATTATTTATGTTTTGAGCATGATGGCTATAGCTATGAAATATATGATGAATACAGTGCAGAAAGTGATAAAAGTGTCGTAGGGATTAAAATAACAAATCAAGATACAAAGGAAGAAACGAATAATTTGGGAGATAGTGATAGTATAATAGGGAGTCTTATAAGTTTGCGAGATAACACAAAAATAAAAATTATCGAATAGTTAATTGTCCAAGTTTATGATAACAAGAATTAATAATATCTATTGACTGATTCTACATTTCACCATCATTGACTTTACATAAACATAGACAAAATGGTACCAGGACTCGCAACCTAGTACCATTTTGTCTACAGTCTTCATCAAAATCTGATTATATTAAGCAGATTTTGATAAAGTAACATATTATTTGTTTACAACATTAATTGGTGAACCATTGATAAATGCTTTCACATTATCGATTGTAATGTCCATTATTCTTTGACGAGATGCCTGAGCAGCCCAGGAAATGTGAGGTGTAATTATGCAGTTTTTGGCAGTTAGTAATGGATTGTCATGTTGAATAGGTTCTGTAGAGACGACATCCAATCCTGCTGCATAAACTTTCCCACTGTTTAATGCATCAGCGAGATCCTGTTCAACGATTAATTGACCACGGCTATTGTTGATAATAATCACACCATCTTTCATTTTTTCTATATTAGATTTATTGATGATTCCTTCTGTTTCAGGAAAAAGTGGACAATGCAGGAAAATGATATCTGATTGGGCCAGAAGAGTCTCTATATCTACATATTCTGCAAGTTCACGGCCAGCATCACTTTGGTATGCATCATAAGCCAGTACCTTCAGATCCATGGCCTTCAAAATTCTAGCACTTGCTTGACCAATTCGTCCAAGACCGATAATACCAGCTGTTTTGCCATATAATTCGATCATAGGATAATCCCAGTAACACCAGTCCTGATTACTCTCCCATCTTCCCTCTTTGACAGTCTGATCGTGGTGACCGTAATGAGAGCAGATCTCAAGAAGTAAGCCTATGGCATACTGCCCAACAATCTGAGTTCCGTAGGCTGGAACATTTACGACTGGAATGCCTTTTTCTTTCGCATAGTTGTAATCCGCCACATTATAACCCGTAGCAAGAAATGCAATTAGTTTAATGTTTGGGCATTTATCAAGAGTATTTTTTGTAATCGGTGTTTTGTTAGTGATTACAATATCAGCGTCAGCAATACGCTCAATAATAATCGGGGCATCTATTGTGGAAGTTCTGTCATAAACAGTAAGATCACCTAGTTCTGCTAGGGAATCCCAGCTTAAATCACCGGGATTTTCAGTATAGCCATCTAATACAACAATTTTCATTTCGTCACCTGGAACATCACAGTTCCTTTTCCTTTCTAATTCGTATTCACACTTTGTTTATTAGAATATTTCACAACCAAGTACTTTTAATTTTTCATCAATCCAAGGTTTTTCTATTTGTTTTCCACTAGCGATAGTAGATTTCCACCCCTTTTCAATTTCTGCAATTTTGTGTGCTTTTTCTAGTAATTCTTCTGCCTCTTCCGGCTTGATTACAACGATACCATCAAGATCTCCCACAATAATATCGCCAGGACAAATTACCTGTCCGCACATAGCTACAGGAACATTGATTTCACCAGGACCATTTTTGTATGGACCATTAGGAATGACTCCTTTTGCATACACTGCAAAATCGGTATATGTACGAAGTGTTTCGCGATCTCGAATACAGCCATCAATAACGAATCCCTTTACACCGGCTGCGCGTGCTTCGGAACTCATGATTTCCCCACAGAGCGCGCGATTCATTCCACCAGCTCCCTGAACAATAAGAACATCGCCAGGCTGTACCATTTTTAATGCTTTTAAAAACATAAGGTTGTCACCTTCAGAACAGCGAACTGTAAATGCTGTTCCTACCATATGTGAATCGTTCATTGGGATTAAGGTACTATCTAGTGAAGCAATACGATTCATACAGTCATCGATATTAGCGACAGGAATCCCTTCAAAACGTTTTACTAATTCCGGATCTGGTCTATTGAATTTTGTATAAATTCTACATCCTACGTTTGCCATATTATTTCCTCCTACATATTATTAGTTGAGGAAATAATATCAGAATATATAATGTTTTTCCAATGAATTAAATTGTTGTTTAATATAGAAAAAATCTATATTTAGATTATAGGGATTAATTACTTATCTTTAAAACGGATAAGTGTGCAGCAAAATAATGTTGGAATTCGACAGATTTCCAAACAATTAAATGTTGTTTTTGCTGTTTAAAATCTTTTTTTCAAATATTTATGTTGACGAAAACAACATTTAGGAGTAACATAATAAGTAATAAATGATTTGGTTGACAAGATTCATCGCTTATTAAGAGGATACATAAAAAGAAAAATAAGAGAATCACAAAGAATGTAAAAAACGGAGGAAAACACATGAAAGCACTAGCGAGATATGGAAAAGAATTTGGCGGTTATAAATTGATTGATACTCCAGAACCAGAGTGTGGACCAGAGGATATTATTATTGAGGTAAAGGCTGCTGCGATTTGCGGAGCAGATATGAAACATTATAAAGTTGAGAACGGATCCGATGAATTCAACTCTATACGAGGACATGAATTCGCAGGTGAAATCGTAAAAGTTGGAGAAGCAGTTACAGAATGGAAGGTTGGACAGAGAATTGTATCCGATAATAGCGGGCATGTGTGTGGTGTTTGCCCAGCATGTGATCAGGGTGATTTCTTATGTTGTGAAGAAAAGGTGAATCTTGGACTTGATAACAATCGCTGGGGTGGTGGGTTTACAAAATATTGTAAAATCCCTGGAGAAATTCTTCGTATACATAAGCATGCAATTTGGGAGATTCCAGACGGTGTGAAATATGAAGAAGCAGCGGTCTTGGATCCAATCTGTAATGCATATAAGGCAGTTGCGCAGCAGGCACATCTGCTTCCGGGTCAGGATGTAGTTGTTTTTGGTACTGGTCCGCTGGGACTGTTTTCTGTACAGATTGCAAGAATTATGGGTGCTGTTAATATCGTTATGGTTGGTCTGCAAGAGGATACTAAAGTTAGGTTTGGCGTTGCAAAGGAACTGGGAGCGACACATTGCGTAAATGGTTCCACAGAGGATGTTGTAAAACGTTGCCAGGAAATCTGTGGAAGAGACAATTTAGGACTGGTGATCGAATGTTCTGGTGCCAATATTGCATTGAAACAGGCGATTGAAATGACCAGACCAAATGCTGAAATTGTACGTGTGGGTATGGGGTTCAAACCATTAGATTTTTCTATCAATGATATTACTTCGTGGAATAAGAGCATTATTGGACATATGGCTTATGATTCAACATCATGGAGAAATGCAATACGTCTTCTAAAATCTGGTGCGATTAAAGTTCAGCCAATGATTACTCATAGATTGGGATTATCCCAGTGGGAAAAAGGCTTTGATGCTATGGCTTCGAAAGAAGCTATTAAAGTAATTATGACTTATGATTTTGAACAATGAAAAATATTAAGAAGAAAAGGGGGATTGGCATGACAAATTCAGAAGCAATATTAGTAACTCCGAAGAAATTAGAGATACAGGAATGTACAGTTCCTGAACCAAATGACCATGAAATCCTAATGAAGGTGGAATATGTTGGGATGTGTGGATCTGATATTCATGGATTTGAATTTGGCCCATTTATACCGCCGAAGGATCCAAATCAGAAAATTGGACTTGGTCATGAAGTAGCTGGAGAAGTTGTTAAAATTGGTGCAAAGGTAACAAAATTCAGTGTTGGAGATAAGGTTGCGATTGAGCCAGGTGTACCAGATGATACATGTGAGTATTGTCGTGAAGGCCGCTATAATATCTGCCCGGATGTAGATTTTATGGCAACACAGCCTAATTATAAAGGAGCACTGACGCAGTATATGACCCATCCTGAAGAGTGGACTTATCACATTCCGAATGGAATGACAACATTAGAAGGCGCATTGGTGGAGCCAGCAGCTGTAGGTATGCATGCAGCAATTATGGGTGGTGCAAGTGTAGGAAAGAGCATTGTAATTCTGGGCGGTGGTACCATCGGACTGATGACGCTGCAGGCTTGCAGATGCCTTGGTGCCACGGATATTACAGTTGTGGATGTCATTGAAAAACGCCTGGAACTTGCGAAGAAGCTTGGAGCAGCAAGAGTTATTAATGGCAAGGATAAGGATACAGTTGCAGTTCTTAGAGCCCCGGAGCTTTACGGAAACCATGGAATTGAGCTGGTATTTGAAGCAGCTGGTTCTGTATTTACAGCGCAACAGGCGGTTCAGCTCGTTGCCCGTGGTGGGAAAATCATAATGGTAGGTACACAGTCAAGTCCAGTTCCAATTGATTTCTTAAAGATAAATCGAGAGGTTATGATTCAGACGGCATTCAGATATTGTAACAATTTCAATCAGACGATTGATGCGATTGCAACCGGGAAATTTAACGTAAAAGATATGGTAACGGATATGTATGATTACCAGGATGTTCAACAGGCATTCATGGATGCAATTGACCCGGTGAGGAAGCTTAACATGGTCAAGAGTGTTATTAAAGTAGCGAATGAATAATGTTAATATATTAATAATAAAGGAGATTTATTATGATATCAGATATTAGATTTTGGGAAAGAAAAGCAAAAGAAGGCAATTATGCAATTCCACATTTCAATGTATGGAATGCAGAGATGTTAATGGGAGTAATCGATGCAGCAGAAGAATTGCGTGCTCCAGTTATTATTTCCTTTGGTACTGGATTTGTAGGTAATACTTCTTTTGAAGATTTTTGTTATATGATGGATTCCATGGCCAAGAAAGCCAGCGTTCCTGTAATTATGCATTGGGATCATGGCCGGAATATGACAATTCTTCAGAATGCAGTAAAACACTGTATGAATTCTGTTATGCGTGATGCTTCTGCATTGCCTTTTGAGCAGAATGTAGCTGAAATCAAGAGATGCGTTGATTATTTCCACGCTTATAATATTCCAGTTGAAGCAGAGCTTGGCCATGTTGGGAATGAAACGATTTATGAAGAAGCATTATCAGATTATCAGTATACGGATCCTTCAAAAGCAAAAGAATTTGTGGAGAGAACCGGATGTGACTCTCTAGCAGTAGCAATCGGTAATGTCCATGGTGTATATTCTTCTGAACCTAAACTGGCCTTTGATGTATTAGAAGAGACTGCAAAAGAAGTAGATGTACCACTTGTGTTACATGGCGCATCAGGTATTAGTGATGAGGATATTAAGAAAGCGATCTCTCTTGGTATTGCAAAAATCAATATACATACAGAACTTTGCGTGGCTGCAATGGATGCAATTAATGCACATAAAGATGAGTCATTCTTAGTTGTTCAACGTGCAGTTCGTAAAGCAATCAAAGAACGTGCAATGAATAAGATCAAATTATTCGGTGATGATGGAAGGGCTGATGAATAAAATGGATAGAAAACTTGATGTAATATGTCTTGGTGCAGCGGTTGTTGATATTCCGTTGCGTCCAGTATCCAGAGATGTTTTTGACATTGAATCATACCCAGTAGATAGAATTACCATGTCTGTTGGTGGAGATGCATTGAATGAGGCAACCATTATTAGTCGATTGGGTTTTAAGACGGGCATCATTGCATGTATCGGTGATGATGCGGCTGGCCAGTTTATTCTCAAGTCATGTAAACAGGATCATATAGATGTAGAAGGAATAAAGATTGACCCGACGATTGATACATCTATGAATATTTGTTTGGTCACAGAAGATGGAGAACGTACTTTTATCACGAATCGAAATGGAAGTCTGTGGAAGGAAAATCTGGAGCATGTAGATTTTGAGAAAATAAAACAGGCTAGGATTCTTTCACTTGCTAGTATTTTTAACTGTCCATTATTGGATGGGAAGGCTTTAGTGAAGATATTCCAGGAGGCAAAAGCACATGGAATGGTGATTTCTGCGGATATGATCAAACCGCGTTTGGGAGAAACCTTAGAGGACATTCGTGAGGCATTAAGTTATGTTGACTATTTCTTCCCAAATTATGATGAAGCATGTCTCATGACAGGAGAGACGCAGGAAGATAAAGTAGCTGATATATTGTATGGCTGTGGTGTGAAAAATGTGATCATGAAGATTGGAAAACGCGGTTGCTATATTCGTAATAGTGAAGGATGCATGATTGTACCTGCATGTAAGAACATTACTGCAATTGACACCATTGGTGCTGGTGATAATTTTGCATCAGGATTTATTTCTGCATTGTTGCAGGGTAAAAGCATTCGGGAATGTGGTATCTATGCTAATTGTACTGCAGCTATATCAGTTCAGTATTCTGGCGCAACAGCAGGTGTTCAGAATAAAGACATGGTAGAAGCTATGCTCTCACAGTATAAAAAGGATTATGAGCTGTAAATTATAGCTAGTTATAGTCAGATATGGATATATTCTGCAACTAACGTTGATGGGAAAGGAATAAGCATATGAAAACGATGAAACTTGGTAAAACAGGAATTGATATTTCAAGAATCGGTCTTGGAACCTGGTCGATTGGAGGCGGTTCTGCATGGGGGGGAGATCATGATTTTCAGGTGGTAGTAGATACCATCAAGGAAGCTCCAAAGCTTGGTGTGAATTTAATCGATACAGCTCCTGGATATAATTTTGGAAATAGTGAGAAGATTCTGGGTAAGGCTTTATGTGAAATGAATCGAAAAGATGTCGTAATCATTACAAAATGTGGTGTGACCTGGGATCAGGAGATGAAAGGTGACATTTTTAATAAAGTAAATGGAATTCAGTTGTACAAGAACCTGAATAGTGCATCGATAAAGAAAGAGATTAATGAATCATTGGAACGCCTTGGAACAGATTACGTGGATGTCTATATGACCCATTGGCAGGCAATCGAAGGAACAGATTATTTTGTACCAATTCAGAAGACAATGGATGTATTAAATGATCTGAAATCCCAAGGTAAAATCAAGGCAATTGGTGCTGCAAATGTTGATATCCATCATATTGAAGAATATTTAAAATGGGGACAACTTGATATTGTTCAGACCAAATATTCCATTCTAGATCGTGGCATTGAAAAAGAAATTATTCCATGCTGTCGTGAAAATGGTGTAACCATTCAGGCATATTCTCCATTGGAAATGGGGCTTTTATCTGGTACATTCCAAAGAGATTATCAGCCGGTTGGTGCCCAGATTCCGAAAAAATGGTTTCAGCCTGAAAATATGCAGGCTGCTATGGACATGATGGAACTGTGGGAACCACTTTGCGTGAAATATGATTGTACGATTGCCAACTTGGCGCTTGGCTGGATTCTTGCACAAGGAGATTTTCTGAATCTGTTAAGCGGATCTACAACTGTGCAACAAATTGAAGAAAATGTAAAATCTGCAGAAATCGACTTAGATGCAGCGGATGTTGCAATGATGCGCGAAATGGCAGAGGCAATTGATAGATAAAACATAATACAAATCATAACTATATTAACATGCAGTGTGAGAATTGCGAAGTAGAGAGCTGTAACACTAAGTGATTGGTGAGCAGCTCTTTTTGGAACTAGGATGAGTTAGTGATCAAGTAAAATTGCAGTAATTGCAAAGATAATGATATATAGAAATAGTTAATATTTTAAACAAAAATTATTAATTATCCTTATTAAAAGTGTCATGCTATAATACGTCTAAAGTAAATGGAGGTAAGTATAGTGAGTGTTCGAATACTAATAGTAGGAGAGGGTGCATTATCCATTCAGTTTGGAGAAGAGATTAGTCTTGATATAAATAGAAAGGTTAAAGAACTTTTTGAAAACCTGAAGGAAACACCAATTAGGGGAATCACAGAAATGGTGCCAACCTATTGTTCACTGTTGGTACATTATAAACCAGAAATTATTAGATTTCAGGCATTGGTAGAACAGATAAACCCTAGACTTTCAGCAATTAAAGATAAGAAAGATGTAAAAGAATACATTGTTGAAATTCCGGTATTATATGGTGGTGATGTTGGGATTGATTTAGAAGATTGTGCCAGGTTGGAGAATATCGGTGTCCAAGAATTTATTAAGATTCATTCTCAGAGTGAGTATTATGTATATATGTTGGGATTTGCACCGGGACATGCTTATACAGCAAGGTTTGAGAACCCGTTCCATTTTAAGAGGCGAGAGAGTCCGAGAGTAAGCATCCCAGGTAATTGTGTGGTTGTAGCGGGAAATCAGTCAAATATGATTCCGTTCCCCCAGCCGTGTGGATGGAATATTATTGGGGCTATACCAATAGATGTCTGCAATTATAATCGCAAAAATCCGTTTCTTGTACAGGCAGGAGATTGGGTGAAGTATGTACCAATCAATATAGCTGAATATCGGAAGATCCAAAAGAAGGTACTTGCAGGAAAATATGAGTGCAAACGATATGAAAGGGTAAAAAGATGATGGGAATTTATATTGCAGAAGGTGGAATGTTGACTACAGTTCAAGATGAAGGTAGATTTGGATATCAGCAGTCGGGTGTATCGCCAGCGGGGCCTATGGATTCACATGCATTTCATATTGCCAATATTCTTGTGGATAATGATATACGTGAGAGTGCATTGGAAATTACTTATTTAGGGCCCAAAATTCAATTCCAGGCATCCAATATTATTGCGATTACTGGTGGAGATTTACAGCCAAAAATTGATGGACAACCGTTTCCGATGTATGAAGCAGTAAGAGTGGAAGCAGGTTCTGAATTGTCTTTTGCAGGACCATGTAACGGCTGTCGAGGTTATATTGCTTTTGCTGGTGGATTAGATGTACCGGTTGTAATGGGGAGTAAGTCCACATTAGTCAGAAACAAAATGGGTGGTGTAAAGGGAAGAAAATTGGAAAAAGGTGATGTCATTATGTTTTCTAATGCAAAGAATACATTACCTAATATGCATCTTCGTAAGGTGAGACAACCTATTTATCCAACCGATGAAATCATTGTTAGAGTTGTATTAGGGCCACAAGATGATTACTTTGATCGGGATGACATACATAAATTCTTTTGGTATAGTGCAGTCATTACAAGTGAATTCGATCGGATGGGATGTCGATTGGAGCGAGAACCTTTGACTCAGCTTGGAGATGGAAATATTGTTTCAGATGGTATTGTTTGTGGAGCAATTCAGGTACCGCCAAACGGGAAACCGATTATTATGCTTGTAGAACGACAAACAACAGGAGGATATCCCAAAATAGGAACAGTTATTTCTGTTGATTTACCGAAAATCGCGCAGGCGCAACCGGGATTTGGAATCCGTTTTGTGCAGGTAAGTCTAGAGTTGGCACAGGATCTTTATGAAAGAGAATTAAAGGAGCTAGCTGAAATTGAGAATAGATTGCGAGGATAGAATATGTTTACAGTTGATCTAAATAGTGATATGGGTGAGAGTTTTGGTGCATATACCATTGGTGGAGATGACGAAATCATCAAATATGTATCAGCGGCTAATGTTGCCTGTGGATGGCATGCAGGAGATCCGATGATTATGGCAAAGGTTATAAAAATGGCAAAAGAAAAGAATGTTGTTGTAGGTGCACATCCGGGATATCCGGATTTGATGGGATTTGGAAGAAGACCAATGAAGCTTTCATCGGAAGAAATCAAAAACTATATGAAATATCAAATAGGTGCATTAATGGCGTTCACGCTGAGCGCTGGAATGAGGCTTCACCATGTTGCCCCTCATGGAGCACTAGGAAATCTATGTCAGTATGATAGAGAAGCGTCAAAAGCAATTTGTGAGGCGGTGTTTGAAATTGATCCAAATCTCATTATATATTATTGCGCTGGAGCAGTTCTTGGTGATGAGGCAGAGAAAATGGGATTGAAGACTGCAGCAGAAATATTTGCAGACCGTGCCTATATGGATGATTTGTCACTGGTTCCAAGAAAAATGGAAGGCTCTATGATTACAGATGAAGATATTGCCATTGATCGATGTGTTCGAATGATCAAAGAAGGAAAGGTGATGTCAATCAATGGTAAGGAATTAGATATTAAGGGTGATACTCTTTGTGTCCATGGTGACGGACCAAAGGCATTGGCTTTTGTGAAACGAATTAGAGAAAGGTTCGAGCAAGAAGGTATTGTAATTCAGAGTATATAAAAATAAAAACATAAAGGAGAATCCCAAATGATCAAGACAGCAAAAAGAATGGAAAGCCTCCCATTTTCAGGAATAAGAGTTGTGATGGAATTAGCAACGAAAATGCAAGCAGAGGGAAAAAGAATCATTCATTTAGAGATTGGAAGACCTGATTTTGACACACCTCAAGTAATCAAAGATGCCTGCTATAAGAGTATCGAAAAGGGAAACGTATTCTATACATCAAACTATGGAACACCTGAACTTCGTACAGCCATAGCAAAAAAATTAAAGAATGAAAACAATGTAGAATATGATCCATCAGAAATATTAGTTACAATTGGTGTTGGAGAAGGTACTTATGCAGCTTTTGGCGGGTTTTTAGAGCCAGGGGATGAAGTATTAGTTCCAGATCCGGTCTGGCTGAATTATATTCATGTTCCGAATTTCTTTGATGCTAAACCAGTCGCTTACCATTTGAAAGAAGAAAATGATTTTCAACTTGATTTAGAAGAAATTAAAAGCCTTATTACAGATAAGACGAAAATGATTGTAATTATCTCACCTAATAACCCGACTGGTGGAGTTCTAAATCGTGATACCTTGAGCGAATTGTCTAAGATTGTAATTGATAAAAATTTGATTGTTGTATCGGATGAGATTTATGAAAAGTTGATTTATGATAATGAGAAACATATTAGTATTGCATCACTTCCAGGTATGAAGGAAAGAACAATTACATTAAATGGATTTTCAAAAGCATATTCCATGACTGGATGGAGACTTGGTTACATGGCTGCGCCAAAGGAGGTTATCAAGGGGGCTGTTCGTGTGCATCAGTATATTAATACATGTGCATCTTCTTTTGTTCAAGAAGCGGGGATTACTGCTTTAGAAAAGGCACAGCCAGATGTAGATAAAATGGTAGTAGAATACCAGAGAAGAAGAGATTATGTTGTAGATGCGATTAATAAGATTGATGGTCTGAGCTGTAGAACTCCGAAAGGAGCATTCTATATCTTTGTCAATATCAAAGAGTTAGGGGTAAGCTCAATGGAATTCGCTGAATATCTTCTGAATCAGGCAGGAGTCGCTTTGGTACCGGGTACTGCTTTTGGTGAAAGTGGAGAGGGCTATGTTAGACTTTCTTATGCAAACAGTTACGAAAATTTGATCGAAGCCTGCGACAAGATTAAGATAGCTGTTGATAAGCTGAGGGAAAGAAAATAAACGTTATTAAGTAGTTATTAAATAACAAGTGATGAATAAGCAAACATAATCAGAACTACCGAAGGAGGAGCCTAAATACAGATTCGGGTTTCTCCTTTGTTTATTATTCAAGAACATATCGTAGACTATTCGTTGTAGTCTTTGCTGGAATAGTTCAAAACATAGTTAAATATGAGGAGTAATTATGGATACAAAGCATTTGATTACATTTATTACGTTTGCCGAACAAAAGACTTATTTAAAGACATCGATGAAATTAAATTATGCACCATCTACACTGGGGGAGCATATTCGTGCACTAGAGCAGGAATTGGGAGTAAAATTAGTAGAAAGCAGGGGGAAACATACAATTTTAACGAAGGCAGGGGATCTCTTTCTTCCATATGCAAGACAGTTAATGCAACAATATAAAATATCTTGTCAGGCCATGGCTTCATCGAATCTGATTCGAGGAAATTTAAGAGTGCTTGCAGTGGAATCATTGGCATTACATTCGCTTAGTAAAGTATTCACAAAATTTTCTTCACAATATCCGGATGTTCATTTGTCAGTAAGTATTGCAAATTGTGACTCAATGCCAGAAAAAATAAAAAGTGATCAGGCAGACGTTGCGTTCTTCTATGATATGGAGCCGATTTGCTCTAGTAATCTAGAAACTACAGTTTTGTTTAAACAAGAGTTGGCTTTTGTAGTTTCGCCGCATCATAAGCTGGCAAGAAAGTCAGAAATTATTCCTGCTGATTTTAAGTATCAGACATTTGTTTTAGCACAAAAAGAAAGCTACTATTCAAAAGCATTCAATAAAATGCTAGAGGAAAATCATGTGACGATTCAAAAAAGACTGGAATTTGATAGTGGGAATTTGATTAAAAAATGCGTAAAAACCGGAACTGGAATAGCAATTTTGCCAAGAAGTGTAATTTATGAAGAACTTGACAATAAAGAATTAGTTTGTCTAAACTGGAAGGGACCCAAATGGGAAGTATATGCACAGGCTATTTCACAGAAAATAAAATGGCCGTTACCAGCTGTTCGTAAATTAATAGATAGTGCACAGGATATTATAAAGAATGATTGAAATATATATTATGTACCAACAGCTATTGTGCTTTAAAACTAAGATAATAGAGGAAAAAAACCAAAAGTAACGGTAAGGAGATGTAAATTAAATGAAAGTATTAGTAGCAATCGATTCATTAAAAGGAAGTTTGTCCTCTATGGAAGCGGGAACAGCTATTTCAGAGGGCATTTATTGTGCTGATCCTAATGCAGAAGTAATCATATCTCCATTAGCAGATGGTGGTGAAGGAACCGTGGAAGCATTAGTAGCTGGAATGGGTGGCAGTATTCAAAATGTTATAGTAACTGGTCCATTAGGTGAAGTTGTGAATAGTTCATATGGAATTATTGAGAAAGATAAAACAGCAATTATCGAAATGGCAGCGGCGGCTGGAATCATGCTACTGCCAGAGACTAATAGAAATCCATTAGAAACCACAACATATGGGGTGGGCGAAATTATTCTGGATGCAATTAAAAAGGGATGCAGAAAATTTATTATAGGAATTGGTGGAAGTGCAACCAACGATGGTGGAGTAGGTATGCTCCAGGCACTGGGATATGGGTTTCTGGATTCTACAGGAAAACAAATTCCATATGGTGCAAAAGGATTGAAAGTTTTGACATCGATAAAGTCAGATCAGGTGATTCCGGAATTATGTGAATGTAAGTTCATGATCGCATGTGATGTGACAAATCCATTATGTGGAATCAATGGAGCCAGTGCTGTGTACGGACCACAGAAAGGCGCAACACCAGAGATGGTAGAAGAGATGGATCGTTGGCTGGCAAATTATGCTGAACTTGCGAAGACAGAGAGAACTAACGCGGATGCTAATGTACCGGGTACAGGCGCTGCAGGTGGTCTTGGATATGCATTTCATACATTCACAAATGCAGTATTGAAACCTGGAATTAATATTGTATTGGAAGAAACCGGACTAGAAGATAAAATAAAAAATGTTGATTATGTAGTGACAGGTGAAGGAAGATTGGATTTTCAGACTGCAATGGGAAAGGCGCCCATTGGGGTGGCAAAATTGGCAAAAAAATACAATAAACATGTCATTGCATTTGCAGGTAGCGTGACAGAGGATGCAATTGAGTGCAACACACATGGAATCGATGCATTTTTTCCGATTCTTCGTACGGTAGGAACACTTGCTGATGCAATGAATACAGAGCAAGCAAAAAGAAATATGAAGGATACAGCTGAGCAGGTATTCCGATTGATTCGAACTATATCCTAGATATTATAAGATGATATTGCCAGATTCGTCATAATTTATATCCAGAGATCCCCAAGAAGTCTGTTCAAGATATTTTGTCAAAGATTGATAAAATATATCGATTGCCTTGCTTGCAGCAGATGCATGGGGTATATGGTGGCGAATCTTATAAGTAACCCGCTTTGGAGGGCGAGGATTATTAGCAATTTCGCTAATGTAGTAATGATTGGTCTTTTCCAGTTCGCGAATAATAGAGGCAGGAGCAATCATCCATAGATTTCCTAATTCAAGAAAATGACGAATTAATTGAAACGTATCTACCTGAATGAATGGACGAATTAATCTGCTAATCCATTGGTCGTGCCAAATCTGATAGTTGGTATCCCAGTTGAAAAATAGTTCTCTAGCTGGGTCTAGTTCATCTGTATGTATACGTCGTTTGCGCAAGGAAGTATTTTTGGGTTGTACAATATATAGCTCCTCTTCCAGAAGTGGTTCAGAAATAATGTTTTTAAAATGAAGATTATGGAAAACAAATCCAACGTCTAATTCATGTTTTTCTAATAATTCGTATACTTCATAGGACTGGTGTGTACGAATCTTAATGTGAATAGGAAGCTCAGCATGGCATATATGGGAATAAAAATTGGCAAGCAATGTAGAATTAAGGGTGTCAATTGATCCAATGGTAAGATAAAGGTGTTCGTTTCCATGCTGTAGCATTTCGGTTTCTTTCCATAATGAAATCCAGCGTTCTGCAATAGTTATAAATTCTTCCCCTCTACTGGTTAATTCGATAGATTTGAATCCCTTATTCCGGATGACGAGCTTCATATTCAATTCGGTTTCCAGTCTTTTTAACCGATGACTGACAGTAGGCTGCGAAAGAAATAGGTTTTCTGCTGTCTTTGTAATACTTTTTGTCTGAACAATCATAAGAAAAGTTTCTATTTCTGCAAAATTCATGCCTAAATCCTCCTTAGTTTAGTACTTGTACTATTTAAAAGCGATACTTATATCCGTGTTTTCTCTATTATACTATAAATTTAAGAAAAAGGGTAGTAATATAAACTCTGAGATGAAAGCATGGGATTAAACTAGAACAACAAAGGACTTTTGGATTAATCGTAAGTAAAAACAACAGAATTAAGTATAAAAAGCAGAAATGTATGTTTATAAAGAAGAAAATCGACATTTCTTGACATTTTAAGGGTTATGTATTAACAAATGATGAATTAATTAGAAATACTTGTACCAATTTTGTTGATTATGATAATAAAATAAATAAATATTATTGAAAAGCTAAAAATATAACTAAAAAATATAGGAAAACAAATAAAAAAATGTTGAAAATAAACTTTTGTTGTGTTATGATATCAATATACCAAATAAGTACATAGTTTTATTAAATTACTTTTATCAAAGCATGAGAAGCTAAGGAGGAGAAAATGGGATTTAAAAAATTAACAAGCACAGTATTAATTGCATGTATGGTATTTTCATTGACTGCATGCGGAAAGTCAACTTCATCATCAGATGCATCAAAAGACACAGCATCACAACAAACAACAACAGAGAAAACAGATGATTCCTCAAAAACAGATGATTCCTCAAAAACAGAATCAGTGGAAACAATCAAGATTGGCTGGCTAGCTCCATTAACAGGAACATCAGCTGAGAATGGACAGCAGGTTACATGGGCAGCAGAGATGATTGTAGATCTGATCAATGAAGAACATGCAGATGTAAACATGCTTCTTGCAGCAGATGCTGGTCTTCCAAATCTGAATGGAGCAAAAATTGAATTGGTAAAAGCAGATACAAAAGGTGATACAACAGTTGCTACTTCAGAAGCAAAACGTTTGATATCCGAGGAAGGATGTGTAGCACTCACTGGACAGTTGACAAGTGGTATGTCAAAGGCGATATCAGTTATTACAGAGCAATATGAGATTCCATTGGTTACAGCAGGTTCAGCGGTTACATTGACAGATGGCAGTGAGGACTATGACTGGTTATTCCGTTATAATCTGACAGATGCTACCTATATTGATGATTCTTTTAAATTGATGGACCAGGCAAAAAAAGCAGGTACAGATATTAAGACAGTAGCTTTTTTATCAGAAGATAGTGAGTTCGGAGCTAATATCGTAACTGTAGAAGTTAATAAAGCAAAAGAGTACGGCTATGACGTAGTAGAAAACATGACGTATGCTGCAAACTCAACCTCTCTTTCTTCTGAGGTTATTAAATTAAAAAAGAGCAACCCGGACGTCTTAATGGTAGCTGGATATGCAACAGATGTTATTCTCTTGGTTAAAACAATGAAAGATCAAGATTGGTTCCCTAAGATGATGATTGGGCAGAGAGGTGGATTTGCAACAAGCGACTTCTTTACGGCTTTAGGTAATGATACGGAATACATTTATAGTACCGGTGGATGGGCACCTGACCTTGAAAAAGATTGTATTCAATCTTTGCAGAAGTTATATCCTACATATTCGAACGGAATCGAATTTAACGAAGGAATGTCTAAGGACTGCGCTGACATTCTGATGATTGCAGCATGTATCAATCAGGCAGGAAGCACCGATCCAAAGAAAATAGCAGAAGCATTAAAAGCTCCAAATGTTGATTATTCAAAGATCTTTATGCCATGGGAAAGCATTACAATGAATGAATTCAACCAGAATGTAGATGCAACTGGTGTAGTTATGCAGGTTCAAAATGGTTCCTATGTAACAGTATATCCAGAAGGTGTTGCAAAGACAAAAGCAATCTTCGACGCACCAAGTTGGTCAGAAAGATAATAATCAGCCTTTCAACGTATTAGTATTGATTGTGTGGTCGCTGCAGCAAAAGATGCAGCGACCACGTTTATAGTAATAGCATAAAACTTAACAGGAGGATTCATATATGTCTACATTGGCTCAAGCACTATATGAGGGTTTAATCAATGGTACCATTTATGCACTGGTTGCCATGGGTATTGCCCTTGTGTGGGGCGTAATGGGAATTCTGAGTTTCTCACAAGGTGAATTTCTAATGATTGCTATGTTTGTTTCATATTTTTTCACATCATATACTGGACTGCCACCTCTTGCAGCGCTTCCAATTTGTATGATTATTCTGTTTTTTCTCGGATTGGGAATTTATAAAACAATTATATATAAAGCATTGAAGGGGCCAGTATTATCCCAGCGCTTGATCACCTTCGCATTAAGCCTTGTGTTGGTAAATGGTATGCTGATGATATTTGGTGGTACATTTAAGACCATTAAGAACACTGGAATGGAAGGATCCTTAAATGTTGCAGGATTAGTTATCTCTAAAAACCGAATTATTCCTTTGCTTATTGCAGTGGGTGTCTTCTGCTTTATGCTTTGGTTCCTGAACACGACAAGACAGGGTAAGGCAATTCGTGCAACGTCTATGGATAAGCAGGCTGCTGAACTGGTAGGAATTAACACCGAGAGATCTTATTCCCTGGCATTTGGATTATCAGCAGCGATTGCTAGCGCTGCAGGATGTGCACTTTCCTATTATTATTACTGTTATCCAAGTGTTGGTAGTAACTTCCAGCTGTTTGGGTTCATTGCAGTCGTAATGGGAGGATTTGGTAGTGTAAAAGGTGCTATCATTGGTGGATTAATCATGGGTATGGTTGACTCTTTAACAGGTGTATATTTCAATACAGCCTTTAAATACTTGGGTGTCTGCGTAATCTTTATGTTGATTTTGCAGTTTAAACCTAAGGGATTGTTTGGAGGTAAATAATTTATGAGAGCTATTTTTAGTGATATGACTAAAAGCCAGAAGATTATGACGGCTGTGCTTCTTATAGTGGCTTTGGTACTGCCACAGCTAACAAAAAGTATGTTTACCCAAAATCTGCTTGTTCTGATTCTGATCTGGTCAATCTTAGGTATGGGATGGAATGTAGTTGGTGGATTTTGTGGTCTTGTATCAAATGGACATGCTATGTTCTTCGGACTGGGAGCCTATTCCGTTGGTCTGACACTTCAGTATTTTGGATGGTCTCCATATATTACAATTCCTCTTGGGATGTTATTTTCTGCAGGCCTTGCATTCTTAATTGGTAAACCTGTATTACGACTGAAAGGACATGCATTTGCAATTTGCACAATGGCACTTGCAGAATGTATGCGCTATATCTGTATAAACGTTAAATTTACAAACGGAGCAAAAGGTGTAGCGATGTTCGATAAGAAGCTGAATTCCATTTTATTTTTACAATTTAAGGATTCCAAAGTTTATTTCTACATTTATTTTGTTATTATGCTGATTGTTCTTCTTGTAATCAAAAAACTGAGTAAAAGTAGATTTTTCTTCTATTTACGTACTATTCGTGGAAACGAAGAAGCCGCAGCCAGTGTTGGAATTGATGTTTCTAAATATAAGATTTATGCTTATATGCTTAGCGCAGCAATTGTTAGCTTGGGCGGTAGTCTTTATGCACAGTATATTCTTTATTTTGATCCTGCAAGTATGATGACATTGAATGTATCAATGATGATCGTTCTTGTAGCTGTAATGGGTGGTATTGGAACAGTAACTGGACCTATTCTTGGCGCAATTATTATTGAGTGTTTATCTGAGTATACCCGTTCCTTCCTAGGAAAGTTTGGTGGTCTGGACATGGTACTTTATGGTGGCCTTGTCATCATCATTGTATTATTCCTTCCTGGTGGTCTGATGACACTTCCAAACAAAGTAAAGGAAGTTGTAAACAGAAAACATAAAAAAGCTAGCAACTAGAGGAAGGAGTAACGGTAATGAAAAAAATACTGGAAATAACAAATGCTACAAAACAGTTCGGCGGATTGAAGGCAAACGAGGGTATTACCTTTGATGTGAATGAGGCAGAAATCGTAGGTGTTGTAGGACCAAATGGTGCCGGAAAAACCACGTTGTTTAATTCAATCAGTGGAGCTCACAATCTGACCAGTGGTTCTATCATTTTTGAAGGTACAGATATTACTGATAGGAAAGCACATGAAATCTGTAAACTTGGTATCGGAAGAACATTTCAGATTCCCCAGTCGTTAAATGAAATGACTGTATGGGATAATATTTTAGTTGGAGCCCTCAACCATACATCTAAAATGAATGTAGCGGGAGAAAAAGTTAACGAAATCCTGGAGTTATGTTCCTTGAATCATATGAAGGATATGATAGCTGGAAAGTTAAATGTAGCTCAAAAAAAGCGTCTTGAGATTGCGCGAGCTATGGCAACGAGTCCAAGATTATTACTACTGGACGAGACGATGGCAGGACTTACAGAGACTGAGCGTAAGGAAGCTATTGAGCTAATTCGCAAAATAAATGCGAAAGGAATTGCAATTTTGACCATCGAACATAATATGGATGTTGTAATGAGCGTATCGAATCGTGTCGTTGTACTTGTTTCGGGTAAGTTGTTGATGGTTGGTAATCCAGAAGAGGTTACTTCTAATCCTGCAGTAATTAGTGCTTATCTTGGAGGAGGTGCTGATGACAATGAGTAAACTGATCGAAGTAAAAAACCTAAAAGCAGGATATGGATATGTTCCGGTTATCCATAATGTTTCCTTTAACGTTGGTGAAGGTGAAATAATGGCACTTTTGGGATCCAATGGTGCAGGAAAGACAAGTACACTTCGTGCATTGACTGGTGAATTAAAGCCAATGGCTGGAGAAATTTTATATAAAGGAGAGTCGATTGTTGGAACACCAACGTATCAACTGGCTTCTATGGGAATCTCAATGGTACCAGAAGGAAGACACTTATTTGGTGATTTATCAGTACAGGATAATCTGTTGATGGGAGCATATTTGATCAAGGATTCTAAAGTTCTTCAACAGAACCTGGAAAAAGTATATGATTTGTTCCCTCGAGTAAAGGAACGTTCAAAACAGACGGCTCGTACATTATCTGGCGGTGAGCAGCAGATGGTAGCCATTGCCCGTGGAATGATGATGAACCCGAAGGTATTAATTCTAGATGAACCTTCACTTGGACTGATGCCTAAATTAGTAAGAGAAATTTTTGGATTTGTAAAGCAGATTTCAAAATTAGGAATTACAATCCTGATTGTAGAGCAAAACGCTACAGAGACGCTCAAGTTCTGTGACTATGCATATGTTATGCAAAATGGAGAGACAGTAATGGAAGGTACAGGTGCAGAACTTTTGGCTAACGATGATGTGAAAAAGGCATATTTGGGTGGCTAAACAAGGGAAGCGATGCAAGAATAAACAGTGGAATAGTGATTCTTTAGGCCGGTGTGAAAAAGAAAGCAAAAATTTATAAAATATGGTATAATATGTCTATATTTTATAGATAGTAATGGAGGTACACGTATAATGACACAAAAAGACCGTCTTGCGCAGATTCGACATACTATAAAACAAGAAAAAAAGGTCAGTGTTGCGGAACTCAGCATTGAGTATGCTGTTACAGAAGAGACGATTCGTAGGGATTTGGATAAGCTTGAAAATGAAGGATTGATTACTCGGACTTTTGGTGGTGCAGTGTTAAACATGGAAAAGGTTACCGAAAATATTGACTATTTGAGACGAGCTCAGACAAATCGGGATGAAAAAGTTATTATTGGTCAACTGGTAGCGGAGGAGATTTCTACTAAAATTACAATCGGAGCAGATGCTAGTTCTACGGTTATGGAAGCTATTGCATTATTACAGGATCGTTCCGATGTTACGGTACTGACTAATTCTGTAAAAATCATCCGGGAGCTTGATCAGGCGTCTATCAATATTATTTCTACGGGTGGAATTGTTAATCGTAAGACATTTTCCATGCAAGGTAATTTTGTTCGCAGAGTCTTGAATGATTACTATGTCGAAGTTGTTTTGATTAGCTGCAAAGCCTTGGAAATTGATGGAGGCGTGTTTGACTCGAATGATGAGGAGGCAGAGTTAAAAAAGGTATTGATCAGTCGAGGTCAGAAGGTAATTTTATTAGTAGATCACACGAAATTTAATAAGGTAGCTTTTGTTAAGGTGCTTGATTTGGACCAGTTAGATATGGTAATTACAGATCAGGAGCCGGAAGAAGATTGGAAGAGAATATTTAAAGAAAAGAACATTAAATTAAAATATCCTGGTTGTTAAGAAATCATGGTGGTATTAAAGTTGATCCGAGTATGGTTGCTTACATGGTAGCAATTAAGCGAGTCTGTACAGCTGGAAAGCTTCGTGGTGGTCCAATTTCTTTTTCATAACATAAATCAATTTGGAATAGTATATGAATTGTAAAACAACAAGGGGCTGTCGCACTAAGGGCAGTATAAATAAAGAATGAAGGGCGATGGTATATTTTCTTCGGCGCGAGATGGAAACAAGCCCCACAAAGTGCGTGTGGGGACTTGTAAGGCACTCCGAAAAGTACCATCGCCCTTCATTCTTTTATACAATATTCAGCTAGTGCGACAGCCCCCTGTTGTAATTAGTGCGCCTAGCGACGCACGTTTCTTACGGGTTAAAGTCCCAAACTTTAAAAGAAAGGTGAAATACCTTATGAAACTGACAATTTTAGGAACTGGAAACGCAACAGCAACAGAATGCTTTAACACATGCTTTGCATTGACAGAGGGAAATCAATGTTTTTTAGTTGATTCAGGAGGAGGAAATCGGATATTGAAGGTATTGAAAGATGCCGGAATTGACTTGACTGAGATTCATGATATATTTTTGACTCATGAACATGTGGATCATTTACTTGGGCTGATTTGGTTGATTCGGATGATTGGGCAACAGATGAATCAGGGGAAATATGATGGAAAGCTTCGTATTTATTGTCATAGTGGATTGGTCAGCACAATTACAACAATTGCAGAGTTGACGATTCAGAAAAAAGTGACAAAGCATATCGGTGAGAATATTTTATTGATTCCCGTGGAAAACGGAGAGCAGAAAGAAATTCTGGGCTGTCCAGTTACCTTTTTTGATATCGAATCTAAAAAGGCAAAACAGTATGGATTTACAATGATATTTAAGGATGGTGTGAAGTTGTCATGCTGTGGGGACGAACCATATAATCCTTGTGAATATGAGTATGTCAATCAAAGCGATTGGTTAATGCATGAAGCATTCTGTTTATATAAAGAGCGAGATATATTTAAACCATATGATAAGCATCATAGCACGGTAAAGGAAGCATGTGAGATCGCAGAGAAATTGTGTGTACCAAATCTAATCTTATATCATACAGAGGAGAAGAATCTGCTAAATCGAAAGGAATTATATACAAAAGAAGGAAAAGAATTTTATCATGGAAATCTCTATGTGCCAGATGATCTGGAAACGTTTGAATTATAGTTCATAATAGAAGTATGAACGAATATAAAGAAAATTTTTTCATTATATTTCGGATTAAGGAAAATAGGTATTCGGTATATGTGTAATCACCCAACGCAGGATTTGCTATGATATACATATCACTAAAGAGTGATAAAGTTAAAGTGGCCAGTAACTTTGAGATTTTAGTTTTATAACATACGAAGGTATCATCTATTATTACTTTTAAACTCATTTCACAAAGTAACTAATGTAAAGGCATTTTGTGAAAAAACTATAAGAAAGTAGAGAGATGGCATATGAATAATCAAAATATGATGGAATTAAGTCGGGAACTGGATGCAAAGTTTAATTATCTGGTAGAAACCTGTATGAAATCTGGAGAGATCAATCAGGACCTTTATACGGAATATGATGTAAAACGTGGACTACGAGATGCTAATGGTAATGGTGTTTTAACCGGTTTGACAGAAATATCTGATGTAAGCGGATTTGAATTTAAGAATGGAATGAAATATCCGGCAGATGGTATTCTTAGATATCAGGGATATAATGTGATAGACATGGTGAAAGGTTATCAGAAACAGCGTTATGGATTTGAAGAAGCAACTTATCTGTTGATTTTTGGAGAATTACCTAACAAGAGTCAACTTGAAAGTTTTAACTGTATTCTCGCGGATCTGCAGGAATTATCTGGACAGTTTGTTCGTGACGTGATTATGAAAGCACCAAGTGCAAACTTGATGAATGGATTGCAAAAGAGTGTATTGGGGTTATATTCCTATGATGAGAATCCAGATGATATTTCGGTATCTAATGTTCTTCGTCAGTCATTACAACTAATTGCAAAGGTACCTTCATTAGCAGTGTATTCGTATGAGACCTATCAGCATCTGAATTTGAATAAGACCATGTTGATTCGTGTTCCAGCAAAAGAAAAATCAATTGCAGAGAATATTCTATATATGTTACGTGAAGATGGACAGTATACAGAATTAGAGGCAAAAGTATTAGATATTGCGCTGGTACTGCATGCTGAACATGGTGGTGGTAATAATTCAACATTTACAAATCATGTGGTTACATCAACAGGAACTGATACTTATTCAGCAATTGCAGCTTCCATTGGATCATTGAAAGGACCAAAGCATGGTGGTGCAAATTTGAAGGTACAGCAGATGTTTGATGATTTGAAGAATTGTGTAACAGATTGGAATAACGAAAAAGAAATCTCAGATTATTTAGAGAATACTCTGTCAGGTAAAGCTTTTGATCATTCTGGGTTGATTTATGGTATGGGACATGCGGTTTATACGATTTCTGATCCTAGAGAGGTTATACTAAAAGAATTTGCGATGAAATTAGCAGAGGAAAAGGATAGGATGGAAGAATTTAGATTGTATGAAAGAGTGGAACTTATTGCCAAGGATTTGATTACTAAAAAACGTACAACCTTAAAGCCTGTTTGTGCGAATGTAGACTTCTATAGCGGATTGGTATATACAATGTTGAATATACCAAGAGAGTTATTTACACCGATTTTTGCAATTGCTCGTATCTCTGGATGGAGTGCACATCGATTAGAAGAATTAATCAATGATGGAAAAATTATACGTCCAGCATACAAATATGTAGGAACCAAACGAGAATATCAAGATATGGATGAAAGATTCAAGTATTAGTAACAGGCAAGATTAATTTCATTTATAGATCCTCTTCAATGAAGAATACCTCTTGTAAAATCAATATGCATTTAATACAAAGAAAAGTCACGGATTTCATGCAAGAAAACCGTGACTTTTATCGTATGGAATGTGGCATTTCGTTACAAAATGCCACTGTTACTATTTGTGTCACCAATGGATTGGAGAAATTCAATTGGCGGGAATACCATACACGGAATTTTTTCTAGGCATAAGAATAGATAATAAGAATGGTATATATTGCTAAAATTTATGATAGATGATAAAATAAGTGAAACTAAAATAAAGAGTTAACGAAATAGTAATTTTTAGATTTTCTATCTAACATATGAGGAGGTTAATTAATGGCGAATGATAGAAATTGGACCGTTTTATTGATTGGTGGAGCATCGGGGACAGGAAAATCAAGCTTAGCCTATGAAATTGCTCGCTTTTATGGTGTGAATGTCCTTGAAGTAGATGATGTTTACATATCAGTAGAATCAGTTACAACAAAAGAAAGCTTTCCTGCAATCCATTATTGGAGTACTGGAGTTAATTGGATGGATGTTGGCGTTGATGGCAACGTAAAATGGTTGACTGAGGTAGGTAAAGAATTATTTCCAGTTCTAAAAGGACTTGTAGAACGGCATATTGAAGATCAAATACCTATCATTATTGAGGGGGATTTTATTAATCCTGAATTCATTAAATCTTTGGAGAATCCAGAGGTAAAATCCATTTTTGTAAGTGAAACCGACATAAATCAAATCTTACAGAATTACTTATCAAGAGAAGGTGGCGATTTGCAACAATATAGAGCAGAAATAAGTATTGCATATGGAAAATGGATAGAGGATGTATGTAATCAAAATGGTATTAGTATGCTTGAATCACGACCTTGGGATACGGCATTAACAAGGGCTATTGACATAGGATTGTTATGATTATGAAGGGGAAGACCTGCTTACTTTTTTAATTTATAGGAGGCTAAGTCAATTTTATTAAGGATAGAGTATTAACAGAATGCAAATAATAATAGCATAAAAGCGAAAGAAATCTATGGAAATGGAGTTAATATGGCTATTGTACTTCATGAGAATTGCCCATGTAAACGAGCATGTGAACTTCATGGTAATTGTGAGGCTTGTAAAGCACACCATTTAAATTCGAAGATACTACCGACTTGTGAGAGGATTGCATTAAAGAAAAAGAAAGAGAAGAAATCGAAACAATCGAAACAATGACCTTAATATTATATTAAAGTTGTTTGAGATGTAAAAAGGTATGGCATGATTATATAAAAGTCTCTTAATCATTGAGAATTCAATGATTAAGAGACTTTATTTGTTATTAAATAGGAGCTTCCTGTTCATAATGACCTCACACTTTTATCTTTTTTAGTCATATTCGATAGGACTGAATAATATGAATATAGTGTGTATCGATTTTAGACTAGCTATAATTGCATAAATCAACGAAAAGACAGAGATGTTTGGAGGAAATGCTTATGAAACAAGTAAAGAATAGGAGAAAAATAAGGGGCTATAAAGAGTTCTTATTTATTCTTCCACTTTTAATTTTGGTTGCAGTATTTTCTTATTATCCATTATATGGTTGGATTTATGCTTTCTTTGATTATCGACCACCATTTCCATTATCGATGGACTCTTTTGTAGGATTCAAGTGGTTTAAATCAATGTTCGAGAATGAGGTGAAAGTTAATGCAATACTAAATGTTCTAAGAAATACATTAGCGATTAGTGGCTTGAGTCTTTTGTTCTCATGGTTTCCAATGGTGTTTGCGGTATTTCTAAATGAAATTAAAAGCAAGCGTTATAAAAAATTTGTTCAGACGGTCACTACATTACCAAACTTTATTAGTTGGGTATTAGTTTTTTCTATTGCTTTTTGCGTTTTTAATAGTACAGGTGTTATTAATCAAGTACTTTTACGTCTTGGAATTATCGATACACCCCAACTCTTTCTTCAATCCTCCTCTCACATCTGGTTTAAAATGTGGCTATGGCTTACTTGGAAAAATGCAGGATGGGCGGCTATCATGTATATAGCAGCAATCAGTGGAATTGATGAGGAGATGAATGAGGCGGCGAGAGTAGATGGTGCCTCTAGATTGAAGATCATTTGGCATATTACGATTCCTTCCATCCTACCAACATACTTTGTTATTGTAATGTTAAACCTTGCAAACTTTTTATCCAATGGGTTTGAACAGTTTTATGTATTTCAAAATTCCTTCAATAAAGAGTATATTCAAGTGCTAGATTTGTACGTTTATAATCTTGCCATGGGTAGCGGAGGATATTCGTTATCAACAGCAATAAGCATTTTTAAGAGTGTCGTAAGTGTCATTTTGCTTTGTATAACGAATAAGGTATCGAAGGTAGTTCGTGGAGAAGGATTTATTTAAAACAATTCTGATTAATTAGGAGGGAATAGGATGAGCCACAAAAGCAAGAAGCACAGGATGAAGGTTGGCAAATCAGATCGAATCATTACAGGAATTACATATTTTATCTATTCGATCTTTGCTTTTGTTTGCATCTACCCATTTTACTATATTTTTATCAATTCAATTAGTGCGAATAACTTAAGTGAACGGGGAAAGGTCATTCTTTGGCCAATCGGAGTACATTTTAAAAATTACTTGGATGTTTTAAGGATTCCTTCTTTATTGTCTGCATTTAAGGTATCGGTAGCAAGAACTATGATAGGAACGTTGCTTACAGTTATTGTAGCAGCATTCCTTGGATATATGTTTACAAGAGAAACTCTATGGAAGCGTAAGTTTTGGTATCGGTTTGTTGTGGCGACAATGTATTTCAATGCTGGAATTATACCGTGGTATATCACAATGAAAAACCTTCACTTAACAAATAACTTTTTGGGGTACGTATTACCAGTTGCTGTAGCTCCTTTTTATATCGTTTTGTGTAAGACATTCATTGAATGCTTACCAAAGGAGTTACAGGATGCGGGTGAAATTGATGGAGCTGGGACAATTAGGATATTCTTTAATATCATTCTTCCGGTAATAAAGCCAATTCTTGCAACGGTGGCAATCTTTACCGCGGTAACACAATGGAACTCGTTTCAGGATACATTGCTTTTGGTCACGGATAGTAAACTTTATACACTACAATTTACGTTATATCAATATATCAATAAAGCTAGTTCATTGAAAGCACTTATCAATAGTTCATCGACATCATCAAGTCTGGCAGCAACGCTAGCAACTACGCAGACAGCAACTTCGATACGAATGACAGTTACAATTGTAGTTGTGACTCCAATTGTTTTGGTATATCCATTCTTCCAAAGGTTTTTCCAAAAAGGAATTATGATTGGAGCAGTAAAGGGATAATGAATGACAAGAGTTCATCCTTTTGTTGTTGATTATAAACGTATATTTAAGAGGAGGTAATACATGAGATTCAAAAAGGTTGTATCAATTCTAATGGTCATCTGTATGATAGGTTTGTTGAGCGGATGTAAGAAAAATGAGTCAACGAAGGCTTCAAATCCAACACAAGAATCGACAAAAGAGACAGTGACAGAAGATAAAGCAACAAAAACACCTGAGGTAACTCCTGATACGTCAACAACAAAATCGTCAGATTATGAGGATGAGCTGACAATTGAAGTATATGATGTTGCTGCAAATTACGAAGGAGATCAAATTGGTTGGTTTGCCAAAGTATTAAAAGATAAATTCAATATTGTTTTAAATATAATTTCGCCACAGGTAGCTGGAGATGCAATTTACCAGACACGTGCTAGTGCAGGAAATCTTGGAGATATCGTACTTTTGGAGAGATCTGATTTTGCAGATTGTGTTGCGAATAAATTAGTACGTGACATTACAGACTCGATTGGTGATTATCCAAATTTAATGAATTTTAAAGAACAGATTGATGTATACAACAATGGTATCCCAGGAAATAATGGCAATCTCACTTATGGAATTCCTGTTCAGATGACGAATTCATCTCCAACTTCTTATTCACAGGATTTTATTTATTCAAGCCCATTGCTTCGTTGGGATCAATATAGTGAGCTAGGTTGTCCAGATATCGCTGACCTTGATGGTTTGATTGATGTTCTTGCTAAAATTCAAGAGAAACATCCAACGAATGCTGACGGAGATCCAGCCTATGCATTGTCTTTATGGCCTGATTGGGATAATGGCGATGATATGATGGGTATCGCTAATGTTGTGCAATTAACGACATGGTATGGTGAGAAATTAAAAGATTCTGCTATCTTAAAACCAGATGGTACATTTATCCCTGCAACCGATAAAAGCGGAAGTTATTATAAGATGCTTAAGTTTTTAAACAAAGCATACTTAAAAGGTATTGTAGACCCAGATTCAGGAACGCAAAATTGGGATTCTGTGTGTGCAAAAATTAGTGCAGGTAGAGTTTATCTGTTATGGTATAGCTGGGAAACTGGATTCTGGAATACAACGGATCGTTTAGCTACTGGTACAGGATTTATCTTTACTCCAGTTAAGGACCAGACTTATTATGCTGATTCTGATACATATTATGGAAGCGGTCGTATTATCGGAGTTGGTTCTGGCGTGGATGAAAAGAAATATAAGAGAATAATGGATTTTCTTGACTGGTATGCCTCTCCAGAGGGTGCAATGTATCAACATAATGGTCTTGAAGGTTTCAATTATGAAGTAAAGGATGGAAGATACTATCTGATAAATGATAATGCATTGATGGATAACCTTCCAGTTCCAGAGAAATTTGGCGGTGGTGGTTATAAAGATGGTTTTAATGCAATCAATCAATGGATTATTGATGCAACTAGTTTAAATCCTATCACAAACGAACAGTATGATACAAAATATTGGTCAACTTACAAGGAAGCAACCATGACTCAGATGAAGAAAGATTGGCAGGCAAAATTTAATGCAACTGAACCAGTTGACTGGATGAAAAAGAACAACAAATTGCTCGTAAGTCCTAATGTAAGTGTGACACTTCCAAGTGATACTTCTGATATTGCAGTAATCCGTAGTCAATGTTATGATGCGTTTACCGATTATTCTTGGCAGATGGTTTTCGCAAAAGATGATACAGAATTTGATTCCTTATGGGATGAAATGACAGAACAAATGAAAGGCTTTGATTATGATACTTTATATGCGTTTGATACTGCTAAATGGCAAATTCAAGTTGATGCTAAGAATGCTGCATTAGTTAAGTAGAAGTGAGTCATGATAGGTAACTACCCATCCATATTCGCATAATTTTTGGGGACACTCATTAGAACAGAGTGTTCCTCTTTTTGTATATAAGGAATTTTCTGTAAAATTGTTCCGAATACACCAAATATATACATAAAAGGGAAAACATTGTAATAATATGTGAGAATATTGCACGATATGTATATACTTGTTAAATTGTATAGTAAATTGTGCAAATTGTGTCTTGACAAGACATGACACCGAGTTATAATAGTTATAATTGGAAGCTATTTTCAAAGGTAAGGAGAAGAATGAATGATAAAGTACATATTAAAGCGTATTGGGTTAGCAATTATCACCATTTTTACAGTATTAACAATTACTTTTTTCTTAATGAACATGGTACCAGGTGGACCATTTATGTCTGAAAAAGCGATTAGTCCTGAAGCTCAGGCTGCTTTGGAGGCAAAGTATGGAATGGATAAACCGTTATTTGAACAGTACATAACTTATCTCAAGGACGCTGCTCAAGGCGATTTGGGAATGAGCTTAAAACAAAGAGGACGTTCTGTAATGTCCATTATATCTTCAAGATTTCCTGTGTCTGCAAAACTAGGTGGGGTATCAATTATCGTTTCTCTATTGATCGGTATTCCTCTAGGTTGTATTACGGCACTAAATCGAGGAAAAACAATTGATAGTGCACTAAGTGTATTGGCTACTTGTGGAATTGCAGTCCCGAGCTTTGTGATTTGTACTTTGTTGTTGTATTTCTTAGGTGTTAACTTAAATTGGCTTCCAACGTTTGGACTAACGTCTTGGAAGCATTATATTATGCCAGTGATATCACTATCGTTTTATCCAACAGCGTATATCATGAGATTAATGCGCTCCTCTATGTTAGACGTACTTGGCCAGGATTATATGCGTACAGCAAGAGCAAAGGGTATCTCACAGTTTGTAAGTCTATTTAAGCATGCACTTCGTAATGCACTTTTACCCGTTATTACATATATTGGACCAATGATGGCATACACATTGACAGGAAGCTTTGTTGTAGAAAAGATATTTACAATTCCAGGTCTTGGCGGAGAATTTATTAAATCAATTACGAGTCGTGACTACACCGTTATTATGGGAACAACAATCTTTTTAGCAACTTTAATGGTTGTGTTAAATATGATTGTGGATATTGTCTATAAGATTGTAGATCCACGAATCAAGTTAGTTTAAACAGAAGGGATAGGACAGGATGGATAAAAATCTGCTAAGTTTTCAATCAAAGTATAAACCAGAAGATTTTGTTTTAGCAACGGACGAAGAAAAAGAAAGTCTTGTCATAATGCGTGAAAGTGTTAGCTTCTGGAAAGACGGAGCTCGACGTTTAAGAAAGAACAAAGTCGCTATGGTAAGTTTAATTATTATCATAATTGTAATGATCTTCTCATTTATTATACCTTCATTTTATCCTTATGATTATAAGACTCAGATGAAGGGTTCTGAGAATTTAAAACCAATGACATATTCTGCGCAGGAGCAAGAAAGAATCGATAATGGTGAGAAAGTTTTCCCACATATATTAGGTACTGACAAACTAGGTCGTGATTATGCGATTCGAGTAATGATGGGAAGCCGAATATCATTATTAGTTGGATTGATTGCAACTGCAATTATCTTAATTATTGGTTCTGTCTATGGTTCCATCGCAGCTTTCTTTGGTGGATGGGTGGACTTAATCATGATGCGAATTGTTGATATTATATATACAGTCCCCGATGTTCTTCTGATTGTATTGCTTTCGTTTGCATTAAAAGAGCCACTCAATAGTTTAACACAGCTCCGTGGCTTTGGATGGATTCAAACCGTAGGAACAAACTTAATTAGTATCTTTATCGTTTTCGCATTACTATATTGGGTTGGTATGGCTCGCATGGTCAGAAGTCAGATTCTTATGTTAAAACAAAGTGAATATGTAACTGCGGCTAGGGCATTAGGTGCGAAAAACTCTCGGATTATAAAAAAACACTTGCTTACGAACTGTATCGGTACTTTAATCGTAACTACTACCTTACAGATTCCATCTTCTATCTTTACAGAGAGCTTCTTAAGTTTTCTTGGTCTTGGTGTAGCAGTACCACTACCTTCTTTGGGTAGTCTTGCTAGTGATGCAATTAATGGTCTGAATACATATCCGTATTTATTGTTTATACCTGCCCTATTAATCAGCTTAATTATCTTAAGCTTTAATTTACTTGGTGATGGATTACGTGATGCATTTGACCCTAAACTTAAATCATAGAAAGGAGACATTATGGCTAAAACACTTGTAGATATCAAAAATGAACGTCTTTCTTTCTTCACTCCTGCAGGGGAGATAAAAGCTCTTAATGACGTATCCATTCATTTGGAAGAAGGAGAAGTACTTGGCATTGTTGGAGAAAGTGGCTCTGGGAAATCAGTGACAGCATATAGTTTAATTGGACTAACAGCTTATCCAGGTAAGCTCATTGATGGAAGTATTGTATTTGATGATCATAGAATTGATAAATTATCTGAAAAGGATATGTTAAAGTTAAGAGGAAATGACGTTTCAATTATCTTTCAGGATCCAATGACAAGTCTAAATCCTGTATATACGATTGGAAATCAGATTCGTGAAGTTATTCTTTTACATACGAATGCCGATGCAAAAGAGGCTCAGGCGCAAGCAATTGAATTACTGAGTTTAGTAGGAATCAATGAACCAGAACGTCGTCTAAAACAATATCCACATGAGTTATCTGGTGGTATGAGACAGCGTGTTATGATTGCAATGGCTTTAGCATGCAAACCAAAGTTATTAATAGCGGATGAACCAACAACAGCACTCGATGTTACAATTCAGGCTCAGATTCTTGAATTAATGATGGAATTAAAGAAAAAGCTTGGGATGGCTATTATTATGATTACTCATGATTTAGGCATTGTTGCGAATATGTGTGAAAAGATAGCAGTTATGTATGCAGGCAGAATCATAGAGTATGGAACTACAGAAGAAATTTTCTATCATCCAAAACATGAATACACAAAGGGTTTACTTAAGAGTATACCAAGACTAGATGCAATAGAACATGAACGCCTCGTTCCAATTGAAGGAACACCAGTAGATTTGTTAAATCCACCTAAGGGATGTCCTTTTGCACCTCGTTGCCAAAACTGTATGAAAATCTGTTTACGTGAGATGCCTCCTGTAACTAATTTTGGTGAGACACATTATGCACTGTGTTTTATGAATCAAAAGAAACAATACGAGGAGGGGCAATAGTATGGATAATATGTTATTGCAAGTAGAACATTTGAAACAGTACTTTCCAGCGGGTGGTTTCGGTAAGAACAAACGATTTGTAAAGGCTGTTGATGATGTCTCCTTTTATATTAATAAAGGAGAAACCTTAGGTTTGGTTGGAGAAAGTGGCTGTGGAAAAACAACAACAGGAAGAAGTGTTTTGCGACTTCATGAGCCAACTGGAGGAAAAATCATATATGATGGAAACGTTATTTATGATCATGATAATAATGTAAAAGTAGATATGTTGCCATACCGTCGTAAGATGCAAATCGTTTTTCAAGATCCCTATGCAAGTCTTGATCCACGAATGACAGTTAGTGATATCGTAGGGGAAGCAATTGACATTCATAAATTGGCATCTTCGAAGCAAGAGCGGTATGACATGATTACAGAGATGCTAAGAAAAGTTGGTTTAAATACGGAACATGCTAATCGCTATCCACATGAGTTCTCTGGTGGTCAAAGGCAGAGAGTTGGTATAGCAAGAGCATTAGCTGTAAATCCAGAATTTATCGTCTGTGATGAACCAATCTCAGCCTTGGATGTTTCCATTCAAGCGCAGGTTGTCAATATGTTTGAAGACTTGCAATCACAAATGGGATTAACTTATCTGTTTATCGCACATGACCTTTCTGTCGTAAAGCATATATCCAATCGAATTGGTGTTATGTATCTTGGAAGACTTGTTGAATTAGCGGATAGTTATGAAATAACTTTTCGTAGTGTACATCCATATACAAAGAGTTTGATTTCTGCGATACCAATTGCGGATCCGATGAAAGCAAGAAAGAATAAGAGAATTGTCTTAAGTGGTGATGTACCAAGCCCTATGAATCCACCATCTGGATGTACTTTCCGTACCAGATGTCCATATGCAGATGAGCAATGCTCGAATGAAGTTCCTGCATGGAGAGAAGTTTCAAAGGGACACTTCGCAGCCTGTCATCATTTAGACAAGGTAAACTAAAGATTATTGCTATAAATTTACTAATGTTATTAATGACTTAATGTTATGATTATAACTGACAATCGTAATTTCTTTCATAGAAGTATGAATGTTATGTTTTCAAACTTCATCACGTTAAGTTGTTGATATAAAAAAACAAGGGAGGAAATTTATGAGAAAGAAAGTAACATTATTGCTTATTGCTGTCATGGTATTGAATGTATTAGCATTCACCGGTTGTGGAAAAAAAGCAGATTCTGATGAGAAAGTACTTGCAGTACAAGTCGGACCAAATCCAGAGACAATTGATCCTGCATTAAATAGTGCAGTCGATGGTGGTAATATGATTTTACATTCATATGAGTGTCTTTTAGTTATCGATAAAGACAACAAGATTGTTCCAGGTGTAGCAGAAACTTATGATGTTTCTGACGATAACTTAACTTGGACATTCCACTTACGTGATGGATTAAAATGGTCCGATGGTACTCCATTAACCGCTAATGATTTTGTTTATAGCTGGAAACGTGTATGTGATCCAGCTACAGCAGCACCTTATGCTGAAACCGTATTATCTATGGTAAAAGGATATGAGGAAGCAAGTGCAGGTAATGTAGATGCATTAGCAGTATCTGCTCCTGACGACAAGACATTTGTAGTTGAACTTTCAGCATATTGTCCATATTTTGAAAGTATTGTAGCATTTGCAACATTAAGTCCTGTTCAGAAAGCTACGATTGAAACGAATGGTGATTCATGGGCGACAAAACCAGAAACTTATGTAAGTAATGGTCCATTCAAAGTTACAGAATGGGTACCTGGTTCACATATTATGATGAGTAAGAATGAGAACTATTGGAACAAAGATGCAATTAAATTAGATAAGATTAAATGGGTTCTTATGGAAGACGCCAATGCTGCTTACAGTGCTTATAAGACTGGAGAAGTTTTAATGATTAAAGATGTTCCAACAGAAGAAATTCCAAGTCTTGAAGATAATTCTGAATTCCATGTTGAGCAGATTATTGGTACATACTATGTGTCATTAAACTGCCAGAGAGAGCCTTTCACTAATCCAACAGTTCGTAAAGCGTTAAGCTTAGCAATCGATCGTGAATATGTAGCCAATACATTAATGCAGGGCACCTATTCACCAGCTACAAACTTTATGGGAGCTGGCTGGCTTGATACAGATGGAACATTCTTCAGTGATAATTCAAATGGTGGTAAACCTTACTTAAGTACTTCAGCTGATATTGAAGGAGCTAAGGCATTATTAACAGAGGCTGGATACCCTAATGGAGAAGGTTTTCCAACAATTACGTATACAACCAATGATTCCGGTTATCATAAAGTAGTAGCTGAATACTTACAACAGGCATGGGCTGAAATCGGCGTAACCCTTGAAGTAAATATTGTTGAATGGGCAAGCTTTACTCCAATGCGCCGTGGTGGTGAGTTCGACGCTGCAAGAAATGGTTGGGTAGGAGATTATAACGATCCATCTAACATGTTAGATGTTTTATATAGTACAAATGGTAATAATGATGGTAAGTTTACTAGCGAAGCATTTGATGCTGCTATGGAGACTTCACGTACAGCTGTTGATCCTGTTGAGCGTTCTGCAGCATTACATGCAGCAGAAGATGCATTAATGAATGAAGCAGGATGTATTCCATTGGCTTACTATAATGATTTCTGGTTACAGAGTCCAAAGATTAAAGATTCTTGGCATTCACCATATGGCTACTGGCACTTTATGTATGCAGATATTGAGTAATCTAATTATTTGAATGTTTGTGATTTTTTAAAGATATGAAAAAGGGAACTGGATGATATGTTTTCTTCGGCGCGCTAAGCTTACAAGCCCACAAAGAACGTGGAACTTGTATTGCACTCCAAAATATATCCATCCAGTTCTTTCTTTAAGAAAGATTTTGAAAATAACAAACATGTTGAGTATGAAAAAGAATTAAGTGGATGATATATGCTTCGTCATAAACATGATACATAAGAAAAATAAAAAAAGTTCTTGACAAACAGAAAGTGCTCATATATACTATAAACATATTGAGATGATTAATTTGATTCACATATTTTTGTAAGTCATGATTAGCAAATTATGATTTACAAAAATATGTGATTTTTTTTCACCGAAATATAATTATAATATGGAGGTATCTTTTCATGAATAAAGGTACAGTAAAATGGTTTAATGGTCAAAAAGGTTTCGGTTTTATCACAAACAACGCAACTAACGAAGATGTATTCGTTCACTTCTCAGGTATTGTTAGTGACGGTTTCAAGACTTTAGAAGAAGGTCAGAACGTAACTTTCGATATTATTCAGGGAAACCGTGGAGTACAAGCAGTTAATGTTAATGTTGCTTAAGCATATCGAGTGTTTGTAATTTAAGGAAGACTTTAAAAGAAGGAATTGCATGGTATAGTTTTTTGGTGCGCTATCGCAACCCACAAAGGTTTGTGGACTTGTGTGGCACACAGAAAATATATCATACAGTTCCTTTTTTTTGATAAAAAGACAAATCAAAATTACAAAAGGTGTGTTATAATTTAAGTAAATGCAAAAGCAAGGAGGGGACTTTTGGAATGATCTTAATTATAGAAGATAACATAGATGTTAACCATATGCTTGCAGAAGCTTTATCAGATGTAGGATATGAAACAAAATCAGTCTATTCTGGAATTGATGGAAGTAAAGAACTAAAGCAACAAGATTATGAGCTTGTTTTACTTGATTTGATGCTTCCTTACAAAAGTGGGGATCAGATACTAAAGGAGCTTCGTTCCTATTCCAATGTTCCTGTTATTGTAATTTCTGCAAAAGACATGGTTGGAATAAAGATTGATTTATTAAAGTTAGGTGCTGATGATTACATTACGAAACCTTTTGATTTAGATGAGGTCGTAGCGAGAGTAGAAGCGAATCTTCGCAGAACGAAAGTAATTGAAGAGAAAACAAAAACGTATCAGCATCGTAATCTGATTCTAGAAGAGCAAACAAAGCGTATCACAGTATATGGACAAGAGATTGACTTTACTTCAAAAGAGTATTCGATTGTAGAAGCAATGGTAAAAAATAAGAACAAAGTGTTTACAAAAGCAAATCTTTATGAAATGATCTGGGGAGAAGAGTATTTCGGAGATGATAATACCGTTAAAACACATCTGAGTAATTTAAGGACAAAGTTAAAAAAGGCGGACCCAGAGGAGGAATATATTGAAACTGTATGGGGGCTTGGATATCGATTAACAAAAGATACGAATATATCGTAAAAGTATAGGTACTGTTTTACAAAATCTTATCAATTACTCGAATGGTCTTAACCTTTTCTAAACCTTTTTCTATTATACTTATCTTAAACAAAGAGAAAAGGAGAGGAAAATCATGAGTCAAGAGGTTGTAAATGTAAGTAATGTTACAAAACAGTTTCGTAATTTTAAAGCTTTACATAATGTAAATCTTCAATTAGAAGCTGGGAAAATATATGGACTAATCGGAAAAAATGGTGCAGGAAAAACAACTTTGATGAGGATGATTGCTGGATTAAGTTTTCCAACCGAAGGGAAAATTCAATTGTTTGGTTCCAATAATGACAAGGAGTTTTGTGAAGAGTTGAAACGTATTGGGTGTCTTATTGAATATCCAAGTATGAATGGAGCTATGACAGCAAAAGAGAATTTAACGTTACATCGTATCATGAGAGGAATACCAAGTAGCACTCTTAATGATGAGTTATTGGAAACTGTCGGACTACAAGATGTAAAGAGGAAAAAGGTAAAAGATTTTTCATTAGGAATGAAACAACGTCTAGGAATTGCAATCTCGTTGATTGGCAATCCAGAATTATTGATTTTGGATGAACCTGTGAATGGATTGGATCCTATTGGAGTTGTTGAGGTTCGTAACTTAATTCGAGAGGTATGTGAAAAACGCCATATCACAGTATTAATTTCGAGTCATAATTTACCAGAGTTATATCAAACGGCAACTGATTACATTATTATTGATCAGGGTGAGATTAAGCAGGTACTAACGCTTGAGGAGTTGGAGGAACGTTGTAAACATCATTTATTGATCGAATGTGATGAACCAGAAAAACTCGTACAAATCATTGAAAGTAAACTCCATACCAAGGAATATAAAGTGATGCGCAATCATTGCGTACAGCTTTTTCAATACTTGGATGAACGAAAAATGGTAATGCAGACAATTTATGAGAATGGAGTCATTCCAACTAAATTTTCTGTGGAGGGTGATACACTTGAAAAGTACTATTTATCAGTGATTGGAGGCGAACAAAATGATTAATCTCATGCATGCGAAGCTATATGAATTACGTAAATCTATGACATTTAAAGTAAGCTTTTTGGTAACAACACTATGTGCAATTATTTTAGCAGTGTTGTCGAATGGAGTAGCTTTAGGGAAACTTGATGTACCGGCAGATACGGCTTCAGGTTTAACCGATGTATTCATTATCTCTGTCATCGGAAGTTTGATTGCAGGTAATATCATCTGTAGCGATTTTGATAATAAGAATATACACGATGAGATTTCACGTGGTAGAAGGGCAATTGTTACAAGCAAAGTTATTATCTATTGTCTTGTCATCAGTATCTTAGTTCTTCCATATGCTCTTGTAGGATTCATAGGATTTTTAACACAGGGTACTTTTTCACCGAGCTTTAATTTCTCAACCTACACAATGTTAATGTCAAATCCGCAGGGATTTGGTATAACTGGTGATAATATCGGAAAAGCAATTTTGGTTCTTATTGTAAGTATTGTTTTACATGTTGCGCGACTTAGTATTTGCATTCCAATTGCATTTAAGGTAAGAAAATCAGTTGTAGTAACCGTGATTGGTGTTGTTTTTCTTTTTATCGTCGATTTTTTCATGGTAATGGCTGCAAAGATTTCTGCTTTGGCTGATGTCGTTGAGCTTCTTCCATATGGTAAGTCCGTACTTACGATGGACATGAGTACTGGAAATTTGATTAAAATTTTTATTTCTAGTTTGGTATTTATTAATATCATGCGTGCAATCACATACGTAGGATTTAAAAAATCAGAGATAAAATAAATTAGAGATATAATAAATTTGAGATAAAATAAGTCGTGAGGTGGCATATGATAATCTTTGTTATTGTTATATTAATTATTTTCATACTTATCTTATTCGCATATGCCATCTTTATGAGGAGGCAATTGCGAAACGTTAATCGATTGCTAGATAAGAGGCTATGCAATCAAACGAATCAAATCATAAGTATTGATTTGTTTGATAAAGAACTGAATCAATTAATTGAAAATATTAATAAATGTTTAAAGGCGGAAGAAACTCTCCGCCTTAAAGTCGTTTCCGATGAAGAGGATTTAAAGAAAACGATTGCAAATATTTCTCATGATTTACGAACGCCACTAACTGCAATTAAAGGCTATGTTCAGCTATTGCGCAAAAACGAATTATCGAAGGAACAGGAAGAAAAGGTTGAGATTGTAGAAAAGCATATAGAGGAGTTAGGCAATCTAATTGAACGTTTCTTTGAATATGCATACCTTTTAGATGCAAAACCACAAGTAACTATGGTACAATTGAACCTAACTAATTTGGTGGCAGAATGTTTCGCGACTGCAGTTCCAATGCTAGAAGAAAAAGGACTTAAGTTAATCATAGAAGAGCGATCAGTCATTGTAACAGCTGACCGTGAGATGACAATTCGGATTGTACAGAACTTGATTCGCAATTGTATCGCACATGCAAAAGAAGAAATTCGTGTTCGGTATAAGGAGGATCATGGTATCGTTATGGAGTTTTCGAATTTAGTTAACTCAGAAGAGATGCCAGATGTAAAGCGACTCTTTGACCGCTTTTATGTAGGAGACAGTGGGAGAAAGTCTACAGGGTTAGGACTTTCCATTGTAAAGCTCTTAGCGGAGCAGATGGGAGGTAAAGTAAGTGCCTTTGTTGAGAAACATGAACTAACGATTCAAGTATACTTCCCAAATGTAGTAGTAAACGAGTCGAATATAATGAAATAAATACTTAAAGGGTTTGGAGGAAGCAGATGGAATACTTAGATATTGTAGATGAAACGGGCGTACCAACGGGAGAACAAATTGAACGTACCATTGCTCATGAGAAAGGGATTCTCCATAGAACTTCTCATGTTTGGTTGCTTCGAAAGAAGAGTGATGAGATACAGGTTTTACTGCAAAAAAGATGTAATGATAAAGACTCTTATCCAGGCTGTTATGATATTTCAAGCGCAGGTCACATTCCAGCTGGTATCGATTTTATACCTTCCGCCATTCGTGAATTAAAAGAAGAGCTAGGGATTGATGTATTACCAGAAGAGTTGGTTTTTTGTGGACAGCGAAGATTTCAATTTAAAGAGCAATTTTATGGAAAACTATTTTTTGATAATCAAGTTAGTAATGTTTATTTATTATGGAGAGACATGGAAGCAGAAGATTTTCGCCTCCAAGAGACCGAAGTTGACGAAGTGCTTTGGATGAACTTCGAGGAATGTATGGACAAGGTGGAGAAAAATTTAATTCCACACTGTATTTATTTAGAAGAATTACAGCTTTTAAAGGTAAAGATTGACATGGAATAATTATCTCTATGTAAATATTATAGAAGTGATTAGATAAATGAGAGAAATTCTGTGATTATTTTTTCTTGCAAACTTATTCTTTCTATGCTAACATATCCGATGGTTCTCATTTTTGATTATGAAATGAGTTGATCGTCCAATATGTTTGATTGAGCTAAAAATATGGAGGATCATGTAATAATAACAAATAAATAATGTTGCTTATAGGAGCTATATATTTTCTTGTTTCTGATACAAACAGGTGGAATGTATAGCTTTTTTATGTGATGCCATTCAGGTATCAAAGTCCTTGAAGTCTGACGTCATTTTGCACAGAGAGATATCGTGAATATGGGATGACAAACATAATTCATCCGCAACACGCTTTCGCTTGAATGAAGTTCGTAGCGGTACGTAAGGGCCTAAAGTACAGGCCCTAAGTACCGACGACTTCATAACAGTATGCTCCTGAATTATGTTTGTTATCCCATTATTAGCAAGTCTGTTGATGTGCAAAATAACGATTAAAGTTATTGAAAGGACTTTAAGATAGAAGTCTGACGTCATTTTGCATAATAAAATGCTATGGGAATGTGTCAACAAACATAATTCATTCGCAACACGCTTTCGCTTGAATGAAGTTCGTAGCGGTATATAAGGGCCTAAAGTACAGGCCCTAAGTAACGACGACTTCATAACAGTATGCTTCGAAAATTTGTTTGTCATCCCATAGTTCGCAAGTCTGTTGATGTGCAAAATAACGATTGAACTTATTGAAAGGACTTTAAGATAGAAGTCTGACGTCATTTTGCATGCAAAAGGTTTGATTCTGGCATACTATCACAAGGGTTTCTTATAAACAACATTAAGTTTCAGACAGGAGTTATTTATGAATTCAAAACAAGAACAAATGAAAAACAAACCTATTTTTTCTCTTTTGGTTTCAATGGCAGTACCGATGATGTTGTCCATGTTAATTCAAGCACTTTATAACATTGTTGATAGTATCTTTGTAGCAAAAATTAGTAATGATGCATTAACGGCAGTTTCACTTGTATACCCATTGCAAAACTTAATATTAGCAGTTGCAGTTGGTTTTGGTGTTGGTGTTAGCTCTTGTATCTCGATTAGTTTAGGAAGTCAGGATACAAAGCGAGCAAGTCATGCGGCATCAATTGGTGTTATATTAAGTATTATACATTCTGCACTTTTTGTTATCGTTGGTTTTTTTGTTACAAAGCCATTCTTAAGCATGTTTACTGATAATCCCGAAATAATTAATATGGGAACTGGTTATGGTAAAATTGTGTTATGTCTTTCCTTCGGTTTCATCATGCAGGTTTGCTATGAAAAAATATTTCAGGCACTTGGCGAGATGACAATTACGATGGCAGTGCTTGCTATCAGTGCAATTATTAATATTATATTAGACCCGATTTTTATTTTTGGTTATCTTGGAGTTCCAGCAATGGGAGTGAATGGTGCAGCAATTGCTACTGTGATTGGGCAGATTTGCGGTTTCATTCTCTATCTTATTATTTACCAATATCAACATAAAAAATTGCCGATTCGTATTAATCTAAAAGGTATTACTATGAATAAGAAAATAATACGTCAGCTATATAGTGTTGGGGTTCCATCAAGTATTATGTTAGCTCTACCTTCCATCTTAGTTAGTATTCTAAACGGTTTATTAGTTTCCTTTTCTCAAGTTCATGTTGCTGTGCTTGGTATCTATTATAAGCTACAAACATTTATTTATATGCCAGCAGGAGGAATTATTCAAGGAATGCGTCCAATTGTTGGATATAATTATGGAGCAGGAGAAATGGGACGTTTACGCAAAACACTGCGAGTAAGTTTATTGTTTACAGCTACAATTATGGCGATAGGAACAATACTTTTGTTGATGATTCCAGGACCGATTTTAAGATTATTTGATGCAGATGCAGAAATGTTAGCAATCGGTATTCCAGCCCTTAGAATATTCTGTTGTGGATTCCTTGTTTCCACGTTTGGTGTTATCTATTCAGGCGCATTTGAAGCACTTGGCTATGGTCTAAATTCATTAGTTGTTTCATTGACTCGTCAATTTGTGCTCTTGCTTCCATTAGCTTATGTCTTATCTCGTTTTATGGGTGCTAGCGGTGTGTGGGTTGCATTTCCAATTGCAGAAATCATTGCCGCAGTTTTATCCATTACTTTAATGAGAAGAACATTGAATCGTATTGAAAAACAAGTGATCAATAATTCCCCAAATTAGGGGCGTGATATACACACTAGTGCAAATGAATAATTACTTGATAGTTTGTAATCATTCATCTATAATAAAGGATATACTTAGTTATGATGAGTATATCCTATTATTTTAATAGAAAATTCCTCTGAATTTCCTATTTACACTTTTATTAAGAAAAGCGAGGTGATATGGTTGTTTTTAGTCGTATTTATGAAGCGTGTTTGTTATGATAGATATAATAGTTTTCGAATATCAAATATTGGTTTACAAAGAATTAACCAACTATATCAGTATAGAAAGAAACCAGCTCGTACTTGTTATGACACCTAACATAAATTCATAATAAGGAGAGAAAACAATGAATATTAATATTACACATATTGCACTTTATGCAACAGATCTTGAGAAGTCAAAAGAGTTTTATACGAAGTATTTTAATGGAGTGAACAATGAAAAGTACACGAATGCAGAGGGCTTTTCAAGTTACTTTATTACATATTCTTCGGGCGCTCGATTAGAACTAATGTCACATACAGAATTAGAATTTAGACCAGTCATCGATAAAGTAAATGGCTGGAGCCACATTGCTTTTTCGGTTGGCAGCAAAGAAGAAGTGTTGCGAATTACAAATCTAATATGTGATGATGGATATGAATTATACAGTGCCCCAAGAAATACAGGAGATGGATATTTTGAGAGTGTAGTTGCTGATCCAGACGGCAATCGGGTAGAGATTACAATATAATAGAACGGTAGTGAGCTCATAATTCCAATATAAAAGGTGCTGTCGCACTAGCTGCGGACAGCACCTTTTATATTGCATGAAACATGCTTATTTTACCTGATATTTTTCCATTAACTTCTGATATCGATTGTCGGTATGAAGAAAATCATAGTCAGGATTGGTCGCTATCTCATTGACTACAGCAGGCATAATCTGAGCCATGTTATTTGCATTACTTGCTTGCAAATGAATGTGTCGATATAAGTACGATTGTGTAAAGTCCCAAGATGTTTGCATCGAACCAAATAAGGCTTCTAAAATCGTAATACAGGAATCGATATCTTTGTTATAGGTTGCAATCTGTAGCTGCGGAATTAGCTTGTAATAGTCAGAGAATTCAAATAGAGTGGCAAACGAACTGCAAGTAGTTGCAAGCTTTGTAGCATTTTCTATTTGACCTGCTTTTACTTCTAAGGGAATTAGAGTAATTAAGTGATTCCATATTTCGGTTACTTTGGATAACAAAAGTCGTTCATGGATTTCTTCAGCTTCTTCAAACTTACCTTGTTTTTCAAAAAGATTAGCTGCTAATTGTTTTTTATCCATAGCACTTCGCTCTGGTAAATAGTCAATCAGTTTCTGAGCTTTTTCAAACTCCTCCTTTTGAATGTACTTTGCGGCAAGCATAAAGTTCACACTATTGCGAAGCTCCTCATTATCACAATGGCTGATTCGCTCATATAAGCAATTAATCTCATTTTCATACTTTTTCTTTTCTTCTTCCTCCATAGGAGTAAGCATCAAAGCACCGTCTAAGATTAATGCAAGATTATGTATTAATTCTGCACTATTTGGATATTCCTCAATTTTCTCCTTAGCTAGAAGAAAGCCACTATCATAACTTTCCTGTTGTATTTTGAGATATATATCATTGGAAATGAGATGAATTTCTTGTTTTGTCAATTCTTCTTGGAAGCATAGAAGAGTATTTAGATCGGTCTTTAATAAACGTGCCAATGGAGATAACAGAGTGATGTCAGGATAGGTAATTCCATTTTCCCACTTGTTGACGGCTGGAGTAGATACTCCAAGATAGTCTGCTACCTGTTCCTGTGTTAAGCCAAGTCCTTTTCGCTTTTCTTTGATGATTGCTTGTAATGGCATTGTAAATCTCCTTATCAATTAGATTATGAGGATCCTTCATTGATTATTATCTTAGCAGAACATTGTGCAGAATACCATTGAGTAACTGTTAAATCTATGGTTAATAAAATTAATGACAAGTTAAGTTATACGATACCAATTTCGTAGTGTTCATATATATGACTTTATGATAAGATAAATACTAGTAACTTACAATAGATAAATAGGAGATAACCATGAAACGTTTATTAGTCTATTTGAATGGATATAAAAAGGAATGTATACTGGCACCGTTATTTAAGATGCTAGAGGCATCCTTTGAATTAATTGTTCCGCTCATTATCGCAGCTATTATTGATACTGGAATAGCCAATCGCGATAAAACTTACATATTACAAATGTGTGCAATTTTGGTTGGATTAGGGGCGATTGGATTAGCTGTCTCCATTACTGCTCAATATTTTAGTGCAAAAGCAGCAGTGGGGTTTGCAACGAAACTAAGGCATTCGCTATTTGAACATATTCTAAGCTTATCATTTACAGAGATTGATACGCTAGGTACTTCTACGATGATTACGCGTATGACAAGTGATGTCAACCAGACACAAAATGGTGTTAATATGTTTCTTCGTTTATTTTTACGTTCTCCATTTGTTGTTTTTGGTGCAATGATTATGGCATTTACGATTGATGTGAGGTCTGCGTTAATCTTTCTAATAGCAATCCTATGCTTATCAATTATTGTATTTGGTATTATGGCTCTTAACATTCCGATGTTAAAGAAAGTACAACAGTTGTTAGATAAAGTTCTAGGAAAGACAAGAGAGAATCTTACTGGTGTACGTGTCATTCGCGCGTTTGGAAAAGAGCAGACAGAAATCAACGAATTTATGGATTGTAACGAGACATTAACGATTGCACAGAAACGAGCAGGTAGGATTTCATCCCTTTTAAATCCATTGACTTATGTCATCATTAATTTAGCAATTGTGCGATTAATCTGGGTAGGCGCATTACAGGTAGACGCTGGCATACTAACACAGGGTCAGGTCGTAGCACTTTATAGCTATATGTCACAGATTTTAGTTGAGCTGATTAAGTTAGCCTATATGATTATATTATTAAGTAAAACAATTGCTTGTGGTAACCGCGTCTCAGATGTTTTTAACATTACTTCAAGTATGGAGTTTAAAACTTCATCGCCAAAAGAGTATCAAGACCAGAGTGAAGAAATCGTCATATTTAAGAATGTTAGCTTGTCATATAAGGATGCAGGTGATGAAGCATTAGAGAATATTAGTTTTCGTGTAAAACGTGGACAAACGGTTGGTATTATCGGCGGAACTGGTTCTGGGAAGAGTTCAGTTGTTAATCTGATTCCCAGATTTTATGATGCAACGAAGGGAGAAGTTCTTCTTCATGGAATTAATGTAAAAGACTATCCTGCCAGTGACTTGTGTAAAATGGTAGGTATTGTTTTGCAAAAAGCAGTGATGTTTCAAGGTAGTGTGGAAAGCAATCTGCGCTGGGGGAAACAAGATGTCACCGAAGAAGAAATGATGGAAGCTATCAAAATCGCACAAGCAGAGGAAGTTGTTGAAGCAAAGGGCGGTTTATCTGGAGAGATAGCACAAGCTGGTAAAAACTTATCTGGCGGTCAAAAACAACGTATGACAATCGCTCGAGCTTTAGTGAAACGTCCTGAAATTTTGATTCTAGATGATAGTTCCTCTGCTCTTGATTATGCAACCGATGCAAAACTTCGTAGTGCAATTAAAAGCCTTGATTATCATCCGACTGTTTTTATCGTATCTCAGCGCGCTTCCTCTATTCAGTACGCTGACCAGATTATTGTAATGGATGATGGCAAGATTGTAGGAATTGGAACGCATGACTTTCTACTTACTTCCTGTGAGGTATACCGTGAGATTTACGACTCGCAGTTTAAGAAGAAAGGGGTGTCGGTTCATGCTTAAAAAAGATAAAACTCAAAGGGATACGTTACGAAAAGTATTGCATTATATTAAAAAGTACGTATGGTACATGTTACTTTCCACGTTACTTGCCATAGTCACAGTAGCGCTTTCTTTATATATTCCAATTTTGGTTGGTCGTGCAATTGATGGGATCGTATATGGAGCAGTTCAATTTGTAGTGATTCGTAATACTATCACTTTAATTATTGTTTTCATAGGAATTACAGCATTGGCTCAATGGATTATGAATACTGTTAATAATAAAGTAACCTATCAGGTTGTACGCGACATTCGTGAGGAAGCATTTATTAAAATTGAGGAATTGCCATTAAGCTATATCGATGCTCATTCTTATGGAGAAATCGTAAGTCGCATTATTGCCGATGTAGATACATTTGCGGATGGATTACTAATGGGATTTACTCAGTTATTTACTGGTATTGTGACGATTATTGGCACGCTCATCTTTATGTTTTCGATGAGTGGAAAGATAACATTCGTTGTTATCTTGGTAACACCGATGTCTCTGTTTGTTGCAAAGTTCATAGCACAACGGACCTATGCGATGTTTCGGTTACAGTCAGAAACCCGTGCAGAGCAAACAGGATTTATCGATGAGATGATTGGAAATGAAAAAGTGGTTAAGGCATATGGATATGAGAAGGAAGCGTTAAGAAAATTTGATGAAATTAATGAACGTCTACAAAAGTGCTCGTTACGCGCAACTTTCTTCTCCTCGATTACAAATCCTTCGACTCGTTTTATCAATAATATTGTTTATGCTTTAGTTTCGCTTACAGGAGCTTTTATGGCGATTAGTGGAGGTATGACGGTTGGTTTACTTTCTAGTTTTTTAAGTTATGCGAATCAGTATACAAAGCCATTTAATGAAATCTCAGGTGTCATTACAGAACTACAGAATGCGCTTGCTTGCGCCGCTCGAATTTTCGAATTGATGGAAACTCCATCCCAGATTGCAGAACCTGAGGATGCGATTGAGTTACAAGACGTTCAAGGCGTGATTGATTGTAGTGAAGTATCGTTTCGTTACGATCCACAAAAGCAATTAATTGAGAACTTTAACCTTCATATAAACACAGGCCAGAATGTTGCAATTGTTGGACCGACGGGATGCGGAAAAACTACGCTAATTAATTTACTAATGCGTTTCTACGACGTAAATGCTGGCAGTATTCAAGTGGATGGCAAGGATCTTCGTGACCTTACGAGAAAGAGTTTGCGAACAAACTATGGTATGGTATTACAGGAGACTTGGTTGAAGAATGGAACGATTCGCGAAAATATCTTGATGGGAAAACCTGAAGCGACGAATGAGGAGATGGTGGCAGCAGCCAAGGCAACTCACTCACATTCCTTTATTCGTCGACTTCCGCAAGGGTATGATACTGTTATTGGAGAAGATGGTGGTATGTTATCGCAAGGACAAAAACAGCTACTATGTATTACACGTGTTATGTTATGCTTGCCACCTATGTTAATCTTAGACGAAGCAACATCCTCGATTGATACTCGAACAGAGATTAAGATTCAAAGCGCATTTACGAAGCTGATGGAAGGTAGAACTAGTTTTATTGTTGCACACCGATTATCAACAATTCAAAATGCGGATTTAATTCTTGTAATGAAAGATGGAAGCATTATCGAACAAGGAACACATGAACAACTGTTAGAACAGAAAGGTTTTTATGCGAATCTGTATCATAGCCAGTTTGCAATTTAGAAAGTTTGTCGTGATTTTACACGAAGAAAATTAAGATACGGGATGACAAACTTGATTCAGTGCAAAGGAAGTATTTTGGAGAATAAATGGAATTAAGAATGAAACAAGTAGTTTGTGAATAGTAATATATCGGGGTGATTTATATGAAGACAAAGAAATTAGAGTCTTTACTAATCTCTATCCTTTTCCCACTGGCGGTGGGATTGGTTTCAGCACTCTTCGCAAACGGAATGAGAAGTACATATATGCAATTGGTAAAACCTGCACTTAGCCCGCCGGCAGTCGTATTTCCAATTGTTTGGACGATATTGTATGTACTGATGGGAATCTCTGCTTATCTAATCGCCAACTCTGAAAGTGACAAAAAAGCAGAGGCTATGAGATTATATTTTGTACAGTTGGGATTTAATTTCTTTTGGAGTATTTTCTTCTTTTCATTTGGATGGTATTTATTCTCGTTTGTATGGCTAGTTGCGTTAATCATCTTAATTGTAAAAATGATCCTCTCATTTAAAGAGATTAACCCATTGGCTGCCTATTTACAAATACCATATTTACTTTGGTGTCTGTTTGCAGCTTATCTTAATTTTATGATTTACTATCTCAATCGATAATGAGAGGAAAGGTTGACGTCATTTTGCACAAGGAAATGTAGAGGATTGACGTCATTTTGCACAAGGAAATGTATAGGTCATGGGATGACAAACATAATTTATACGCAACACGCTTTCGCTTGAATGAAGTTCGTAACGGTACGTAAGGGCCTAAAATACAGGCCCTAAGTACCGACGACTTCATAACAGTATGCTCCTAAATTATGTTTGTCATCCCATTTTTAGCAAGTGTATTTAAGCAAAATGACGAATGAAATTTTTGAAAAGTACTTTTACACCTATAAGCTTATTCATGAAGACCATAAGATTGTCATCTTGTGGTTTTTTTTATTTAAAGAAAGGAAAAGCATGCGATGTGAGGGCTTTCTTGTAGTTTAAAATTTGTTGAATATTTCCATATTTATGATAACATTATTGTAGATAAAAGATCAGTAGAAAGTGTTAATTTATAGGAATTGAGGGGAAAACTATGCTATTTAACTCGCTTTCATTTGCAATATTTTTACCAATTGTATTTGCTGCATATTGGTTATGTCCACAAAAGCATAGATGGTGCATACTTTTATTGTCGAGTTATTACTTCTACATGTCGTGGAATATAAAGTATATTGTATTGATATTATTTACGACCATTCTGTCGTATAGTTGTGCTATCCTTGTTCGGAAAGCAGAAACAGAACGAAAGAAAAAGTTACTTGTCGCTTCTACAGTACTTATAAGTTTTGGAATTCTATTTGTCTTTAAATATTTCAATTTCATGAGTAAGAGTATTACTGATATATTAGGTATTTTTGCTCTACAGGTTCATCCGATTACCCTAAAACTTTTACTTCCAGTTGGGATCTCATTTTATACATTCCAGACTGTAAGTTACATATTAGATGTTTATCATGGAAAGGTAGAGCCTGAATATCGTCTTGGGATTTATGCTACATTTATAACGTTCTTTCCTCAATTGGTAGCAGGACCAATTGGACGAGCGAAAAGTCTACTCCCTCAGTTTAAAGAAAAGCACGAGTTTCATTATGATCAAGCAGTGTATGGTGTAAAGTTAATCGCTTGGGGTTTCTTTAAGAAGATGGTAATTGCGGATACCTTAGCGATTTATGTGGACCGTGTCTATAATTCTCTAGATGCATATAAAGGCTTTTCTTTGCTTCTTTGTTCTTTATTTTTTACCTTCCAGATATATTGTGATTTTTCGGGTTATTCTGATATAGCAATCGGTACTGCAAAGCTTTTTGGTATTGATCTAATGACCAATTTTAAAAGCCCTTACTTTTCATCTTCTCTTCATGAGTTTTGGTCTCGTTGGCACATATCGTTAAGTACTTGGTTTCGAGATTATGTTTATATTCCTTTGGGCGGGAATCGCGTAAGTAGGTTACGTAATGCTACTAATGTTATAATCACGTTTTTAGTGAGTGGACTTTGGCATGGTGCGAAGTGGACCTATGTACTGTGGGGATTAGCCCATGGATTAGGACAAGTAGTAGAGAACTTAATAACTAAGAAAAATCGAAGTGATAAAAAGTCTAGTATTAGGCTGTTTATTGGAGTTGTCTTTACGTTTACCTTCTGTAACTTTGCTTGGATCTTTTTTCGGGCCAATTCCTTACATGACGTAAATTATATGTTTTCTAATATGTTTGTTGGCATAATGAACGTAGGAAGCTATATCACACTTGGAATTGAGAGTCTTCAATTGAGTAAGTCGATTCTTGCAATTATCTACTTTGTACTACTGGTGTTAGTAATCTATGAATTCTTCTCACGAAAAGGGGATGCATTAATGAAGATGACTCATTGGAGACCAGTAGCT
>JAEYPP010000079.1 GCA_023410575.1 Bacillota bacterium | reverse complement strand
TAGTACCTGCGAACATTTTCTCTACAGCTTCTTTAACTTGAGCCTTAGTTGCATCTGGGTGAACTAAGAAGGAGTACTTCTTTTCGCTCATAGAATTCATAGACTTCTCAGTTACGACTGGCTTGAGTATAACATCATAATATTTAATATCTGCCATTATGCGTACACCTCCTCGATCTGTGCAACAGCATCCTTAGTAATAACTAAAGTATCATATTTCACAATGTCATATACATTGATTGTGTTAGATAAAGCAGTTCTTACAGTAGGGATATTTCTTGCAGAAAGAATTACGTTTTCATCCTTCTTATCAAGAACAACTAATGCTTTGTTAACTTTTAAATTTTCAAGAACAGCTACAAATTTCTTTGTCTTAATTTCATCGAAGCTGATAGAATCTAAGACAATAATCTTACTTGCTGCTACTCTGCTAGTTAATGCAGATTTGATTGCAAGACCTTTCTCTTTTCTGTTCATCTTGAAAGAGTAATCTCTTGGCTTTGGAGCAAATACAACGCCGCCACCCTTCCATTGAGGAGATCTTGTTGAACCCTGTCTAGCATGACCGGTTCCTTTCTGTTTCCAAGGCTTTCTTCCGCCACCACTAACTTCGCTACGTGTCTTAGCGCTCTGTGTGCCCTGACGTTTGTTTGCAAGCTGGCTAACAACTGCCATATGCATTAAATGTTCGTTTACTTCTACTCCAAACACGGAATCGTTAAGTTCTATCGAACCAACTTCTTTGCCTTCTATATTATAAACCTTTACATTTGCCATTTAAGTGTTCCTCCTTTCTTAAAGCTTCTACTTAGCGCTTTTTACTGTATCCTTTAACATGATCATAGCTTTCTTAGGTCCTGGAACAGCACCTTTAACTAAGATAAGGTTATTGTCTACATCAATCTTTACTACTTCAAGGTTCTGTACAGTAATTTTTACATTACCAGTCTGTCCAGGCATGTGCTTTCCTTTGAATACTCTACCAGGAGTTGTTGCAGCTCCATTAGAACCAGCATGTCTGTGATGTTTAGAACCATGTCCCATAGGTCCTCTAGATAATCCATGACGCTTAATTGCACCTTGGAATCCTTTACCTTTGGAAATTCCAGTTGCATCAATCTTATCGCCTGCTGCGAAGATGTCTGCTTTGATTTCCTGACCTACAGTGTAGTCTGCAGCGTTTTCGAACTTAAACTCTTTAAGAAATCTCTTATTTGCAACACCTGCTTTTGCAAAGTGTCCTTTCTGTGGTTTCGTAACAAGTGAATCTCTGATGTCGCCAAAACCAACTTGTACTGCTGAGTATCCATCGTTTTCTACAGTTTTAATCTGAGTAACTGCACATGGACCAGCCTGCAATACTGTAACTGGAGTTAAAACTCCGTTTTCATTGAAGATTTGAGTCATACCAATCTTCTTAGCTAAAATAGCTTTCTTCATTACTGTTTACCTCCTATTAATCTACAGCGGATTATGCTGTTTGCATAATCATCCTAGATGGCCTATACGGAAGTTTCCTGATATATAAACCCTAAGGATTATTACTTGTTTTACTTCTTAAGTCAAGACTATCTTGTTTTCATCTTGATATCAATGTACACACCTGCTGGCATCTCTAATCTAGATAAAGCATCAACAGTTTTCTGTGTAGGAATGATGATATCAATTAATCTCTTATGTGTTCTCTGCTCAAACTGTTCTCTAGAATCTTTGTACTTGTGTACCGCTCTAAGAATTGTAACAACCTCTTTCTTAGTAGGCAATGGAACTGGTCCACTCACCTTAGATCCTGTTTTCTTTACAGTTTCGATAATTTTTGCAGCAGATGCATCGATTAAATGATGATCATACGCCTTGAGAGTAATTCTCATAACCTGATTTGCCATAAAAAAAGCCGCCTCCTTTTCGCACTTCATTTCAGTACGACAAGTGGTGACTGTACACTCACCCGTGTGTATCATGCTTGCCAGAAAGAAACATCCAAGTCTACGGGGTAATCCCTAGCTTGGTCGTGTAAATTACGTTCCATCCATAAGAAGCTTTTGTTTCAACACGGTTTATCTGCCATTTTGCAGAACTCTTTATTTGTACAGTGACTTGTCGCCAGTTTCATAACTTGACATTCGCTCCACGGAAAACCTGTATCTTTCGACACAGCAACCTCACGTTTCTACGCTATCAACGTCACAACATTAATGATTATATCTTATATGAAAATAAAATGCAAGGATTTTTTTTATTTTTTTATTGCAAATTATTTTCATCCTCATACTATGTTTTCCATTGTAAATAACATGTTGACACTACTTTATTATAAAAGAGTAAATCACATCAACAATATAATATCTCATAACGTACTAAAGCAGTATATCACATCACCAAAGTTTATAACCATAACTTACATAATCAAATTGGGTTTGTTTCTTCCTATTAAATAGAAGTAATAATTCAGACACTCTACCTAGAACACCACTTCCCCCTATGAAACTAAGCTTCCCATCTTCCCGATGCACCACATGGTAAAACAAGCTTACTTGCCGTTACCGGAAGACCAATTTCATCTGCGGTTACTTTACCACCATAGTTTTTTTGTAACTCAAGCCCTAACATATAGGCAAGTACTGCAGGTTGTAAACCGGTCGTATAAGAATTAATAAGATAGAATAAAGGCTTTTGGGATAAAACCTGAGTACATAATTTAACAAATGGATGAATGCTTTCTTCAATCTTCCATATTTCGCCTTTAGGTCCCCTTCCATAAGAAGGTGGATCCATAATAATAGCATCATAGGTATTTCCGCGACGAATTTCCCGCTCTACAAACTTTACGCAATCATCCACAATATATCGGATAGGTGCTTCTCCTAAGCCTGAAGAAACCGCATTTTCCTTTGCCCAAGTGACCATACCTTTGGATGCATCCACGTGAGTTACTTGTGCACCTGCTTTCGCTGCTGCTAACGTTGCTCCGCCTGTATAAGCAAATAAATTCAAGACCTTAATCTGACGATTCGGATTTTCTTTTAATGCTTCGCGAATCTTATTACTAAACCAATCCCAGTTCACTGCCTGTTCTGGGAACAGTCCCGTATGCTTAAAGCTAAATGGCTGCAAATTAAACTTCAGTTCTTTATATTGAATCTGCCACTGTTTTGGTAAATCAATAAACTCCCATTCACCACCACCCTTGCTGCTCCTATGATAATGCGCATTCTTCTTTTTCCAACCTGATTCCTTCTTCTCGGTTTTCCATATCACCTGAGGATCCGGACGAACTAAAAGATATTTGCCCCAACGCTCTAACTTCTCACTATCTGAGGTATCAATTACCTCATAATCCTTCCATTCATCAGCTATCCACATAGATACTCCTCCATTTATAGAAATCAATCATATGAACCCCATATAATTAACCTTATTCTATTATTCTCTCATTTTTCCCATGTATACGAACAAAGTGTTTTTGCACAACTTTTGTTCCGATCCGCAATGTTGCGAAGTGCGCATCCTGCGGAGTATTTTATATAATCAGGAGTTTAGTGAAATTTCCGAATATATAAAATTGTATAAAAAAATCTACCTATGATTATATAGTACCCCCCAACTATCCGTCAAGCATTATAGCGACCTACGGCGTTCTATATTACACTTGACACATGTTGTAAATACCATTAGAATCAAGTTGTATAGTATATATTTTACACAAATTTGTAATACAAATATTAATAGTGGAGGAATAAGATATGGGTATATTAACACGATTTAAGGATATTATGGCAGCTAATATCAACGCGCTTTTAGACAAAGCTGAGGATCCTGAAAAGATGATTGATCAATGTTTGAGAAATTTAAATGAGGATTTAGGAAAAGTTAAGTCTGAGACAGCTGCTATTATGGCAGAAGAGACACGCGCAAAACGTGAGGTTGACGAGTGTAATGCTGAAATCGAGCGTATGCAATCATTCGCTATTAAGGCTGTAAATGCAGGTAATGACGGAGATGCGAAAAAGTTTTTGGAGCAGAAAGCACTCTATACGAATAAACTTTCTGGACTTACACAAACTTATAACTTAGCTCATACAAACGCAACTAATATGAGAGCTATGCACGATAAGCTAGTTAAAGATATTAATGAGCTAGAATCACGTAAAGATATGATTAAGGGTAAACTAGCAGTAGCTAAAACACAAGAACGCATCAATAAGATGGGATCTAGTGTAGATAGTGCTAACAACTCAATGGCTAGCTTTTCTAAATATGAAGATATGGCAAATAAGAGATTAGACCAAGCAAATGCAATGGCAGAGTTGAATAGTTCATCTCCTGAAAATCAGATTAGTGATTTAGCGGATAAATACGAGACATCTTCTGTTGAAATCGATGATGAATTAGCTGCTTTAAAAGCAAGTCTTAATAAATAGGAGAGCATGTAAACTATGGTTACTCAATTTAAATGTCCTAGTTGTGGTAACGATCTTTCCTTCGATGTACAAAGTGGCACCTTAAAGTGTCCTAGCTGTGGTCAATCCGTACCAATGGATCAAGTGCCTAAGACAGAAGCACAGGAAACAGCGAATGACGATACTTTAGATGTCGATATGTTTAATCCGAATGATATTACGGATGAATGTTCTTATGAATACAACGGAGAAAGAGGTATCCCACATAGTACTTTTTCTGAGCATGATGTTCATGAATATCAATGTAACAATTGCGGTGCTATCATACTTGCTGACAAAGACACCACAGCAACTAGTTGTAGTTTCTGTGGTTCTCCTGTCGTATTGGCAGACCGCTTATCTGGAAATCTTGCCCCAGCCAAAGTAATTCCATTTCGAATCACGAAAGATGAAGCTCAAACTAAATTTAAAAAATGGTGTAAAAACGGTCGATTTACCCCAAATGAGTTCCGTAATGCTGACCGTGTTAAGAATATCACCGGAATGTACGTACCTTACTGGCTATTTGATATGAATGGCAAAGGCGATGTTGATGCGACGTGTACAAGAAAAAGATCATATACACGAGGAGAATATCGAATTACTGAAACTTCATACTTTCATGTCTACCGAAAATTCGACCTAAACTTCGCAAAAATTCCAGTAGACGCATCCGAAAAGATGAATGATGATTTAATGGACCGTTTGGAACCATTCAATTATTCTGATTTAGCTGAATTTCAAATGCCATATCTTACTGGATTTATCGCCGAAAAATATAACTATACCGATACCGATCTTTACCCTCGAATTCGTGAACGAGTAGATAAATATGTTAGTGAGTATGTTAACAGTACAATGACTGGTTATTCCACTACGAGTATTAACCGTCGAGATGTACATATTCAAACCAATAATGCATTTTATACTCTTCTTCCTGTTTGGGCTGTGTATTATGATTTTAGGGATTCAGAGCATGTCTTCTTAATGAATGGCCAGACTGGTAAGATTGTTGGAAAACCTCCGATTTCTAAAGGTAAGGTAGCGAAGTGGTTCTCAATTATCTCAGGTATCTCCTTTATTGTATTGAAAGCAATTGGCTTAGCCATTGAGATGGGAGGTCCACGTTTATGATGAATAAAAGATATACTCGTTATTTCACTTTTTTAATCGTTTTTATAATGTGTTTAGCTTTTCTCCCAGCTAGTAACGTTATGGCAAAAGAAGCTCCAGTTTCTTTTGTAGATGACGGAGCAGATCTCTTTACAGAGGAAGAAGAACTTAAATTATCTGCCCGAATACAGGCAATTCAAAAAAAATATGATGCCGATGTTGTGATTTATACAGTAGAAGATCGTGGTAATATTTCATCAGAAACATTTGTAGAAAGATATGTTAATACGAATTGTGACTTAGGTAGATTCAAAGAAAATGTTACAATATTATTTATTGATGAATTTGACCGCTATGTAGAAATTCAAGGATATGGCGTTTGTGAGGAGTTTATCAACAATGATCGTATTGATTCCATTTTAGATGATATCGAAACTGATTTACATTTTGAGGAATATTTTGATGCTTGTTCTACCGCTCTACATAAGATATCATATTATTATGGAAAGAATCCTAATTTTCTTACTTGGACCTTGTTACATGCTTTAGTAGCGCTAATTATTGGTGCCATTGTTACATTTGTAATGGTGTCACATAGTAAGGGTAAGGTTACAACCAACAGCAGAACTTACTTAGACACTGCACATTCTGGACTAGTAGCGAAGCGTGATATGTACATTACAACAACAGTAAAAAGAACTCGTATCCAATCCAATAGTTCTGGTCGGTCAGGTGGTGGCAGAAGCTCTGGCGGTCGCTCTCACTCCGGTGGTGGTCGTCATTTTTAACAATCGAAAGGAAATATAAATTATGGGTTTATTTAGTGGACAATTATCGAATGTGGTAGAGTGGAAAGAATTCCGTGAGGATATGATTTTCTATAAATGGAGTAATAATGAGATAAAAAAAGGAAGTCGCCTCATAATTCGTCCGGGACAGGATGCCATCTTTTTAAATAATGGAAAGATTGAAGGTATCTTCACTGACGATGGAGATTATGATATCGAATCACAAATTATCCCTTTCCTTTCTACCTTAAAAGGGTTTAAATTCGGATTCAATTCTGGCATGCGTGCAGAAGTTCTCTTTATCAACACAAAGGAATTTACCGTACGTTGGGGTACAGCCAATGCAATCAATATCCCAGCTCCTGGACTTCCTGGAGGAATGCCAATTCGCTCTCATGGAACATTTAACTTTAAAGTAAATGATTATATCAAACTAATCGATAAAGTTGCTGGAATAAAAAATAGCTACTGTGTAGAAGATGTTCGTCTTCGTATAGTTGGTAGTTTAGATCAGCTATTAATGAAATGGATTGTTAAAGTAGGGAAAGACATGTTCAATCTTCAAGCAAATGCTTATGATATCGCGGAAGGTATTAAAGATGACCTAGATATGAAAATGTTCGATACTGGAATCAATATTACTGATTTTGTAATCATGAGCTTTACTTATCCTGAGGAGATACAAAGAGCAATTAATAAGAATGCTTCTCAAAGCATGATAGGTGATGTTAACCGTTACCAACAGGTTAATATCGGAGAAGGAATTGCAAACGGTACCATTAAAGGTGGGAGTGTTGCTTCTGACATGACTGGAATGATGATGGGAATGCAGATGGCAAATATGATGATGCAGGGTATGAATCAGAACATGCAAGGCATGAACCAAAATATGCAGGGTATGAATCCGAATATGCAGGGTATGAATCCGAATACTCAAGGAACGAATAATACACCTAATGCTGATACACCATCTCAAAAGCCGAATTTCTGTCCAAATTGTGGTCAGAAAACAGGCGCCGCTAATTTCTGTCCAAACTGTGGTCAAAAATTAGTATAATTGATTGTTATAAAAAATGGGCTATCGCATAAGCTGATTAAGAAAACAGCTGTACATAGCCCATTTATTCTGCCTTTTTTGCAACTTTCCCATATGCTTTTTCTTCAAATACTACAATATTTCGTCCACTCTTCTTTGCTTTGTATAAAGCCTTATCTGCCCTTTTATACAATTCCGTAACACATTCCATATTTTCAGGAACCATCGCCGCCACACCAACGCTAACTGTAACAACCGACTTCCCTAAAGATGGACTATGCGCAATCTGCAGAGCTTCAATATTAGAACGAATCTTTTCTGCAAGTTGCACTGGTTCTAAATCCTTGGTTCCGTGAATAAATACAATAAACTCTTCTCCACCTATTCGAGCTGCAATATCAGTACTACGCCGAGCCGTTTTTGCAATTATTCCAGCTACGTACTTCAAGCATTTATCACCTTGAGGGTGCCCAAAGCTATCGTTATATTTTTTAAAATTATCAATATCTATAATTAACATAGCAACCTTGTCTTTATTACGAATGCTATATGGTAATAGCAGATTTAAACTACGGTCAAGCCCACGACGATTGAATAATCCTGTAAGAGGATCTTCCTCTGCGTTTTTAGCCAAAGATTGAAGCTTTTGTTGCATCTTCATCATAGTATATCTCTGGTCAAACTCCAATCGTGATAAGCCAAACAGTGCCACATTCAAAGCAAGAATACATATAATATTAAATCCTGAGAGATCATTCGTTATATAAGTAAGGAAGAGAAATATAAATTGTGGAATAGTAAAAAGCAGATACTCTTTTGTTGTCATCAAAGGTATTAAAGAGACAATCGCTATCACTACATAATAAATACCAAAATTTTGCGTATCTACAATATTAGCGTAGGAGATACCTAACAAGAATATAAGCATAAATGCCCAAAAGCCCCGAATAATCAACGGAGCTAAAATATAATCCTTATTTTTCTTTATATATATTGAAATTCCTAAAAAGATAGCAACAACAAGTTCAAGTCCAATTAATAATCCCTGGTAAATGCTCTTAATCTCGCTGTCTTTTAATAAAATCGCAAGCATTAGTAAAACAATTGGCACTAAACTTAAGAGAATTGTTGACATAACAATTACTCGTTTGAGATTTTCTCGAACGAGTCTTACTTTTAACTTGTCCTCATTTGTCAGTAAACCAGCTCCCACACTCTTCACCTTAAATAACTATTCCCTTCAGCGAAATACTATTTTTTTGATTATAACATATATATCGACAAAAAAACAATATCTTTTACTCATTTTCCCATTTTTTCATACAACTTTTATATACAATAGATTTATATTACAAAGAATCTATTGTCATAAATAAGATAATATCAAATCGTTGGTTATGAATAAATTCACTTACAGTAAATCCTTGTGTAGCGACACTTAACATCTGTGCTCTATTTACAAGCGATAGCCTCTATCTCAAATAATCCACCCTTTGGAAGTGCTCCAGCTTGTACACAGGAACGAGCTGGTGTCTCTCCTGTAAAATACTTTGCATAGATTTTGTTAATTACAGCAAAATCATTAATATCTGCTAAAAATACAGTTGTCTTAACAACATTACCTAAACTCATACCTGCAGCAATTAGTACTGCTTCAAGATTCTTAAGCGCCTGTTCCGCTTGAGCTTCAACTCCTTCTGCTAACTCACCTGTTTCAGGAATTAAACCAAGCTGCCCAGAGGTATAAACGGTATCTCCTACCTTAACTGCATGTACGTATGGGCCAACTGCTGCTGGAGCATTCTTTGCTGAAATTGTTTCTCTCATTATTATATGTCCTCCTGTAATTAGTTCGATTTTACTTATTATAACTCTAAATAATTAATTGAACAACTAATATTCTATGTAGTTTTCTCATAATGATGTATGTAATCTCTAGTGACTTGTTGTCATACAGGCTCCTTATAATGCTAGACTTTCATACTAAAACTTTTCCACGCCTTCCAATCAAAATTACGTATAATTGCTCTTCTTTTGTAAAACCATTAATTCTTGGGTACAAGTATTGCCACTACTCTTTCTTTTTCAATTCGATTTGTAAAAAAGAAAGTATTTTATCTATAGGTTGGTACTATACTATGCTAATATACATAAAAATAAAAGCTGTCGAAGTGTAAAAAAGAGAGAGTTCGCAGGATACATCATGATACTCGATTTATCTTAGCTGGTCACTACTCTCTTTTTTACTCATATTCAATAGCACAAATTTGAAATCTAAAAAGAAAAATTAAATCTAAAAGCTACATCACTTGATGTTAGTCATTAATTTTCAATAAAAGTAACGAGATGTCTTCTCACTGGAATTGCAATAACAACTGTAACTATGAACTTAATAATATCACCAAGTAAGAATGGGATAACACCTGCCCATAATGCTGCTTCAAAGCTTAAAGACAATTGCAATGCCAACCAAGTTGTACCTAATGTATAACATATCAACGTACCTAGAAGCATTCCAAGTAGTAACATTGGTATCTTTGGTATCTTACCTCGTCCTATTTTTTGTGATAAACCTGTACATAGAGCAATAAAGATATAACCGATGAGATATCCTCCAGTTGGGCCTGCAATTACTGCAAATCCACTTTTCCAACCTGAGAATACTGGAATCCCAACCATACCAATAAGTATGTACAATATAACGCAAATAATACTACGTTTTGTTCCAAGTAATACAGCAGCAATATAGATAACAAGTGTAGCCGCAGTGATAGGAACGTCTCCAATTGGAATATAAAATGGAGCTAATACACAAAGAATCGCTGTCATCATTGCTGTAATCGTGAGGTTCTTAACCATAAACTGTTTCTTTTGATTCATTAATTTCTCCTCCTATGAAGTTCTAGAAACAGTATAATTCTAGTAATGATAATTGTCAACTAAATTATTATTATTAGTTTACATTTTATTTCTTTTCTTTATTACTAAGATATTATATGATACTAGATATGACAGATGTTCAAGGTTTTCTGTGTGATACGTATTCGATTATGCAATAATGCATTAATGATTATATTAAGATGTGAATCTGATCTATTGATACGAACGATGAATGGGTTGCTATAGAAGATATTCTTGATTCGATTCATAGAATATCTTCTATAACAACCCATTTTATATAATATATTGAATATAATGTAGCAGTAAATCATCGATTCCTTTTCCTATGTCGACTAATACCTCAAGCACATAACATAATACCTATTACTTAAATGTATCACGTATTCTACAGCGTGCTTTTCCACGCTCAAAATAGGAATAACGGCAGAATAAACAGCCAACTATTATCGGATGGTCAAGGTGTCTTACACGGCAATACTCGGAACGAGTATCAACAACTTCCTCATTATCACCACTTAATGCATTAATAACTTCCATTCTTGTTTCTAGATTACTAAAAAACATAGGCTTAGTATAAGTCTTCATAAAATCCTCCTATATAACTATTATTACATTATAATAGAGTATTCTAATCTCTCATACAAGAAAAGTAACATTTTTGTTAGAAAATAATCGAGTTTGTAAAAAAGAATTTTATAACCTTGAAAACAGACCAATTATCTCAGATAAATTATGTACTTTATGAACACCTAAATCTTCACTTTGATCGTAATTCTCAGGAACCATTATAGCATTACATCCAGCACTTAAGGCTGATTTCACACCATTCGGAGAATCCTCTAGAGCTAAACATTGAATTGCTGGTAACTCTAGTAACTCTATCGCCTTTTGATAAATATCTGGCGCCGGTTTTCCATGTGCTACCATTGTTCCGCATACAATATGATCAAAATAAGAAAAAATATCAATGCAAGAAAGGTAACGCATTGTTCGTTCATATTCGGTAGCAGTTGCTACTGCCATACGAATGTTATTCTTTTGTAAGTATTCTAAGATTTCGTCAAGACCTTCTTTTTTGACTACACCATGACAAGAAATATACTGGTCCATCAACTCAACTCTTTTCTGTCGTATCAGATTGTAATCAATACTATTACCAAATGTAGACTCTAATAACTGCTTTGCTAAATCTCTTGATAAACTACGCAAATCTAATAACAACTGTTGTGTAGGATGATGTCCATAGAATTCTATAGCTTCTTTCCAAAATCTCTGATACAACTTCTCTGTATCAATCATCAAGCCATCCATATCAAAAATTACTGCATGTATATCCCAATTATGAAGTCTCATCCTTTCCTCCGTAAAAAAGTAGCATTTTAAGCTTAAAATCAACCGTAACAAGGTCGCCCTCCGAATTTGCAACCTCTATTTCTTACCAATTTAATGAAGGTAAGAAGTATCCTCCTCTTACCCTCTCAGTGAAATCAGAACATTTATATGCTAACCAGCTGTATAAGAAAGCACAAAAAATCCATATGCAATTGTAGTATTCTTATACATCAATTCCCTTTAAATATTCGCCAAGCTCTAACTTCCAATCAGGTAATCGATGAAACCCATTCTTTGTCAAAGAATCTTTATTCATTCTACTATTATGGGGACGAACTGCTTTCGCTGCAAATTCATTGCTTTTAACTGGAGTAACTGTCACATCAAGCTTAGCTTGACGAAATATCTCGACAGCAAACTCATACCAGCTGCATTCCCCTTCATTCGTAGCATGATACACACCATATCGATTTGTTTCAACCATATCTGACAAAAGAGTGGAGAGATTTTTCGTAAAAGTAGGTGATCCAATCTGATCGTTGACTACACTCACAGCACCTCTTGTTTTTCCAAGGTGCAACATCGTCTTCACAAAGTTTTTTCCAACTGCTCCAATTACCCATGAGGTTCTTACAATAAAATATTGGTGCGTGTATTTTTTAACTTCTTCCTCACCTAGTAGCTTTGTTTTTCCATAATTATTCTGAGGACTAGCAATATCATCTACTTTCCATGGTTGATCACCTTCCCCAGAAAATACATAATCTGTACTAATATAGATAAACTTAGCATTTAAGTTTTTACATGCCCTAACTAAATAGCGTGTCCCTAGACAATTCACTTGATATGCCAGTTCATAATTGTCCTCTGCGGCATCAACTGCTGTATACGCAGCGCAGTGGATAACAGCCTCTGGTCTTGTATTCATAACAAAAGCGTCCACCTTTGTTTCCTCAGTAATATCTAGTTCTTCTTGAGTTACTCCAATCACTTCATGACCACGTTTTTTTAGTTCAACAACAACATCTGTACCAAGCTGTCCACCAACACCTGTTACTAAAATTCTCATTCTAGTCTCTCTCCATACATTTTCTCAAAGTAGCTTTCATATTCACCATTTAAGATTCGCTGCCACCACTCTTGATGATTAACATACCAGTCAATTGTCTGAGCCATCCCCGAATCAAAGTTGTAGATTGGCTTCCAACCCAACTCAGTTTTCATCTTCGTAGGGTCAATTGCGTAACGAAGATCATGCCCTGGACGGTCAGTCACAAAAGAAATCAGTTCTTCTGATTTGCCAAGTTGTTTTAATATAGTCTTTACTACAGTAAGATTAGTCTTTTCATTGTGGCCACCAATATTGTAAACTTCTCCAACCTTACCTTTCTTTAAAATTAAGTCAATTGCAATGCAGTGATCCTCAACATGAAGCCAGTCTCGTATATTTTCACCTTTCCCATACACCGGTAGCTTTTCTTCATGTAATGAACGTATCACCATCAAAGGAATCATTTTTTCAGGGAACTGAAACGGTCCATAGTTATTGGAGCAACGTGAAATTGTTACTGGTAAACCAAAGGTTCTATGATAAGCTATGACAAATAAATCCGCGCTTGCTTTACTTGAAGAATATGGACTTGATGTATGAATAGGTGTCTGCTCTGTAAAGAATAGATCAGGGCGGTCCAATGGAAGATCTCCATACACTTCATCCGTTGATACCTGATGAAAACGCTTCACATTATTTGCAACAGCGGCATCAAGCAAAACTTGAGTACCAAGCACATTAGTCTTAACAAATATACCAGGATCAACAATAGAACGGTCTACATGAGTTTCAGCTGCAAAGTTAACTACGACATCGAATTTTTCTTTTTCAAATAAGTCCATAATAAAAGGTCGGTCTGCAATATCCCCTTTTATAAATTTGTAATTGCTTGCATTCTCAACCTCAGTCAGATTCTCCAAGTTACCTGCATATGTTAATAAATCTAAGTTTACAATCATATCTTGTGGATACTTCTTTACCATATAAAGTACGAAGTTACTCCCAATAAAGCCGGCTCCTCCGGTTACTAATACTTTCATTCTTATCCTCCAATTATCGTTCGATATATTTGCCTTCCATAATATCCATCAGATAAGCCCCATACTGGTTCTTCTTGAATTTCTCATAGATTTGTAAAAGCTGGTCTTTTTGTATCCAGCCATTGAGAAATGCGATTTCCTCTAAACAAGCGACTTTACGGTGCTGATGTGTCTCTATCGTCTTAACAAAGTTGGTTGCTTCCACTAAGGATTCGTGGGTTCCAGTATCTAGCCATGTATAACCTTGACCAAGGAGCGTTACTTCAAGTTCACCCTTTTCTAGATAGATGCGATTAAGATCAGTAATTTCTAGTTCACCACGTTTGGAAGGTTTTAATTGTTTCGCATATTCTACAACCTTATCATCATAAAAATATAGCCCAGTGACACAATAATTCGATTTTGGTTGTTCTGGCTTTTCTTCAATGGAAATAGCCTTTCCATTCTTATCAAACTCAACAATTCCGAATCTCTCTGGATCATCTACATAATAGCCAAAGATTGAAGCTCCAACGGTTTTCTTTGCTGCTCTTCTTAGTCGTTTATTTAAACCATGGCCATGAAATATATTATCTCCTAAAATCATTGCAACAGGCTGTCCATCAATAAATTCTTCTCCTATTATAAATGCCTGAGCTAATCCATCTGGTCGTACTTGTATTGCATATGATAATTTGATTCCAAACTGACTACCATCTTTTAATAACTCCTCAAAGCGTGGAGTATCCTCTGGTGTGGAAATTATTAATATATCACGTATTCCTGCATTCATAAGGATAGAAAGTGGATAATAAATCATTGGCTTATCATAAACAGGTAACAACTGTTTTGAGGTTACCATCGTTAATGGATAAAGTCTTGTTCCACTTCCTCCTGCCAAAATAATTCCCTTCATCCTATCCTCCAAATATCTTTTCTATTATCATAGTCGATAAAAAGAAACAAGTCAATTCATAAAGATAAATATGTTATAAGTATGATCAGTCCCTTAATTTAATTCTCTTCATTTTTTAATGAATACCTTTTCTCTTGTAATTGCTTATATGTTTTAGTTGGATAAAATACTAAATTTATAAAAGTAACTTTATTGGCTAATTTAGCAATCAAAATTGGAATTACTCAAGACTCATTAATAGATGTCCTAAAACAACAAAATTACCAGTTGATTTTTGACTTTATGAACTATTTTCCCAATTTCCCCCATGGTTGAATCCCCTTTCACTAAGCCAATTCCCTCATGATAAAGCACAAGACATAAAAAGCATTCCACCTGAAGTATTGAACTATATATTCATATCGTATCCATTAGGTTTTTTTGCATTGCCATCGCCATGCATCTTCACACATATCATATATATCATATTCTGCTTTCCAATCAAGTTCTTTATTAGCCTTACTACAATCAGCGTAGCATATAGCTATATCCCCTTCTCTTCTATGTGTAAAGCTATATTTTATGTATTTCCCGCTAACCTTTTCAAATGCGTTTATTACTTCAAGTACGCTATATCCTTTACCAGTTCCTAAGTTAAATACATTGATTCCTTTTAAGCCTTCTTGAATTTTTTTAACAGCTTTTATATGTCCTCTTGCCAAATCGATAATATGAATATAATCTCTTACTCCAGTCCCATCACATGTATCGTAGTCATTACCATAAATACATAATTGTTCAATTGCCCCTGCTGCTACTATTGAGATATACGGTAATAAGTTATTTGGTGTACCATTTGGTGCCTCTCCAATTAAGCTACTTTTATGTGCTCCAATTGGATTGAAATAGCGTAATATAACTATCTGCCATGATGAATCTGAAGCATACAAATCTCTCAGTATATCTTCAATAACTAGCTTAGTTCTACCATAAGGATTTAATGTAGATAATGGTGCTTCTTCTTTTATTGGCACCTCTTTCGGATTTCCGTAAACAGTTGCTGATGAACTAAATATAATTTTTTTGATATTATGTTTATCCATAATATCAAGCAGATTTAATGTTGAAATTAAGTTATTTTGATAATACATAAGAGGTATTTTACATGATTCCCCAACTGCTTTTAATCCTGCAAAATGTATTACAATTTCTATATATTCTTTTATAAAAACTTCTTCTATTTTTTCATAATCACAGAGATCTATCTTATAGAACTTAACTTCAATCCCTGTTATTTCTTTTATTCTATGTAATACCAATTCACTTGAATTTGATAAATTATCAATCACTATAACATTATGCCCCATTGTTAATAACTCTACTGTTGTGTGGCTTCCAATAAATCCTGTTCCACCTGTGACAAGTATATTCATTATATCCTCCCCAAACACTGAGATCTATTAAACCTTAAGTATTCAAAAATATGTCATGTATTCTCTTAATGCAGTACTTTTACTTTACCATTTTAAATTGAACGCCTTATCCCGTAACACATCTTTTTTATCTTTTTTATAACTTCAATAAGAAATTGATTTCTCAGTAAAAAATTAGTTAATATGTATACTATGAATCCCATTGCAACAGATACTATAGTTTTTACTAGATAATTAAATGGTAGATAACTAATTAAAATTAAGCTAATTGACATAATCAATGTGGTTATTATTGCTTGACTTAAAGCTTTTTTCTCGAAAGGAATCTTAATGATCTTCCTCATCAGATATATTTGATAACCGTTTACAATAAACTCACTTACTACAGAAGCAAATGCCGCTCCCCTTTCCATAAATATTGGAATTAAAAAATAATTTAATAACAAATTTAGTAAGGCAGCTAAGCCATATGCAGGTATACGTTTCTTTTCATTTCCTGTACAAATTACTAACTGATAACATAATAAATTCCCAAATCCCTTAATAATAATCAGCGGAGATAGCATCCTAACTGTAAATGTTGCGCTGGAAAAATCTTCTCCATATAAAATATAAATTAATTGTGGAGCTAAGAAAAACAAACCAATCGCTGCAGGTATTGTAATAAATGTTAAAATGCGAATTCCTAACTTAAGCAATTTATTAAAATCTTCTGGTTGTTTATTATAATACAGGCTTAACCTCGGTAGAAATACAGAAGAAAATGATGCACAAGCCGTTAATACAATTTCAATAATTCTATGAGCATATGTATAATAACCAGTAGCTACATCTCCAACCATAGTACCTATCATTGTAATATCAACTTTACTATATAAATTGGATAACAATATGCTAAGTGCTAAAATAATTATTGATGAAAGATGTTTCTTTATTGATATGCCTTGAAACTTAAGTTTCACAAATTTTCTAGCATTTATGACATTAAATATATAGTTGCCCCCCGTAGCTAAGCTCAATATCATGCTATAAATGACATAATCTGAGCGAGTATTAACAAATAATATAAGTGCTATTAATAACAAAATCTTTATTAAAAGACTCCGGATTGCTATATATGAATATTCTTCCATACCCTGATAGAGCCAATCTATATTAATAAAATTAAAGAAAATTGATAAGCCTGAACACAAAAATAATGGAAGTTCTAATTGAAAACAATTAAAAATTAATATAATGTAAACAATTACAGAAATAGCAGTAGAAAATATATTTATTAGAAATAACTCTGTAAAAATTGTATCTCTCTTCGCAGATTCTTTTTGTACTTTTGCAATTTCTCTAATTCCATATACTGGTATCCCAAGTACTGCAAATGAAATGAAATAAGATACAATATTTTGTGCAAAAGAAACTTTCCCAACACCATCAGAGAACAAAATTCGCGCAACGTACATAGAAGATATCAAAGGAAATACCATATTGGTTATATTATATATAATGTTAAAAAAGGTGTTTTTAGACAGTGACTTCATAAATACTCCCTTAGATTTATTGATTATCTTTCATTACTTTGCTATCTTCATACACTAGTTTCGAAAGTTCTTGGTATGAGTTGAATAAATTCTTATAATAAAATTCATGACGGCTTATATCAAGTCCAATCCGAGTCCGCTATTGCAATAAACTCACCCCTTGCTATACTTACACCTTTATTACAGCAATATGTTTTCCGTTATTCTCTTGTCGAATATATTTTATATCAAATTTTGCTTTTCTTATAAAATCATCTACAATCTCTTTAGTATTATCAGTTGAACCATCATCTACTATAATCCATTCAAAGGACTTCATAGTCTGTTTCTCAAGACTATGAAAAACTCGTTCTAAAGTACTACCCCTATTATAGGTTGGTGTAATCACAGATATTCGCATTAATCATTTTTCACAACATACAGAATGTTATTACTCTCCCTTTCTTATTACTCCTTTATTACATTTAGTGAATCATCAATACCAATATCATAATTGCAATAATAGTATCTTAACAAATTAATATCATTTATATTATTATCAGATACAAATAAGTTACTCTTCTGTTGTTGTATAACCCCTTCTACATTATTAAATAGTGTAGATCTCTTCTGATAATTGATCTTATTACTCTTAAAGTAATAGTCTAATAAAACATTTCCAAAAATATTGCCTTGGCAGCTGGAATCAATAGTATTACTAATAACCTCTAAAATAGTTTTTTTACACGAATTTTTTACAGTTATTAGTCCTCCACTATATAGATTTATTTGATTATTCTTTACTTGAATATTAGCGCTTGAGTTTTCAATCCAAAAAAGTCCACTACTCGTATTAATCTCTATATCATTATTTAATAAATTGATATGAGAATTTTCAATATTAGAACATTCTACTATACATCTATACTGTGTGTCTTTGTTACTCAGAAAATTACAGTTTGTAATATTAATAACATCTTTATCCTTACTAAGATCGCTAAATGAGAATAATGAGATATTATTTTTCCATGGAGAAATTAAATTATTCACAGCATTGATTGTACAAGAGTCAAAATCAATCTGAAATACTTTGTCGTTCACTGTTCGAAAAATTTTTATTATTCTCATTGATGATCCACTTATATTAAAAATGCAGTTGCTAATAGTTGTATCACTAAAACTACTATTGAAGAATGTCATAGCATTAGAATTATCACTGATATTAGAATCACCCAATACCGTAAACTCACAGTCAGAAATATAAAAATTGCTTACTATATTTGCATTCCATACACCTAATAATTCATCCGAACATGTAGAAATAAAATTGCATCCTTGAACCTTTATATTTTCTATTACCCTGTTATCGTTACCAGCATAAAACCATAGGCAACCACCAATAAAGTGTTGTTTCTTCGTTTCTCCTTCTGCAGATAAATTCTTGATAGTACAGTTACTTATCTCTACGTTCTGAATATCACTATCTTTAAACAAAATATTAGTAACTGCATAATGCCGAATATTATCTATTCCTTTTTTTACAACAACTTCACAATTAGATAGATTAAAGTGCTTAATTCCCGTTAACTTAAACAATACAAGTTCTTGACCCGGAAATTCCTGATTAGCTGATTCTTCTAAGAGTACATTAATATTACTAAAGCAAATATCCACATTTTGTCCTGAAAAAGAATATTCATCTTGAGTTGAAAATACCTTATCATCATTACCTATAAAATTTGGTGAAACTATTAGTTCAACATCATCCTCACCAACATATTCCATAGAATTTAGCTCAATTATTTTATCGATGTAGTATTTACCTTTAAGAAATTTAATTCCCTTAACTTTTCCTACTAAGGATTGAATGACATAATTCAAACGTTCTGATATTTTTTCTTCAGTTCTAATACCCGCTACTTGAACATTAACATACTCATCACTACTTAGAATCAATTCCGCATACAACCCATTATTTAGCTTGATATCTAAAAACGAGTCATCTTTTTCATTTTTTATATCTACAATAAGGTATCTTGCACCACCCCCATCATTTTTAGTGTAATACCCTTCTGTTCTAAATATCATACCAACTTCACTATTAGCAATTTTAAGTTTGCTAATAGTATCAACAATAACCTCTTTGGAATTATTATCACGATTGAAATCATTATTTACAGTCCCATGTGGTATCTCAAGTTCATCTATACTTTCAATCTCTGACTCATCAGTGTTTTCTATCTCTGGTTCATTAATTGAATTTACATGATTGATTTTTATCAATGCTATTATCAATATAGTCAGTAAGATACCTACAGTTTTATAGAGTCTTTTGTTCATAGTTAACCACCTTTCATATACTAATTTATATATATTATGCAACGGTGGATATTTGAGCTATCATATAAAATGTTTTCTCACCCTTTTATGATAATAATATGATAATAGCTTTTTTATATATATAACTCGTTTCTTTAACGGATTTCTTATATGCTTAGTTTGTAAAAATATTTTTACTTGTTTATTATTTGCCCAACTTGCATTATACCAGTGCAAAGAATAAGTATTCTCAGAAATATCCTCCTCCCTAAAACCTCTTACAAAATCAATAGGATCAAAATACTCTTTAGAATATATTTTTATATGTTTTAGTAGCTCACTATTCTCTGTGAAAACTGCCTTAATAACAGCGTTAATAGTATAAAAGTCATTGTTCCAAATATCATTATTGTAAAAATCTATTATTGCCTTAATGGCAACATTCCCTTTTTCTGTAGCTATTACCCCAGCGCTATAATTATGGTTACTTTGCATTCCAATAAATGCTTCTTGAGAAAGAAACGAATTAAAAGACTTTAGTACTTGTACATCTGTATCGAAATAAATTCCCCCGTTTTCATACAGTATTTTTAGTCTGATATAATCAGATACATATGCCCATAACTTTCTCTTAATGCACTCTTTAATATAGCGATTTTCTTTACTAATTTCGATCAGATTTAGATTTTTTTCATTCCATTCGATTATTTCATAATCAGGTAATTTCTCTTTCCATGAGTTGATGCAAATATTGGCTATTTTACTCTTTGGCTTTCCTCCCAGCCATATATAATTAATTTTCTTTTCTATCATAAACAGTTAACTCCTCTTCTTTTTTAGCTGCGATAAATGGTATTGCTAATGCAAAAGCTACCAAATAGCCTGCTTCAGATCGCAATGTGGGGTTGTAAATCGTACTAATCAATACTGTTCCTAAAAAAACGATTCCAAATAAATAGAAATTACATATATTTTTCTCTCTTTTATTAATGATATAATAGATACCTAAACTTATAAGAAAGATATACAGAAATACTATACCTACTATACCCGTTTCAATATATGTCATTGAATGCATAAACCAAGTATAATGTAAATCAGAGTTTTTTTGATAGAACGGAGTATTTAGTATACTGAATCTTGAAGTATCACAATTTCCCAATCCAAATCCAAATAGTTTTCTATTTAAATCATTAATAAAAAACTTATCTCTTATAGTAGTTATTGCCGTTAATCTATTTAAATCGTCATCACCCGTATAGCCACTACTACTTGTTAAAGTTTCAACCGCATTGTCAATGCTTAAATATTTGACAGTTCCAGGACTAATTTTAGTAATTACATTTATTACTACTATCGTAAGTAACGGTACAATAATTACAGTTAATAGTTTTCGATATGACCACTTACCTAATAAAAAGCACCCAATAAATATCAAAATAATTTCAAAGAAAAACACTTTTAATTCTGCTAATATTGCTATATATAAACAACAACTACACATAAGTAATAGCTTTTTCAAACTTGTTCTTCTCTCAAAATATTGCATCATATAGTAGCAAGCAATTATATTTAAAAGAACTAACATGTATACGTTACACCCAGTAATAGTCCCAAAAAAACCACCTACTAAATCAGATTCAAACCCCAAAAACCAAAATTGAAATGAGCATATCAGTACATTCATATATAAAAAATAATCAAATATCTTTATTAACTTATATACATCATCTAATCCAAGCAACACTATACAAGAAATAAAGAACATATAAAACCTACCTACATTTCTAATCCCCCATAGATAGTTGATAATACTTTTGTTATTTATAATGAAACCAACAATTGAAAATAAAAACATGAATAATAAAATAAGCAAGATTCCTCTAGCTTTTATTGTTTTTAGAGTTTTTAAGATCCTGGGTGAACATTTAAAAAAAGTATATACATTGATAAAATCAAAAATATATGTAGTATTTGATGGGAGAATTGATTTTGAAATTGCATAATATACTACTAAAATAGATAAAATTAGTATATGTACATAGTTTTTTGTTTGTTTTCTTATTTTAATTATCAAATCATTCCTCCTGAATTCAAAGAATAAAGCTATAACTTGTGATGTTTTTTCCCAAATATATATGATAGCAGAATTAAAATCTTTACTTGTTTAAACTTAGCCAAATAAAAAACCAATCTTTTACTTCCTCTTAACTTATAACCAGGGTATCTATTAACTACTTCTCTAACATCATTATCTTTGACTATCTCTTTAACAAGTTTATTTACTTTTTTAAATCCAAAACTATTTATTGAATAGGTACAGTTGAGTATAGAAATTCTCATTTTCATTATTAATAACCTATCGATTATCATACTTGTACCATATTGTTGTGAGTATGATTCTAAAATAGCTTCAACCATATGGATCAATCTCTTTTCTTTTCTAAACTTATCAGGGTAATATGTATGGGTAAGAGAGTTTTCATTATTTCTGTAATGATAATATCTTGCTGTAGTGTAAATTATAGATTTAATGCTTACTATATATTTCAAATTAAAAATCAAATCCTCAGAACTACATTCACGTTCAGAAGGAAATCTGATATTGTTTTGACTTAATATTCTTCTTTTGTATATTGAATTACATGAACTCATACTAAACATAGCGTCTTGTGGATACTCTGGTGGTGTTCCCACCATACCAAAGGCAACTTGTAGTACTTGATTTTCACCTTCAAATAACTTATTAACAATATTTGTGTTTCGTTTACTGGAATTGCAAAATAAGCATGAAGCCATATCTGCTTCATTTTGTATTACCAAATTAAGTAGATTCTCATACATATTTGTTTCTACATAATCATCTGAATCTACAAAACCTACCCATTTCCCCTTAGCAATATCAATTCCAGAATTTCTGGCCATACCTAATCCCGCATTTTCTTTATGAATCACTACAATATTCTCATATCTCTTAGCATAATCATCACAAATAAAACTTGATTTATCTTTAGACCCATCATCCACAAGTATAATTTCAATATTACTGTAACTTTGATTAACCAAACTTGTAAGACATTCATCTAGATACTTTTCAACGTTATATACTGGAACTATGATGCTGATCAATATATCACACATAAATTCTCCCTTTATTACCTTTTCTTACGAATTAGGCCTAATTAGTAATAAACTTCTCTTCCTTCAACTTATATCCCTTTATCTTATGTCTCAAAATCCATGCACTTGGTACCCAGATTCTCTGGTACATTGCTGGAGATGCACTTCCAATCATCCAACAATTCTTATCGCATGTTTTCACTGCTGCACGAACTGCTTTTGCTTGGTCGGAATACCATATCTCATCAAAGCTCTTCTCATTCAGATTGCCCATCGACATCTTCTTTGTCATACCATTGCATGGAACGATATCTCCATATGGGTCCAAGAAGAATGCATTCGTACCCATTTCGCAAGGAAGTAATCTTGGTTGTCCATATATGTAATTGATCAATCCGTGATTAAAATAAGCACGAAACCACTTCTTTGGAGATTTGGATTTTAAAAGCTCATTAATTAGTTTTTCAAATTCCTCAGTAACTGCATGTTTGTCCACAATTTTATTATCATTCTTTCGAAAATAGAAGGAATTATGTAAAGTAGCTGTTGCAAACTCCATATTTAGCTCATTCGATAGCTCGTAGAGAGGTACTAAATCCTTACAGTTCATGTCTTGGACGGTCATTCCAAATCCAACATCAGGATGACCCATCTCTACTAATTTCTTTAAGGTTGCATAGCCACGGTTAAAACCATCTGGTATCCCTCGGATTGCATCATTCGTTTCCTGTAGGCCTTCGATACTAATACGAATTCCGATCTTAGGAAACTCCTCGCACAATGCAAGAATTCGATCGGTAAAAAAACCATTGGTTGAGATAACAATCCGGTCGGTCTTTTTTTCAACTGCTCGTATAATTTCAGGTAGATCTTTTCGTATGAAGCTTTCACCACCCGTAATATTTGTAAATGCCATCTCTGGTAATCGTCCGATAAGATCTACATTCCATTCCTCTTCTTGTCTCGTGGGATTCTTAAAGCAGTCACACATATTACATTTAGCATTGCAGCGATAGGTAGTAATTAAGGAGGCATGCAATTTTCTTTTAGCCACGACTCATGTCCTCATTTCTATATAGCTTTTCACAATATGTTGTTACGGTATCAAAGCTAATTAATTTACAATTTTGACGAAATTGTTCTAGTAATCCTTCGTTTTCCCACAATGTAGTTACCTTCTCAACAAGATCTCTTCCATTTCCACTTTCGAATAACAATCCAGTCTTGTACTCTTGAATTAGTTCTGGAATACCTCCAATGTTAGCACCAATTACTGGTGTTTGATACATCTGAGATTCCATTACGGAGAATGGACAATTTTCATACCATTCCGAAGGATATATACTAAACATAGCTTCACCAATCAGTTGTTCTAATTCTTCTCCCATCTTAAAACCAACATTGTGAATATTTTCTACCTGATTGATTTCTTCCTCTAGTGGCCCTTTACCTGCAAAGATAAACGAGATATGTGGTAGTTCTTTTGCCATCTGAATTAGTGTATGAATTCCTTTCTCTTTGGAATAACGTCCAAAATATAAGACATATGCTTTCTTTAAAACTTCTTTTGAAGCTACTTCATCAATAAAATTGTGTAATACAATTGTCTTTCCTTGAAAGATTGGATTAGTCAACAGTTTCTTCTCTAAGAATTCACTAGGACAAATTATCTGATCTACCATGCGATAGGTCTTTCGCCATGCATAATATTTTGCTTCTAATGTACCAAGGAGGCTCTTAATTCGAGAGCCATGTATACAGCGATTTTTAGTGCAATTTTTATATTTTTTAGAAAGACACTGCTCGCAAACTTGCTCTGATTCTAGATTGTACATCATATGATTTGGGCATATAAGCTGGTAATCATGAGCGGTCCATAGAATTGGGATATGGCGTTTTTTTATCTCATAAAGGATAGAGGGAGTTATTTGAAAGTTAATATTATTCAGGTGTACGACATCTGGATGAAAATCGTCCAGTACCTTGCGTATTTCCTTTCGAGCTTCTTTGGAGTAAATAATCTTAATCGGATATAAGAGCTTTTGTAACTTCCCTGTATGGAAATTCATATTTGATGTATAAGCATTAGCACGATTACCAACAATATTTCGTTCATCCTCCATACCAAAGAATTGGACTTCATGACCCATTGCAGTCAAGCAATCACCCAATTTGAATATATAAGTCTCAGACCCTCCATTTGGATACAAGAACTTATTTACCATTAATACCTTCATGTTCCTCCTCCCAATCTATACTCTATCTTTTATCTACTTTCTTGATATAATCTAAGGTGCTTTTCCACAACATCATTCCAGTTAAAGCGTTTTTTACACTGAGCTGATATCGCTTTAACATCCGTAGCTCTCTTATCTCTTAATAACCGTTCTAAAACATCTCGTAAATCATTAACATCTGACTTCTTGAATTGGTAACCAAAATCTCCTACCACCTCTATGTTTTCTTCAATATCACTTACCACACATTGTCTTCCATAGCTAAGAGCTTCTAATAAACTGATTGGCATGCCTTCCACATCACTTGGAAGTACATATGCAAGGCAGTTACTAAATAGTTCTTCTAACTCTTTTCCTTGTACAAAACCAGTCATAATAACGCGTGGATCACATTGTGCCATGGATTCAATCTTAGATAAATAATCATTCGAATGAGAACTTCCTCCAGCTACTACTAGCTCTCTTTGTGTGTCTAAGCCTTGAAAAGCTTCTAATAAATAGTGTAGTCCCTTTTCTGGAACGATTCTTGCGAGAAATAAGAGATAAGAATCTTTCTCCAAACCATATTTCTTCTTTATAATATTGGGTGAGATAAGTGCTGGTAAATTCACTCCGTTCGGTATATATACTACATCACGATGATATGTCTCATTAAAAAACTTTTGTACATTTTTTGATAGTACAATCACTTGGTTAGCGTATTTTGCTGCAACCCTTTCACCAAATTTTAGGTACTTCGTTGCCAATCCACCCCACTTCGCACGTTGCCAATCCAAACCATGTATCGTTGCTACTGTCTTTTTTCGAAAAAGGTGTGCGATTAAAATCATAACACATGGTCCCTCTGCATGATAATGGATTACATCGTAATGACCAAAAAGTGCACGAATCGTAGCAAAGAAGGAATAAAGTATGGCATCAAGACATTTTATATTGATTGTTGGTATTGTAATAATTCGAATTCCATTGTACATTTTCTGATGTTTAATCGTTTTTGATTTGTCTGCAACGTGTTTTCCTTTACGATTATATACATGTACCATATGGCCTTTCTCCACCATTCGCTTCGAAAGCTCCTCTACAACGATTTCAATCCCTCCCTCACGAGATGGAATTCTCTTATGCCCAATCATCGCTATCTTCATGTCACTATTTACTCCTCGCTCATAACCTCATGCTTAAAATTTATCTTTTATTTTACAATCTTTTGAATTTACGATTATTTTTCACATTAATGATTGTAATTATAATTATGAGAATAGCTACGACTCCTCCTATGATTATTGCAACTTGCCATAGCTCAAGCTCTTCAAATAGTGTTTGCTGTGACTCTCCTGCTGGAGTTATCGTGCTTGAAGGATCAATTCCAATAGGATTTACCATCGTTGTAAACTTTTCCTCTGGAATTGTATAAACAATTCCATTCGGGTCTTCGTAGGAAAAAGAGATCGATAAGCTTTGTTCTCCTTCATGTTGAAAATTTACGTAACAATCCTTGGAAGCCTGTGCCCCAATCAGTAAGTCACCTAGTAAAACCTCTTTCTGCTCCTTGAGAATATCACCCTCTAACATCATTTTCGCATTTCGAATATCAGCTGATCCGATATTAGAGAAGGCGATGCTTACAAGTGACTTCGAACCAATCATCGATGATTGCGCAACGGATAAGGTTCCTATTTGCATGTTACAGCTTGCACTGATTGGTAGAATTAGTCCTGAATTAGTAATTGAATTGCTGAAATCATCGCTGGAATAGTCCATTTGTATGGAAACCGATGCAACATTCGTATTAGCATTCTCCAAAACTGTCATATGTAATTCTATAACTTCTGTTTCTCCAGCCGTAATCTTTTCTAGAAAACTTTGATTTGATTCACCGTACACTGGGTATACGATTAAGTTACTTGAAGAATACGATATCATGACATTATGTGCGTCAACGTAGGGATTTGTATTTTTAATTGTTAACTTTAAGGTAAAATCTTCTCCTGGGATGAGCTGTTCCCCTACTACCTGATACGATTCAATAATTAATTTTGGTGGCAAATCCTGCAATCCGATCTCAGTTGCCATTACCTTTGCCTGATGAAATGGCATCAATAGCAAAATAACACCAAAAATGATGGAAATTATTTTTTTCATGAATTGTCCTCTTTTCTCATTTATTAATAATCTCAAGTTCTTTTAGTAGTTTCAATCTGTATCCCGCTTGTTCTAAAGTCTTGTCCCCACAAAATGATTTATTTTTACTAAATTGCTTTTTAAACAAATAGCAATTTCTTTGAATCCAAGCGAATGGCAGTAATATTCTATTCTTTTTTACATAGGGATATTGAGATTTTATAGTTTCACTACCCGGAAAAATAATACCTAAGACCAATTTAGACTTTTTTAACTCAATTTTTTTCTGATTATTTAGATAAGGCTTAATAATATTACGCGCATGGAATCGTTCTGAGCTAGAATTTCCAAATACTCCACCATCAATAATATCCTCTATCAAAAGTTCAAAATCGATATTTATTTTAGTTTTACTGCCCCCTAAAGCTTCTTTTCTCATTCCAAAGCAGTCCACACAGATCTTAAAAAAGTAAGAACAACATACAGAGTAACGTAATATTTCCATTGTGTCCCAAAAGTTAGGAAAATTTATCTTTTCATAATATCGATTTATGTATAAGGTTAAATCAGTTAAATGTCGGATACCAACTCCCGCTAAAGAAAAGTGTTTGATTATGTGATATATTTGATAAATAAGATGTTGCTCATAGCCTAAAGAATGGAACGGAATGTCGCAGGCAGTTATCTCAATGAATGTACTTGGATTTATTAAATCTAGTTGTTCGAGTAAAGACCTACGTTTACCAATATATTCCTCCCATAAACTGATATGTAATTCAACCGATAAAACACCATATTTTTCGTAGGTAAAAACCGTTTCTGATGTATCTCTTTTATCAAGTTTATACCCCTGACCTTCTAGAATCTTAATCATTATGTCCTTATCTTTTAGTGCAACTAAGATATCCACATCTCTAGAAGTTCGCATTAGTGGCTCAGGATAAAGTTCAGCTAGTAAGATGCCTTTAAAGGCTACACATAAAATCCCTTGTCTTTTTGCTTCAGCTAAGATTAGGCTTTCCTCCTGGTTCTGGCTAAACTGGTGAAGTCCATAATGAAAAGCTTCTTCTTTCCATTCATCTAGTAACACTTGACTTGGACGAAGGTTCTTAGGTAATCGGCTAACCGTTCTATATAGAAGTGCACTTATATTATGCTTTCTTGCTAAGCTTAAGATATTCTCCCAATTTATATTAGCTGGTGTAATTGATGTGGCATCTTGATTATAGATTGCACACTTGGATAACTCCAAGAAATACTTTAGCTCTAAACTCATACGATATCCTCTGCTTTCCTCCTAACAATCATGCTCTCTTTCCATGACCACCTTTTGCATAACGATACTTTTTAAAGTAATCAAAGTTTTTCATATGTTGTTTATATTCACTCTTGTCCACTTTATTCGCGATTACACCGATCGTATTAGCACCAATATTATCTAGTGTTTTCTTTGCCTCTCGTAAGCTTATCTTAGAAGAATCATTAAGAGAAGCTACCAAACAAACTGCATCTGATTTTGCCGCAAGTATATGTGAGTCAACTGATGAGTTCAAGGATGGCAGATCCAAAACAATAAAGTCATACTCCACTTCGAGTTCTCTTAGCAGTATCTCCATCCGAGAGGAACATAATAAACGAACTGGACTCTCCTCTCTTCCGACACATGGAATGTAATCAAGAAGCTCCCAATTCGTATCATAAATTATCTCTTCTTTCTCAGCATCTAGACATAGATAATCAGAAAGATTTTTTTCTGCGTCTTCGTTTAATCTCTTATATACTACATTCTTTCTCATATCAGCATCCACTAATATTGTTTTCCATCCTGAAACAGATAAGGAGATTGCTAAATTAATTGCAATCGTCGTTGTACCTACCATTGGCTCTGTTCCTACTAAAAGAAAGGATTTATACCCATACTTCTGTTTTTGTAAATGAATATTAACAACGATACGATCAAATGCATCATTAAGTATTTGATTTTTATGACGATATAGATCTAATAATTTTTTCATGATTAGTATCCTCTCCTTGTCTAATTACGATAGATTGGAATAGCACCAATAACTTCAATGTTGCCTACTAATGTGCATTCATGGATTGTCTTCAATCTTAAAGTGAAAATCTCATTCAGGACAATGTATGCGCAAACTACAAAGAAAGCAACTACAACAAATATAATTCTCTTTGTCATTATATCTAAGTTATTCATATAAGATGGATAATAGGTAAATGCTTCATCTAACAACTGAACATCTTCACTACCAGTAATTATTCTCATCTCAATTACAAAGGCATTAGCTACTGCATTCGCTATTTTCAGTGCTCTCTGTGGATTCGTATCATAAGAAGTAATCGTTAATATCGAAGAATCATCTGAATAATAAGGTTCTATGCTACCCATCACATAATATCCATCTATAGAATCATCTCCTAAAAGTAATGCGGCTCGTTCGCATACCTTTAATGTTGTAATTATCTCAGAATAATCCTTCATTGCATTGGTTCCCTCTAGAGATAACCGATATGAACCATTCGCAACACTATATACGGTTGCATTCGCTTGATAAACTTGCTCTTTCTTTACATCCTTAATAAGAACCAGTGAAAAAGCAAATGAAAAAACAGCTACAATTACGATTAACCATAATTTATGTAACATTGTTTTAAAAACTCTTCCTAAGTCAATTTCTATTTCCTTATTTTCCATATATGCCTCCTGTCATTTCATTACTTTTTTTTACCATGGCATTATATAAGTTTCCTTTTTTCGAAGAATTCTCCTTATCTTTCTCCAAAGCTTAATTAATCGTACTCGAAATATTCGAACAGCAAACCAAAGATGATAAGATGCTTTATACCAAAAGGAATCCACTGATATCTCTTTTTGATTTCTTAAAATTGTCACCGTAATTGCCAGTAACTGTTCCTTACGCAAAGGTCCTTCTATTTTTTTTTGACTATCTCCAAGCATGTAGTACTCTTTTTTATCTCTACTAATATGATGGACTCTATGCAATACATATAAACCTGTATCTCTTCGATACAACACGATGTCACCACGTCGGTATTCACGCTTTGGTACCTCAAGAATGACTTCATCTCGATTGCTTACGAGGTATGGATACATACTAAATCCATGTGGAGAAATTTTAATTTGCTTACCAGCTTTTAACAGATCAAGAAATACAGGTATCCATGAAACTGCTGGGATAATATCATTTTCTAACCTATCATTCAAGTTAGATACCTCCTTACATTCTTGGTATTATTTTGCTACAGATCTGGTGGTTTGTCAATGTGAAATTTACAAATATTACCATTTTTATTTCCATGATTTGTCGGAATATCGTATTTTTCTTGGTTTAATTTCTCGCCATAATAGCTCTTTAAGCGTATCTATCGTTGACTTTTATGTATGAAGAAGGTATATTGTAGTAAGAAATTAATCAGCAATAATATGATAAGAGAGGTACATAATATGAGGATCGCAGATGGTTATATACTCAAAGAAATCGCTGGTAATCATGTCGTTATTCCAGTTGGGCAAAATATTGTTGATTACAAAAGCATACTCCACCTTAATGAGACTGGAGCTTTCATTTGGAAACAACTTGAAAATGAAACTACATACAATAAAGTTATTGAAGCACTTATAAAAGAATATGAGGTAACTAAAGAAGAGACACCGATGATTGAAAAAGATTTAGATGAATTTATCACTCATATGAATGACATGCAACTTCTCATGAATGATTAAAGAGAGGTGGTATCTATGAATTTATATGAAATAGCTGGTAAGGTAATCGCACTTTGTTGGGATTCTCAATTTATACATGGTAATATGGCATCATTTTGCTGTGATCCTACCAAAAAGATTGATCTAACTTTTGAGTTACAAGAGAATATAGTTGCCGCTGCCCCAAAAAAAGAACCCTTAATCTATTCTACTTACCTTTCTGTATATGCTATGGAAGATGGATATTTCATCACTTACCCTAACTCTGGTAATGTAAATTCATGTTATTATAATCAAAACCTATCTCATGCAATCATCTATCTCTCCGATCAACTTAGTGCATCTTCTTATTCTGAGGAGATAACGTTAGAAAGTGATAGCAAGCTAAGTACAATTGATTTTATCTTTTACGCAATACGTGATATCTTTTTTACTTGGATACAGCAAAAAGGTATCTTAGCAGTTCACTCATCCTCCCTTATTTATAATAATAAGGCATATCTTTTTTCTGCAAGTTCTGGCACCGGAAAAACAACACATACGAATATGTGGGTAGCGCAATATGGAGTTGAAATACTCGATGGCGATGTCACAGCAATCTGTATTGAGGATGGGGAACCAATCGCTTATGGTCTTCCTTGGTGTGGAACATCCAAGCGCTATCTTAATAAAAGAATTTTACTCGGTGGTATTATTTTCTTGTCTCGAAGCAGTCATAACAGTGTAAGCAAATTAACCCCTTTTGAAGCGATATTACGTTTAACTGCTCGCTGTTTTACACCAACCTGGACGAAGGAACTAACAAATTTAAATCTTTCCATCGCAGAAAGCTTAGTAGTAAAGACTCGCTGTTGTTTGCTAAATTGTTTACCAAATCAAGAAGCAGTCAATACAATGAAAGACTATATTGAAAACAGTAGGAGTTCACTATGATAAAATCTATACTTATATGGTTTAAGAGGTTTAGAGGTACCTCTGGGTATGCGAAATGGCTTGTAGTCTATACGAAACCATACATACCTTCTTTAGCACTATTAATGCTTTTAAATACTATATCTTCTGGTATCTCCGTTGGTATGGCAGTAATAGGAAAGCTAATTATTGATAGTGCAACGAATGGTGGGGATATTAAGAATAAAATACTACTCTATTTATTTATTATCGTTGTTGTAGAGATCATTAATGTATTAGGTTCTTTAATTTCTGTAATGATCAATGAAAAGTTTTCATTTGGTATTCGAAAACAAGTATATGATAAGATTCTTACAACCTCCTATCAAAATATACAGAACTACCATACCGGAGATTTAATGACTCGTTTTACTAGTGATTGTGGAAATATTGCAAATGGAATTGCTACTATCATTCCATCAATTATTACGTTATGTGTAGAATTCGTTATTACTTTTACTGTATTACTACAATACGATGCTGTACTTGCATTATTTGCTGTGTTGATTGCTCCAACTGGTACAATTGTGAGTTTTTGGTTCGGACGAAGACTTAAAAAGTTACAAGTCAAAGTACAGGAATCTGAAGCAAATTATCGTTCCTTTATTCAGGAAAGTTTAAGTAATATATTAATAATTAAGTCATTCTGTGCAGAGGAATACTCTTCCAATCGATTATCTGATTTACGAAATGACCGTTTCTATTGGGTTTTCAAGAAAACCAAGCTTGGTTTAATCGCTTCCTCCGCCATCGGTTTAGGATTTCAAGGGGGGTATATTCTAGCCTTTGCTTGGGGAGCTACAAAGCTTTCTGCAAAGATGATCACATATGGTACAATGAGCGTATTCCTAACTTTAGTTAATCGTATTCAGGGCCCTATCTTAGGTCTTGCCAGTACGATACCTAGTATTGTTTCTGTCCTTGCATCCGCAGGACGTGTGATGGAACTACAGGAGCTTCCATTAGAGACGCGATTAGAAGGCAATATAGAACCAGATCACATTGGTGTAGAGATTAAGAATCTTTCTTTTGGTTATACCGATGAGCTTCTCTTAGAGAATACAAATCTTACGATACAAGCCAATGAATTTGTTGCAATCGTCGGTGAGTCTGGCATTGGCAAGACAACTTTAGTTCGATTGATTATGGCATTCATGAATGTGAATGATGGAACTATCATCTTTCATAATGAAAAAGGAGAGGTGCAACAATCAAATGGGAATTCACGTGAATTTCTATCATATGTACCCCAAGGAAATACCTTATTTAGTGGCACCATAAAAGAAAACATTCTAATGGGTAAACGTAACGCTACAGACCATGAAATTGTTTCTGCATTGAAGGCAGCATCTGCATACCACTTTGTTCAAGAACTACCAAAAGGTATTGATACTGTGATTGGTGAACGTGGTTATGGTATCTCAGAGGGACAAGCTCAACGTATTGCGATTGCACGTGCCTTAATTCGAAAGGCTCCTTTCTTGATACTTGATGAGGCAACCTCTTCCCTAGATGAAAAAACAGAATTAGCTGTTCTTCAAGGAATTCGTAGTATCGTTCCTCGACCTACCTGCTTACTGATTACTCACCGACGTTCCGTACTTGCATACTGTGATCGAGAAGTAATAATCAAAGATAACCAACTGATAGAAATCAAACTGGAAAATCATTATCATTCTTAATATAAAGGAGTAGTTGCAATTGCTGATAAAAAATAGCAATTGCAACTACTCCTTTATATTACCACCGAATCGAAATACCCAATACACTTACCTTAGCTTAAGCTAAGTGTAAAAAAGAAACAGCTACCGGCGCCAATTGAGCTTTCACACCAGATGCGACCGCCATGCTTTTCTACGATTGATTTTGCTATCGATAGTCCCAAGCCTGCACCTGTTTCACTAACGGGTGTTCGTGCTTCTAAAACTGTATAGGTACGCTCAAATATCTTATCACATAAATTAGCATTCACGCCGATTCCAGTATCCCTTACCCAAATAATTACTTCGTTTAAAGCTGCTTTGGCACCTAAGGCTATAACATCCCCATCCTTTGAGTACTTATAAGCATTCATAAACAAATTATCTAAAACACGAATGATTTTCTTTATGTCCACTTGTAAGAGATAATTCAATTGTGTTGGTACTTCTAATTCAAGTTTTCGGCTGCTATACTTACTATCTATTTCACAACTATAATAATATTCCTCTAGAAGTACCCCAATATTAACTTCCTCTTTATCCATACTGAGTGTATTACTGTCAAGTCGAGTCATTAAAAAGATATCATCTATTAACCCTTCTAAACTAATAATTCGAGTTATTAATAGTAGAAATATAGATTTAAGTTCCTCTTCATCGATTCGATCCAGTGATATTATATACTCAATAGCACTTCGAATCGCAGTAATTGGAGAGCGAAGATCGTGGGATATATTCGCAAACATCTCAGTTTGTGATTTCTGTAATGCCAGTAATTCCACATTCTTATGGTGAAGCTCCTCATTCGCACGATAAAGCGCAGCTGATAACTCATCTATATTTAATTTGGGTTTATTGTATCTCTTTCCCATTCTCCTAATACCTCTTAATGATGGACTTAAGGCTAACGATATCTGAACTTATAGCCTTTGGACCAAACTGTTTCGATCATGTTTTCAAGACCTGAGTATCCCCCCAACTTCTTTCTTAATCGACTTACATTTACCATAATTGAACGTCGATCCTCATCACTATAAAAACCCCACACTTTTTCACCAATCTCTTGGAATGTAACTAGTTCGTTTTTTCGATTTACTAGATAATAAAGCAATTGAAACTCACGATTTGATAATGGGATCTCTTCGTCATGAAAAAAGGCTTTATGTAAAGACAAATCAAGTAATAAAGGAGGATATGAAATTGTTGTGATAGAGATACTAGAAGCCTTATATCTCCTTATGTTAACTAGAATTCTAGCGGATAACTCTTTTAAGCTATATGGTTTTACCATATAGTCATCTGCCCCAAGCATTAATCCTTTGATCTTATCTTCCTCTGAGGTTCTTCCAGTTAAAAAGATAATAGGTACATCCACATACTTTCGTAACTCCCGACATGCAGTAAATCCATTCATATCTGGCATCATTACATCAAGCACGATGCAATCGGGAGAACTTTTTTGTACTATCTTAAGTGCAGTAGCTGCATTCATTGCAGCCTGTACATGATAACTATTCTTTTTCAGATACTTCACATTAAGCTCAAGTACTTGAACATCATCATCAACTAATAGTACTGTATGCATCTTATTCCTCCTGACTATTACTTAACAGGCTCCCCTTCTAAAAATGAGTTGAACCGCTGTCTTAATCATTATCTTAAAATCCATTAATACACTCCATTTATCAATATACTCCGTATCAAGCTCTACAATTTCTTCAAAATCAGTAATCTCACTTCGTCCACTCACTTGCCACATCCCTGTAATCCCTGGCTTAATACTTATTCGTCGCCAATGAGTTCGTTCATAATTCTCCACCTCATCTAAAGTTGGTGGTCTCGTACCGACTAAACTCATATCACCCTTAAGTACATTAAAGAACTGTGGTAATTCGTCTAGACTTGCCTTTCGAATAATTTTTCCGACACGAGTAATGCGAGGGTCATTTTGAATTTTAAAAATTTGACTCGATTCCATCTCATTCATTGACAACAAGTCCTTCTTTTTCTCTTCTGCATCAATACACATGCTTCTAAACTTATACATCTTAAACCGTCTTCCATTTTGTCCAACTCGACATTGTCTGAAAATAATTGACCCTTTAGATTCCAATTTTATGGCCACTGCGGTGAATATCATAAATGGAAAGGATAGAACAATTCCACAAACAGCGCCGACAATATCAATCACACGTTTGATTGCTCTTGAAGTTGTATTTAATGAAACACGATGAAAAGTCAATACCGGATAAGTACCAACGCTACTCACATAGCTTTGAGCACCATGTCCCTGATAGTTATTCACAATAATTCGAATGGTAACTCCAATATCCATGCACAGATTAATCAGAGGCTGTATCTCTAGATTATCATTTCTCTTATTCATAATATAGACCTGATCGATTCCATTGTTATGTATAATTTCTTCTAGTTGCGTTATATTCCCAAGATATCTTGCATTGTTTTCATCTTCTACATTGACATATCCAATTATATGAATATCCATATTAGATTTTTTCAGATATCTTTCAAATTTACCGTATTTCTCAATCTGCCCAATCACTATGGTACGTGGCGCGAACCTTCTACCCCGCTTAATAATATAACGAACAGTAAATGAACTTATTAACATTAAAGTATAGGTGATAATTAAGAAAATAATATAGAAATCCTTTTTAATTTCTGCCTTCCCCACGTAAAATAGTAGAGTGGAAGAGACGCCTATTGCAAGGATAAATGATTTGCTCACATATCGAATAATTCGATCTGTATAAAAGAAAGTAGTAACATTATAAACACGTGACTCTTTGTTAGAAAGAATATATATTATCATAAATGTAGTACATGCTAATAAATAAGTATCCATATTGACTAAATTAATTGTATGCTCGGTAAATAGTATTGCAATAAAAAAGGAGAGCAATCCAAAAATGCAATCACTTATAATATATACCAAGTTTGTACTAGCGCCTTTATTATATTTCCCCATAGTCTCCTGCCTCTCATTAATATGGTAGCTTGTAATTACTTCCAAGAATATCATCCACCGTTTATCATGTAAAGCATTCGTATGTTTAATGGCACTCCATAAACTTTTAGTGTTACTAAAAGGCTTGTGCAGTAGCTGCTCAAGCCCTTATAGTAATTTAGTAAAGCTTCGTACTTATAGTATTATGCTTGTCCAACTGAACCGAATAGTTCCATCTTCTCCTTTACTGTAGCTTTGATTGCTTCAAATCCAGGAGCTAATAACTTACGTGGATCAAAACCTTTTCCCTGTAAGTCTTTTCCCGCTTCGATATACTTACGGGTAGCCTCAGCAAATGTTAACTGACATTCTGTATTAACGTTAATCTTTGCTACTCCAAGGGAGATTGCTTTCTTAATCATATCTTCTGGAATACCAGTGCCACCATGAAGAACTAATGGCATATCACCTGTTAACTTTTGAACTGCATCCAAAGTTTCAAAACTTAAACCAGCCCAGTTATCAGGATACTTACCATGAATGTTACCAATACCAGCTGCAAGCATATCTACACCTAAATCAGCAATCATCTTACATTCCTTAGGATCTGCACATTCACCAGCACCTACAACACCATCTTCTTCGCCACCAATAGAACCAACCTCTGCTTCAAGGGACATACCCTTTTCTGCACACACTTTTACGAGCTCTTTTGTTTTTTCAACATTCTCTTCGATTGGATAATGAGAACCATCGAACATAATAGATGAGAAACCTGCCTCAATACACTTATTACATCCTTCGTATGTACCATGATCAAGATGAAGTGCAACAGGTACTGTTATCTTTAACTCTTCAATCATAGCTTTAACCATAGCTGAAACAGTCTTATATCCAGCCATGTACTTTCCAGCACCTTCTGATACACCTAAGATAACTGGTGAGTTTAATTCCTGTGCAGTTAATAAAACTGCTTTTGTCCACTCTAAGTTATTAATATTAAACTGACCTACAGCGTACTTTCCTGCTTTTGCTTTATTAAGCATGTCTTTTGCGGATACTAACATAATAAGTCCTCCTGTATAATATGATTTTGAAGTCCCTAACCTCTTGTATTATACATGACATTATATAAAAAAGGAATAGTTTTTTAGAAATATAGTGAATTATCTC
>JAEYPP010000063.1 GCA_023410575.1 Bacillota bacterium | reverse complement strand
ATGAATAGATTTCACAGTAAACATTGCATTCTCTGACTCTACGTGCAATCAGCTGATTATACTGACCACCAAAATCGAGTACAATTACCATTTCCTTGTTCACGATTAATTCCTCCTAAAGTTTCCTTATCAATAGTTGCTTTTTATATGTCACACATTTTACATCATTTCTCGTAATAGTGCTAGTACTAATTTTAAACAGTAAACATTCCGCCTTATAAATAACTACGTGCTCACATCAAATTAAGAAAATTTACTGTGATGACTATGATTATGGAATTGGTATTATTCCATTTTAAAATGACAAATGTTTTTTACTTATTACTAAAGAAACACTTCTATTTTATATATTTTGGGTGTATCATTGTGGAAGTAGAAGTTAGCAATCATATAGTATAGTATAGTATAAAAAAATTGTCATTATCTAGGGAGGCCAATTATGAATATTGTTGTACTTGCTGGTGGATATAGCCCAGAAAGAGATGTTTCCTTTAGTTCAGGTAGCCTAATTGCAAATGCATTATTAGAAAACGGTCATAAAGTTTTATTATTGGATTTATATTTGGGGTTGGAGTTAAATACTTCACCTGCTAATCTTTTTCACAACATTGATTGCAATAAAAAATATGAGTACACCATTCCAGACAAAGAACCTGACTTACCGAAATTAAAAGAAATCTCTGGGAATGGAGATTGTCTTATTGGTAAGAATGTAGTAGAAATTTGTAAGTATGCCGATAAAGTTTTTCTAGCATTACACGGCTCTGTTGGAGAAAATGGTCAACTACAAGCACTCTTTGATATGCATGGGATTTTATATACGGGATCAGGATATATTGGAAGTTTATTAGCTATGGATAAGGATCTATCCAAAATCCTAATGCGTACTGCTGGTATTGTCACACCAAACTGGGAAGTTCATGATATTAGCCAACCAGATTTTAACGCAGATAGCATTACCTTACCATGTGTGATAAAACCATGTAGCTGTGGTTCTTCGATCGGTGTTTCCATCGTTCATACAAAGGAAGAATTAACAAAGGCAATTCAATATGCTCGTATCTATGAGAACAAAATTATGTTTGAAGAATTGATTTGTGGCCGTGAATTTTCCATTGGTATTATGAATCAGAAATCACTGCCACCAATTGAGATCATTCCAAAACTTGGGTTTTATGATTATGCCAACAAATATCAGAAAAATGCGACGACGGAAATTTGCCCAGCGGAACTAGATTCTAACATATGTAAGCTAATGCAAGCTGCTGCTTTACAAGTACATAATACATTACGCTTAGGATATTACTCCCGTATTGACTTCATACTAGATGAATCTAATGAATTCTATTGTCTTGAAGCAAACACATTGCCTGGTATGACTCCAACTAGCTTACTTCCTCAAGAAGCAAAAGCAATTGGAATTGGATATCATACCCTTTGTGAGATGATCTTAAATGAGCTTGTATAAAGAAGAAATCTAGCTATGCTCTCTTACTCAGACATAGCTAGATTCCATTCTATCAACCTATATTACAACCATATAATATAATACACTTACCTCTATCGTAACTACTCCCACAACCCTATATAAACTCTAGTTATTCTATATACCTACTGCATATTCTGAGCTGTCTTAACCAATTCCACAAATTCCTCGCGGTAAACATCACCTTCAAAACTATAGTTATTTAATTGTTCTAGTATGCCATCATAGGAAGATGTTCCTTTATATTCGCTATCTCGTAATAGCATACCAAACTCAGCTACTGCAGATGCAAAATTTAAATTTTGTGGCATTTTTGAAGTCCATGAGTCTGCTAATACTACCTGCGTCATTAGGTTAGAATTATCCTCACCTGGTTTCTTATAACGAATACTGATTGTGAGTAGTTCATCCTCATTCATAGTAAATTCAGATTTATCTTGATATTTTAAGTCTGATGTTGGAATTTCGATCTTAGAATCATTTAATACGACTTCATATAGTGCTGTAACAGAATGGCCTGCACCAATTTCGCCCGCATCTTTTGTATCATCCTCAAAATCCTCTGCTGCAAGCATACGATTCTCATAACCTACTAATCGATAACCTTTTACGACATTAGGGTTAAACTCTAATTGTAACTTTACATCTTCTGCAACCGTAACTAAGGTTGCACCCATTTCATCTACAAGAACCTTTTTGGCTTCTAGTAAGGAGTCAATATAAGAATAGTTGCCATTTCCCTTGTCTGCTAAAGCTTCCATCTTATTGTCCTTTATATTCCCCTGACCAAATCCTAACACGGAAAGGTATACTCCTGATTCCTTCTTTTGTGTAATCAAGTCTGTTAATCCACTCTCACTACTAATACCAACATTTAAGTCACCATCGGTTGCAAGGATTACTCGATTATTTCCATCTGGGATAAAATATTTTTCTGCAATTTCATAAGCAGTCTCAATTCCTGCACTTCCCGCTGTCGATCCAGATGCCTCTAATTGATTAATTGCATCCATTATTTTATCAGTTTGAGTACCATTCGCGCCTTCAAGTATAACTGCGTCTCCACTAGCATAAGTCACAATGGAAATACGATCTTTTTGTGTTAAATTCTCTGTCAACAAACCAAATGCCTTTTGAACTAATGGTAATTTATCATAATCCATCATAGAGCCTGAAACATCGATTAAAAATACAAGATTTGATGCAGCTGTATCTGCAAAATTAACCTTTTCTGTCTGCAATCCAACAAGCATCAATTTTGAATCCTCATTCCATGGACAATCTGAAAATTCTGTAGTCACAGAAAAAGGTTCTCCATTCTGCGGTACTTTATAATCATAAGTAAAATAATTAATCATTTCTTCTAATCTTACTGCACCACTATCAACAGAAGATCCATTCGTTAACATTCGTCTTATATTACTATAAGATGCCGTATCTACATCAATTGAAAACGTAGATAATGGATTCATTGCCACTGACTGATACCCATTCTCTTTCATGTCATTATATTCTTCTGTGTTATATCCGTCTAGAGCTTGTTCATCTTGCATAGCATAAGGAGCTTCGGTAGTTCCATCTGCTACCAATTTCTCTTGCCCTGTTTCAGGAACAGCATAATTTAGTTGATTGTCGCCCAAATCATATTGCACCTCTTTCGTAGTATTGCTACTATCCGAACTTTTACCACATCCAGTAAAACTACTAAGTACTAATATAAAGATTAATCCTCTTGAAATAATTTTTCTCATAATTCTCCTCCTTTTAGATCCCTCTTATCCAATTTATCTTTCATTATAAATTACTTAACCGGTTATGATTATTAGACGACTTTATTCCCACAAAGTTCCATGTAAGAAAGTTTTTTTTGGGAAATACTTAAGTAAAGAGATTAAATGTCTTGCTTTTCTCCATATAAGATGTAAAATAGTCGTAAGAATAGAGAAAGGAGTTTATTCATCTTTGAATGAATAACATGAATACGAGAAAGTTATGAATGTTGTAGAATTAAAAGAAGGAATTTACGCTGTTGGCGCAATTGATTGGAATGTTCGTTCCTTTCATGGCTATACCACCAATCGTGGTGCAACCTATAATGCATACTTAATTATTGATGATAAAATAACTTTAATTGATACTGTAAAAAGCCCATTTACTGAGGAGTTAATTCGTCGAATTGAGGAAATTATACCCGTAGAAAAAATTGATTATTTAGTATCTAACCACGTTGAAATGGATCACTCTGGAGCAATTCCTGCTATTATGAAGCTAGCAAAGAATGCTACGATTGTTACAAGCTCTCCAAATGGTATCTTAGGATTGAAAGCGCACTATGGAGATGACTATGAATATCTACCTGTAAAGAGTGGTGATACCATCTCTCTTGGTAAGCGTACTCTAAGTTTCGTTGGAACTCCAATGCTTCATTGGCCAGATAATATGGTAACATATTGTCCAGAAGAGAAACTACTATTCTCAAATGATGCCTTTGGACAGCACATTGCATCTGCTGAGCGATTTGATGATGAAGTTGATCTTGATCAAGTTATGCAAGAAGCATTAAAGTATTATGCTAATATATTAATGACTTACAGCTCCTCTATGGAAAAGACTCTTCCGATTATTAAGAGTCTGGATATTGATATGATTGCACCAAGTCATGGTGTTATCTGGCGATCCCATGTTGCAGATATCATAGATAAATATGATTATTGGTGTAACGAACAAAATGAGAAAAAAGCTTTAGTTGTTTATGATTCTATGTGGCACTCTACAGAGAAAATGGCTCACTCAATTGTGGAAGGTTTTGCGAAAAATGGAGTTAAGACTTTTCTATACGACTTAAAGGCAATTCATATTTCAGATATTATGTGTGAAGTGCTTAAAGCAGAGTATATCGTAGTTGGAAGCTCAACGTTAAATCGTTGTATGTTGCCTACTGTCGCTAGTTTCTTATGTTATCTTAAAGGTTTAACACTAAAGAACAAAAAATCTTTTGCATTTGGTTCTTATGGCTGGGGTGGACAAGGTGTTCAAGATGTCAATCAAGAGTTAACGAAGATTGGGTATGAGATGCTTATGGAGCCATATAAATTGAAGTATCGCCCAACAGAAGAACAACTTGCTGAGCTAGAAGCGCTAGCAGATAAGATAGTAGATAAATAGACTAAATTGTCTCATCAACTTATGAAACCAGAAGAAAGATACTTTGCCATTTTCTCTGGCTCTTACGACAGTCGAACAGAGGAATAAACAAAGATTTTGCTTGGTTCTTAAAGATCATCTTATCTTTATTTATTCCTTTGTCCTTGCCATTATACCTAATTACATAATAATTACATAAAAGGCAACAGTACTGATATTATTTTTACTGTAATTCATCAAGTGTTTTCTTATAGGAAGGTAAGAATTCCTCCATAAAAACATGTACTTCAGGTAGCTCCATCTTATGAATCGTTGCTTCAATCGATTCCCTTGCTTGTACAAACTCTAGATTTCCTGCCTTACCTTCCTCAATACACTTAATTAATGCTGATAACTTGTCAGCGGCCTTTACTAGTTTCCAAAGATATTCCTCTGATTCATCTTTAAAAAATACACTTTCATATTCCTCTCTTAAATCATTAGGTAGCATTGATAGTAACTGATTTGCAGCATTATCTTCAATTGCTTTGAAAGCATGCATAATGTCCCTATTATAATATTTGATTGGAGTAGGCATATCACCAGTAATAATCTCGGTTGAATCGTGATAAATTGCAATTAGAGCAGCTTTCTCTGCATTCAATTCTTTATGAAATCTTTTTCTTCCTATTACAGCCAAGACATGGGCGATCATACTGACCTCAAGTGAGTGTTCACTAATATTTTCTGATATTGCATTTCTCATTAAGGCCCAGCGTTCAATATATTTCATTCGTGACATCATTGCAAAGAAATGGTATTCCATATGTAATTCCCCCATGTTAACATATTATGAATATAGGTACATGACAACAGAAGCTTCAAGACATCACTCTATGCCCTCATGTTCCATGTACCTATATTGGTTTTTTGCTTAATTGCTTTATTGCTTTATTTGCTATTTTCTATTTGCTATTTTTTATTTACTATTTATGGTTTTCTTTATCAAGATATCTTTTAATGTACATACCTGTATAGGATTCTTTATTCTCTGCAACATCTTCTGGTGTTCCCTTAGCAATTACGATACCACCTTTATCTCCACCCTCTGGTCCCATATCAATAATGTAGTCTGCTGTCTTGATAACATCTAGATTATGCTCGATTACAACAACTGTATTGCCACCTTCTGACAATTTTTGAAGAATGTTAACTAACTTGTGTACATCCGCAAAATGGAGTCCCGTCGTAGGCTCATCTAGAATATAAATTGTTTTACCTGTACTACGTTTACTAAGCTCAGTTGCAAGTTTAATACGTTGTGCTTCACCACCCGATAAAGAGGTAGAAGGATGACCTAACTTGAGATAGGATAAACCTACATCATTCAAAGTCTCTATTTTACGTTTTATCGATGGTACATTCTCAAAGAACTTCACAGCCTCTTCAATCGTCATATCTAGAACATCAAAGATATTCTTCCCCTTGTAGTGAACATCCAACGTATCTCGATTATATCGTTTTCCATTACATACTTCACATGGAACATAGATATCTGGTAAGAAGTTCATCTCAATTTTAATGATTCCATCACCACTACAAGCCTCACAACGTCCACCTTTAATGTTAAAACTGAAACGTCCTTTGCTGTACCCCTTCATCTTAGCTTCTGAAGTAGATGCAAACAAATCACGAATTTGATCAAATACACCAGTATAGGTTGCTGGATTCGATCTTGGTGTTCTTCCGATTGGAGACTGATCAATATCAATAACTTTATCTAACTGTTCTATTCCAATCATATCATCATGCTTGCCTGGTATACAGCGAGCTCGATTTAAGTCTCTTGCTAATCTCTTATGAAGAATCTGTGTGATTAAAGAACTCTTACCGGACCCAGAAACGCCTGTAATACATGTAAATACACCAAGAGGAATATCCACATCAATGTCTTTTAAGTTATTCTCTTTTGCACCCTTAATCGTTAAGTAACCTGTTGGTTCCTTTCGAATCTTCGGTACTGGAATCTTTATCTTTCCACTTAGATATGCACCAGTAATGGAATCTGGATTATTCATGATTTCTTGCGCAGTACCAACTGCTACAACTTCACCGCCATGAGAACCAGCTCCTGGTCCAATATCAACAATACAGTCTGCGGCAAACATTGTATCTTCATCGTGCTCCACAACAATTAAAGTGTTACCCAAATTCTGAAGATGTTTTAAAGTTTTCAATAATTTATCATTATCTCTTTGATGAAGACCGATACTAGGTTCATCTAAGATATAAGCAACACCGACAAGTCCCGAGCCAATCTGGGTAGCCAGACGAATTCTCTGAGCCTCACCACCAGATAAACTTCCAGTAGCACGTGCTAATGTTAAATAGTCGAGGCCGACATCTACTAGGAATCCAATTCTAGCACGAATCTCTTTTAGCACTAGTTGACCTATCTTTTGTTGCATCGGTGTTAAGGTTAGATTGTCCATGAAATCTTTCAAATCACGGATCGAAAACTCAGTTACATCTGAAATATTACGATCTCCTACCGTAACTGCAAGCGCCTCTCTTTTTAAACGTTTACCACCACATGCCTTACAAGGTGTAGTCTTCATAAAGGTCTCATATTCCTGCTTAATATAATCAGAGCCTGTCTCTCGATAACGTCGTTCTACATTGCGTAATAAACCCTCAAATGCAACATCATAGATACCAACACCACGTTGTCCTGTATAATGAACCTTAACTGTCTTACCTTCTGTACCATAGATAATAATATCATGAATCTTTTCTGAGTACTTTTTAAAAGGTGTACTTAACTTAAACTTATACTCCTTTGCCAATGCCTCCATAATACAGCGAGTATAGCTACCTTGCTCGGTTACCGAAGCCCATCCTGGAGCTGCGATAGCACCTTCATCAATGCTAAGGCTAGTGTCTGGAATTATTAATTCTTCCGCAAACTCCATCTTAATACCAATACCATGACAATCTGGACATGCTCCAAATGGATTATTAAAAGAAAATGTTCTTGGTTCCATCTCCTCCATGCTAATGCCACAATCTGGACATGCAAAGCTCTGAGATAACATCATCTGTTCCCCGTCGATGACATCCACAATGAGCAAACCTTCGCTCAGTTTTACAACACTCTCGATTGAATCTGATAATCTCTTTTCAATTCCCTCTTTTACGACAAGGCGATCGATGATAATCTCAATATTATGTTTATTATTCTTTTCTAACTTAATTTCTTCACTAAGCTCAAAAAGGTGTCCATCTACCATAACTCTTACATAACCACTTTTTTTCGCTTGTTCAAACACCTTAACATGTTCACCTTTACGTCCACGAACTACTGGTGCTAGTAATTGAATCTTAGTACCTTGAGGTAGTTTCATAATCTCATCTACCATCTGATCTACTGTCTGACGTTTAATCTCTTTTCCACAGTTAGGGCAATGTGGGATACCAATTCTGGCATAAAGTAAACGAAAGTAATCATAAATCTCTGTGACTGTTCCAACGGTCGAACGAGGATTGCGGTTTGTTGATTTTTGATCAATTGATATTGCCGGTGATAAGCCTTCAATGCTTTCTACATTCGGCTTTTCCATCTGCCCAAGGAATTGTCTTGCGTATGAGGACAAGGATTCCATATAACGACGTTGTCCTTCTGCATAAATTGTATCAAATGCCAAGGAAGATTTCCCAGAACCACTTAATCCCGTTAATACGACAAACTCATCTCTTGGAATGTCGATATCAATCCCTTTTAAATTATTCTCCCGAGCACCACGTATCTTAATATAATGTTTATTCTCAGCCATTTGTCTCTTCCTCTGCTCCTAACCAATCTTTGCAAGTTCTTTTTTTAGCTCAACTAACTTATCACGAAGTTCTGCTGCAAGCTCAAAATTTAATTCTGCTGCTGCAGTATGCATTTCTTTTGTTAATTTCTTAATGACTGCCTCAAGTTCCTTTTGAGTCATAGATTCAATATCTTTATTCTTCATATCATACATTTCTCTATCAACCTTCTTAGAAATGCTGATCAGTTCTCGAACAGATTTCTTTATCGTCTGTGGCGTAATTCCATTATTCTTATTGTAAGTATCCTGGATTTCTCGACGGCGCTTTGTTTCTTCCAATGCTTTTGCCATAGAGTCGGTAATTCTATCTGCGTACATGATAACATGACCATCCACATTACGCGCAGCACGACCAATTGTCTGAATTAATGATGTCTCTGAACGCAAAAATCCTTCTTTATCAGCATCAAGAATTGCAACTAATGAAATCTCTGGAATATCAAGTCCCTCACGAAGTAAGTTAATTCCGACTAATACATCAAATACATCCATACGCATGTCACGGATAATCTCGGAACGTTCTAGTGTATCAATATCGGAATGAAGATATTTGACACGGATACCAACATCACGCATATAGTCTGTTAAATCTTCTGCCATACGCTTTGTTAATGTCGTTATAAGAACCTTATTCTTCTTTGCTGTTTCCTTATTCACCTCACCGATGAGATCGTCAATTTGTCCTTCCACCGGACGCACCTCAACCGGAGGATCAAGTAGACCAGTTGGTCGTATAATCTGCTCAGCTCGTAATAACTCATGCTCCCTTTCATAGACATTCGGTGTTGCAGATACAAACATCATCTGGTTAATCTTACTTTCAAATTCTGAAAAGTTAAGTGGACGGTTACTCTTAGCAGATGGTAGTCGAAACCCATAATCAACTAAGGTTGTCTTCCTTGCCTGATCGCCCGCATACATACCTCTTACCTGTGGAATTGTTATGTGGGATTCATCAACAATAATCAAAAAGTCATCAGGGAAATAATCAATTAGTGTATGTGGAGTACTATCAGGTGTTAATCCTGCCAGATGCATCGAATAGTTTTCAATTCCGGAACAGAAACCTGTTTCGCGCATCATCTCAATGTCAAAATGAGTTCTCTCTGAGATTCTTTGTGCCTCAATCAGTTTATCTTCGCTCTTAAAATACTGAATTCTCTCTTCTAATTCAGCTTCGATTCCAATAATTGCTTGCTCTAATCTCTCTTTTGAGACAGCATAATGAGATGCTGGAAAAATGACCAGATGCTCTAACGAACATATAATTTCACCCGTTAGAACATCTATCTCTGTAATTCGATCAATCTCATCTCCAAAAAACTCGATACGTACTGCTCGATCAGCTGAACCTATCGGAAATATCTCAACAACATCCCCACGCACACGAAACGTACCACGTTTAAAGTCCATATCATTGCGAGTGTATTGAATATCAATTAAGCGTCTCAATACATCATCACGATCCTTCTCCATACCTGGTCGCAATGATAAAGTCATATTCTGATAATCAACTGGACTACCTAACCCAAAAATACAGGATACAGAAGCAACAATAATGACATCCCGACGCTCTGTCAATGCAGCTGTTGCAGAGTGACGCAATTTATCAATCTCATCGTTAATTGAAGAATCCTTCTCAATATAAGTATCCGAAGAGGGAACATAGGCTTCTGGCTGATAGTAATCATAATAGGATACAAAATATTCAACCGCATTCTCTGGAAAGAATTCTTTAAACTCTCCATATAACTGTGCCGCCAATGTTTTATTATGTGCAAGAATTAGCGTCGGACGGTTCAATTGCTGTATTACGTTTGCCATAGTAAATGTCTTACCAGAGCCAGTTACACCAAGTAATGTCTCAAACTGATTGCCCTCTTGAAATCCTTTTACAAGCTCCGCTATTGCCTCAGGCTGATCGCCAGTAGGAGCAAACTCTGAAACTAATTTGAAATGATCCATAACACATTTACCTTTCCGATATGATTTTCGCTCTTTAAGTCCTTCTAGTATTATAGCATAACCAATAATTACTTGCAATAATTATTCGAACAAACATTCGATATTATAAATATATCCCATAAATAAAAAGAGTTACCTTGATGGATCGTTACAATTGGGGTTGTCGCACTAAGAGCAGTATGAATAAAGAATGAAGGGCAATGGTATATTTTCGCTGTAGCACTACGCTCACAAGCCCCACAAAGTGCGTGTGGGGACTTGTAAGGCACTCCGAAAAATACCATCGCCCTTCATTTTTTTATACAATATTGGGCTAATGTGACAACCCCTTATGATACAACCTAAAATCATTCAAGGAACTCTTTATTTGAATCAATATATTAATCGTAATTAATTAGTTTCAATTGCTTGCTGGATTGAGGCTTGCTCTCTATCATTTAAAATTCCCTCATGATCAAGCAAGATAATCATCTTACCATCTTTGTTAGCTACATGTTTAGCATACTTAGTCTTCTCACTCATCACAATCTTTGGTACTTCACTTAATTCCTTATCATTGAATTCCACAATACCGCAAACTGCGTCAACCTTAAATCCAACCATCATACCATTAGTTTTCGTAACAATTAACTGTTCTGTTGAAGTATTGATTTCAGGAAGACCAAACTTTACACGAAGACTAATAATAGGTATTACTTCTCCACGAAGATTTAATATTCCTAGGATATAATCTGGTGAATTCGGTACTGGAATAACACCATCATAAGTCTCAATTACATTTACAATAAGAATATCTAACCCATACTCTTCCTGATCTAACTTAAATACCACCTGTTTTGTTAATCCCATACCTTACTCCTCCTTCATCCATGAAAATATTACTCGTCTGTTAGTTCACTTGTGTTTATCCACTTTAAATACGCATTGATAAATGGATCAATATTGCCATCTAATACACTTAATGCATTAGCTACTTCGGCATTTGTTCGATGATCCTTTACCATTGTATAGGGTTGCAAAACATAAGAACGAATTTGATTGCCGAAATTAATATCACGAATTTCACCACGTATTCCAGACTCTTTGGCTTGATTTTCTTCCTGCTTTAGTAAATACAATTTAGCTTTCAACATCTGCATCGCCTTATCCTTGTTCTGAAATTGAGAACGTTCATTTTGACATTGAACCACAATTCCAGTTGGTAAGTGTGTAATACGAATCGCAGAAGATGTCTTATTTACCTTTTGTCCACCAGCTCCGGAAGATCGGAAGGTATCAATTCGAATGTCTTCATCATTCACTTCAATATCTAGATCTTCTTCAATATCAGGCATAACATCACAGGATACAAACGATGTCTGTCTCTTACCAGCTGCATTAAAAGGCGAGATACGCACCAAACGATGAACACCTCGTTCTGACTTTAGATGTCCATATGCATTCATTCCACTAATCTGTAAAGTTATAGATTTATAGCCTGCTTCTTCACCCTCTAGGAAATCTAGCATCTGTGTAGTGTAGCCTTTCTTTTCGGCCCAGCGCTGGTACATACGTGCCAACATGCTCGCCCAGTCACAACTCTCTGTTCCTCCAGCTCCTGCATGTAGTGTTAGAATAGCATTATCTTTATCATAAATATCGGACAATAGTGTACTAAGTCTTAGCTCTTCCAAGTCATTAGCGAATTTTTTCAATTCCTCTTCTATTTCAGGAATAATCGAGGAATCCTCTTCCTCATACCCCATCTCTAAAAGAGTTTGAATATCTTCATAGGCTTGTTGTAATGATTGATAATGTTCTACTATATCCTTTAAATTCTTTAACTCTTTCATGTAGGCCTGTGACTTCTCGGTAGAATCCCAGAAGTTTGGTTCCTCCATAATACCTTCAATTTCTTCAATCCTCAATTTCTTATTCGTGAGGTCAAAGTGAATCCCCCACTTCGATCAAAGGTTTTTCATAAATGCCCAGTTCATATTTTAACTGATCTAATTCAACCAAAAATCTCACCCACTTTCGATGTTGCACTTAATTCCATGTATTTCATGTACTATCATTCATTGAAACTTCTAATCAGTATTAGTACACCTAGTTTTTGCCACAGCAATGTTTATATTTCTTACCAGAACCACATGGACATGGATCATTTGGTTGTACTTTCTTTGAAGAACGTTTTACCGGAGCCTTAGTAACGGAATCATCCTTATTCGTACCTGTTACCTTAGCAACTTCTTCACGTTCAACATTCTGCTCAATTCGGATATGCATCAATGCTTTTACAGTATCTTCTGAAATAGAATTAATCATAGCATCAAACATATCATATCCCATAAACTTAAACTCAGTTAATGGATCCTTCTGACCATATGCTTGTAAACCAATGCCTTGACGCAATTGATCCATATCGTCAATGTGACCCATCCATTTACGATCGATAACACGTAGTAAGATAACACGCTCCACTTCACGAATCTGTTCTTTCTGTGGGAAGAGTTCTTCCTTCGCTTCATAAAGCTTCACAGCTTCTTCTTTCAACATATGAATCAACTCATTCTTCTTCATATGTTTCATCTGATCCTGTGTTAACTCAATAGGTTCTACTGGAATAATTGGAATTAATTCTGTATTCAATGCAGTTAAATCCCATTCCTCAGGCAACTGATCATCACTAATATTAGCATTCACAATGCTCTCAATGTTATCTGTAATCATCTTAAAGATGGCATCTCTCATAGACTCGCCATCAAGAACTTTTCTTCTCTCAGCATAGATAATTTCACGCTGTTCGTTATTAACCTTATCATACTCAAGTAAGTTCTTACGAATACCAAAGTTATTATTCTCAATCTTTTTCTGTGCACGTTCAATTGCACTACTTAACATCTTATGCTGAATCTGATCATCTTCACCAAAACCAAGTGATTTAAACATATTTACTAAACGTTCAGAACCAAATAAACGCATTAAATCATCTTCCAAGGAGATAAAGAATTGAGATTCACCTGGATCTCCCTGACGACCTGAACGACCACGTAACTGGTTATCGATACGACGAGATTCATGACGTTCTGTACCAATAATCTTGAGACCACCAAGATCAACTACACCTTCTCCAAGCTTAATATCAGTACCACGGCCAGCCATATTCGTTGCAATTGTAACAGCACCCAATTGACCTGCATCAGCGATAATTTCTGCTTCAAGCTCATGAAACTTAGCATTTAAGACTTTATGCGGAATATTTTTCTTTCTTAACAGATCACTAATTTCTTCCGATGCATCAATTGTAATAGTACCAACTAAGACTGGTTGTCCTTTTTTATGAGATTCCTCAATTTCACGGATAATCGCATTTAATTTACCACGTCTGGAACTATATACTGCATCTTCCTTATCAATACGTGCAACCGGGCGGTTGGTAGGCACTTCAACTACATCCATTCCATAAATCTGACGGAATTCATCCTCCTCAGTAATCGCAGTACCAGTCATACCACACTTTTTCTTATATTTATTAAAGAAATTCTGGAAAGTAATTGTAGCAAGTGTCTTACTCTCTCTCTTAACCTTAACGTGTTCCTTTGCTTCAATTGCTTGATGAAGACCATCAGAGTATCTTCTACCTGGCATAATACGACCAGTAAAATCGTCAACGATTAAAACTTCATCATCTTTTACTACATAGTCTTTATCTCTAAACATTAAGTAATGAGCGCGAAGTGCTAAGATAATATTGTGCTGAATCTCTAAATTATCTGGATCTGCAAAATTTTCAAGATGGAAGAACTTCTCAACCTTTTCAACACCTTGTGCAGTCAATGTAATATTTTTATCCTTTTCATTAACTACAAAGTCGCCAGTTTCTTGTTCATCCTCTTTCATAATAAGGTCCATTTTTGTTAACTCTTTTGCTGTACCTTTTGTTAACTGACGAGCAAGAATATCACATGCTTGATAAAGAGAAGTTGATTTCCCACTCTGACCAGAAATAATTAATGGAGTTCTTGCTTCATCAACTAATACAGAGTCGACCTCATCGATAATCGCAAAATGAAGATTTCGCATTACAAGCTGTTCCTTGTAAATAACCATATTATCTCTTAAGTAATCAAAACCGTATTCATTATTCGTACCATACGTGATATCGCAGCTATATGCTTTTCTTCTCTCATCATTGTCCATACTGTTTAAGATACAGCCAACTGTCAAACCTAAGAATTGATGAATCTGTCCCATGAGTTCAGCATCACGCTTAGCAAGATAATCGTTAACTGTAACAATATGAACACCTTCACCTTCAAGAGCGTTCAAGTAAGCAGGAAACGCGGAGACTAATGTTTTACCTTCACCAGTTTTCATCTCAGAAATTCTTCCCTGGTGGAGAATGATTGCTCCAAGCAACTGAACGTAGAATGCTCTTTGCTTCAAGGTTCTTTTCGCTGCTTCTCGCACCACGGCATATGCTTCAACTAATATATCATCGAGTGTCTCACCGTTTTTTAGGCGGTTACGAAATTCAATCGTTTTACTTCTTAGCTCCTCATCTGATAATTTCTCAATCGTTGGTTCTAAAGCTTCAATTTTATCTGCTATTGGCTTAATACGTTTTATTTCTCTTTCACTGTGGGTTCCAAATAGCTTTTTAATTAATCCCATCTGCGTTTCACTCCTAACTTTCCTTCTATTCCTATTAAACTATTCATTTGATAGTTGTACGGTCAAAATCCTATACTGCTTATTGTAACATTTACAAAGACAGTATTCAACTATATTTTCTCAAATGTAAATGTACTCCTAACATTTTTTATGTTAATTTTACAATTTTTAGTTCGACAAATGGAAGTTCTCCCAAATATTATTCTTCTATTTGTCACTACATAATCATACTTTAGGAAATACAATAAGATAAGTTCTGAGAACTTTCTATTACACAAAAAATGTGACAATCGCAAATATCAATCATTTGCGATTGTCACACTACTTTTAATCGAAAGATAAATTATCTTCTAGAATTCTGGCTCAATAAGTCCGTATGTATTACCTTTACGTTTATACACAACATTTACTTCATCTGTCTCTGCGTTACGGAAAACATAAAAATTATGTCCACTTAATTCCATCTGTACACATGCTTCTTCTGCATCCATCGGTTTCATAGCAAATTTTTTAACGCGAGTAATTTTAATTTCCTCTTCCTCTTGATCCGTATCGTCGTCGATAAACTCTTGATTGAAATGACCTGCAGCTTGTTTCATATCAATGAGCTTACTCTTATATTTTATCAGTTGTCTTTCAATAACTTCTTCTACCAAATCAATCGAAGCATACATATCAGTACTTACTTGCTCAGCTCGAACAATATTACCTTTCATAGGAATTGTAATCTCAATTTTTTGTCTGTCCTTCTCAACGCTTAAAGTCACATGAATCTCTGTCTCTGGTGTAAAATATCTTTCAAGTTTACCAATCTTTTCATAAATCGCACTCTTTAAGCCCTCAGTGACATCGATATTTTTACCGCTAATTATATAACGCATAATGACCAACTCCTTACTGTCTGATATTCACACATACCGTAGAATTATTACTTTCTCCGTTGATATGTTATATTTATTATAGCACAGTCTGTAATTAATCACAACCCTTTCCCTATGAATATTCCGAAAACGACAATATCCACATAAATAATTTCTTTTGTTTTATTTCGTTTATTCTAATTAGCTATATTTCTTTACCTATTTATACTTTTCGACATTATAATAACATATTTATAAATAATATTATCTTTTATCCGACAATATACTTGTCAAGTATGTCTTTTAAAAAAAAATGTCTGATTGTTGATTTTTACAATCCCTACAAAACACATATTCGAACTTGACAGCATTCATACACAAACAAAACGCACTGAGAGTTTGTGGATAATGTGGATAACTTGGTGTATAACTTTGAAAATGAATAAAATACATGGTTTTTATTGTGGATAATTATCCACTTGAAGATTTTTCATATTTTTAAATTATCCAATTTTTACCAATTTTTGCATGCCATTTGTGCAAAATGCCTAATAGAAAAAAAGTCAATAGATATTTAGGTGGATTTTTATTTTCATTATTTTCTTTATATTAAGACAATTGTCAGAAATAATATATATCTTTTGTCGTGCACTTGAACTTTTTCGTGTCATAACAAAAGCCTAATGAAAAGTTTTAATACTCTATAAGATAATTCTCAATACTTGTAATTGCATTCGCTCCATCTGCTGCCGCTGTAACAACCTGACGTAGTTGCTTCGTACGTACATCTCCTGCTGCAAATATACCATTAATATTAGTTTTACATGTCTCATCTGCAATAATGTAGCCAGATGGATCAAGTGCAACTAAACCTTCCCCCACCGCTGAATTAGGAATTGTACCAACTGCTACAAAAATACCATCAACAGAAATCTCATTCTCTTGCTGTGTTACTTTGTCTTTAATTACAATAGAACGTACCGTATCCTCTCCCTGAATCGATGATACTGTCTGATTCCAGAGAATCTCAACATTTTCTAACTGCATCAGTCGAGTTGATAAAGTTTTTGCTGCTCGGAACTCATCTCTTCTATGAATTACGTAGACCTTTTTGCAAAGACGAGCAAGAAAAATTGCATCCTCAACTGCAACGTCACCTCCACCGATAACTGCAACGACTCTATTCTTAAAAAAAGCTCCATCACAAGTAGCACAATAAGAAACTCCCCTGCCACTATACTCTTCCTCACCTGGGACATCCAGTTTACGATTCCTTGCACCTGTTGCTATTATTACCGTTTTCGTTACAATAGTTTTTCCATTGGAAAGGATGATTCTTTTTTCATTCGCCGACGTTTCAATACTTTTAACCTCATCATAAATATGGTTTACCCCCAATTTGTCACAGTGCTCACGAAACTTTAATCCTAGATCAAATCCACCAATCCCAGGCAATCCTGGATAATTATCAACCTCATACGTATTAATAATCTGTCCACCACTCATTGGTTCCTTTTCAATTACAACCGCTAAAAGTTCGGCACGTGCTGCATAGATAGCAGCGCAAAGGCCTGCCGGGCCAGATCCAATAATTACTACATCATACATTCTCTCTTCCATATTTCCTCCTATACGTTATAAGTTATGCATATTAAGCTTGCATACCCATTTTTATCCTCACAATATACTAGACATTCTTATCCTTTTGAAACTTATATTGCAATCTCATTACCAATAATCAAAAAAATTAGTATTACAATTGCAATAACTAATGGCACTGTAAATAGCCTTTGAAAAGGAACTTTCCCTTTTATCTTAAAGAGTTGTTTTATATGTTCCCATCTTCCACAATTCTTTGCAATTCTCATAAATATAAAATAACCTGCTACGGCAAAAATGAGTGCACCTGGCCCATACATACGTACTACGTAACTAAAAGTTAAATCTATCTTTTTCGTTGCTTCTAAATAATAATTCTCATAGTCAGGAATAAACTTTTGCATTGCATAGAGTAGTACAACAGAGCTTCCATTAATTACAAAATGAATAATCATTGTAGATAGAATTGAATCCGTAGCTTCAATTACGAAAGCAAATACCACACCCATAATAAAAGCATAAGTAAACTGATTTAGATTTCCGTGTAGTAATCCAAATAAGAAGGCACTCAAAAATATAGCTCCTAATGGATTTACTTTCCGGTATTCTTGATAAAATATTCCTCGATAAATGCTTTCTTCAAAAATTGCTGGTAAAATCGCAATACAAATCAATGAAATAAAAAAAGGATTCTCTTTTGAAGTATTAGTTAATGTATCCGTAATCAAATCTTTAGCAAAGACCTTTGATAAAGCATTGATAAAGGTCATTACACTCGACATACAAAATGCAAAGAAAACTAATAAGGCGACATTTGACAAGGATACTTTTCTTAATCCAACTGCCTCAACATAATTTTGTTTCGTTTTCATCAAATAAAATAGGGATGGCAATACCGTAATAAGTTGTGATATAAAAAATAAGGCAGCATAACTCGGGAATAAAACTCCTAATGGAATAAAACCCGCAGTTATTATAGCTAAAACTGTAATTAAATAAAAATTATTAACCTCTCGATATCGTAACATCGCTATAATCACCTCTTTTACTATTACTCTCCTAATTATATCATGAAACATCGTTTGTGCAATGAAATTTACATTTCACTCTTTATTAAGTATTAATAATATAAAAAACGTGATATAATTAGCATAATACTGCGTTAGAAGGCAATAGCTGATATTATCGCACGGAGGATGACAATATATGTATAGTTTTGATAGCAGAGTTAGATATAGTGAAACTAATTATCAAAAGGTAATGACACCTGCCTCAATCATTAATTACTTTCAGGATTGCAGCACATTCCACTCAGAAGATGTTGGCGTAGGGATTGATTATTGGAATCGAAGGCATCGTGCTTGGATTATGTGTTCCTGGCAGCTTGTGATCAATCGTTTTCCAGAGGTAAATGAGAAAATAACAATCGGTACATGGCCATATGCTTTTAAAAGTATGTATGGATATCGTAATTTCATTCTACTAGATCAACAAAAGAACGTAGCTGCTGTGGCTAATTCTATCTGGGTGTTAATGGACACCGAACAACATCATCCAGTAAAAACACAAGAAAGCGATACTTATGCTTACTCTTTAGAACCCCCATATCCAATGCAATATTGTGATCGCAAAATATCAATTCCAAAATCTTTGTCAGCTTTAGCACCATTCATTATAACGACTTCCTTGCTTGATATGTTTCACCATGTCAATAATAGTCAGTACATACGTCTGGCCCAAGACTATGTACCAGTAGATTTTCACATAAAGGAAGTACGTGCGGAATACCGAAAATCTGCTTTGTTAGGAGATACCATTTATCCACTAGTGCATATCGAAGAATCAATGATGACGGTCGTCTTAGCTGATGAGGATAATCTTCCATATGTGATCGTCCAATTTGTTGAACAAAAGTAACCAGAATTACAATACATGAAAGGAATACCGAATGATACAATTAGGAAAAAAACAAGAATTAGAAGTAGCTAAAACAACTGAATTTGGGGTCTACCTCTATGATGCAAAAGATGAGATGAAAAAGAGTGAGACAATTTTATTACCAAAAAGCCAGGTTCCAGAGCATACAAAAGTAGGGGACAAATTTACTGTGTTTGTATATAAGGATTCACAAGATCGTCCAATTGCAACTTGCATTGAACCGACTCTTGAACTTGGACAACTCAATGTTCTAAAAGTAAAGGATGTAACTGATATTGGAGCGTTTCTTGATTGGGGGATTCCCAAAGACTTGTTTTTACCATTTAAGGAGCAAACAAGAGAATTAACTGTTGGTGAGAATGTTTTAGTGAGTCTATATGTTGATAAATCGAAACGCCTTAGTGCAACGATGAAAATATATGAAAAGTTATCAACAAGTTCGGAATATAAAAAAGATGATAAGGTAACAGGCATTGTTTATGAAATTATACCTGCTTTCGGGGCTTTTGTTGCAGTAGATAATAAATACTCTGCTCTCATACCAAACAAAGAATTACACCAACCTTTAATTCCAGGCCAAATCGTGAATGCACGTGTTACTCTTGTACAAGCCGACGGTAAGCTTGATTTAAGTCTTCGTGAGAAGACATATCTTCAGCTTGATATTGATGCAGAACACATCTATAATAAATTACTTGTGAATAATGGATTTTTACCTTACCATGATAAATCAGATCCTGATATTCTAAAAAAAGAATTCAATCTTTCAAAAAATGCATTCAAACGCGCAATTGGCCATTTATTAAAAGAGAAAAAGATATCGATTGAGAAAGATGGCATACGAAAACTATAACGCTTATCAAAGTAAATGTGTCAAATAAGGGAGTATCATAAAGGACATAAGTCTGATATGATACTCCCTTTACTTTATTGATCTAAAAATCTCATCTTACCACTATCTCTAGGATCTCTCTGGCGTACTGGAGTTGGTTTCTGATAAGCACTACTCAAAGTGCTTGCAAGCTTGTCTTTACATGAAGCACAAAAACGTCCCGTACGAATCATAGCGCCACAGTTTTCACAACTTATTCCAACGACAGAATCTTCAGAGAAACATAAACGTTCTTCACGTATCCACTTGTTTATTTGCTGTATACTCACATCATTGTCGTCCGATACTTGTTGGATTGTTGCTTTAGGATTGTCACGTATATACTCCTTAACAACACCAAACTTCTCTTCAACTTCCTTTGCGCAGGTTGGACAAACAGGTATTCCGCCGATATAATTAAACAAGCGACCACAATTTCTACAATTTCTTACATCCATATACATTCCTCCTAAAATCCATTTCCTATGCATACTGTAACAAAATAGACATTTCCACAACCTGCCTTTTGCAAGACATTTGCACAAGCTTCAATTGTACTTCCTGTAGTGTATATATCGTCTATAATTAAAATTTTCTTATTACATATCATGAATTCTTTTTCTTTTTTAGTCGTAAATGCCTGTATCAGATTATGCAATCGTTCCTTAGGATCTAACTTCTTTTGAGGGGTGGTAAATTTCGTACGTATCAATACGTCATTGAGCACAGGTAACCCTAGATATTCTGATATTCCATCTGCTAATAGTTGCGCCTGATTAAAACCTCGAACTCGCTGCTTTTTTTTATGTAACGGGATTGGAATTATATAATCAATCCCCATTTGTTTTATCGTTTCTCCTGCATGAAGTATCAGTTGTTCCACGTAGAATTCTGCATATTGCTTTAAACCACGAAACTTGTAATCCATTAGAGACTTCTTAATTGCCCCCTCATACATAAAAACTGAAATTCCGCAATCATAATGTCGTGTTGATTTAATACAATCAAAACAATATTCCTGCTCTTGTGTTTCCACTGGTTTGCTACAACGTTTGCACCGTGGTTCAGAAATGATAGGTAACTTATCAACACACAATTTACATGCTTTCTTATCCTTTGGTATTACAATTTCATTACATAACGGACATCGCCTTGGAAAAGCAACATCCATGATAGAAAAGGATAAATTTGCCATACCCACAAACAGTTAGGAGAATAATTTGCTTGGATATTTACCTTGAGCAACTAAACCCTTGATAGAATCAACAACAGACTGCTTATCTTCATGGTATGTAACACCAAACCATTTATCATTCGTCTTTAAGACTTTAACTGTTGCTTTCTCTTTCTTTAACATATTACCAACAACCGTAGGTAGTAAATACTCTACTTTTATATCTTCTGGCTTTATATTCTCTAAGAAGCTGATAAAACCTGTCTCTAACTCTTGTAAAAAGCTTGGTGTAAAGCCCCACATATTCATAGAAACTGAATTATCAATTGCTATTGTTACCTCATTACCTGCTTCATCTTTACCAACACATACATCGCCTTTTTTCTCTATACCAAAGGTTTCAACAACGTCCGTTAAATAACCTTGTTCATCTACCTGACAAACACCTCTGGTTACCGTACCATTATCACTCAATGTATTCCCTAAAACAAATCCTGCCATAGAATAAGTATTCTTAGTTGGATCAACGTTCTTTAAAAACTCATTAATTTTAAGAAACCCTTCTTTTCCATAGTAATCATCTGCATTAATAACTGCAAAAGGTTCCTTTACAATATCTTTACAACAAAGAATTGCTTGGCCTGTTCCCCATGGCTTTTTACGTTCCAAAGGAACAGAATAACCATCTGGTAGTTTATCTAACTCCTGGTAAACGTATTCAACTTCAATCTGCTTTGCAATACGATCCCCTATGATTTCTTTAAAATCCTTCTCTAAATCGTGTCGAATGATAAATACAACTTTATCAAAACCTGCAGCAATTGCATCATATATGGAATAGTCCATAATAATCTCACCACTAGGTCCAACCTTCTCTAATTGTTTGATACCACCACCGTATCTACTTCCAATACCTGCAGCCATTATTACTAAAGCTGTCTTATTCATGAGAGATACCTCCGAAATTTATTATGATTAGTAACATAGACAACAAAATCTTTATTACCACCTAAAAATATTATACATCATATATTGACTACATGCACGTGTTTCTTTCTATAATTCTATCGCAAAGCCCAGAATACCGTTTCATTTCACTGACATTATCTATCATATTTTGCACCGTTGTATCACTACCGACTATAGTAACGCACTGTTTTGCTCTTGTAACTGCTGTATATAGCAAATTACGGTTGAATAACATACGGGGTCCACTTAATATCGGAAGTACTACGGCTGGATATTCGCTACCTTGTGACTTATGAATCGTAACTGCATATGCAAGCTCAAGTTCTTCTAATTGCGTAAATGGATACTCAACTAATCTTCCTTCATCAAATTCAACTGTTACTTGCTCAGAAAACAAATTGATTTCGCGTATAATTCCTGTATCACCGTTAAATACACCCATACCACTCTCAATTGTTATTCCATAACGGCTTTTTGTCTCCCACGTAATCTGATAATTATTCTTGATCTGCATTACCTTATCGCCTTCACGAAATAGTGTACCCATATATTCTTTTTCTTTCTTATTCTCACTAGGAGCATTTAAGTATTGTTGCAATACCTGATTCAATCGTTCTACACCAAGTTCACCCTTACGCATTGGTGTAAGTACTTGAACATCAAAGGCAGATGCATTCACATATTTTGGCATCTTATCACGTACTAGTTGAATAATAACGTTTGTAATCACATTCACATCGTCTCTTTTTAACAAAAAGAAATCCTTACTTTTATTATCCAAACGGATATGCTCTCCTGAGTTGATTTTATGGGCATTAACAATAATATCACTTTCACAAGCTTGTCGGAAAATCTTTGTTAATTTAACTACTGGAAAAGCATTGGAATTAATAATATCCCTTAAAACATTTCCAGGTCCGACACTTGGAAGCTGATTCACATCTCCTACTAAAATAACACGAGTTCCAACTGGAATTGCCTTTAAGAGAGAATGCATTAAAGATATATCAACCATTGACATCTCATCCACTATAATCACATCAGTTTCTAATGGATTCGTTTCATTTCGTTCAAACATCATTCTGCCATCATTATCTTCCATGCCCTTACTAATTTCAAGCATTCGATGAATTGTACTAGCCTCATAGCCTGTTGTTTCCTTCATGCGCTTTGCAGCTCGACCAGTTGGTGCTGCTAATAACATCTCCATCCCTTCAGCTTCAAAGAATTGTAAAATCGTATTAATTGTTGTCGTTTTTCCTGTACCAGGACCACCAGTAATAATCAACAAGCCATGTCGTACTGCTTCGTATACAGCTTGACGCTGCATCTCGTCTAACTCTATCTTTGCTTCCTTCTGTATATTGGCAAGACGTGTACTAATCTGCGTATCCATGACCTCATATGTTATATTTAAATCAGTTAGCATACTTGCTGTATTTAATTCTGTATAGTAGTAGATGATACTATAAATCTGAGGCTCTGGTTCTGCCTCTTTAATTATAATTTTCTTTTCAAAAGCAAGACTGATTAGATGTCGCTCAACTGCTTCTGTATCCACACATAACGTTTCACAAGTCTTAGAAATCAAAAGACTCTTTGGAAGATAGACATGTCCATTATTGGCACCTTGTAACAATGTATATAAAATACCAGCCCGAACACGGTAATCAGAATCTGAGCGAATTCCTACTTTCGTTGCAATCTCATCTGCTATTTTAAATCCAACACCATTAATATCCTCTGCAAGACGATACGGATTCTCTTGGATGATAGAATACATTCGTTCTCCATACTGATTATAAATCTTAACTGCTAGGTTTAAAGAGATTCCATACTTTTGTAAGAATAACATTGCATTTCGAAGTTCACGTTTTTCAGAGAACTGTCGATAAATCTCTCGCGCCATCTTCTCGCTTATACCTTTCACTTCTGCTAAACGCTCTGGCTCCGATTCGATTATCGCAAAAGTATTCTCCTTAAACTTTCTTACAATCCTTGCTGCTAATGCAGTACCAACACCTTTAATTGCTCCAGAACCAAGATATCGTTCCATTGACATTAAATCCTCAGGTTCCTTCATCTCATAGGCACTTACTGTAAATTGGGCACCATACATTGGATGTTCCGTATAAGATCCAGTTAAAGAAAGATACTCACCCTCATTAATAAATGAAAATGTACCTACACACGTAATTTCATCCTCATCATTCATTAAACTCATTACGGTATAACCATTTTCACTATTCCGGAATACAATTCTTTCTACATAACCTTCTAAATGTTCTGCCATAACTCTCCCTTATAATGCGTCTCACTCTATTCTTGTAATATTCAAACAAACACAATTATATAAAAAGGGTGTGGCAAGATTGTTTCTCAATCATTTGCAACACCCTATACCAAATCTAATAAACTTATCACGAATTGCTATTGATATAACTACTGGTTTCTCTTCATCGACTCATATAACTGCTGAGCAATTCCAAGATTACCTGACTCTGTTATGTCCTGCGCATATTTCTCATATAACATATCACCAAAATAGTTCATGTATTCGCCTTCATCATCATCGCTTTTCGCAACAGTAGACTTTACTTGTTTCATTACTTGTGTTACCAAGTAACTTTCAAAGCTCTTACATGCATCCATAAGCTCTTCATCCGTTGCATCTTTAAGATTGCCTGACAATTTAGCTTCTAATTCGCTTCCAATCTTGGATGTATTTGATGTACTTGTTGCCTGTGCGGCAGCACTATAAAAACTCGATTCATCTCCAATACGAATGCTCATAACTTACACCCTTTCTCACGTTAACCTCTAAGATTATTCGCCTGTCGTAACATCTCATCTGCTGCTGTAATCGTTTTTGAGTTCATCTCATAAGCTCTTTGGGCAACAATTAGATTTACAATTTCGTTCGCAGTATCTACGTTAGAACCTTCTAGATAACCAGAGTGTAGTTTACTTTGCTTTAAACCTGCATCATTAGCTTCCATTCTTACTGCTCCCGATGCATCAGTTTCATAAAACATGCTCTGACCTGCCTTTTCAAGACCCGAAGGGTTATTAAATTGAGCCAGTCCTATTTGGATATTCAGTTGTTGTAAAACATTATTATTATCTGGATACATGAAGTTTCCAAACTCATCAATTTCAATCTTTGAGGTATCAATATTATTAGCAAAATTGATTGGCTGTCCGTTCGAATCAAGTACACGATAGCCATCTGCAGTTGCTAATGTTAAACCCTCCGATGCAATTGCCAACTGAAAAGAACCATTTCTTGTGTATGCTGTATTTCCATCCGCATCGCGAACTGCAAAAAAACCATTGCCTTCTATAGCAAAATCCCAGTCGTTTTCTGTTGCATTTAAAGGTCCTTGCTTAAAAATTGATACAACTCCATTGGTCCTAACACCAGAACCAACCTGAGCTACTACTGGTTTTGCATTGCCCTGTGAATCTGTCGTCTTTGTTTGTATCTTTTGATATAGTAAAGAAGAAAATTGAGTCTCTTCTTTTTTATATCCAGCTGTATTTATATTAGCAAAATTGTTTGAGATTGTATCAAGATTAGTCTGCTGTGATGTCATACCGGAAGCTCCGGTCCATAAAGCTCTCATCATATGTTTACCTACCTCCTAGGGTTTTACTATAGCTTACCAACAGAATTAGCTGCTAATTCTAAGGTACCATCTACTGATTGAATTACCTTTTGGTTTGCTTCATAGGCGCGTGTAATCGCAATTAAATTCACCATTTCACGAACCACATTGACATTGGATTGCTCCGTAAATCCTTGTCGTACGGAGCCCATTGCACCTATCTCAATAGCGCCTTGTTCTGCACCGTACATTGTATCACCATATTTTTTTAGATAATCATAGTTTTCGAAATCTTTAACAACTAACGTATCAATCAATTGACCATCTGCATAAACAGAACCATTTATATCAATGACAACCTTTCCTGCATCTGTTGGCACTTTAAGATTACCACTTTCACTTACTAGATGATTTCCATTTACATCAACGATATAGCCTTCTCGATCCATCACGAACTGAGCAGCACGGGAATATCTTATATTCTCATTCCCATTTGCATCCATTACCGATAAAGTAAAAAAACCATTTCCTTCGATGGCAAGATCATACGTATTACCTGTCTCACGCAGTGAACCTTGCGTATAATCAGTATAAACTTCTCCCAACTTTACACCGAGTGACATTGTACCTATAGCAGAATCACCAACCGTGCCTGACTTATCACGAACTTTTATTGCTAGCATATCATCGAAGGATTGATTCGTAACGCCTTCCTTCTTAAAGCCAACAGTTGCCGAATTTGCAAGATTATTTGAGATAATATCCAATCTTTTTTGTTCATTTGCCATACCGGTCCAAGCCGTATATAAACCTCTAACCATATCCTGCTCCTTTTTAAAAGCTCTGATACGCAACAAACAATCAGCTTATTTGTAATTTATCAGTCTTTACGACCACTTAAAAACTCAACAAACTTACCAGTTCCAATAGCTACAGCTGTCATTGGATCTTCTGCTGTCATTGTTGTTATACCAGTCTTTTCTTCAATTAGTTCTTCTAAACCATATAGCAAGCATCCACCACCTGTAAGAACGATACCACGGTCAGCGATATCTGCTGCCAATTCTGGTGGTGTTTTTTCTAACACGCTATGAACTGCTTCCACAATCTGGGATGTTGTCTCGCGAAGCGCTTCCTCTGTTTCTTCACTTGTTACAGAAATCGTCTTAGGAAGACCAGTTACAAGATTACGTCCGCGAACGTCCATAGCAACAACCTCTGGTCTGCGATAAGCAGAACCAATCTTAATCTTTATATCTTCTGCTGTTCTTTCACCAATTAATAAATTATGTTTCTTACGCATATATCGAACAATTGCTTCATCGAAATCATCACCAGCAATTTTGATAGAAGTAGAAACAACGGTTCCACCTAAAGAAATAACTGCAATGTCAGATGTACCACCACCAATATCAACAATCATATTACCGCATGGTCTTGAAATATCTATTCCTGCACCAATTGCAGCAGCAATCGGCTCTTCGATAATTGCAACATCTCTTGCGCCAGCTTGGTAAGTTGCATCTTCAACTGCCTTCTTTTCGACTTCTGTTACACCACTTGGAACACACACACTGATGATTGGCTTACGGAAACGTTGTTTACCAACAGCTTTTTGTATAAAATACTTTAACATCTTCTCAGTTACTGTATAATCAGAAATAACACCTTGTCTTAAAGGACGCACTGCAACAATGTTACCAGGAGTTCTACCGAGCATTAAACGAGCCTCTTCGCCTATTGCCTTAATCTTATTCGTATCTCTATCGAACGCAACAACAGAAGGCTCTTTTAATACAACACCCTTTCCCTTTATATAAACTAAGACACTCGCTGTTCCTAAATCGATTCCGATGTCACTACCTAACATTGTAATTCTCCTTTCAAACTTCCGAAAATTTCGTCTATGATTTATTTTTCATTCTCATATAATTCTAAACATATTCTCTTATATTATAAACATCTTTCTCGAAATTTTCAAAGGAAATTTTCAAAACTTTTCCTTAAATCTGCTTTTATGATATTTAAATACAATTATTACGTATTTATACAGCATCTTTGGAAAAATCTACATGTTGTATTGTTCCTGCAGTGCCATCCTCTTTCAGATAAATTCCCGTTTTCTGAATCATACCATTAGTTTTATTCCTAATTACATCATTCAGTGAAAATCGGGTTTCACGACTACCTAAATAAATAGCTCCAATTCCTGCAACACCAAGTGCAACCAACTCATCATTTCCACTCTCATCCTTATGCCAAATCCGTAAGTGATTGAAAATTTCGTCGTTTTCATCTATCCATCCATTGTTATCCATATCAAAGATAGAAAGTTCAGCAAAGCCGTCACCTGTTTTGGTTCCAAATAGCTCACTTCCATCATTAATTATTCCATCTTGATTTTTATCCAATGCTAAAAAAGCACAATAACGAGTTAACAAGGAAATATTATCAACTGTACCATCTGCATCTATGTCAAATAAAAACTTTTGATCTGACACTTGTGCTCCTTCATCCGTCAAATTAATTATTAATGGATCAACCAAACTTGCAGAAACATAATCAATAGAAGCACTCGAGTAAGATAAAAAACTACGTGACATTGTTGCACTGACACTAAACTCAATTTCTCTTCCATCTTGAGTTCTCACAACACCTGAGGAAAAGAAGCTTGTTTGCTCAGCCTCATGATAGTATTCCGAAATGGTTAATTCTTGCCCCCAAACTGGTATTATACCAATTGAGTGATTCAAAGTCTGATTTACCCCATTCGAATTACTATAATAATCCCTATAACTCATTCTCCCTTCCAATACCGATTTCGCCCTTTGACGATAAGAGGTCAAAAGTTGTTGAAACATATCCTTTGCTGAAATCTTCTTCGTATCACCTTTTGAAAAAAGTAGTTCAAATAGATTTCTTAAACTGTTATGTTCCAATTTGTCGATACCTTCGTAAGAAGCTTCCTCTTTTTCACCAAGAACTATATTATTAGTTCCTAATGTTCCTTGCATCAACAGAAGTATTGTCTCTGAATGATTCTCTTCCTTCGTACTGCCATTCGTATCCTGTGCGCTATCCGTAGCTGAGGGTAATGTAACAGCTGTTTGGTCATGATACTGATTCATGATATTCCCCCAGCTCGTATAGGTAACAGAATTTTCAGTTTTCTTGGAATAATGATAAGTTGCATTCATTCCAATTACACTATTCTGAATTACCATTCTACCCACCTCCATGTTATTTGGATAAATATTGACACTCACTATATCGACATAATATCTATAATTAATCACTAGTTTCTACTTTGTTTTTCAAGAATGTCATGTTATTATAGATAGTGTCAATTTAGAGAAATTACCACATTATATCTATTGGAGGAATGATATGGAACAACCATGGAATCATAATTTAAACACACAAGGGAAAGAGATGAGTCTTCAGTTGATGCGGATCAGTAAATTTCATTCCATTATTATCTCCAAGAATATAGGAAGCATTCTATTACTTATCTGCCTTGTGACATCGATCCTGTTGACTAAAGCGAGTGTACCTGCATTTTATGTGTTGGCTACCAATAATGCATTTCCACACCTTCTTACTCTTGTGATAAAACATAAAAAAGAAGCAGAAGATTTAACTCTTCCACTCCTTGCAAAAAAATATAAATATACCTATCTAAGTTATCAATGCCATTCAATATCATTTTTAATTGTCTGTTTCCTACTGTTTCTATGGCAGAGAAGAGAACTAAGCACTCCTAGTTCCTTCGGATTACTAACCTATGCTCCAATTACAATTTTATTTATAATGTTTATGTTACGAGTATGTGGAAATATATATTTTCGTCACAAGTTCCATAAAATGCTCATAAATTGCAACTATTAGATAAGTCGTCGGTACATAAGGGCCTGTGTTTAGGCCCTTACAATAACATCAAGCTTCATTTAAAAGTAATGCAAATTCTTCTGGTGGCATTGGTTTTTGGTAATAGTAGCCTTGAATAATGTCACATTTTTGTTCTTGCAATAAATCGTGCTGACCCTTTGTTTCCACTCCTTCTGCAACAACTTCAACCTTCATACTCTTTGCATAAGAAATAATATGCATTACAATGGTACGATCTTTATCGGAAAACTCAATATCTTCTAAATCCTTAATCAAGCCTTTATCAATTTTGAGAACATGAATAGGTAACTCATCTAGCAACTGAACTACGGAGTAATTAGCCCCAAAATTATCTATGGAGAGTATAAAACCTAATTCTGACAGATGTTTCATGACCTTTATTAGCTCGTCTCGATTCTGGTAAATAGCAATCTCAGGAAATTCAAACTCTATCAACTGATGTGGTATATGATTCGAGTCAACAATATTGAGAATATCCTGTAAAAAAGATTCATCCCTAAGATGTTTTGCTGACAAATTAATAGATACAGGCACTACCGATTTCCCTTGTATAATCCACTCTCTCATATGTTCACAAACATTCTCAAGAACATAGATGTCTATCTGCGTAATAATCCCATTTTCCTCAAATAATGGCAAGAAAACATTCGGTCCTAACAATCCATTCTTTGGATGCTTCCAACGAACCAAAGCTTCTACCCCTACTATCTCTTCTGACTCAATTCGATACTTTGGTTGTAAATAGATAAGAAATTGATTATGAAACATTGCGTCTGAAACTTCTTTCACTAATTCACTATTTTCACTGAGTACGCCTGTCTTATTTGAATAGAAATTAATACTAGTAATTGTCTTTGCTGCTGACTGTACTCTTGCTTTTTTTGCACGAGCAATTACTCGATCAATATCCGTTTCTTTCCCAACGATGCAAACACCACTGTGAAACGTTATTTTACAAAAGTTATTCTCGTTCATCGGAATATCCCCAGCATGCTTTAATATTCGAATTAATCTTTGGCGAAACTTTAATTCATCTTCATAAATAAGTAACATACCAAATACGTCATCCTGAAAACGTGCAAATGTCTCCTCCTCTTTTATCCAATTTGAAATTATCTGTGCAATCCCCTTTAATATATAATCACAATATGATTTCCCATTTAATTCTGCTATTAAGGAATATTTATCAATACTAAATGAAACATACGCATACGAATACTTTTCAGCGTTAATATATCTTTGGGCAATTGCCTTATGTATCGAATATTGTGGTAATCCTGTAACGGCATCAGGTTTTCCACTCCTGTTATTCTTACGTATCGCCCCTCTTTGTTGGAAATAGTAATAAATCAATGCTAAAATAAGCGCAATAAACACTAGTACAACAATTGTAATTGCAATATAAAAAACGGAGTTAATTTCTTGCATAATTAGTTGCTTAGAAACAATCGTAACGACATGTCCAACAGAAGTATCAGATACCCTACAAATCACAGCATAAATTTGTTCGCCAGACTTTAGTTTATATAGATTCACTTGGGCTTCTTCTTCACCCGTCGTATACCGTAAATCAGAGTGATGATATTCATCTAAAAATTCAATGAAATAAGGTAAGTACTCCATGCTAGTCTGACCAAACACAGTAATGATATTACCATCGTCATTTACTAAAAAACTATATACTCTATTGTCCCAATCATGATTATGATTACTATCTGGAATTGTAATCACTTCACTAGCTCCTGACATATCGAATGGATGCACTGCATAATACTCTTTTGCAATTTTATCACTACGTTGATTTATCTCAATTAAACGTTGTTTCGACTCAGAAAGTAGTAAGCCCTTAATTGAAAATAAAAAAAATAGAATAACGCTGCTACTTATTACTATAACTAGCATAATGCGCATAAATATTCTTCTACTTTTTGGTTCTTTCAACATATATGTACACCATTCCCTCTGTTGTTATATATTTCAACATAATCATATTTTATTATATCACGTACGTCTAAGTAACTTCAATAAAAAGTTAAAAAGCCCCTTTATATCTCCTATCGAGAGATTAAGAGGCTTTCAATATTTATTTCTTTAAAGATATAGCTTACTTAATGTTAATAATTTGCTTTAATAAGTCTTCCTCTCTAGAACTTGCTCCTATCATCAACTCAATTTCTCCTGGCTCAGTAATACGCTTTTCTGTTCGATCTACAAATGAAAAATCCATCTGATCTAGTTCAAAACAAACAGAAATCTTATGCTTTGCTTGTACATGAACCTTTTCGAAACGAATTAATTGTTTTATCGGTGTCATAATTGAACTGACGATATCTCTAAAGTACACTTGGACAATCTCATCACCATCAATATCACTAACATTTTCTACATCTACACTTACAATCCATGAGTCCCCATTATTCTTTGTTTCCTTCACCTGAAGATTACTATAGATAAACTTTGAATAGGACATTCCCTGACCAAAAGAGAATAAAGGTTGTGCAGGCATATCCATATATTTACCACCATGCCAGCCAGGCAAGCTGTTATAATAAACAGGAAGCTGTCCACTATGTCTTGGAAAGGATATTGGTAACTTCCCAGATGGATTTTTCCTTCCAAACAATATATTAGCAACCGCTTTACCGCCAAACATACCTCCATTAAATGCTACTATAAAAGCATCGGAACCTTCTACAACTTCTGTTACACACAGTGGCTTAGAGGAAAGCAGTACTGTAATAATCTTTCTTCCTGTCTCCTTTAATGCATTGAACAGTTCTAGTTGTTTACCAGACAGCGCTAGATTTGCTCTATCTTTATACTCACCTACCTGACTTATCTCATCACCAATTACTAAAACAATTAAGTCTGTATTCATCGCAACACTGACTGCTTGATTTATGTCATCAGTTTTTGCGTGTAATACATCACACCCCTTGCAATATGTAACCTCAATATTCTTACCTGCTATCTCTTTTATTCCTTCAAAGATAGTTGTGTAAGGTTTATTTGGTATCTTATCTGGCTTTGGAGTAGGATGAGAAAAGTATGTCCAATCACCATACTGAGCTTTTATATCATCCGCATTTGGACCAATAACAGCAATTTTTTTCACATCTTTACATATAGGTAGCACCGAATCATTTTTTAATAGTACAACACATTCATCTGCCAACGTCTCATTTAACTGTAAATGCTCCATACAACCGATACATCCTTTTACTCCACTCTTTTCTGGATGTTCAAATAGTCCCATCTTCTCCTTTATGTTTAAGATATTTCTAACAGCCTCATCAATAACTTCTTCCTCTAACTGTCCTTCCTTTACCAAAGAAATTGTTGACTCGTAAAATTCTTCACTTGTCATAATCATATCATTACCTGCTTTCGCAGTTAATTTTGAGGCCTCTTTTCTATCAGCTGCCACAAATTGATTTTTTACAAGACTATTTACATTATCCCAATCTGTAACTACAAAGCCATCAAAACCTAATTCATCACGTAATATTTCTTTTAATGCTTTATAACTTGCAGTAAAAGGCTCTCCATCGATGGAACCATATGCTGTCATAAAAGTTGCACAACCCGCTTCGATTGCTTTTTGAAATGGTGGTAAAAAAACATCTTTCATTTTTCGATAGGTCATCTCGGTATCACATGCATCTCTAGCACCTACTGCTTCTCCATATCCGATATAATGCTTCGCACATGCCAAAATACTGTCCTGATCACTTAAATTATCTCCTTGGTATCCTTGTATGATAGCAGCACCTAATTCTCCTGTCAGATAAGGATCTTCTCCAAATGTCTCATTCACTCTTCCCCATCTTGTATCTCTTCCTAAACATAATACCGGGGAGAAAGTCCAATGCAAGCCATCTGTTGCTACTTCTTTTGCCGTAATTCTTCCCATCTTTTTAATTAACTCTCTATTCCAACTACATGCCATAGCAAGCTGTGTTGGAAAGATTGTGGCATGTTCATTTAGTCCATGTCCGTGAATCGCATCAATTCCGAATATAACAGGAATACCATGTATACTATTCAAAGCCGCTTGCTGAATTTCTCGTGCATCATCCCCAAGTACATGCAAAAATGATCCTGCACCTTTGTTTGCCCACTCCAGTGCCTTTTCCCTTCCAACAACGGAGTAAGGAATCTGAATCATCTGCGCCACTTTTTGTTCAAGAGTCATTTTTCGAATTAAGGACTCTACCCTACTACTTTTCTCTTTTACAATCTGACTCATTTTATTGTTCATCTATCTACCTCCTCAATTACCTATTTATTATAAGTCTACTTTACAAGTAATATTGTACCTTATATTCTAATAAAATACCATAATCTCTGCATATAATATAAACATAAGGTTGTCGATTAATCTCCATGTATCAGTAAGCGAGTAAACTCTCCTTTTGGGAGATATACTCGCTCTATAAAACTATTCTTTTACTTCACATTGTATTTTACTTAATTCAGCCACCATATTTACCAGCCTGAACATGCCACATCATTGCATACTTTCCTCCCATTGCAAGCAATTGAGCATGAGTGCCCTCTTCAATAATCCTTCCCTGCTCTATCATTACAATACGATCTGCATCTCTAGTCGTAGATAGACGATGAGAAATATAAAATACTGTTTTGTTCTGAGCTGCTTCATGCATTGCAGTGTTTAAATTATATTCTGCTATAGGATCAAGTGCACTAGATGGCTCATCCATAGCAAGAATATCCGCTTGCCGGTAAAATGCTCTTGCTATTGCGACTTTTTGTCCCTCTCCACCTGACAAATTAATACCTTTTTCATCAAATTCAGTAGTAATCGGTGTACTAAGCCCTAGAGGCAATTTTACCATACACTCCTCAAACCCACTATAAGTCAAGGCTTCTGTAACTGCTATTTCTTCTTTTGAGTTATCTTTCACATCATCTAAGATGACATTCTCTAACAAAGTTGCACCATACATCTGAAAATCTTGAAATACAACTCCAATTCGTTTATGATACTCATCGATGTCATAATTCTGAATATCCTGGTTATGGTATAGAATCTCACCTTCTGATGGATCATATAAACGCATTAAAAGCTTTATCAATGTCGTTTTTCCTGCTCCATTATAACCTACAATAGCTATTTTTTCTCCCGGCTTAACTTTGAGTGAAATATTATGAAGGATATCTTTCGAATGATTTGGATAGCGAAAGCTTACATTCTTAAGCTCAATTTCTCCAATGCCCTCTGGAACTTTCATTCCAACTTCATGTTTAATGATTGGTTCATATGCTAAGAATGCTTGAATTTTATCGATATAGAGACTATTTTCATTTGCCTTAGGTGCAATTTCTGCAAATTCACGCATTGCATTTCGAAGACTTCCCGTTCGATTAAAAAGTACAACTGCATTACTGTAATCAATCGTATGTAAAACCGCTGCTTGAAAAATTAAATAACCAATATATAAGCCATCCGTTATGAAATCACTTGCAAGATAACCTTGTGTAAATAGTAGTCCTGTGCGCTTTCTAGACACTTTCTTTTGCTCTCTAACCATTTCATCATTGGCTTCATCAAATTCCTTTTCTAACATATCTCCAACTTGAGGATGAAGACGTAGCTCCTTCGCAAAATCATTTAAATAAAATACTCGATTCACATAACTCCTTTTACGTTCCAAAGGATTGAGCTTCATTCTAACATTATAGTTGACTCTGTTAATCACTTTAGCTATGAAGAAGTTAAGAATAAAGGAGATAAAGACAAACAAAATACCCATTGCATTCGTAGTCAAGAAGAAAATCCCTGTTGTAACAATTACCGTGATACTCTGCATGATAGTACCGAGTAAGGCTAGAAAACGGTCAATTGAAGCTTCCGATTCTGCTACTGCTAATACAAAATCATTATAGTATTTGGGGTCATCGTAGCAAGACAAGTCGAGTTCTGCTGCTTTTTGATACATCTGCTCCTTCAATGCCTTATATAATTTAGGTTTTTCCCTATATGTCATTCCATGTATATAGTAACCATCAGGTACAATCTGTATCATATTAATGAGTAATATAATTCCTATGACTAAAAATGCCTTGTAAAAAGGCTCTCCATATTCAGCGCAATGTAGCACATATCGAATTCCAATCGTATGTTCAAGGAATATTATAAACTGAAAACGAAATGCATCATATAAAATTGAAATCATATATTTAGGTGACGCTTTAAAACATAATTTCCAAAGAAAAAGATGATTTTTCCAAATATGTTTCATATTAGTTCTCACCCCCAGCTGCAAAAATTCCGTCTTTCATCTCATTTGGTGACGCAGCTAAATAATTAACTGCTTGTTTCATATACATATCTGCATAAGAACCCTGCTTCTTCATTAATAATTTATGAGTTCCCTCTTCAATTACACTTCCATTCTCTAGCATAAATACCCAATCAGCATTTTGTACGGAAGAAAGTCTATGAGAGATAAATAACATTGTCTTATCCCTACTAGTTTTTAAAATATTATCAAAAAGTTCATATTCAGCAATAGGATCAAGTGCACTAGAAGGCTCATCAAAAATCCTTAGTAGACAGTTGGTAACAAATGCTCTGGCAACTACGATTTTCTGATATTCACCACCGGATAGAACTGCTCCATCCTCTGCAAATTCCTTTGTCAATATCGTATGGATTCCTTTTGGCAAGGACATTACCTTTTCATAAACACCAGCCATTTTTAATGCTTGAATTACCGTCGTTTCATCTTCTTGCTTAGCTCTACGCATTAATACATTTTCCATGACTGACATTGAAAAGATTTGATGTTCTTGAAATGCCGTTGAAAACAAAGCACGATATTTTTGAAGATGATACTCTTTGATATTACGTCCATTTAGTAAAATTTCACCCTCGGTTGGATCATAAAATCTCATTAGTAATTTGATAATTGTCGACTTTCCAGCTCCATTATGACCAACTAACGCATAGGTTTTATTACCTCGAATCTGAAAAGATAAATTATTTATGATAACCTTGTCTTTATAGGAAAAGCTAACATTTCGAAATTCAAGACATTCTATTTTAGACCCTGGCTCCACTCCATCCAAATTCTCTGGTATTTTCTCTTCATACTCAAGAAAAGTACGTAGATTATTAACAAAAAGACCATTCTTAAAGCAGGTCATCAAGGACTCTGTAAAACCAATTAGAATCCATGTTGAGGATACCATCATACTCGTAATAACTGCTAACTGATCTAATGACATCGTATGACTTACTAAAGTTCGATAAGCTCCATATATTAATAATCCTTCAAATATAAATGTGAATGTAAACATGACACGGAACCAATGCAAAATCATGGCTCTCTTCGTATATTTCTTCGTCACATCAATCATTCCTTGAATCGCTTCTTGATAGTGACGTTTCATCAGTTTAAACGCATTCGTAAGTCGTATCTCCTTTGCATAATCATTTAGATACATAACACGATTAACATAAGACACTTTCCGATTATAAGGTGCCATATCTTGATTACGTTTATAGTCAATTTCTCCTATTTTTCTATTAAAAACAAAGTTACCGATGACAGGGAATAATACGAATAGTACTGATAATTTATCTACTTCAAACATTAAAGCAAAGGATAAAATAGCTGCAAATACCCCAAATATTACCCCCCAAACTACGGAAACTGTATCTATAAGACGTTCATCCGCCTTCTCCATTGCTAAAGTGTATTTATTATAAAACTCACTATCTTCAAAACATGAAATTTCTACATTTCTTGATTTTCTGAAGAGGATCTTGTTTAACCCTTTTGTTACTATAATATTTGTGATAGGCATAACTTTACCATTCACATAACTACTATAGAGTGAGCTACATGCAAATACTGCGACAGTAATACACAAAAAAGTCATAATCGTTGGAAATTCCTGATTTGTTTCTAGTGATTTAATAACATATCGCATAAAAAAAGCACTGTAAAATAACCACTCAAAGTAACCAAGTAACCGAGTTATTGCTTCATGAATAACTCTACTAGGGCATATTTTCCACAGTAAATGTATTGCATATAAATTGTTACGTATTGCTTTGTTTTTTTTCATCAGCACACCTCTTATTTTTTATGTATGAGCTCATTGATAAAAATGAATTAAATAGGGCCAAACTAAGTGTAAATTTTACCATATAATGTTATTATTTGCAATAAAGATATACTTGATATATTTCTTCGACGAATTTATTTGCATGATTTCTTGGCCCGTTTTGGCACTGGAGGTTTCTGTTAGAACTACTTTTCAAAATCTGTCGATATATTGCTAATTTTTTTAATATTCACGCTAATACTTCACCCCCAAATCTCTACTTATGCAAACATTCTTCTAAGCAAAACGTGAAGCACCTTGCTTCACGCTCACTTTATTACTCCTTCCATAACCTTATCAGCCTTCTCTAAAAGCGGCATCTGCCTTATCGCGCTTTTGTGCATCATAGCTTCTTTCTTATGGATGCTTTACTATTATAGTAAATTTAGAAGGTGTCAAAAGTCCTTTTTTATATCTCCTTTCGTCATTTTACACGTAAATAGATTTGCCAAAAATGGGATGACAAACATAATTTAGGAGCATACTGTTATGAAGTCGTCGGTACTTAGGGCCTGTATTCTAAGCCCTTATGTACCGCTACGAACTTCATTCAAGCGAAAGCGTGTTGCGTATAAATTATGTTTGTCACCCCATGCTCCCAACATTTCTTTGTGCAAAATGACGTTGGATTTCTATTTTAAAAGTGTTTCGCTTGCGAAACACTCGCGCCAAGCGCGGTCGCGTAAGCGACATCTTCCTAACGCGCTTGTACGCATCATAGCGTCCTTCTTTTGGACGCTTTTTATATTAATAGAAAATGCAGAGCAATTTTCTATTAATATAAAAAGTCCCTCAAGTTCTCCGAGGAGAAATTGAGGGACTTTCGACCGCTTAAACACAATATATCTATATTAAGATATTAATTACTCAATAATAGTAGCAACCTTACCTGAACCTACTGTACGTCCACCTTCACGAATAGCGAATCCAAGACCCTGCTCCATAGCGATTGGGTGAATTAGTTCGATAGTCATTTCGATGTTATCGCCAGGCATACACATTTCTGTGCCTGCTGGTAAGTTACAAACACCAGTTACGTCAGTTGTTCTGAAGTAGAACTGTGGTCTATAGTTGTTGAAGAATGGAGTATGACGTCCACCTTCGTCTTTTGTTAATACGTAAACCTGAGCTGTGAATTTCTTATGGCATTTGATGCTGCCTGGTTTACAAAGAACCTGTCCTCTTTCGATTTCTGTTCTCTGAACACCACGTAATAAAGCACCGATGTTATCACCAG
>JAEYPP010000045.1 GCA_023410575.1 Bacillota bacterium | reverse complement strand
TCGTTACTACTATTTTGCTTCTACTGGGTAAACACTAGCTTGTTTCTTGTCTCTACCCTTTCTTTCAAACTTAAGAACACCGTCTACTAAAGCAAATAATGTATCATCACCACCACGTCCAACGTTAACGCCTGGATGAATCTTAGTACCACGCTGTCTGTAAAGGATATTACCAGCTAATACGAACTGACCGTCAGCTCTTTTAGCACCAAGTCTTTTAGACTCAGAATCTCTACCATTCTTAGTAGAACCAACACCCTTTTTATGAGCGAAAAATTGAAGGTTCATCTTTAACATGACCTACACCTCCTTATTTGATAGGATGAAGAAATAAGAATCTTATTCCTTGCTATTAATCTTAATATACTTTCGTCCGTACTGTTCTTCAATTCCTTGAAGTCCTAACATGAGTGACCCAAGTAAAAGCTCAGATCGTTCACTTATCGTACCGACAATTTTGAAATCCATCATTCCATCTTCTTCATTCTCTTGATAATCAAAAGTGTCTGAAGTAAAATGTTCAATAGAATTCATGGCCGTTATCACAAGTGCCGATACAGCAGCACACACAATATCAGATCCGCTTTGTGCGTATCCTGCATGTCCTTCTAGACGAAACCCGTTCAACTGACCTTTACTATTCTTATGAATTGATATTGTAATCATATCAAACTCTCACCAATCAATTAAGCGTTGATTTTTTCAATCTTAACCTTGGTATAAGACTGTCTGTGACCGTTCTTTTTGTGATAACCAGATTTTCTCTTGTATCTGTAAACGATGACTTTCTTGCCTTTTCCTTCTTCTACAACTGACGCTGTAACAGAAGCTCCAGCTACGGTAGGATTTCCTACTTTAAGATCGCCGTTGTTAACAACAAGTACCTGATCAAAAGAAACGTTTGCACCAGCTTCTACACCAAGCTTCTCTACTTTAATGATATCGCCTTCGGCTACTTTGTACTGCTTACCACCTGTTGCAATAATTGCGTACATATGGCACCTCCTATTATCATTACTCGCCAACTATGGTGTCTGAAATATATAAAATAACAGAACTTGAACCTCGTTGTGCGGCACACTTATAAATAATACCATCTAGAATATTAAATGTCAATCAAATATTTCACATTTTATTATTCTCTTTTTTCCCCATCTTATGTTTGTAATGATTCAAAAAACGACTATTTTATATATCATTATATTCCATCGACATATATTGTCTCAATGTATAACACGAGTATTCAATTTTCTAAAAACCCCTTAATCTATTTACTTCTCAAAAATAGGCACAATCTGGTTTACAAATCGAAGTCATCAATCTTCCCACGGACGAATTCGATAAGTTACGCCAATACAATCACAGATTTCCCTACATTGCTCCTCTTCCTCTTTCGTCAATGTAGTTTCGACTGTTGTTAACACGACTTTTGGTACGTATTTTTTTACATTCTGCGCAAACTTTAGCATTGCATCAAAACTTGAGATTCCAAACTTATTACGTGTTAACTCATAATATCGCTCAGCGTTTGGAGTATTTAAGCTAATCGATATCGTATCTACAACCCCCTGGAATTTTGGTGCCGTATCTTCTTTATTGATTAAGTCAGATAATCCATTCGTATTAATGCGAATTGGTTTCTGGTATGTTTCCTTAATAAACTTTGCTATTGCAAGAAGATCATCAAGTCGTTCGGTAGGTTCACCAAATCCACAAAAAACCACTTCATCGTACAAAGATAAATCGAACTTCTTAAACTCTTCTTTTACCTCATGAATGGATGGCTCATGCTCTAACCAAAGACTCCCAGACTGTTCCAATTCATCTAATTTTTTACGTAAACAAAAAGTGCATGCACAAGGACATTTATTAGTTAAATTAACATATAAGTTATTATGAACCTTATATAAGATTGTCATTTGCTTTTCCATCTGCTTTATTCTCCTTTAACATACCTTATAGTTCGATCCTAATCGATTTTTAGAGTATGTAATACCTCTTCAAAACACACTCCATCCGTCTTTGGTATATCTAATTCTATGGAACGCAAAATGCACTTTTTAACAAAATTAGAAGCTTTTTTTACACTCTTGTTAAATTCAATACCATTGACGGCATCAGCTGCAATAATAGCTGAGAACACATCCCCAGTACCTGAACGTTCTGTCCCAACACGATGAGTGCGAAGAACATGGTATTCTTTGCCTTTCTCATATACTAAATTAGCAATAAAATCCCCTTGTACAATTCCTGTTACTACTACTTTTTCAGGTCCTTGATTACTTAGCTTTTCTGCCATAGCAAGTAGCTCATTCATTCTCCATTTTCCCTCTTTATAAGGAGTATCCGTCAAGATACAACATTCGGTTAGATTAGGAGTGATAATATCCGCAAATTCAACAAGCTGTTTCATTTCCTCACACATTTGCTCGGTATATATCGAATATAATCTGCCATGATCGCCCATAACCGGATCTATAATCACTTTTGTACGATTCGTTTTAAATTCTTGAATAAAATTTTTTACAATTGCAATTTGTTCTTTTGAACCTAGGAAGCCTGAAGTAATTGCTTCAAACTTTAGTCCGAGGTGTTTCCACTGGACAATGTAATCTGCCATACGATTTGTGTAATCATCGAAAAAATACTGATCAAATCCAGTATGATTCGAGAAAATTGAAGTTGGGACAAGACAACACTGTACCTTCATGTAGGATATAATTGGCATTGATACTGCAATAGAACAATGACCAAATCCAGTGACATCATTAATAACTGCAATTTTCTTTTGATTGTTATGAGACATAAACTAAAAATCTCCCTTCCACTTCACCTTAGAAAAGGCGGTTGCAAGCAGATAAAAAGCGAAGATATTAACTGCGCCTTCTGCCATCAAACCTGGAGCAGATGCAAGTCCTGCTGCAATGCCTCCTTCCAAGATGGCTCCACTTACGGTATATCCAATGACCATTACGGTCATACTCAATATTAATGCAATTATAGTACGAACGGAATATAATTTCCACTTTTCTTTTTTCTTTCCAATTAAGGCAGCAGTCAAAGCTAAGGCTGCCTTAATTATGAGCGTCGGAATGATCCATTGATTAAATCCTGTCAACATATCAGCAAGCGCAGATCCGACACTTCCTGCTAAAATACCACCTTTTACATCAAAATAGAATACTGCAAATAAAATAACACTATTACCAAGATGAGCATATCCTAGAGGTATTGGAATCTGTATTACCATTGTAAATATACAGGTTAATGCAATAAATAATGCTGTGATACAAAGCTTTAATGTCTTATTTTTCCCTTCTTGTTTCATACCAAAATTATCCTCCCTTTATTAATTTTTACTATCATATGATAAAACTGGTTTTGTGAAAATGTCCAGTTTATAATATTTTATCCATGCCAGTTTTATTGTAGAATTCAAATTACTTAAAGGGCGAGTATTGTCGTTGTCTTATTCAAAAGAACAAGCTCTCTATGTTGTGGATTCTAAAAGTCATCTATTTAACAAAAAGAAGTGCCTACCAAAGATTGATTCTTTAGCAAACACTTTATTGTTAAACACATAAATCAAGATTCTTAATGCTCCTAAGTTGTTAAGGCCTATACCACTAAATCACACAAGGTAGCCTCCAAAAACTCCATTAACTTTTCACGTTCCACCAACAGCTGACACCCTCTAACCCCTGCACTTATGGTAATCTCATCAAATAAGATTGCAGTCTCATCGACATACGTTGGGAACTTCTTTTTCATGCCAATCGGAGAGCAGCCTCCACGGATGTAACCTGTTAGTCCAAGGAGATCTTTGACAGGAACCATCTCAATCTTCTTATCACCGACAATCGAGGCTACCTTTTTTAGATTTAATTCTTCTGCTACTGGGACGCAAAAGACCATAAGGCCTTTCTTCTCTCCCTTTGCAACTAAAGTTTTAAACACTTGCTCAACTGGTAATCCAATCTGCTCTGCCACATGAACGCCGGCAAGATTGTTCTCATCCACTTCATATTCCATTGCTTTATAGGAAATCCCCGCTTGGTCTAACAGACGCATCGCATTTGTTTTAATCATTTGAGTCACCTTCTTGTTTTTTCATCTGTTCTAATAAAGGCTTTCGTACCTTTTTGCGTGTAATTTCTACAAGATTTAAAGCTGTCATATCGACAAGAGTTGTCTTAATTGGATCTTTCTTTAAATAACTCTCTAAAGTCGTCCATAATTCCTTCTTTGCTTCTTCCGACACCATATCAATAAAGTCAACAATAATAATTCCACTAAGATTACGTAAACGTATCTGTTTCGCAATTTCTTTCGCTGCCTCAAGATTTACCTTTAAGAACGTCTCCTGTACTTTCTTTTTCTTACTGACTGCTTTTCCAGTATTAACATCAATGACGGTCAGAGCTTCGGTAGGCTGAATAATTAGCGTACCACCACAATCAAGCCAAACCTTTTCTCGTAATGCTCCTGACAATTTACTCTCAATACTATATAACTTATCTAACGGTAACATCTTGTCCTCATATAACGAAAGTTTCTCTAAATCTTCTTTCTGATTGAGCTCAAGATATTCCTTCATCTGTCCATACAATTCAACATCATCGGTAATAATTGCTTGAATATCTTTTGAGAAGTTATCTCTCATTGCACACAAATAAGCGCGAGGAGTACGGTAAACAAGAGAAAAACGATTGCGATAGATGCCTTGGGATAGAACGCGTTCATATTCTTGCATCAACCCCTTTAATTCCTGCACAATCAACGATTCATCTGCACCAACAGCATTCGTACGAATAACGATACCATAATCATCTCCAAGATAAGGAGAGACAATTCGTCGTAATCGTTTCCGTTCTTCTTCCGATTCAATCTTAGTTGAGATGCCAAGCTTTCCTTTTTTATGAACTAAAACAGCATATTTCCCCGTAAATGATAGATTGGTCGTACAAACTGGATTCTTTGTTTTGACATCCTCTTTGGAAATTTGAACTAAAAACTCATCTCCAACACAAACCGTTTTATTCGGTGTCGTAATATAAATCGGTTCTAATACTTCATCAAGCGAAAGATAACACATTTTTTTATCTGCAATTTCTACAAAAGCAGCATTGATGTTTTTTACGATGTTTTTTACTTTGCCGACATAAATATTGCCTAAGAGTGATACTTCCTCGATTGGATCTACATTTACTTGGATCATCTGACCTTCCTCATAAAGAGCAGATACAATATTGTGATTCAATTTTGTGATAATCAACTTTTTACTCACAAATTTTCTCCTATTCTGCAATCCCCATCAAAATCAAAGGAACTAATTCTCTCTTAATCTCTTCTCCACGCTCCACAGCTGCAATCATCTCTTCTTGAGACATCTTGTTATCAGCAATATTACCGTAACACTCCATACGGTGATACTGGAATGCAAATTCCTCATATTCTTTTCCAATAAACTGACAAAAAGCTTCCATTACCAATTCAGGTTTGATATTAATCACAGAGCCTGTTGCTAATTGCATAAAAATTCTAACCCCATTTTCATAGGTGTCTGCATGTTCAATCCCATATCCACGGTCCTCAAACCAAACATCATAGATGAATTTCTTAATATCGATTTCTCGCTCACTCTTTTTCGTTTTCTTTAGTACAACAATTTTTTCTTGCTCATAAAATTCGATGAACTTCTTTTTAAATGTCTCACAATCGGTAAGTTCATATCCATCTTTTAAAGAAACAAGATAATCTGCTGCAGCCATCTGAGACATTGCAGTTTCCTTCTTCACATTCGCTTCACGCTCTTTTAAGATTTCTAGTCCGCTAACATAAAAACCTTCATTCATCTGAGCATTCAACGAGGCCATTGTCTCTTCTTTTGATGTCATCGAATTGAGTTCGATATCAACATATTCTGCATCACTTGTCAAACCAACTCCTAAAGGAGCAGCAAAGGACATAATCTGATGTGGGTTAAATCCAGTGCTATAAGCAACATCAATCTGAGCACGGCGAATCGCTTTCTGGAAATATCTCATCACATCTAAGTGACCAATAAATTTAACTACACTATATTTTGCAAACTTAATTCTAACTTTCATCTATTTTCCTTCCTTATAGCATACTGTTATATTACGGATGAATTACATTCTCATCATTTTGCACATGCATCAATATGCTGATAATGGGATGACAAACATAATTCATGAGCATACTGTTATGAAGTCGTCGGTACTTAGAGTCTGTATTTTAGACTCTTATGTGCCATTACGACTTCATTTGCGCGAGAACGTGTTACGGATGAATTATATTCTCATCATTTTGCACATGCATCAATATGCTGATAATGGGATGACAAACATAATTCATGAGCATACTGTTATGAAGTCGTCGGTACTTAGAGTCTGTATTTTAGACTCTTACGTACCGTTACGACTTCATCCAAGCGAGAGCGTGTTGCGGATGAATTATGTTTCTCATCCCATACTCAAAACATTTCATGTGCAAAATGATCTTGCCCCCTCTTATCGAATACAAACTCCTGTTTGAAAGGTTGCAGCACCGCAGCCAGAACATCCCTGTTTACAGTTTATTGTTTCTTTTTCATCCTTCGCTTTCTTATACTCTCTGAGTAAGAAATTCTTTGTCACACCGATATCGATGAAATCCCAAGGGAAGATTTCGTCTTCACTACGTTCTCTACTTGTGTAGAATGAGATATCTACCCCATTTTCTTCAAATACCTGTAACCATATATCATTCTTAAAGTATTCGGACCAAGCATCATAAACGCAACCCTTTTTATATGCATCATAGATAGATTTTGATAATTTACGATCACCTCTTGCAAAAATACCTTCTAAAATAGTGGTATCTGCATCATGCCAATTATAACGAATGCTCTTATAATTCAACTGTTCTTTCATCTTACCATTTAAGAAACGCTGTTTTTCTCTAAACTCTTCACTCGTTACCATACGAGCCCACTGGAATGGAGTAAATGGCTTTGGAACAAAGAAGGAAGTACTTGCAGTAATCTGACATTTACCATTACGCTTATCTTTTGGAATTGTATAATATTCCTTCGCAATTTCATTCGATAAAGTAGCGATTCCTTCGATGTCTTGTTCGTTTTCCGTTGGAAGACCTAACATAAAGTAAAGCTTAACTTTATTCCAGCCTGATTCAAATGCATCCATTGCTCCTTTTAAGATTACCTCTTCGGTTAATCCTTTGTTGATTACATCACGAAGACGCTGAGAACCTGCTTCTGGAGCAAAGGTCAAACTAGATTTCTTAATGTCTTGGACTTTACTCATAACATCAAGAGCAAATGCATCAATACGTAAACTTGGTAGGGAGATATTTACTCCATTTGTCTTAAACTCATCAATTAAGAAGTAAACTAATTCCTGTAAACGGTCATAATCGCTAGAACTTAACGAACTTAATGAGATTTCTTCATGTCCTGTGGAACGAATCATCTCAGTAGCTAACTCTTTTAAGAAGTCTAAATCACGCTGTCTCGTTGGACGGTAAAGCATACCAGCCTGACAGAAACGACATCCACGAATACATCCACGTTGAATCTCAAGTACAACGCGGTCTTGAATTGCTTTGATATATGGTACTAATGGTTTTCTTGGATAATAAGTATTGCTAACATCCTTCACCATCTGTTTTTTTACTTTTGCACTTGCATGAGAATTGTTTGGAACCATCGATTTAATTGTTCCATCTTCTTTATACATAACATCATAAAATGCTGGTACATAGATTCCTTCAATCTCAGCTATTTTTTCTAAATAATCTCTTCTCGTACCACCAGCTGCTTTATTTGCTTTATAAGCATCAAGCACTTGATCATAAACTGTTTCACCTTCTCCAATATAAAAACAGTCAAAAAATTCTGCAATTGGCTCTGGGTTATAGCTACAAGGGCCACCACCGATTACGATAGGATCATTTTCATCTCGATCTTTTGCATAAATTGGAATACCTGACAAATCTAGTACTTGTAGGATGTTTGTATAACACATCTCATATTGAAGTGTAATACCTAAAAAATCAAATTCTTTGATTGGATCTTGAGATTCTAATGCAAACAACGGAATGTTTTTTTCACGCATGATTGCATCTAGGTCCATCCACGGAGAATACACACGCTCACAATACGTATCCTCTCTCTGATTGAACATATCATATAATATCTGAATTCCAAGATGTGACATACCAACTTCATAAACATCAGGGAAACACATACAAAAACGAATATCCACTTTATTTATATCTTTTACTACCATATTCACTTCATTTCCGATGTATCTGGCAGGTTTATCTATTGTTAATAGTATTTCATCTGATAATGCTAATTTTCTCATGTTAACCTCTTTCTAAATTTCGTCACTATCCTACATTATATCAAAAAGGAGTGGATATATCCACCCCTTTTTGAATCTGCCAGATTTCATATCGTTGTTACTTTGGTCTGACATATTATATTAATCCGAAAACTTTTGACTGTCGTTTTATATATTGTAGTTTCTTTTGGCAGTTAGTTTTATTTTATTGATTTTTTACGATGACTCTTATTAAGATACTCAATCATAAATACCATAATTCCTATAAAAATAAATAGATAGACTGGTAAGAAGCTTATATTCACAGCTTCGATCATTATACCAAACAATGGTGGCATAAAAGTGGAACCAATATAAGCACATGCCATCTGTACCCCCATAATTGATTGTGATACTTCTGCGCCAAAGTGATTTGGTGTCTCATGAAGTAGACTCGGGTAAATTGGAGCACATCCTAAACCAATCATTAGAAAGCCTGCATACATAATAACGTTTGGTAAAGGAAGAAGCAAGCATACGATTCCAACAATAATCATTCCTTGACCAAGACGTATAAGATTTTTACTACTCATTTTCATTGTAATAAAACCACTGATAAATCTTCCTACTGTAATTCCAAGATAAAAAAGAGCTGATAACGATGCTGCAAGTTCTTTTGAAACATTACGATGTTGTACCATAAAGCTTGCACCCCATAAACCAGTCGTCGATTCTAGCGCACAATAACAAAAAAATCCAATCAGTGCTGATTTTGCTCCTGGAAGCTTAACTATTTGCTTTAAGCTCAAAGTTTTTACCGATGTCTTTGACTCACTCTTAGAACTTTTCCATAGTGGTAAGGAAAAGACTAATATAACGGTTAATACAATTTGAATCAATGATATGATTCGATAACCAGTATTCCAAGTCCAATTTCTTGTTAAACAAGCCCCCATGATATATGGTCCAACGGTCGCTCCAATACCCCAAAAACAATGAAGCCAGCTCATATGCTTTGCCTTGTAATGATTTGCGACATAATTATTGAGAGCAACATCGACAGAACCTGCGCCTAAACCATATGGAATACCAAAGAGACAAAGCAACAAGAACGAATTGGAGATAGAAAATCCAAAGATAGCGAACGCAGTCATAGCAACACTGATTGCTGTCACCTTACCAGTCCCTAATTTATGTATTAGTTTATCGCTCATTAAGCTTGATATAATTGTACCGCCAGCAACAATCATAGTAATAATACCAGCATAAGAACTGGCAACATTAAGTTCTTGATGCATCGTAGGCCAGGCAGAACCAAGAAGGGTATCCGGCAGCCCCAAACTAATAAATGATAAATAAATGATTCCTATTAATATTGATGTCATAATAAATACTCCTAAGTCGTAATTTATTATATCTTATCATATCTACGCTAATTTTACATGGAGAATATTATACTTATCATGTACAAATACATACTATTGTTAATTTAATTTAGTCTCATTCCTGTTGTGATCCACCAATAATTTTCCCATCTTCCAAAAGCCTAATGTCATCTCCATCAAGTGCGATGTCAAACAGATGTGTTTCAGGCGTTTCTCCCTGTGTTATACCCTGTACTTGTAATTTTCCATCTTCAGCTCGATTAAAACTCAAGTTATAGAATTCCGAATAAAATAAATTTTGATATTTCAAACCATCATTACCGTAAACAGAGAAAGAGAATGTAAACAATCCAGAAGTTTTTCCCATCCCAAGACAGCATTTTTCTTCTTCTCCATCATTGTCGATATCCGTAAAGGCTGTTCCATAGTAAGAATTAAAATAGTCATCATTATTCAATGTATTACTATATATTCTATGGCAGTGATTATATATATCATTTTCAGCTCGTAATTTTGATGAAAATATAGCATTGTAATAACCCTGATAAGAGACCTCTGTACTGTTCGCAAGAAGATAGTTATCGTAACTAAGACCATTAGATGTATATGGGCTTCTAACTAGATACATGTATTCTTCTTCATCTAAAAATTCCTCATGTGTATCTCCTGTTCTATCATAAAACTTTAATGTAAACTTTTTCCCATCATAACGAAGTTCCTTGACATAATAGTTATCAACTTGCTCTTTATATGTTTTATAGATCCGAACGATAGCTGAATTCCCTTCTCTCGTCTCATTGATAAAATCAATCCAATTCCTTTCCCCTGCAAGTAAAGTATCTCCATCTATTACCACGCAACCATCGTCTGTAGCCTGCTTAACAGTATATCCCTTACGAATATCCTCTAGAGTAGGCCATAAAGTTTCTTTCGTTTGCTCTAAAGGATTCGTCAAGAAGCAGACTGCCACAACCAAACAAACAATACCTGCAAGCACGATCATCCAGAAGGCAGGTTTTTTGTAGTTCATCACCGACTTGACCCTCTGTTTGACACTAACCTCTCCAAAAGCCAAAGGACATGCCGCAATCATTCGACGGTTAACGCTACAAACTAGAAGCGATTGAGCGTAGTCTGCCCTTTGCTCATTGGCTAGTTCCTTAATGACCTTTTCATCGCAAGCCAACTCAATATCTCGGCACAACAACCCATAAGCTAACCACATCAGCGGGTTGAACCAATGGATGGTCAACAACAAAAAACCAAAAAGTTTCCACCAGTGATCCTTACGACGAATATGGGCCTGTTCATGAGCAATCACATGTTCCAGATTCTGTCCTTCCAACTGATAAGATATGTATATCTTCGGCTTAATGATTCCAAGTACAAAAGGTGAACTTACATTTTCACTTTGAAATATATTGTTATGGAGTATAACTGCTGTTCTTACCTTTTTATGCAGACGCAAGTAACTAATGGCAGTATACACAAGGATTGAGACAAATCCAATAATCCAGATAACCGTAAGCAACGATATCCAAATCTGCATCGTATTTACACTTACCGCTGGTGAGGGTGTATGTGACTGACTAATTACCGAATTCACAAGTTTGTTAAATGCAGATATATCTTTATTAATAATGGGCGTAGTATCCATCAATATATTATGATTGAATGTCTCATTACTAGGTATCAAGCTCAATGCACTCTCTATAGAGAACGGACACAATAGCCGAATTGCTACAATACCCCAAAGTAAAACAATGGTCCACTTAGGTACCTTTTTCAAGACAAGTCTGAGAATCAACACAACCAAGACAACAAGGCTTGCAGATATGCTAATGTTGACGATTTTCATTAAGAGTTCAGTCATTATTAGCCTCCATTTCGTATGCGGTCAATCATTCGTTGCACTTCATCGATGTCATCCTTTGTTATTTTTTTGTGTTTAGTAAACGCTGCCACAAACGCAGGTAATGAGCCTTCAAATTTTTTCTCTACAAGTTCGTCAAGCTCAGATGCCTGTGCTTCTTCCTTGGAAACCAGAGATGTAACAATACCATTTTTATTTTCCAGTACACCACGTTCACCAAGACGTTTGATAACAGTATAAGTTGTCGTTCGTTTCCATCCTAACTGTTCTTGGCATAGAATTACAAGTTCCGTAGTTGTAACTGGCTCATGTTCCCACATAATCAAACAAAAGCGGTATTCACTTTCAAAAATTTTCGGTATTTCCATATGCAACCTCCTCGTCTAATGGATTAGACTTTATATTTGTAGTCTATTTCATTAGTTATTAAAAGTCAATAGATTTTAACAGAAAATCCCATCAGATTTCCTATAAGAAATCCAATGGGATTTTTCGCTCGCTTTGAATCTTTATTATAATTATCTCATTATTGTTTTGCTCTTACCACTTGAATAATTTTCTGAAAGCTGATTTTCTCACCATTATACAACACAAGACCTTTATAAACTCTTGCAGAAAACATTATTAAAAGTAATGAGACAGCAAATAAAATTACTAAGGATACAATTCCTTGGAATATACTAATAGTACCAGTAAGTAAATCTGCAGGAACACTAAAAGGTATCGTAAATGGTATAAATCTCGCTATCTTTAATACCGCAACATTCTCAGCTGCAGCACTAAGGTAACACACTAACCAGCTGATTATAACTGGGAAGATAAAAATCCCTTGTGAACTTGCAACATCTTCTGGTTTTGATACGATACATCCTGCCATACCTGCAAGAACACAGTAAAATAAAAATCCAATACAAAAAATTAATATTGCCACAATAATCGATGGTAAGGTCAATGCTGATTCTCCGATGTTATCACGTAAGTAACTAATTAACGTGACAATCGAGTTCTCATATTCTGGATAAATAGAATGCGCAATATAATTTCCACCATAAAGTCCAACAATAGTCGCAACTATCCAAGATAAAAATTGAAGGATTGCAGTGCTAGCGATTGCAAATATCTTACCAGTAATTAATGCATAAGGATGAATGCTTGTTAATAAAGTCTCCATTAGTTTTGATGTTTTTTCCGTTGATACTGACTTACTTACCGTCTGTCCATGAATGAATATGAGGAAGTACATAATTAAACCAAAGGCCATTGGAACTAAGATTTTTACTAAAATAGTTACAATATTTGTATCTTCTCCGACACTTTGATAAGATGAAACTACTGGTTTCATTAAAATAGTCGATTGCTCTAACGTTAATCCTGCTTGTTTTAACTTATTTTCCTGAAAACAGTTACTCATACTTTCTAATAATTCATTACAATCACTTTCGGAAATTACAGACTCTGAAGGAATAATTGCTTCCATTAAGTATCCAGATTCTTTCGCTGTAATACTTACTACTACACCAGTAGTTGTCGTTTCCTCCAATTTCTGAGCCGCCTCTTCTTTTGAATTAGCATCGCTAATTGTGAAGTTTGTCAACCCAAATTTAACTAGATCTACTTGTGGCATAAGTGTAGCATAATCTGTTGGCGTTAATCCACTCTGGTCCAAAACTGTAACTTGTTTAATATTAGACGGTTTATTTGCTTCATCAGGTTTTGCCACTAGTATATTAACTAATACTAATACACCAATAATAATAAGAGCAATTAACGTAGTAATAAATTTGTAACCTTTTCCACAAGCATTTTTAAACGTAAAATTAAAGACCGTTTTCCAACCATGAAATTTATTCATTTATTTTCCCTCCTTCTTTAGTTCTTTTGCCATTCCAAATAATTTTTTGAAGGAGATTGTTGATCCAGTATGAAGAATCAATGTCTCATAAATACGTGCTACAAAGCGCATCAATAGACATACAGAAACAATAAGTAATATAATCGAACCAAAGGTCATTGCAATGTTTACTTTACCAATAATGATTGCACCTGGTAGTAGGAATGGTGAAGATAAAGGGAATAATAATACAAAGGTTGTGAAACCATTCGTACCTGCTCCCTTTAGGATATTAAGAGCAGAAACGGCCGTGTAAGCTCCTACCATTACAAGCACTGTAAACATTGTCATGCCTTCACTGAGCTCTTCAATTTTACTAACAGTTGCTCCTGCAAGCCCAGCTAAAGTTGCAAAAAAGACCAATCCAAGAGCTATGACCAAAATACATAAAACAATATTAACGAAATTAAAATTCGATAAGACTTCTGTAGGTAAGTACTTTTGAAGTAGGCTCTCCTCGTTATTCATAGATGAGGTTATAGTATTCGATACTACTACCCCAATTAATATGAGAATAATCTGACCCAAAACTGCCACTAACATTGCAAGAATCTTACCAACCATTAACGCTAACGGTTTAACCGAGGTTAATAAATATTCTACAACACGAGTTGATTTATCACTTGCAATTGATGATGCAATCTGAGAACCTGACATTGTCGTAACCATCATTACAATAAATAAAATTGCAAAAACAAACCAAAATTGTGCGTCTGAAATCTTTGTGTTTTCTTCTACTACTGCATTACCATTGATATCTGTAGTAGTTACTCTTGTTTCAACTTCAGAACTTATTAATTCAATTTGTTCTTCTGAGATGTTTAACTTTTCCATCTTATAGGAATCAAATGCTTCTACTACTATATCTCCTAATTTCTGAGTTTCCGTTTTTGTTACTTCACCATTACTAGCTTTTGTAAAGTGTAAATTAAAACCGTCCTCACTTGAAGTGATATCAAGAACTACAGATGTTGTCTCCTTTGTTTCAATACGCTTTAATAAAGTATTATAATCTTCGTTAAGGGCTACAAATACTACTTGTCCAAACATGCCTTCTGTAAGTACTGGTAAAAAAGCAGTTTCGGATAATTGGCTTTGATCATTTACATAAACTTTTTGAATGTGATATTCTATAATCTCATTATCGTTTCCAGATATCATATTTATGATTGGCATTGTGACAAGCGATGCTGTAAATAGGATAATAAAGGATACAATAAAGGCTTTACTCTTCACTGTCTGAATAAGAGTGAAGGAAAACACATCCTTCCATCCTGCAATCTTACTCTTATTCATGTACATCCCCTACCTTTTCTACAAAGATTTCATGTAAAGATGGTTCACGTAATTCAAATTTGATTACTGGAATCTTATCTTCCACTAACTTTGTTAAGAATTTCATTGCCTGAGCCTCACTCGTTACTTTCAGATGGTACTGGCTTGGTGTCTTTTCGATTACTCGCAGTTCAAATGCACGTATGTATTGATCAATATCTAAATCACATTTTACAAAGAGATTAACACGACCGTAACTCTTCTTAATGACATTCAAATCGCCTTGAAGAACTGCCTTTCCTCGATTCATAATTGTAATATCGGAGCAAAATTCTTCAATCGTAGGCATCTGATGACTTGACATGATTAAGAACTTATCTTTTGCGATTTCATCGCGAATAATGTTCTTAAACAAATCAGTGTTTACTGGATCCAATCCGCTTAATGGCTCATCTAATACAATCAGTTTTGGATCAGAAATCAAAGCAGCCATTAGCTGAATCTTTTGCTGATTACCTTTACTTAATTGATCTGCACGATTTGCTTTTGAATTTTTCTTACCTTTTTTTGCTGGAAACACATATTCATTCACTTGTAATTTTTCTGACCAATCTTTGATACGTTCCATCGCAGTCTTCTTAGGTACATTCTTTAATTTCGCAAAGTAAAGTAATTGATCCAATAAAGAATATTTTGGATAAAGTCCACGCTCTTCTGCTAAGTAACCAACATTCGTCTTAATAGGATCTAATGGCTTACCATCCCATAAAACCTCACCTGCATCATGAGCTAGCATTCCTAGTATAATACGAATTGTAGTTGTTTTACCTGCTCCATTAGTTCCAAGTAAAGCGTATACGCCAGGTTGGTTGATTGCAAAACTAATATTATCAACAACCGTCTTATCACCATACTTTTTTGTAACATTGTTAATTGTTAATGACATAGTAAATCCTCTTTTCTACAAATAGTAATTTCCACATTCTAATAATTTTATAGTGTTTCTCGTAATACAAAACAAGAAACCTCATATTAGAATATTTGAACAGCCTAAATTATAGCATATCACCTTTTGTAATTAAAGGTAATTTCTGGTTAAATTTTATTTTAATGTAATTTTAATCTATTTTTACGTCTTTTTTTATTCATCACAGACTCTATAATGATTACTTTTTTGATATTATATGATATAATTCACTCGAATTAACTTTTTATTTTTTCTTCCATATAATCAAGCCAATCGTTATTTTGAAGCTGTTCTATAATGGAATCCGTACTGTACTGCAATATTTCTAAAGAGAGTAACCTACCTATAAATAAAAAGATGAAGATGATACACGCTAGAATAATTCGTCCTAATAGGCCTTTGATTCTCTGTATTCGTACTACTTTGGGGTCTTTTATTTCCATAAAAACCTCTACAAATCCGTTTTCTTCATCATATGTGCAGCATCATTCATTTAGACTAGACAACCATCATATTAACATTACAGAAAGAGAATACAATGCAATTTATATTAGAAGATAAAGAAATATATTGTAATATTACTTATACAAAAGGAACAAAATTAAGCATCGAAATTAGTCCAGAAGGACTTGTCTCACTTCGTGTACCGAAAAAAACAACCGAAGAAGAAATACAAAAATATTTATTTTCCAACCGCAAGCAAATCTTGCGCGTTTATAACCGAATAGAAAATAAGGTTTATATTTCACATAAAAAAGAATATGTAGAGTCTGAGAATTTCCTTTATCTTGGGAAGGTTTATACAATGGCACAGCTTTTAGATATCACAATGGAATCTAAAGAGCAGATTCAAATTGAACTAAAACGTTTCTACACCCAAGAAACAAAGCGAATCATTAGAGATAGAGTTCGTTACTTTGAATCTTTAATGAATGTACGGAGTAAAAGTATCACTATTGTAGATAATCCAAAAGCTTGGGGAACTTGTAATAGCAACCGAGAGTTAACCTTTAATTATCGATTGAGCATGGCCCCACTCCCTGTGATCGATTCCGTTATTATCCATGAATTGTGTCATATCTTTCATCTCAATCATGATCGTTCATTTTGGAGAAAAGTTGGCTCTTACGATGAAAATTATAAATCTCACCAGGATTATCTTGATCGCTTAGGTTTTTTTATGACAATTTAACGAAACATCAAAATGAATTATGCTTCATTCCAAAGCATAATTGCTTCCTGTTGTTCTAATTCTTTCGTTAACTTCATCTGTTTGTATATGATATCATGCAAACGTTCCATGTCACTCGAATAGCAATTGATTAGATCATCAACCTTGTTTGGTATTAATAGTCCAAAATTCGCTCCATATACAATTTCACCGTTATCGTTACGTTGCCACTTTGAATTAATAGAATAACTTGCACCAACCCTTTCATAGCCATAATGAATCAGTATCTCACCTGCTTTACCAATCAGAAGCTTAATCCCAGTAAAAATTTTATCTTTGGCTAACCCATTACTCTGATATTTCTGTCTATCATTATTCACATCAATCGTATAATTGACATGAAGCCAATATATATCATCCGACAAAATATCAGTTGTCATTGCGTTTGCATTGAATAACAAGGCCTTAAGGTCTTCTTTCATATCTTTTAGTTTCTTTAAACCTAATTCCATCGTATAACTAGGGTATTCTTTAACCTCGTTTTCAATTATATTCTGTAATTCAGTCCTAATATATGGCTTCAACTGTTCAATAATTGCAGTTCGTTTCTCTTCAAACTCCTCATAAATTTCCATCTTATCTTTTGTTATAAGAGCAATTGTTTGTTTTAGTAATTCGATGCTCATATTGCCTCCTCTAAGATGAAATTTCTCCATTTAAAATTATAAACTATGACGAAATACATTTTCAACTAAAGGAACAAATCTGTAATATTTTCAATTTTTATTTTTTACCAGTTAGATAATAAACTGCTAGAGCCGTTCGATGGGATAGATTTTCTTTTTCTAAAATAGTACTAATGTAATTTTTAACCGTTCCCTCACTAATAAAAAGTTTTTCTGCAATCTGCCTATTCGAAAGTCCCTCTGCTACTGCTTTTATAATATCAAGTTCTCTTAAAGTTAGATTCTCAGTTAGGAAGCTGTCCGAAGCAGCACTTTCTCCAGCCGTAAGTTTTTCTAAAATTCCTCCCTCCATAACACTCGCACCACTGTGAATGGATTTTATCATTTGCTTTAATTGCTCTGGTTTATGGTTCTTAATGAAGTATCCTTTTGCACCATTATGTATTGCCCTTTTTACTAGTTCGTAATCATCAAAGGTGGTTAGAATCAGTACTTTTCCTAAGTTTTGTGACACAATTTCTTTCGTTGCCTCGATTCCATCCATTTCAGGCATTTGGATATCCATAAGAATTACATCTGCTTTATTAACTTTTGCTAAGTTAACTGCCTCCAACCCATTAGTAGCACAACCAACCACTTCGAATTCTTCATCTACACTTAAGATAACTCTCATACCATCCCGTACAAAGTCACTATCATCTGCTATTATCACCTTTATTTTATCCATACACTACCCCCTGCATTCCCCACCCTAATGTTCCAATGGAAACAGCATATTAATCGAAAATCCAATTTCTGATGTAAAATCTAGTATACCATTTACACTTCTCACTCGGTTACGCATACCAGATAAACCCATACCATCAATAATCTCTTCACAGCCAACACCATTATCCGAAATTGAGCAACGAATCATCTGATTTAAGACAACAATTTTTATCTCAAGTTTAGAACAATGGGCATATTTTAGGGCATTGGAAACAGCTTCAAACGCATTGTCTAGAATAATATCCAGGTATTTCGAAGGAGTATCAGACAAGTTCCCACTAATGTTACAAGTAGCATCAATTCCAATTTTTCTACAATCATCACATAGGCCTTGTAATTGTAACGCAGCCAATTTATATTTGTCTGGACGTTCCTTCCTTAGAATTTCTCTAATCTCATCCATACTGTTACGTAGGTTATCAATTACGGCCTGAATCTTCTTTTCACAGATTTCCTGATCCTGATTGATGATTACCTTGCAAGCTTCTAATTGATAAATTGATCCGTTAATGCTATGGCCAAATTTATCGTGTAATGCCTGAGACAGTCTAGATTTTTCCACCAAAATGCTGTTTTCTGCTGATAATAAGTTTCTGCTGATTTCCTCACGATACATGGATTCATTATGGTTTAAACTCTGCTTTAACTTCCACTCCGATAACTCATCCTCTTTTTGCTGTGCTTTATAAGAACGTATCACAACCGAATTCTGAAGATAAATCATAATAATGAAACTTACTATCAAGAATCGATTTGCGTTATAGTCCAAAAATAAGAAGGTCAAAAAAGCAGTCAGATACCAAGAAATAGCGATCTTTTTTGCTGATACAATATCTAATATCCAAATGGCCAATAGTAATGCAAATTCCTGTTCAACAAATATCATCAACATCAATACGAAACAACCTTCAAGAACCAGACACCCTATTTTTTTCATCTTTTTAGCAAACTCACAGTAAGTAATTGCGGCTATAAAGAATGCAGAAAACAGGAGCGCCTTGCTAGATGTTCCTGATAAAACATGGCTATCAATAATAACGAATCCTTCTAATAAGAGAACTAATACCAGTTTTAGTATCAGAAAGTAATTCTCTCTCACGTGTTCCTTCATAATTATCCTCCATGTACTGGGAATGAGTACTTGCATTCATTCTCATAAAGTAAACCCGGATGAAAGAATTTTTCTTTCGCCCTTTACTCCTCATGTTTTAATTTTAAACCTGCAACTCCTATACTTAGTATTAAAGTAAGAAAAGCTATTGTTACAGTTAGTATCATACCATATGCCGATGTATCTCCAAGCATTAACATCTCAGTAGCCTTCATAAACCATCTCTGTGGAGCAAGATTAGAACAATTGATCATAACTTCAGAACTATTATTAATATTAAAATATAAGCCTGATATCATACACGTTATTGACCAAAGGCCAAATACCGCATAATTAGTTGCCATGGCATTGCCTAAAAGCGTACCAACACACAGACTTAAGGTATTAAATATCAGTCCCAAAAGAAAGGTAAGTAACAAATAGTTGAAACTACTGATTCCAAATTCCTGCTGAGTGAAGAAAAAGATACCTACCCCAATTATAACAGTTTGTAACCCAGAAATCAGCACAGAAATTAACAATTTTGAGATAATATAAGTTTTAATATTAGCCTTTGTCAACGTTATTCTTGTAAAAACCCGATTCTCTCTTTCTTCAATAACAGTATTTGCAACGAAAACGCCACAGAATAAAAGTCCCAACGAAAGGATTGCGAATGAATACCCTATATTTTTTTGATATCCTCGTTGTGCACGATCAAGGGATTCCACCTTAGGATTACTAATTTCGACTACTTCTATTTGAGGGAGCTTATCATCTTCCAATTGTAATGCAACCAATAAGTTCTCAATACTTCTCTCTTGATATTGTGATAAATTCACAATCGTCTGTAATGATCTTTGAATCGCTTCTTCCACGATATCTTGTCGTTCATCTTGAGATATCCGATAGATTTGAAGTGAATTTATTGATTGACCATTCAGAATGTCTTTTTCAAACTCAGGTGAAAAGTACAAGATCGTTCCTATTCGATCGTTGTTAGCATTGTCTTGAGCCTTTTGCTCAATTTCTTCTCTTGTCATATCTTCGGAATGATAGCGATATACCGATAGAAATCCAGTATCAATCAAGTCTTCTAATATGTAATTGGTTAATTTAGATTCCGAGCTATCAAAAACCTTAATTACATATAAAGATAAATCTGAATTATCTACAATACTAATATCAGCACTGGAAAGCTCAATAATACTTTGCTTTGCGCTTTTGCTATCCGATTTAACATCTTCTTCTCTTAAGTTTAACAAAAGGATTGAAAGGATTGGTAGTATTAATAAGAAGAAGAGAAAACCTTTATTTCTCAACAATAGTTTAAAATTCATCTTTAAAAGGGTTACTATTTGATTCATGCCACATCCACCTTTCTTATTTTTGCAATACCAAGACCAGCAAGGAAGCATATCGTTGACATGATCAACAGGTAAGCAATACAACTCCCCGTATAGTTACTTTGCCCAATAGCTGAATATTCAACTAAACTTCTGTTAATATGATAAATCGGTGAAAGTGCTTTAATTGATTCCGATATCGGTGAAAAGTAATAGGCTTCAAAACTTCCTCCAACATATCCTGCCACCCACTCTAGTACAAATGCAGCCACAATAGCAACTACCAAATTATTAAAAAGATATATGAAAAACAATCCAAACATAGTAACTGTTATAACCGTAAGTCCTAGGATAAGAACTGTAAGGGGCAGGTTTCCCCATTGAATATCAAATAGAAAGGAAACGATTGTAGTCGCCATTGCCATTTCACATATGGTTACCAACACACAGGGTATACACTTTGCCAAATAAAGCTTTACCTCAGAAACAGGCGCTACCTTGAATTTCTTCTCAATCTTATTCTTCTTCTCAGATATAATGACAACAGATATTGAGACATAGCACCAACATATAAAATAAGCTATATAGATAATTCCATAGTAATCGTTTGATTCCAATTTCGGTACACAGGAAAGTTGTTTCAATGGTAGATCGATGTTTTCTCCTTCTTTTGTGTTGTCTGAAAAGCTTTTGCTTATCTTATCGAAAAAATAAACCGTCATCATTCCTTCTTTCGCATATTCATGCACTCTATAGATGGTTATGGTATTTGTTGAGAATTCCACAAAACTACGACAATCATTCTGTTCCAATATATCCTTTACACTTCCAGAAGTATATTCAGTAAATGTGATACCAGCATCTTTTCCCGCATCTATCATGGTATTAGCATAAGTTTTGAATATACTTTCTCCTACAAAACGATAACCTACTGTGAATTCGTCAACACCTTCATATGATTTCATCAAATTTTTGAAAACACCACTTAAAACAGCGATGACGATAATAGGGCCTAAAACCATCATTCCGACAATCCATTTGTTACGAAACATTAGCTTAAAGTTATTTTTTATTAAATATAGTATCATCTGATTCCTCCTTAAGCTTGCTCACCATAATCACGTAGTTTTTTCCCAGTCAAAGTCAAGAATACTTCCTCCAAAGAAACGTCTTGCCCGTCCTCTGATACCATTCGCTTTAACTCTTCGCTCGTTCCAATTGCTATTACCTTACCGTTATCCATAATGGCTATTCGAGTACAGATAGCTTCCACCTCTTCCATATAGTGACTCGTATAGATGACTGTAGTTCCCTTACGGTTTGTTTCTCTTATTTTTTCAAGAATAAAATTTCTAGATTGTGGGTCAATTCCTACGGTAGGTTCATCAAAAATTAGTAATTCTGGATTGTGACCAATGGCACAGGCAATATTTAAGCGCCTTTTCATACCACCAGAGAAGGTTTTTGTGAACAAGTTTCTTCTCTCAGAGAGCCCTACGAAATCTAGTGAGGTATCTACAGCTGTCTTTAAGGCCTTCCCTTTTATTCCATACAGCGAAATAAATAATTCAACATTCTCCCACGCCTTTAAATTCCCATGGATTGCCAGCTCTTGCGGTATGTATCCTATTCTGGATGCTACACAATTTTTTCTTTTTTGCGGATTTTCCCCAAATATTTCAAGTGTTCCTGAATTGGGTTTAACAATAGAGCAAATCATATTCATCGTTGTACTCTTTCCCGCTCCATTGGGCCCAAGTAGACCAAAAATCTCCCCCTTATAGATTTCTAATGACAAATTATCTACTACAACTTTATGGTCATACTTCTTTGTCAACTCTGTTGTCTTTAATACAACTTCTCTCATAGCGTTATCCTCTCTTCAATTTATTCGTTAAACTTTTCATTATTTATCTTAGTATCAGCTTAACATCAATTTATAGGTTTCGTTAGTGAAAAAAGAAATATTTTACATATGACTTTAGTCATATGTGTCGTGCATAAAAAAAGCCCGCAAACAAAAGTTTGCGGGAAGATTAATTATTTCATGCTAAAGCACGTCGCACTCACCTAAATTATGGCAAATATCAACAAATTCATTGTCACTGTTAAACTCTGAATCTGAACTTGATAACATCTGAATGTACTGTTCTTTTTTTCTACCATCCATTATTACACTTGTATTAATTGCATCAATTAAATCCTTTATTCGATAAACATGTGTATAGGCATTGTAAGTATCACGAGCTGGTTCCTCTGCTCTATAAATTGATGATACACCAGCGTTGCTAACATTTGAAGATGTAAAAGATATGTTGTTGCTCGTACAATTTTTTACCTCACTAAAAAGATTGTACTTAATAAAATGTTTACTATATGCATCACCATCTTGAACAATAAATCGATACATCCCATTCTACCTCCATATTCTAATTATAAATTAAAGCTGATATAGGTATTATTGAGAAGTTCTTTCATTTTCATTCGGAAAAACACAAAATTAATAATTTATCTTTGTATAACGTATCTAAGATTAAATCAAAAGTCAAAACGATAGCGAAAAGTGTGTATCAACATTTACTAGTAAAGTGCTCTTACTTCATCTCGTAAGTTTCCACCACAAAGAAATTGTGTTCTTTATATCAAACTTTTTGACAAAAAAACCTCAGAAATCTTGGTGAATGAATTACTTCATCAAAATTTCTGAGGAAAAAATATTAAGAAAACAGCACCTAATGTTCTTAAGGAGAATGAAAAAAGCTGTTTTCACCAAGTAATCTAGGTCATTGTTTTATGGTAATTAAAAGAAATTTATCTTACTCATGAAAAATACAAGAAACAAAGTTGTTGACTCCACTGCGAATTGCTTGAGCATCGTGATCCGCATCTGGAATCTCATACCAGATATGATCTACGTTATTACTTGTAAAAATCTTATGATAGCATTCTGGAAATTTTCCAACCGTTTTATCATCTGTACCACAGCATAAGAATAAAAGAAATGGTTTATTCTCATGAAAGAGTAAATCTTCTTCTTTCATTTGGCCTGGATGTGTCATTGCCCAATCCATTGACGGTACTAGTCCTGGGGCTGGTGCGATTGCACCTACATATCCAAATAAGTCAGGTCTTTTTAATCCAATGAATAAAGATTCTCTTCCACCCATGGAAAATCCAGCAATTGCTCTATTTTTCTTTTCAGTTAATACGGAGTAATTTTTTTCTATGTACGGTATCAAATCATTGACTAAATCATGAATAAAGTTATCATATGGTTTGACGTCTTCTTGATTGAAACTTGGTTTTTGATTAGCATCTGAGGTAGCATACATATTTGGAAATACAACAATCATTTCTACTGCTTTTCCATCTTCATGCAAATTTTTAACGATTTCAGGAACAAATAAATTTTCATCCTGAAGTAAGGTATACTCATCTCCAAAGATTCCATGTAATAGATATAATACAGGGTACTTTTTATCTTTGTTATAATTAGCTGGGAGAAGAATATTAAATCCACGCTCTAATCCGGTAGTTTTCGAATAATAAGCTTCATGGATTACATTACCATATGTAACATTCTCTCTTTTCTCATAAGTATTTCTTGGGCAAGTTATTTCAATGGTGATTGGTTCCATTATGTTCTCCTTACTCTGTTTTCTGTAGCCATTTTTGCAGTAGTATTTTTTCTATTGAATCAAAACCATAACAATTACAGCATAAAACATTATGTAACATTATTTAATGACATTATAGTACATTTTATTTTATGAAACAACATAAAATGCCTTTATTTTTTATTAATTGTTTAATAATCCATATATATAGGTATCTTTCCAGATTGGATTCTCATTTTCATCTTTCCAAAAATAGACGTTCTGTCTTAAGAAAGCTTCTCTTGTAAAACCTAAAGCTTCTAGTAATCTCCAAGAATTCGTATTTTCAGGATCACATTCTGATATTCTAGCATTCGTAATAAAACTTATGAAACGAAGCGCTTCCTTTTGTCTCTTTTGTAGCATAGCAAAACAATCCAAATCGACATCCCGTAAAATGATCTAGTAAAAAATACAGTTTATGTTGGGTTCCTAATTGTTTCCAAACCTCTCCATCTTGATAATAAAAGGAAACAACATCTTTCATCTGATCAAAATCTGCAACAATTTTTAATGTTACTTTAGGAGTACTCCATCTCACTCTCGCTACTTCCTGCTCCTTTTGTAACTCTTTTGTTAAACCACCTGTGCTAGAAGTCTCTGGATTTCTCTCAAGCATTACTATGTAATATTCATCTTCTTCTTTCGTTAAGGCAATCATTCCATAACATGATTGAAATGCACAAATACCTGCATAATCCCCATTCTTCATGTTACTTCCGTCTACTGTAACGCTACCTACACAGCTAGGAAAATACATTCGTTGTGTCAATGTGTTTACTGCTTGTTCTATATTCTCACAAATCTTTCCCGTTGTAATTGTATATGCTTGTTTTTCTAAGTCAATATTCCAAAGTTGAGAGTCAGGGATATGATTCCACTGCCAAAACAATGGTGGGTAGAACTTGCCATCCTTATCTTTCTTCCAAGTAAAATCATCGCTTCCATGCAATGGCTGATAAACATACTCTGGTCTTGTGCTTTTAACTTCAAAGGATTGTGGCACTTTTCCATTATTACCGATTACAGGATAATCATTTTCAAAGTGCATTGGTATTAAAATAGGAAGTCTTCCGATTGCACCCGAATCTTGGAATAATATCGCATACCATTTTCCATCTGGTGTATCCACGATTCCGCCTTGTGCTACCCCTTGATGACAATAATCACGATCATCATTAAGGACATCACCACCAATGAATTCTCCCTCTAGTGAATCTGCCACAAAACACGCTTCGACTCTTCTCCACTCTGTCTTTAAGGAATGGATTAGAAACAAATAATACTTACCATTAATCTTATATAGATGAGAACCCTCATAGCCAAGCATTGGATTACCAATATCATTTACAAGGGTACAATTTAAGCCGTTCGGCTTTGGTCCTGATAAATCAGAATTTAATTCTGTTATCTTTATCTCTTTGTTTCCATATACAAGGAATACCCGTTCCTCATCAAATAGTAACGAACAATCATGATAAAAGCCTTCGATCTGTTGCATCTTCCAAGGTCCTTTCATTGACTTAGACTGATACAAGTATGTTTTGTGTGTATCATTGGCAACAAAGCAAACATAAAAGGTGTTCTTATGATAACGAATGGAAGCTGCCCACATTCCTTTTCCATATATATTACCATTTTCTAAACGTTGTTCGGGTGTAGCCTCGAGAATATCATAAAGATAAGTTGCAATCTCCCAATTCACTAAATCGTACGAGCGAAGAATTACACCTCCTGGCATAAAGTGCATCGTTGTACTGACCATATAATATGTATCATCTACACGAATTACATCTGGATCTGGATAGTCCTGTCTTGTAATCGGATTAATTGTATTCTGCATTTTTTATACCTCACTTAATAATATAATCTTACAACATTTATTGAATTAATTCATTCTTTTTTTTATAAACATTCATTATTGAGAATGCCGAGTTTATAGCCTATTGAACATGACCAATATATATACTATTAACCTTACCATCACTAACTAAAATTTGATATTGATCAAAGAAACTAATTTTATTCTCTTCTTCATTTAAATCAGGATCATTAACAAGATACACGACATAATCGTTATATTTTTTTATCGTATAATCTTCTTTTCTCAATGCTTTCTCAAGTTCCTCTACTGTCATCCCTATCGTAATATTATTCATTATTTTAATCGAATAATTATTACCGTACAGCTCTTTATCTATATATAACGTAGTAATAAAATATTTTTCAGTATCTACTATTTTGTGATCAAGGTTATAACCTAGATATGCTAACTCTACATCATTATCTCTTTCCAAGTATATGGTTTGACCAATCGTCTTATCGTTCACTCTCCATCCATTGTCAATAAAAGCGAAAACAGGTATTGGTAATTGATATAGATCTCCCTGAACTTCAATATAGTAATTAAATGGATCTGAACTTAATGCCTCAGGTGCTTGATAAGTTGAGATATACTCATGTATTTGATTAGTATCATTAAAATACCATTCGCGTCTTATTGAATTAGCCTCTTTATTACGATAAATAGATTCATCTTTTGGATATTCCATATAGATATCCCTCAATATTTTTCCAGAATCAAAAGACAATTTTATGTAGCGATAATCACTCATCTTATAAGTTATTATCGGAAAATCTCCATCATAAAAATAGTTCTTAATGCCATATGCATCCAGTGTTTCTTCTAGGGTAGATACACCAAGTTCAATATTCTTTGGCAATAAGACCTTCGTAGATTCACTCTTTGTAAATAGATTAAAGTTAATAGAACCTAGATAACAGTCTTTCGCAAAAGCTGGTTCTGTACTATCATTATAAAAGAAACCATAAATACAATAATTATCCTTTGTAAAATAGTCAGATACTAAATAATTCGAAGCATCTACTACTGTATTTTCATCGCCTTCGTATGTCCAGTCAGCGGCTATTAAATCCTCATATTGTATTGGTACTTGTATCATCTCATCATTAACACTTACTTGAAATTTATAGAGTGGATTCTTTGTTTTCCTATTACAAACACAAAATACAATAATCAATAGCATAATTACTATTATCTTTTTCATTACTATTATCTTTCTCATTATATTCTCCTTCGCTGTCGAACTTTAGAAGTGAGAAGCACACTTTACGAGTTCGACGATTCTCGCCAAACAAGAAAAGCACGCTTCGCGAGCTTTTCTTGTTTTAAATAATGGCTCTCCATCGAACAATGGAGAGCCATGGATTGTCTATTAACTACTTTTCAGTATAATTAACGCAATATTTTTTTACATAACTAGCTGCATACGAATTTTTCTCTACAGTAAAGTTCGCAGCATAACAATTACAAAAAGCATCGATACCTATAAATTCTACTTCTTTTAAAAGTGTAATCTCTTTTAAAGCTGAACAACTGTAGAATGCCTCATTTCTAATATTTTTTACTGTAGAAGGTATGCTAACACTAGTTATATCCTCATTATAGTAAAATGCTTTATCTGCAATACTAATAACCGTCTTTGGAATCGTAATATTTCCACTTGCCCTAGAACCATCAATCAAAATACCCTTAACGATAACTAACGAATTTTTTTCTCTTTGATTTTGTAACCATAGTGTATCCGTAAACGTACCAAATCCGATATAAGAAGGGCTACCCTTAAATGTTACCTTAGATAACTTCTCACAACCTCGAAAGGCATAATTTCCAATGGTGCTTATTTTTTTTGGAAATACAACTTCTTTTAGATTTGCATCATATTCAAAAGCATTAACTCCAATACTTGTTATTTTTTCAGATAATTTAATCGATTTTAATTCTGTACACCAGTTAAAAGCCAAATCGCCAATCTCTGTAACATTATTAGACATTGTTACACTTGTAATTTTATCATTCCCCATAAATGCATAACTACCAATTTTTCGAACTTTGGAAGGTATGGTCACTTTACCTTTACATTCAAAACCATCAATCAGAATACCATTTACTACAATGAGAGGAGATTTAGCTCTCATATTCTTTAGCCATTGGGTTCCAGAAAATGGTTTTGTGATATTTACAACTGATGTAGGAATCGTGATATCCTTTAACAAAGTACAATATGCAAAAGCTTCAAATTCTATCGTTTTAAGGGATTTAGGAAGAATGACCTTCGTTAATTTCTCGCAGGAATTAAAAGCATTCTTATCAATTTTCACCAATTTTTCCGATAAACTTACTTTATTTAATTTCGTACATCCAGTAAACGCTCCTTCTGGTATTTCCGTTATTGTATTAGGAATTACTACACTTGTTATTCCTTGACAAGAATCAAACGCATAAGGTGCTATCTTCTTAACATTATTTGATATTTTTACACTACCAACACTTTTCACACCATTAAGTAAGACTCCATTCTGAATAACTAATGGATTATTTTTCTGTTTCGCTTGAATCCATTTGGTGCCGTCAAAATCTTTACCGCCAAAATTCACAAAATTCTTTGGAATCGTAATATTACTAAGTTTGGATGCGTCTGCAAATGCTTTCGAACCTAACTCCTTCAATGATTTAGGTAAAGTAACCGAAGTCAAGGATGTACATCCAAAGAATGCCTGTCCACCAATTTTTTCTAACTTTTCAGGAAATGAAATTTTCTTTAAACTCTCGCAACCATGAAACGCATTTTCTTCAATCGAAACAAGTGAGTCTGGTAAACTGATTTGCTCTAAACCCTGACAATAGATAAATGCATTATCTTCGATAGAGGTTACTTTATTAGGTATTTCGATCGTTTTCATAGAGTCACATTCAGCAAATGTGCTTCCAGAAATTTTTGTCAAAGAGTTGGATAATGTTACTTTTTCCAATTTTGAACAGTCGGCAAATACACTTCTACCCATTTGGGTCACAGAATTTGGTAAACTAATCGTCGTCAACTGATAACAGTTACTAAACGCACTACTCCCTAAGGTTTTAACACTATTCCCCATCTCAACACTAGAAAGATTATAGCATTCATAGAAAGCTCCATCCCCAATCGTAGTTACTGAATCAGGAATTATAACATTATTTACACTATCACAGTTTTCAAATGCATAATTACCAATCGCAATAACTCCATCTGGAATCGTTACTGTGGTATCAGTTCCTTTATATCTCAACAAAATATTATCCTTTATCGCAAATCCATTATCATCAAAGACAAGATCTTCACTCGCAAATACCTCATATTCTTTCATATTAAAATGTTCTACTGCTAGTAAAGATAACGCCAAGATAAATACTAAAACAAATGATACCAAACGTCTAGATACACTTTTCATAAGTCCTCCTAAAATAAATTAATCGTAACATATTGCATTTAAAGAGATTTTACCATATTCAACATTATTTTACAACATTCTTTACAATCGTCTTTTAAACCTTTTCTTTCAATGAAATGTAAAGAAGCTGCGCACTAATAACATTGTGCGACAGCTCCTAATATAACTATTTTAATTTAATCATTATAATAGAAATTATAATCTTCTTCATCCATGTTCTCATAATATCTTTGAACCGTATCCATCATGTCATCGATTTCTTCAGATCCAAAGTTACTAAATGTTATCTTTACGGTTTCCCAATCATTATATCGTGTGTCTCTAACCGTAACTCTTAGTTCTGTTAGATATCCATCTTCAATTGTTGTATCAATTAATACATCAATATCAGAATAATCAGAAGCAACACCACCTAAATCAGCAAGACTAAATAAAGCTGATTCGGATTCAAACTCTTGCATGATTAATCTTATAAAATCATACATATTGATTGTTAGCGAATGAGTAATTTCATCTTTCGATTCCTCAATCGAGTAATCAAAATTCTTTTTCAGAAATTCAACATCATCTAATTTACTTTCAAGCTCTTTAATTTCTTTCTGTAATTCGCTAAAATCAAAGAAAGTCAAATAAGAAGTAGCGTAATATTCACCTGATTCACTTAAAATATCATTGAAAAATGCTTCTAAATCAATATCAGATAAACCAGAGATATCTTTCAAATACTTATTATAATACTTAAAAAACAAGTCTTGTTGTTCGCTAATATCTTCAACTTTCGTCGACTCATTATCGTAAATTTCAAATACAGAACCTTTATAAATACCTAATTGTTCTGTTAAATCGGGACTAGTTGCTAAAAGGGCCATTTCTGATTCCTTCGTGTCGATATAGGTTAAAGCCTTAACGGTTTCACCATCTACCGTAATATTGACCTCAAAACCACCAGAGTTAAGATTTTTTCCTAAAGCCTTAATTGTTCCAGAATAAAAATCTTTATTATTCTTCGGTAATGATGTAATTAGTAATATTACAATCAATCCAATGAAAGCACATGCTGTTCCAATTACAATTACTTTTGGTTTCCAACTCTTTTTTTTCTGTTGAATCATTATCTCATTCGAAACATTCGGATTAGAAAAACCATTTTGTGGTGCTTGCCATGGCATTGAACTCTGTTGTGGTACACCATTATAATATGTCTGTTGGTTTATCGGTTGCTGGTTCCATGCTTGCTGGTTCATCGGTTGTTGGTTTATCGGTTGCTGGTTCCATGCTTGCTGATTCATTGCTTGCTGATTCATTGCTTGCTGTCCCCATGCTTGCTGATTCATCGGCTGTTGGCTTATCGGTTGTTGATTTATCGATTGCTGGTTCCATGCTTGCTGATTCATCAGTTGTTGCATCGCTTGCTGTATATCAACTGAATACTCAAACTCAGGAAATGTCTGATTCACATTCAATTGTTCTGATTGCAACACTGACTTATCAATTTTATTCTTTAATGCTCCACATTGTGGACAGAAAGAATAGTCATTAGAAATCATTGCTCCACACTTACTACAATACATCCATTCTAACGCTGCCATGAACTGGCATTCCCCTTTCCCGTCTATTATGTACGATTTACACAATACTGTGCTTTTTTCAATATAAATTATAAATCTAGTATATCATTCGTTGTTTATTAATTCAAGAAATATCTATCATAGTATTTCATTATATAGCTATTTTATCAGTCAATATTACATCCTACAATTACAAAAAAATAAGAGCAAAAATCAATCACGAAAGTTCGGTTTTTGCTCTTATTTATGTAATTTCTAAACTGAATAATAATACAGATTCTACTTTTCTACTTTTGGAAGCGTACGAAAACTTGCTTGAAGTTCTTCATCTGTTGGAATATAATCAGCCATTTGACCATTGTTATATTTTTCATATGCTACCATATCAAAGTAGCCTGTACCTGTTAATCCAAATACAATTGTTTTCTCTTCGTTCGTTTCTTTGCATTTCAATGCCTCATCAATTGCCACACGAATCGCATGTGCGCTCTCTGGGGCTGGAAGAATACCTTCAATTCTTGCGAACATTTCAGCAGCCTCAAAAACAGCTGTTTGCTCTACGGACCTTGCTTCCATGTAACCATCCTCATACAATTGTGAAAGTACAGAACTCATTCCATGGTAACGTAATCCACCAGCATGATTTGCCGAAGGGATAAAACCACTTCCAAGCGTATACATCTTTGAAAGAGGACAAACTTTACCAGTATCGCAAAAGTCATAAGCATAAACACCACGAGTAAGACTTGGGCACGAAGCAGGCTCTACTGCAATAAACTTATAATTTTTTTCACCTCTTAATACTTCACCCATAAATGGAGAAATAAGACCGCCTAAATTCGATCCACCACCAGCACATCCAATGATGATATCTGGTGTAATATTGTATTTATCAAGTGCTACTTTCGTTTCCAATCCAATGATAGATTGATGTAATAGAACTTGAGAAAGTACACTTCCTAATACGTAGCGATAACCTGGTGTACTAACGGCTTTCTCTACTGCTTCTGAAATTGCACAACCAAGACTACCTGTGGTTCCTGGATACTCACTTAATATCTTACGGCCTACTGCAGTCTCTTCGGATGGAGAAGGAGTTACACTTGCTCCATAGGTTCTCATAACTTCACGACGGAATGGTTTTTGTTCATATGATACCTTTACCATATAAACTTTACAATCTAGATCAAGATAAGAACAAGCCATAGATAAAGCAGTACCCCATTGACCTGCACCTGTTTCCGTTGTCACACCAGTTAATCCTTGTTCTTTTGCATAATAAGCTTGAGCAATAGCTGAGTTTAACTTGTGACTACCACTTGTATTATTTCCTTCGAATTTGTAATAGATCTTTGCAGGTGTTTGTAACTTTTTCTCCAGACAATATGCTCGAATTAATGGAGCTGGACGATACATCTTATAAAAGTCTCTTATCTCTTGAGGAATATCAATATACGCATTCGTATCATCTAATTCCTGCTTCACTAACTCGTCACAAAAAACATTACGTAATTCTTCGAAAGTCATTGGTTCTAGTGTCTGTGGGTTTAGTAATGGAGCAGGTTTATTTTTCATATCTGCCCTTACATTATACCATTGTTTTGGCATCTCGCTTTCTTCTAGATAGATTTTGTAAGGAATTTTTGTTTCACTCATTTATCTTATCTCCTTTCACTAATGTGATATTATTACCGGTTTGGGAAGGTCTACATTCTTAGGTATGTTTGCATCCCATACTCATAACATTTGATATCAGACTGCTATTTTAAGGGCTATAACACTGAATCATATGATATAAAAAAATACCTTCATCCCAAACAATACTGCTGGGACAAAAGTATCAAACTTCTGCGGTGCCACCCTGCTTGACGAATTATCGCCCTCTTTATGCATACGAACATATGCTTACTTTGATAACGGAGATTATTCTCCGGCTTACTTACTATAGTTTCAGTTCGCCCTCCAAAGCCCATTCCGAAATGCCTTTACTTGTCATATTCCCACCATCAATGACTCTCTGAATAGAAAGATACAAATCGTACTTACTCTTTGTCAACAGTTTTATATATTTTACCATATACTATAAATCAAGTAAATACTTTGAACTATATTTTTTATTCATATCATTTATTCATATGTTCTATGCAAATCCAACTAATTGTTAATATTTAATATCTCTTTATCTTCTTGATATTCTCCCGTTATCTCAATCACATTCCCATCAGGGTCTTTCCATATGGGTAATTATGTTCTTTTTTAGATTGAAATTCCTTCACATAAATCATCTTATTATATATATCAAATTCAATAATAGAAACTCCATCGAATCCGCTTCTTTCCTTTTGATACTCACATTCAAAATACCATTCAACGACGCAAACTTTGTCCTGCTCAATAATCTGCTTAATCTCCCAAATATGTACCTTTCCATTCTTATGCCAATCGGAGAACCATTGTAAAATCTGCTCAATTCCAAAGTACTCAGGACCATAACATTCGGAATAAATAATATTCTCATGAAATAGATCCTTAAGTTGTGAACAATCATTATTAATCCAAGCTTGAAAATATGCTTTTATTTTGTCTTTCATGATAACCCCTTGCACTTTACATTTCTTTCACACGATACCAGTATGAATAAACTTTTTTAAACCCTAACTTCTCATACAGATTTATCGCTATTTTATTATTATGTACAACTTGAAGATAAGATGTATGTGCTCCTCGAAGTTTTGCTTCACATAAAAGTGATTCACATAATTGACGTCCAAAGCCACGGCCTCTATGTTTTTCCTCTACGTTCACATTAAGCAATATTACATAACCTCGTTCGATTATCGCGGTGGCACAAGCAATGCTCTTATCATTTTCTACAATACGGCAATTTAGCGTTGTATTCATTACAGCATCCATCATTTCTTTTGCGGTTTTCTGATCGAGTTTTTCTACACGACATAGGTCAAAATAGATACGTAGCCATTCATCATCTGCATAAGGAGTGATAATACAATCACTCGAAACAAAATTCTTGTTCTGTAAGTCCATAATCATTAACATCGTAGGCGTAACTACTTGATAACCTCTTTCTTCCAACATTCCATCCAAGCCTTCCTCACTACCATCGGTAACCTTGAAAACGCATGGTAACTTCTGCTCGGAATATCTTTTTTCACATTCTTCAATCTTTGTTTGAAGATTGATGGTAGAAGGATATATCATGTTAACGGAATTCGCCCTATTGGTAAATCCGTTTGAATATCGTAAAATCCATCCATCGTAATACTGAGTTTTCAGAGATGGATGAGAATTGAATGATAATTCTTCATAAAGCAAAATTTGATGATTCATTTACTACCTCCATTCGTAGATAACATTATCTTACTCCTTTATGTTGTAGGAGAATATAAATATTTCTTTTCGAGCAATTATATCACACACTTATGTAAAGATACAACTTAATTTCCATATTTTTCTACAGTATTCTTCAAAATTATTGATAATTCTTTTTTATTTATTATAACTAACACTTACTACCCTATTAGCATAATATATATTTCTTCCCATGAGCGATAGGAGGTAGTTCTTTTCATTCATAATATCAAATAAATTTTAGATAAAAACACAAAATATAGATAAAATGACATTATTTTTACCATATTTATGCTTTATTGGAATTATTATAACATTTACTCTTTAGCAAGATTATTATAGTATATTTGTATACAATTTAGAAAAGGAATGAGGATATGTTTAAAAAGAAAGAACAAAATCGCAACAAATTATCCTTTATTGAAAGAGTTGGGCATAAGATTCCTGATCCAGTAATTATCTTTATTGGATTATTCGTAATCGTTATGCTTCTCTCAGCAATATTGGGCGGACACACTTTTGAAACACTAGGTAAAAATGGTGAAACAGTTACTATGTCAATTAAGAACATGTTCACCTCAGAAAATATTCGTTGGATATTTGAAAATGCACTTGTAACAAACTGGTTAACATATGGTAATGGTATCCTTGGTGTTATCCTCATCATTATGTTTGGTATTGGTCTTGCAGAAGAATCTGGTTTGTTATCTGCCTTAATTCGTAAAATAGGTGGTAATCTTCCAGTTAGAATTCTACCATACTTATTAGTATTCTTAGGTATCATGAGTAATATAGCTTCTGATGCAGGTTATATTGTATTAGTTCCACTTGCTGGTCTTTTATACCTTGGTATCGGTAAGAATCCATTAATCGGTATGTTTGCCGCATTTGCAGGTGTATCTGCCGGTTTTAGTGCAAACTTAATTCCATATACCGTTTCTGATATCGTGGTTGGTAATAATGCTGAAATATTTGCCACTTCACAAGGAGTACCTTTTGTATCTTACATTGGTAAAGATTTAAATGGCGCTTCTATGAACTTCTATTTCATGGTTGTTTCCACTTTCTTGTTAGTACTTATTGGTGGTTTTATTACAAATCGTTTTATCAAACCAAAGTTCGAAAATACTTCTTATACCGTACCTGATGATATCGATGTCTCTAACTACCAGATTACGGATATTGAAAGAAAAGGAATTCGTTGGGCTGGAATTGGACTTTTATTCTCCATCGTAATTTTAGTATTACTTGCATTTGGTCCTTTAAAATCTTATGTAAATGAAGATGGAAAATCAGTTACTCCATTCGTAGATAACATTATCTTATTAATTACATTCGTATTCTTCACTTGTGGTTTCTTCTATGGAAAAGCAACAGGTAAGTTTAAAAATTCAAGTGATATTGTAAAAGCAATGTCCAAGCAAGTTGGTGGTATGGGTTATATTATTGTATTAACCTTCTTCTCCTACAACTTCTTAGCATTATTAAACTACACTCAATTTGGTTCTTATATTACTTATTTAGGGGCAGAAACCTTAAAAGCACTAGGTCTTTCTGGTTCTCCTGCTTTACTTATCATTGGCTTTGTTATAATAACAGCCCTAATTAACCTTTTTGTAGGTGGTTTGACTTCCAAATGGATGTTACTTGGACCAATCTTTATCCCAATGTTATATCAAGCGAATCCAGCTATGACTCCTGATGTTGTTGGCGCAGCTTATCGTATTGCTGACTCCTCAACAAATATTATCACTCCACTTATGAGTTATGCAGGTGTTATATTAGTTTACATGAAGAAATATAAAGAAGACTTCTCGGTTGGTAATCTAATCTCAGCAATGATGCCATACTCCATCTCCTTCTTAATATCATGGGTGTGCTTATTGTTCTTATTCTTAGCATTTAAGCTACCACTCGGATTCTAAACAATCAAAAGAATAAACTCTCATATAGGTGAGTAACGATAAAGAAGTTTATCGTATAAGAAAAGGGGCTTGCGACAGCCCCTTTTTCTTTATATCGTATCGCTCCAAACCTTAGTAACTGACTTATTTTTATAAAGTGATAATGCCATAGAAGGACAATGATGGATACAGCGATAACAATTCAAACACATATCCTTATTTATGATAGGATAACCACTGTCTATACTAATTGTCTTAGCAGGGCAATTTTTTTTACACATTCCACACATTGTACATTTGTCTTTATTTAAATAAATTGATAAAGTAATATTTTTACCAATCATTTTGTTTGGATAATTAATCGGTGTATACCACTTTATCCTTGGTACGTCTACCTTACTATGAGATTTTAGCTTAATATTAAATTTCTCGAAATCCTTTTCAATTTTTACTCGTATATTCTTTTCAGGTGTAAACAAAAATTTCACAAATGGTGCAAAGAGAATACCATCCGTAGCTGAACATCGATAGCTTGCATGATGTATTGGAATAATTTTGTTTTTTAAACAAATCTTTGCGAAACTCCTCAGTGAGTTTTCTGAGCACAATCCACATGTGGTATAAATAAATGCAGGGATTTTTTTGTTAGGATTTATACTTTTGATGAAATTTACCATAGGTTTTGCAGGCTGGGAATGATAGGTAGGAAATCCGATGATTATAGCAGAATAATTGTTTATATCAAAACTATCTGGCATTTCATCCAGCGAATATATTTCACAGTTACCGACACTTTTAGCCTGCTTATGTACAAGCTTAGCAACAGATTTTGTATTTCCCACAGCAGAAAAATACAGGATTAAAAAAGGTTTCATTTTATACTCCATTCTACATTTCGTAATTTAACAAGTTTCATATTATGCACCTATAATTCTGTCTCTTTTAAAAAGCCTTGTTTCATAAGCTTATCAAATAGCAACGTTTGATGTAAAATACCAATAAATTCCGTATCGTTCTTTATACTGAGAGTAATGTGGTACAAACGTTAGATTCGCATCTGTATTCGTCAGTTTAAAGCGAAGGCTCTCGGTTGAATCCTCACGAATTAGATAATCCTCGATATTTAAAATATATTCCTGAACTGAAAGATGAAGCACGTTAATTACGTCGTTCCCATTTTTCGTATACCTAGAATCTATTTTCTTAGTGAGTGGTATTGTCACATTCACTCCTGTTGTCGATTCTTTCATATCACTAGATCCAAGCAATGCACTTAGCACTACAGGACCATATTGAAAGCCATAAACATCTTTGTTATCTGGTAACGGAATCGCTTTCACTTTCATTGGTAATGTAATTGTAATCGTTGTATTCGCCTTAATTGGTGCTTTCAAATAGGCATAGTCTTGAATTGTCTCATATGGGTAAATCACTCCATTCACATCAATTGAAGCTGGTGCAGCTAACCATTCTGGTAAACGGAGTCCAATGTTGATATTCTCATTGAAATTTTGAGTCATATGATTAAGAAGATTGACTTGATTTTTACCTGACGATTCAGCTTTACCTCTTTCTATTGGTATCAAAGATAGTTCTACCTTATTCGTTATTGGAAGTTGAGATTTCTGTTTTATTATCATCCCCTGTTCTTCCCATACAAGTTCTGAACTAATAAATTGATTTACTACAAGTAGATTATCTTTATGATAATAAAAACTCTCTCCTAATTTTGAGAAATTCTCCATCCCGGAACCAGTACAACACCAAAACTTAGTGAATCGTTCACTAAAAACCTTGAAATATCCAGTCGCCATTGGTTGAAAATAAGTTGTCATTCCTGTCTTAGGATTTTGAGAAGACATAATAGAATTCAACCATGTTTTTTCATAATAATTAGCATATTTTGCTTCTCCTGTAATCATAAATAATTTCTTCGTCATTTTGAGCATGTTGTAAGCATTACAGGTTTCATTATTGCAATTTGTTCTTTTTCCATCTAAGATATCATCAAGTCCAAAATGTTCCCATTCACTGTTTCCACCAGTTATGTAAGAATGATGATTTACTACCATATCCCAAAATCTTTTTGCATACTCTAGGTATGGATCAGCATTTACTGTCGAATCATTAAGATAAGAAATATAACGATTTAAAGCTCCTGCAAACTTCGGAATCGTCGTATTGGCATGATGGTTATTTAATACGTGGTCACCTTCTTTTGCCGAACATATCTTTTCAAATAAATCCAGCTCATCAAAAGCATGCGCTGCATCTGCAAACCTTTTATCTCCGGTCAGTTGATATAGGTCATACAGACAATCATTCATTCCACCATATTCGGTCTCAAGCACAGTCGTTAACGTCTCCCTTGACCAAGACATGACACGACGATATGTCCATTCACCGAGTTTTGTTGCTATCTTAAGTGCAAGTTTGGAAACATCTTCTATTCTAACATAATGCAAATCATCCTGTTGCCATACGTCCTGTATCAATTCATCCTGCTGCGATTCATCCTGCTGCAATTCATCATTCTTCAATGTATTCCTTTTCATAGAAGCTACCGATATCAGTCCCTCAAAAATCTTATGCATCGTATACCAAGGAACCCACGATTGCGTAAAAATATCAGTTTCTTTTCTCTCCACATGATCAAATTGTAGTTCGATATTCTCTTTGTTAAGTACAGTGGCACCAAAGATAAAACCCGTTCCAATTGCTTTTTGGCATTCATCTAAACCATTTATAATTTTAGTCATGATCGATTGTAACTGATTCTTTTGTTGCAGTTTTGTATTCTGGGAAACATAAAGATTAGCACAAGCAGTCAGGTAGTGTCCGATGGTATGTCCTCCAATTAATGAACTTTCCCATCCCTCATATGGAGTTAATCCATCTTTTTGAATTCCTGCTGTATTATAAAACCCAGCAAGAAGCCTCTGTGGCTCAATTGATAAAAGATATTCAATCTCTTTTTGGGTTGCTTTTATGTAATAATCATCGGTTAAAAGTACTTGATCTAACCCAAAGGATTCTAAATTTGTTCTGTCATAATTTATTTTATCTCTTGCCATAATATTGTTTAATACTACCTCTTTCATATTATTCTTTTTTCGAATTCACACATAAAATCGTTATGTGTGAATTTATTACTCTTGATGACCTTTCTCATTATTTTAGTTACAATAAAAAATACCTGACTACTTTCTATAAAAGCAATCAGGCACTACCAAGAAAGAACATCCACCTGGTCTAGATGCTCCACATGAATGGCTGGTTCCTCTGCTGATTTTAGTTAAAATCATTAATTAGTCAACTGATTTATCTGTTTTAACAAGTTTTTTCTTTTTTATGTTTCTGTTTCTTTGCAAGCATTGCTTGGTCAGTTAATTTTATGTAATCACATAGAGTATGATTTTCATCAACTTTACCAAACCAATAGCCTAAACTAATCTTAACTTCATATGGTTTTTCTGAATTCTCATTGTATGTATGCAAATAGCTGTGAATCTCTTTTTCAAAATATTTCACTTGTTCTAAAGAATAGTTACCTAATCCAAACATAATGAATTCATCTCCACCATATCGGAAACATTTTTCATTTTCACTGCAAATACGCTGAAATGCAATTGCGCATAACTGAATTGCATTATCACCTTCAATATGACCATAGTTGTCATTAATATATTTTAAACAATTCAAGTCTCCCATAAGAATTAGCAATATTTTATGTTCCTGTAAAGCTTTTTGATAAAAAATTTTACTATATTTTGCAAACGCATTACGATTATATATCTTTGTTAGACTATCAATTTGGGCATACTCTTCCAACTGTTTATTTGAATACTTAAAATTATTCTTTACTCTTAAACTCTCAAGAGCCATACCAACAATTCTTAGCCAATCTCGATGATAGCGAGCAATCGTATTTGGTTTCGTGTATGTAAGAACGCAGTACCCAAAACACCGATCATTAAAATGTATCGGATTAAAATAAAATACCGCAGGTTTCTCTCGTTCGCACCAAATCTCTGGAAGCATAATTGAAGATGGAAATGTCTCTTGATTAAAGTTATTTCTTTGACCTTCTTTTGCAATCTGTAAATGCATCTTATTTGTATATTTATATGTTGCATAATTTTGTGAAGTTTCTTCGCTAAAACCAACATAATCCCAATTGTCACACATAGCTAAATAAAATTTATCATATTCATTAAATTGCCTTGTATGTTCACAGATTCTTTCGGATAGTATCTGAAGTGTATCAGCAGAAAGTAACTCTTCAATCATATAATTATAAGCACTATAGAAATTATCTGTAAAATCGTCATCAATGATACATAGAGGTGAATAATCTACTCCCTCATCATCAAAGCTACATCCACAGCTTTCATAAGCAAGAAAAGTCGAGTCGATATCTGAAGGCTTTGTGAAAGGTTTCTGCTCTAATACCTCAATCATATGTGTCATTGCATATTTACCAAGTCCAATGGATTTATGCCTCATTGTTGTTATTGATGGTTTATAGTAAATGCCGTTTCTACTCTCATCAAATCCGACAACCGCAATATCTCTTGGCACTTTGATATGATATTTTTTTAATGCTTCACAAACACTAATAGCCATTACATCACATGTACAAACCAGTGCCTGTGGAATCTGTGGAAGCGAGTTTACCATATGATTTGCGACACGTTCTCCTTCATTATACCAAAAGTCACCATAATATATCTGGTCTTCCTTCACTTCAATCTTATGTTTTTTTAGAGAATTTATGTACCCTTTCAATCGACGATTTGCATGAGGATGCTCCTTTGGTCCAGTCATGCAAGCGATATTCGTAAGATGATGGACATCAATTAAATGGTCAGTCAAAGCCTCCATCGAAGTTACATCGTCATATTCAATGTTTATGAAACCATCCAAATAATAGTCTAGACTAATGACTGGTCCAAAAAATTTTTCTTTTAATTCGGTTGTAATTTGTTTAACAAGGCCTGGAATTCGGATCGTGTCAGGGATAATAATTATCCCATCAAACAATTCATAATTCATAAGATTATATATATTAATTTCACCAGTCTGATACATTTCCCGGGCATATTGTTTTATCGAAATTGAAAACACAGCTATATCATAATTATTTTGAAAGGCAACCTCACATAAGCCCTTCATAATTTCTGCTTGCGCTTTAGCATCAACAAGCCCGGCAATTACACCGATTAGCTTTCGTTGTTTTTTCATATTTCCTCCTTAAAATGTAAGAAACAGATTAATTTCTATTTTTACCATTAAATATTGTTACTTAATATATTATAAACCTAAAAACCCAATACGACAATATAGATTTTCTTTATTTACATATATTGTAAATAAATTTAAACTATCCTTCTTTTCACATGATGATGACTTTTGTTACTACTCCCCCAAGTTACATAGTTTACTTTAATTTTATATAATAATATATAGGCGACAAAAAAGTCCGCAGAGCGAACTTTTTATATACGAGGAAATTACTCTGAATTTCCTCGTATATAAAAAAGCGTCCCAAAAGAAGGACACAAATAGCACACAAGCGCAATAGGAAGATGTCGCATACACGATCGCGCTTGGCGCTAGTGTTTTGCATGCAAAACACTTTTTCAAATTTAGCTCAATCGATATCAACTTTCCACAAACCATGTAGATTACAATAAGCATAAGCAGCAATAGCACGGTCACCGGAACTGACTTCAAATTTTGCAATTGGCTCACTGTCATGTGGTAAAAATTGATATTGTCCACCTTTTTGAGTTTCAAGTACTACAGAAGTAATGGAATGCTCTTCTGTCATTGGATGTGCAATACTTCCAACATTGACTATAATCGTATTTTCTGTGCAAGTTACTACTGGCATATGCTTTTCTTTAGAAGCGTCCTCACTATTTGGCGTAATTTCATCTGCATTTTTTAGACTTCCTTCGTTTGTAAAACATTTTGTTACTGGGATTAACAAACTATCATTATCACATTTAAAAAATTTCATCATCGTCATATCCACCTTTCTTAACTTCTAAATTAGTTTGGCTTTTACTGACGATTCTATGTATTCTTATCTTCGATTTTTTATCAGGAACTTTTGTCGTTGCAGTTGTAATTTTAAATATAGAAAGCAAAACTATAAATTTAATCATAACAACAAGGACTGAGGAATAAATATATATCTTTATTTATCCCTCAGTCCGACTGTTAATGAAACATCAGACATATAAAAACTGTAATAAATTTACTTGACGTGTTATTACATTTCAAGATAATTATCGTTAAGCAGTTGTACAATTAACTCATTTAATTAATTAATAACGAAAAAAACATATTAACTTAAGATAAAGATACGGAATGCAGTCGTCTGTGGAGGAATACTTAAGGTTTGGAAAGTTGCATGCTCTACTCGAACCCTATCTCCAACTCTTAATCGATTAAAGCGTACTCTACCACCATCTGGACCATAAATTTCTGTTTCATCCGTTATATTAAAAACAATCTGACTATTTACATTGTTACGATTTCCTGTCGTTATTGTTCGAAATCTATCATTTATAAAAATGATGGTTCCAGTCGTAACAGCAAATGGCTCCTCAATAAATGCAATGATACTAAAAGCAACAGCTTGAGGTGGAATACTTCTTGTAAATCTCGAGGAGTATGCAGCTGAAATAAACATACCAACACGGAGGTCGTTGATTCGTATCACACGAAGATTTTGATCACGAAGTACAGTGTTAGGAGTAACCACTAAAGTAATCAATTGATTTTGATTTGATGCATTGCCTGAACTTAGTGCTATCGTTACTAACGTATTAAGTCCTGCTCGGTTGATGGAACGGATAATCCCGTTTTGAAGATATAAAATCTCTTGTGGTGGAAGTGGAAAGTTACCTCTTGGAAAATGTTCCCGAGGACCAAATTCTCTTCTACGTCTCCGATCTCTGTCATCTCGTAGTCTACCTGGGCCTCCTGGTGTTCCTGGTCTTCCTGGACCTCCTGGTGTTCCTGGGCCTCCTGGCATTCCTGGACCTCCTGGTGTTCCTGGTCTTCCTGGTGTTCCTGGACCTCCTGGCATTCCTGGACCTCCTGGTGTTCCTGGTCTTCCTGGCATCCCTGGACCTCCTGGTGTTCCTGGGCCTCCTGGCATTCCTAGACCTCCTGGTGTTCCTGGGCC
>JAEYPP010000085.1 GCA_023410575.1 Bacillota bacterium | reverse complement strand
CCTCCTATGTATTTTTGTGGTTGGCTAAACCCACATTTATTATATCATAGGAGGTTTTTTGCTTGAAGCTAAAGCTAATTGGGGACACACCGGCATAGCCGGTGGTTTATTTTTATTGCGATACAATCAGAATCGGTCAAAGCCATGCAGGCAGCAGGCTGTTGACCATCATAAGCTATGTAAAAATCAGTAATCTTATATTCCTTGGATAGATTCTCCCATAATACATTAGTTTTTGTCCATTTATTCTCCATTCCTATGCTCCGAAGCCAATTGACTGCATCGAGTAAAATGTCTTCAATAAATGGAATATCTTTTCGTTCTGCTTGTTTTATCATTATACTCTCCTCTCAGATATGAATCTCTATCATTGATTTTTATTGATGTATTAATAATTTGTGGCTTAATGTTTGTTTCTTTCTCTTTTTACTCATCAATATTTATATCAATATCTTAGTCATACACAACCCTAAATAGTTCTGTATTATTTCTTATCTTATTGTATTTTTTATCTTATCACACTCTTTATTTTATTACATTCCTTATCTTATCATATTCTTTATCTTATCGCATCTTTTAATCGTCATATTGTTTATCTTATCGTGTTTTTTAATCATTATATTGTTTATCCTATCGTATTTTTATTTCATATTGTTTATCGTGATTTTACATAGATTAGTATGTTGCCATTCATGATGAACAACTGCTCTTTCCTTCTGCTTCTTTCTTGTTAGTTTAGTTAAAATAGAGTATAATTTATATATCATGTATTAACAAAGTGAGGAAATGAAATGGAACGTGAAACCTATCATCAGCAAAAAACAATTGAAAATACATTGAAATTAAGAGAACTTTTAACAGAGCTTCCAACCTGGCTGAAAGACTATTTTCGTGGTATTGAGCCAACAACGGAGTCACGTACGCGTATTGCTTATGCTCAGGATTTACATAATTTCTTTGAATTTATCGTCGAATGTAATCCATCCTATACAAATACACCAATTAAGGAATTGCCTCTTGACTTGCTCAATTTAATCAAGGCATCTGATATTGAAGAATATTTAGAATATTTAAAGGTTTACAAAAAGGACTCGAAAGTATTAACCAATAACGAGCGAGCACAAAAGCGCAAACTATCTGCATTACGTTCGATGTATCGCTATTTTTATAAAAACAAAATGGTTACAGAAAATCCAGTTGTCCTAGTAGACATGCCAAAGATTCATGATAAAGCAATCGTTCGACTTGATGTTAATGAAGTTGCAGAGCTTCTTGATGTCGTTGAATCTGGTAATAAGCTAACCAATAATCAAAAGGTATTTCATAAAAAGACGAAAGTACGTGATTTAGCGTTAATGACTCTATTACTCGGTACTGGTATCCGAGTTTCGGAATGTGTTGGACTTGATCTTAATGATGTTGATTTTAACAATGATCGAATCAAGATTGTCAGAAAAGGTGGTTATGAAGCATACGTTTACTTTGGCGAAGAAGTTCGTGAAGCACTATTCAATTACATCAATGAGCGTAAGAATATTGCAACGATCGAAGGTCACGAAAGCGCTCTCTTCCTATCGTCTCGAAAGAGTCGTATTAGTGTCCGTAATGTTGAAGTTATGGTTAAAAAATATTCTAGAACCGTAACTACACTAAAGAAAATCACTCCGCATAAACTTCGCAGTACATATGGTACTTCTCTTTATCAAGAAACCGGTGATATTTATCTTGTCGCTGATGTTCTTGGCCATCATGATGTTAACACAACGAAAAAGCATTATGCTGCTGTTGAGGAGGAACGTAGACGCAGTGCTAGGGATAAAGTAAAGCTGAGGGAAAAGTAAGGTAACTCCCGCCCGCTGCGCACGAAAAAATGACTAATATTGAATAATAACTTAAAAAAAATTTTTAAAAAAAATTGATGAAAAATGAACTTTATTTTAATTTAAACTAAAATTTTTTTTTTGCAATTTCTATGCAAAAATGTACTTTATTCTATAAAAAGCACCCACATTTGAGGCGACCTCCAATCGTTAAACTTTTTAGGTTTAACTTTTGGGAGACGATTCAAATGTGAGTGCTTTTTTGCTAATAGAAGTATCTCTTTTTTCTACGGAAACCTTTGCAATAAGGACATGATTTCATGTGTCTATGCTGATAATATAACTTTTTCTTTGGACTCATTGGATACTTTGAACCACATACCTTGCAATTCCACCAAACATCTTTTATATGCGTATCTAAGATTTCATCAGGACTGCAAAGAAAATAGTTGTTGATGTAATCCCATTCTCCCAAAAGCTCTGGATGCTTTACGTCTAACGAGTTAAATCCAGGCAATACCTTCTTATTCCTACAGTAAGGACAGCTATCATCCCCTACCTCACGATCACGAATGCAAGCATAGTATTCACCGTGACACGTTGAGCATTCCCATAAAGCACGGTATGTGCTACTTTTCGTGAACTCAGATGCTTCATACTCATTGTTTGGTGACCATTCGTTAACCAAAAGGCTGTGAGTATCAACCAACGAATTAAATCCAGGCAAAACTTTCTTATTCCTACAGTAAGGACAACTATCATCTCTGACTTCTCTGTCACAAATACGTGCGGCGTACTCTCCATGACACGTTGAACATCTCCATATAGCTGTATAAGAATGGCTCTTTGTAAACTCAGATACATCACGTTCATTATTCGGAGACCACTCATCAGCTAAAAGCTTATGGGTGTCTGTTAAAGAGTTGAATCCAGGGAGTGTTCTCTTGTTTTTACAATAAGGACAACTGTCGTCTCCTATTTCACGTTCACAAATACGAGCAGCGTATTCTCCGTGACAAGTTGGACATTCCCATAAAGCTTCATATACATTGTTTTTCGTAAACTCAGATATGTCGCGTTCATTATTAGGGGACCACTCTTTTGCCAAAAGGCTATGGGTGTCTAATAGTGAATTAAATCCCTTCAACGCCTTAATATTTCTACAATAAGGGCAACTATCATCTCCTACCTCGCGTTCATTCACATAAGCTCCATATCGTCCATGGCACTTTGGACATATCCAATAAGCCCATGATTTACTATCTTTATTGACACGAGTAACATCATATTCATTGTCTGGAGCATATTCTTTGGCAAGTTCAGGATGTGTATCAATAAGGCTATTAACACCCAACTTTGTATATCTGTTATTACAAAATGGACAACTTTGATCATTAAGACTTCTCTCCTTTATAGGCCAATGATAATCATTGTTACAAACCTTACATCTCCAAAGTGCCCAATAAGCAGATTTACTTGTGAATTCAGACGGTTTTCTCTCTTCGTTTGGACTGAATTCCTGTGAAAGCTCATAATCAGTATCAACAAGAGAATTTACACCTTCCTGAATAATCTTATTGTTACATACTAAACATTCAAACCCATTAGCTTTTATGGTGCTTAATGAACAGTAATATTGATGTCCTTTTTCACATTTGAAATGAAAGTTTCCGGTACTACGGTCAGAAATATCTTCCGGATTTCTATCGTTTAATTGACGATCCCATATGTCATTAATCATTGGATAGGTATGAAGAAAGTCATTTACGCCTTTTACCACTACTGTTCGATTACATATAGGACATTCACTAAAATGATGTATTCTATTGTATACAGAACGTTGGAATTCATGTCCTTCTGAACATTTCCACCATGTTTCATTACTTGAGGAGGCAATCGTTATGTTTTGAGGTAAAACATGATTCTTCTCAGTATCAAATTCTTTTGCTAAATCTGGATATTGAGATGCAAGATCATTTTCACCTGTTTGAACGATCAAATTTTCACATATCGGGCATTTAAAGCTTTTTTTTCGAGTCATGTTATAAACTGTTCTCTCGAAAGAATGCCCGAAAGGACACTTCCACCAAACATAATCATTTGACATATTAGATAGACTATGGAATGGTCTATCGTTCTTTTCATTATCATAATACTGTTCATACTCCTCATGATCCTCGTAGAACATTTTCCCATATTGATAACCACGACAAATACTGCAACTTCCTTGCCCTCTTGCACGCCATTGAAAAGGTGCATCCCATCTATGTTCATTGTTGTTTCGGCAGATCCATTTTGCAATCTTTGTACTGTATTCAGTAACTGCATATGGATCAATATCGTTTGATGGATCATATTCGTCCATCACTTCTGGATGAAGAGAAGCAAAACTATTCTCTCTTGTTACTTTTTTGCTGGAACAAAAAGAACAGCCTTTTGAAGTAGTGTTTCTTGCTCTTATCATTGAACTAAAAAAGGAATGCATGTATAGAATCATTCCATTCCATTCTATTCTAAAATAAGAAGAAGTGAATCATAAAAGGTATTATGATTTCAACGTTGCTCGTAGAGCAATATTTTAATATATTGAATCTTGGTATAATCGCAAAAGGATTCATGGCTCAATCAATTATTTAACACCACAGGCTGCGCATGATGCTGCCTAGTGGTCAAAAAAGTTAAACTTTTTGTGTCTACGATATTGACATAAATCCATTTCGTTAAACTATAAAATACTTTATCAAGTGAAATATTACTAAGAAAATAAATAACTTCTCCATCCAGACATTTTCATTCATTAATTGATGAATAAAATTGTCATAATGGGAATCACAATATAGATGCACAAAGCATAAAATCGAGATTTTCTAACGGTTATGCCAACGTATTGTTACAACAAGGAGTAATCAATCCGAGAACGTTATTTTTAAACGAACTTTTCGATGGAAATTATTGGTCTTAATAGTCTTTTGAAAGTTCCTTCCCCACCCTCATAAATATGAACTTTTTCTATCAATTATGGAATTCGGCATAATGCCTATGGTTTATACCTTCACAGAGCTTATATGAAAGGCTGATAAACAAGCCATTTCAATTGAATTAAAGATAATTACAGAGTGTTTATGACTCTTTTAGAACGATATATCATGCTCCAATCAGCTAATAAATAGGTTCTTTTTGTTCCTTGATACATGACAAGAAATTTCTCTGTTTTATACAAAGCTATATGATTTCCTTAGGCTCTTTAAGTTTGGAAATCGGATGTTTGGACACAATCGATAATCCCTGCATTAGCATACGGTATTGCAAGGCGTCTTTTTCATAATTCCTATATTGTACCTAGATACAATAAGATAGGGGGGACATCAAAAGTCACTCCCTATCTTATAACTGGAATTTCATTTATTCCATATGATTTATTTATATTTATTTCTCTGCGGTATTCATATTATTCAATAATAAACTTCCAACAACTTTTTTTTCATTGAATAAATTCAAATTAGTGCTTTTTAATTGGAATAATGATAATATTTGTGCACTATCAATTCTATCATCAATTTGAGTTATCTTATACTTTCCTCCTTTTTTTGTTACTCTGACACAATACATATTAGAGCTAGGAACATTATATTGATTTACAGCGCATAAAAATAAAATTGTATTTGACCATGGTCCAAACACTTTTATTTTATTCTCATTCCACTTTATATCAAAAGTCCCAAAAGAAGTTTCTTCAATATGCAATTTCCATTCTGGTTCATCTCGAGCAATTCTTTTTAAAGGCATTGTATCATAGTAGGTGAATACACCCATGAGTAAAGAAAAAATAACTATGATAATATGTATTGAGACTTGTAATACTGCTAATGCAATACTAATTACAAAGATGGATATTGCAGTTAAATTAAACAGAATTTTATTATAAAAAGTGCTCCATTTACCACAAGCATTACAGCGAATTGCACCAGATCTTTCCTCGTGATAATTATGATGGATTAACTGTTCTGCACACCATGGGCATCGTTTCTTTACTATCATATCCCCTCCTATATTATTTACTATATGGATTTAATTCATTATCATATCCATATTCTGCAATTTGGCTAAAGCATGGATAATAATCCTTATTAATTACTGCTGTTAATACACTTTGTTCTGCCATATGTGCACTTCCACCTCTATGTAAACATATTCTTATGTGAGAATCCCCTATTGAAATATCCGTATTAAAATAATCTACAATGCCTAATACAGCTGATACTCCTAAACATCGTTTTGTATCTTTGATAGATAATGTATAAAGCCATCCATAATCAGTAGAGCCTATTTGTTCATCCATACCAACCGAAATCAGGGTAATTATCCTTGATAACGCCTGACAACCAACATCTGTTACGGCAAGTGATAAAATACCAGAAATACCATCTAGTATAACACCTGAATACCATAACTTGTCTACAGTATTTATACTTCGATCTTCAATAAATACTTGTGCACCAAATGGTACAATATTTAATGTGCCCATACATTCTCCTAAACGATCTGAGAACGCATACTTTCCTTTATACTTGTCAGATTTTCTCATTTTAATAATCTCATTCTCAATTAATATTTCATTTATGGAAGGATTGCTATTTTCTCCAAATTCATTAATTCTCTTATTAAAATAATGGGTAGACATCATATATAAACAAAGTAAAATCTTTTTATCCTCATTATCCATTATATCCATATCTTGAGTCTCTGGAACTAAGTACTTTTTCCCATTTTTTCGATTTACATAGTACTTATCAGAAATATAAAATGAGTCCATATTATCTTTTGTTCTTACTGTTGCTTTTATATCTTCATCATCCCAAAATCCATCTCCATCAGTATCCACCTCATTTGGATCACTTTTAATATCGAAATACTCTGCATAAACTGTTGAATTAAATCCATCTTGGAATAGTTCAATTTGCTTTAATATAGGTTGTTCTCCATATTTACAAATAACCCCCATCTCTTCTGCATCACTTAAATCATCACCGTCTGTATCTGCAAATTTAGGATTAGTATAGTATACTTTACCATTTGGTCCAATCATACCACCTAATTCATAAATATCTGGTAATGTATCTCCATCTGTATCCGTTGGATCCACTTCTCCAATAGATTCATCATCTATTCCAAAAATTGATTTCCTTACTTCTTCTGCCGTCTTAGCTATGTATAAGTCCCCACCAGTCTGATCAGTTATTTTTTGTGATTTTTTATGGTTATACGACGAATTAACCAGTACAATATATATTTTAATTCCTTTATCTTCAGCTCTTTTTAATGTTTCTTCGCTGCAGTTAATGTCACCATCACTAAAAACAACTATAATTTTTTTGTTTTCAATACTATTTACTTTCCAGTTTGGAGTATCTTGAATTAAGTCTAATGAAGTAGTTAACCAATCTCCCTCCTTATCATTATATTTAACACCTATGTCATTAAGTATATCTTGTAAATTACTCTTATCTAAATTAAATTTTTGATATATCTTAACAGTCTTTTCACTCTTAACACTATCATCATATCCAATAACTGCTAGCCTATCATTGGAATACATCGCATCTACAAATTTATTAATCATATCTTTTGCAGTATTAATCCTAGTACCTGACATACTAACAGAATTATCAACTACAAAACAGAAATCATAATATTGTCTTGGTATTTTTTTAGTAGTCTGTCTACGATATAATATAGAATTACTCCAAAATTCATACCACTCCTTACGATCAACAACAAGATAAGTTGAAAAATGAGTGGTGGTATAGCTAACTGTGTTATTCTCTAAGTCCACTACCGATTCATTGTCCATTATAACATATTTGTTATTATCTTTATCATACCACATTACTCTTAAATCTTCTTCATTAGTATCACCTAACTTAGTGGGATCATATTGAAATATTATTGTTGCCTCATCAAAAGATGAACTTGATTCTATTTCAATTGGTACACCAATCAGTCCAACAACTTCACTTGACATAATGTCTTTATTATACATATTTTCTATTTGAGTATTAGAATTAATATAACCTGTACTATTCATTGTTATAGATACTTCAGTGATTTCAGGTTTTTCAGTTTCAATAATATCTTGTGTAATAGATTGCTGTATTTTTTCCTCGTTATCTGCTATACCATTACCATCCGAATCACTTTTTAATGGGTCTAGTCCTAGTTTTATCTCATCACCTTCGATTAAGCCATCTCGGTCCGTATCAGCATCTATTGGGTTAGTATGATAAATATTTACCTCATCACTATCACTAATACTATCGGTATCCGTATCAGCCATTAGTGGATTGGTTCCTAATGTTAATTCCTCGATATTAGTCAATCCATCCTGATCTAAATCTTCATTATTATCTAATATCCCGTCTCCATTTGTATCCACAGAAATAGGGTTTAAACCTAATAAATAGTGCTCTAATCCATCAGATAATCCATCTCCGTCTGTATCCACCATATTCGGATTAGATCCAATTTCTACTTCTACATAATCTGGGAGTTCATCCCCGTCTGTATCTAATTCATAATCAATAGTTGGAGTTACGGATGGGGTTACTGTCGGTGTTACCGATATTGTGACGGTTGGCGTTAGCGTTATCGTTGGTGTTACTGTCGGGGTTATCGTTGGTGTGACGATTTCAGCACTATCTGTGGAAATCTGATATAAAGTATAAGCGCTAGCATTCATTTCGCCACTGCTTGATATACCTTCGAACCCTAATACTAGACTTTCTCCAGGATTAATCATTGAATTATAGCCACTATTTTTGATTACATAATGGTTAGCATTATGGCTTACAATATCTGATGTCCAGAAACGTGTAATATTTAATTCCGATTCAAATTCCAAAATCCAATCCTCAATCGTTTCACTTGAAGTATTCTTAATTTCTAATTCACCGTTCATTGTTTTATCCCAGCTACCAGTAATTCTAAAATTCACTTTAAATTTTTCCTGAGATAATTTTTCTTTAAAAGTTAGTAAATCATAGGATGTAGGAAATTGGACTGTATTATCACATTTAGCAGTGAATCCAAACGTAATAACATTCCCACTTGTTATATCTTGATTATAACCAGAATTTTTGATTACATAATAGTTTTCATTACATGATTTTATCACACCATTCGATATGTTTGTTATTGTATATGGCAAATAAAAACCTAATGCCCAGTTATCAATTTGTTCAACTCCTGTATTTCTTATTGAAATTGTTGCGTTAAATGCATCTTGCCACTGATTATCTATCCTAAATGTAACCTCATATCCTTGTCCATCATATATACTATTATTTGAACTTGCTTTGGTATCAATCACTGGACAGATAGAAAACACAAAAACTATTATCATCAAAAAGCTAATAAACTTGTTCCATCTCTTTATTAGACTATCCATCTTTAATTCCCCCTCTCTTGTTACTCTCTTAATAAATCATAATTATTTATCTTTAATTCAACTTGTTTGCTTCTTGTTCCATCTTCATATACAACTAATGCCGTAATACGTGCCCCTGGCTTAAATAATGACATTTTTACATCTTCAAAAACTCCTGAATTACTCTCAAGTAGGATATGATTATTTGATTTAATCACATATCTTGAGATAGCCTTTCCATTCGATTCAGTTTTAAATGCGATATTACATTTCATAGTCGTATTTTTCATATATGATACTTCTTTTTCTAGTATATCACTCTTAAATGCTCGATATCTCCCAGTACCCTCTAAAATAACTTTCGTAATTGGTTGATTGAATGACTCATCTTGGGTTAGTCCAATTGGATAAGGATCTTCTGGATCTAGAGAGTGGTCCTTTTTAACTAAATCATCATATCCTTTTACTTGAATTGTCAAAGAATCTAAATCATCACCTGATAACTTTATGTAACCTTCTGCATCTGTGGTATAGGATTTTCCATTGATCATAGCTTTCATATTAGGTATTGCTTCACCGGTATCATAATCATAAATAATAATGGATCCTGATTGATTTTGTTTATCGAGTGCAACAAAGTCGATATCGTATAATTCACAATATTCTTGTGCATATGAACCTTCATAACCATAAACCACCAAACCATATTCTGATGTAGCCATATACTTGCCAATAAATTTCACACTTTTTGGTATAACTAGCTTTTTAAGAGTATTTGAATTGAAAACATTTTGACCGATTTCTTGAACACCTTCTTGTAAAATTATTGTATTTGCGGAGCAACCCCAAAATGCTTCCATTCCAATTATTTTAACACTTCCTGGAATTATTACACTTTCTATACTTCTATCATACGTAAATGCAAAAGCATCTATTTTAGTTATATCATCAGGAATTACAACATGACCAGAAACATAAGACCATTTAATCAAAACATTATTTACTGAAAATATCGAACTTTGTTGATTTCCGCCTAATTTATAATCATAATCTCCGATATACTCACAGCCATAAAATGCGTAATCATAGATAATAGGTTTACTACCAGAACAATCTACTTTTTTTAATGTAGTTTGCGCAAATGCACCTTCACGAATTGTTACTAAGCTTTTTGGAAATTTCACACTTTTGATGTTCCTATTGTTGCAGAACGAATAAGCTGCAATAGATGTTATTTTATCAGGTATTATTATATCTCCACTGCACTTCATTCCATCAACTACAATATTATTTATTACAACCAATGGATTTTTACTTCGTTCAGAATCTAACCAAGATGTATATTCAAATGGTTCACCTCCAACTGAAATTACACTATTGGGAACCAGTACATTTGTTAGATTGTGACAATGTGAAAATGCGTGCTTCTCTATAGTTAGTAAACCAATTGGTAACTCAATACTATTTAATTTATGGCAACCGCTAAATGCACTTTCATTTATTATTTCTAATCCTTCTGAGAAATTAATTTCTTCTAGTTCCTCACAATCAGCAAAAGCATACTTATCAATTACCTTAACACTACTTGGGATTGAAACTTTTTTTATAGAAGACCCCTTAAATGCCCCTCCTCCAATGGTAAAAACACCATTTGGTATGGAAATTTCATCAATATCTTTGTAGCAACCTACTAATACGCCGTTGATGATAAGCAATGGATTATGTTCATTTAAATCTAACACTAATTTGGTATTTACAAATGCTTCGCCCGAAATGATTGTATGGTTATTGGGAATTGTTACTTCTGATAGTTCTTTGCAATCATAAAAGGCACGATCTTCTATTTTTTGTAAGTTTTCTGAAAGTTTAACCTCTGTTAGAGAATCACACTCTGAAAATGCTCCATATTCAAGTACTTTAACACTATCAGGTATTGTTATAGTTTCAATTCCTGACTCACTAAAAGCAAACGGATTAATTACCTTTAATGTTTTTGGTAAAACTATTTTTTTTAGAGTATGACAGCAAGCAAACACATTATTATCTATTGTAGTCACACCTTCTGGTAAAACAACTTCGCTAAGATAAGAGCAGTTATTAAAAGTATAACTATTTATTACCTTAATACCTTTTGGTATTTCAATTTTCCTTAAACCGCAATTACGAAATGCAAAAGATTCAATTCTACGTAAGCTATCAGGGAGGATAATACTTATCAAACCTTCACAACAGCTGAATGCATCTGATTTTATTTCTATTACACCTTCAGGTATTGTAATCCTATTCAAGTAGTAACAATTTGCAAAAAGTCCTCGATTAATAACCTTAATTTGAGATGGTAATTCTATATTCTCTAAATTTTCACATTTATTAAAGGCATAATCTCCTATATCTACTACACTCTCTGGTATTGTCACTTGAAATAATAAGGTACACCCCCTAAAAGCAGATTCACCAATTGATAATACTGTATCTGGTATATCAACGCTTCTTAAAAAACTACATTCAGCAAATGCTCTATCACCAATTTTTTTCACCCCTTTAGGAATGCAAATATCTTTTTCGTTTCCTGTGTACTTAACTAGAGTTCCTTCTTCATCAATCGTATACTCTCCATCAATATTGTCGTTTTCTGTGGTAATGCTACTTCCATAGTCAATTTCCAGTGGGGAACACAAAATCATTACTACGGATATAAGCATAAATAATATTCCCTTTGCTATCCCTATGCTTCTTTTTCTCATATTTTCCTTGTATGATGTATGTAGAATCTAATACATATACTTTTCCTTTCTTTTTGAATTGTGGCTATAATACATTCCGATGCTGTTGACGATCCATAAACTTTTTCCAGTAGTACAGACTATTAGAAGGTGTGTACTGCCATGATTTTATCCGAATCATTTTTAAGCTGGATGTGTCATGAAGAAATCTCTCTGGAGTATTTGTTTCAATCAAGTTTATAATGGTATGAATAACCAATCCAGCATGATGATCTTAAGGAGCTAGGTCATTTTCGTATGATACTAATTAATAAATATACCTAAGTAAAAAATCAGCTTACTTCTTATGTTGATCTGGCTTTTCCTGAACTGCATTATTTTAAATCTGATATTCACCAGTAAGTACATAGTTCATAAAGAAGCTCCAACACTAGATGCATTTGGTTTTTGTCACTTACTTGAAGTGTTCTCTCACGATTAGCTTTAGATTGATTCTGCGACTGAATTAAGGATTCTAGTATAGAAGTCTGTCGGCTGCAACGGAAGTTCTATACCTCACTTAAACTAGAGATATTCACTAAAGCCATCTGCAAGTCTAACCTTTTCCCGTATCACTCCGTTTTCCATCCAATATACATGTATATCATCTATATTGGAACAATTGTTAAATCACCACCTTCTAAACATATTATCTATAATTATGTAATTATAGATATTTCAAAGCAGATACATTATAATTTTACATTATTTGTATTTTTTTTATATATCCATGGCATAAAATGCATAAATACGGCATAAACGGTCAGTATTTTCCCTCTGGTCAGTAGTAAAAATAAATTGTACCATAATGTACATGTACACGACTTTATCACGCAATAACTTTTATACTTTTGTTAAAAGAAATATTTCTTTTTCCTTCGAAGACTTTTGCAAAAAGGACATGATTTCCTGGTAGAAATATGGCAAAGAGAATGGTAAAATTGATTTGTAAGAAAGGAGAAGTATATGCCTACAAGAAATCAACATTTTGTTCCAAGAGTATATTTGAAACGTTGGTCACCTAAAAACAACGAAAATGTTTTTTATTATAAAAAATCCAATTTAGCAATTGGAGAGCCAAGAAATGTAACGTCTATCTTATTTAAACGCCATACATATACAATCGATCTTGAAAGTTATTTTACTCTTGACCATATGCCAAAAATTAAAGAGGATTTTGCAGAACAAATTCGAGTTATTTTACAGAATTACAATGCAGTAGCCTTCTATAATAATCAAGAACTAAATACAAACGAACTTTTATCAGACCCGCAAAATCTGGGTAATTTGGAACAATGGTCTTTCCAAAAAGCTGATTGCTCTAACAGGCTTGCTCCTAAAAAGAGAATTATTTCCAACATAAAAGAAATTAGAAGCTATGTTTTAGAAGATGCTTTAGATGACTATGTTGAAAAAAAATGGAATGATTCATTGAATAAATTTTTATCACAAATAGAAAATGGATATTCATTACGAATAGCAGATGAAGATATGAAAGTGGATTTAGATGTTATAGAATCTATTATTTCTACTCTTTTGTTATTTATGTGCAGAAATCCTAATTTTGATTGTCAAGGAATCTTTCCACGAATAGAAAATGTTTTATTAAATCTACTATTAGAAAATGCTAAAAATGAAGAGGAAAAGAAAAACATAATTGATTTTGTTAGTAGTCATATTCGTGGTGCGTGGCTATCTCAAATTTACAAGGCTCTATTCAACAATGATATAAGTTTTTTTAGTCAATACTTCACTAATATTAAGAAGCGTTGCCAAGTTACTGTAATTCACTGCCCTGCTGAAAATGGCAGTTTCATTACATCTGATAATCCCGCATTTCCATTTGTATGTTTTGCTACACAATCCAATTATAATGCCATATATTTTCCTCTAACACCTCAATATCTTTTAATTATTGGCAAAGGGGAAAAAGACTCATTAGATAAAATAGATGTAAAAACTGTGACAAATAAAGGGCTTAAAAAATTTAATAGTATTATTTTATCTTCAGCTTATGATAGCATAGTTTCAGACCACAAATATTTAGGTTACCTTTTTTAAAATTAAATTAAAGATAGACAAACCACAACCTACTGTTGGTACCCCGTATGTCAGAATTCACTCATTTTACTTTATAAGATATGTTTATCATTATTAGTGAAACTTCTATATACTCTTCTAACTTTGAACTTTATTTTTGTCCCTGGTGTTAGTATATAACAGTGGACACGAAAAGTTTAACACGATACAATAGCTTCAAAGAAAGGTGTGTTAAACAATGTCCAAAAACGGCACTCGTTATTCTGAGGAATTCAAACAACAAATAATAGAATTATATAATTCATGTAGTTCAGTATCTTACCTAAGTCGTGAGTATGGTGTAGCAAATGTAACGATCTATAAATGGCTAAAAGAAGCCACTCCAGTTCAGGTTTCTAATGAGGAAACTATCACTTCAAAAGAATATGAAAAAATGAAGAAAAGAATCGCTCAACTTGAAATGGAAAACGAAATCTTAAAAAAAGCTACCGCCATATTCGCAAGAAGTCGATAAAAGAGATCGTTGCATTTATCGATAAATACAAATCTATATATACCGTTAAACTTATATGCAAAGCCTTAAATTTTCCGCGAAGTACTTATTATAAGGCTCTTGTTAGTGTACCATCAAATCGAGAAATCGAAGCCAATGAACTAAAACTCGAGATCAAACATATTTGGCTTGAAAGTAAATCAAGATACGGTGCACCTAAAATACACAAAATTCTTTCTCAACGTGGGAAAAGGGTTAGCCTAAAGCGAGTACAGCGTTATATGTCTGCTATGCAAATACGCTCGATTGTTGTTAAAAAGTTCCGTTATCATTCTGAAAAAGTTACTTCAGACGAGAAAGAAAACCTTATAAATCAGGATTTTACAACTACTTCGATTAATCAAAAATGGTGTACAGACATAACTTATATCCATACCTTAAAAGATGGTTGGACTTATCTTGCCTCTGTTATGGATTTACACAGTAAAAAGATAATAGGTTATGCATATGGCTTAGCGATGACTGCTGATCTTGCTGTAAAAGCAGTCGAGAATGCCTGCTTAAATGTAAAATATACCGAAGGACTTATTCTTCATAGTGATCTTGGCACGCAATATACTAGCCATACCTTTAAAAACTACTTAGAATCAAAAGGTATTCTTCAATCATTTAGTAGAAAAGGGAATCCATATGATAATGCATGTATAGAATCATTTCATTCTATTTTAAAAAAAGAAGAAGTGAATCATAAAAGGTATTATGATTTCAAAGTTGCTCGTAGAGCAATATTTGAATATATTGAATCTTGGTATAATCGTAAAAGGATTCATGGCTCAATCAATTATTTAACACCACAGGCTGCACATGATGCTGCCTAGTGGTCAAAAAAGTTAAACTTTTTGTGTCTACAATATTGACATAAATCCACCCTAAACTATAAAGCTTTATCTATAAAAATGAACTTTATTATTTTAAAAAATAAAGTTCAAATCAAAATAAAGTACATTCTATTATAAATGTACTTTATCGCTCTATTCCTTATCCAGTAAGGCTTTCCTCTATTAAATTATAAAGTACAATATTTTTTAGTTATTGGACGAATCTTCGATTAACACTTACGAAATTAAATTCTTATTTAATCAAAATAATGGACGAAACTATCGTTAGCACTTACGTAATTAGTTTCGTCCATTTGAACGTAATCAAAAGAAATATTTAACTTTAAGTCTTAAGCCTTTACATTTAGGACATGCTATCTTATGGCGCTTACTATATATATCTATTCTTTGGCGACATCTGATAATCATAGCTGCATTTATTGCATTTCCACCAAACATCATCACCGTAGTCAGGAAGAATCTCATCAAGACTACAGATGAGATAATTGTTTTGATATGACCATTCCAGTAACCATTCAGAATTAGATGTTTTAAGAGTATTAAATCCTTTTAATGGTTTTCTATTGTTGCAATACGGACAATTAGTTGATCGTATAACATTTAGATCTCATGTACTAAACATGAATGGTGATTCTTATCGCATGGACAATATAAAGTAATATGATAAATCAAGGTAAATGAAGGACTACTCCCAATTTTCCCTTCATTTATATATAAAGTGGCTCAGAAATTCATTAGCACAAGAGCCAAAGTGGTATACTTTTTCAAAAGCACAGGTGGCTCAGAAATTCATCAGCACCTGGCTCAAAAATTCATTGACATTCACAGTGATTTCATAAAAGAGCATTGTTCCGGATTATTAGATGTTGAAACGGTAATGGTTGAAGAACACAGCCCTAACTGTTTAAAATTTTCAAAGAAGGGAAGCGAGGGATAAGTCGATGCGCTATGTTATTCATCGTTTACCATTAATTTTAATTAGTATAATGTAAGCGCCTAATAATCTACCCGTTTCGACTACAGCATATTTTTGATTTATAATTGTAACCAAATAAGTGGAGTATTTCACTCCAGATTGGAGGAATACAATTATGCGTCATTACCAAAAACGCTAC